>NZ_DATCHP010000115.1:0-27899 GCF_036508315.1 Acetobacterium sp. | reverse complement strand
GCACTTTGTTTGTTACCGCCGGAAAGCCCAAAATCGGACTATGTTTGATACTGATTTCAGGACTGCTCAATGGTTTTTTGGATTATGTCTTTATCGTCGTGTTGAATATGGGAATTTCTGGTGCTGCATGGGCAACGGCTACTGGCTATTTAATTACCCCTATCTTCGCTTTATTTTATTTTGCAAAACCCAGAACCAATTTGTATTTTGTAAAACATACTGTTGATCTTAATGCAATCTTTAAAAGTTGTATTAACGGTTCTTCTGAAATGGTCAGCAATCTTGCCGGCAGCGTGATCGCGTGGCTGATGAATTTAACCATGATGCATTTTGCCGGAGAAAGCGGAGTTGCTGCCGTAACGGTTGTTTTATACACTCAGTTTATATTCACCTCAATTTTTCTCGGCTTTTCAAATGGTGTGGCTCCGATCATCAGCTACAACCATGGCAGTAAAAATGTAAAACAGCTTCAAAGCATTTTTAAAATATGTATGCAGACCATCGTTGCTTTTTCTATCCTGATGATTGTATTGGCTTTTTTGATGGCAGGACCGGTTGTTTCTATATTTTTACCTAAAGGTTCAGAGTCTTACATTATTACTTATCATGGTTATTTGCTGTTTTCAATCAGTTACTTATTTGCAGGGATCAATATTTTCACTTCTTCCCTTTTCACCGCACTTTCAAATGGAAAAGCTTCCGCTCAGATATCCTTTGCCAGAACCTTCTTGTTTACGGTGGTTAACATCCTGGGCTTTTCTCTGATCTTTGGTATGAACGGCCTATGGATGGCTGTCCCAATCGCCGAAATATCAACCTTAGTCCTTGCTTTTATATATGTGAAAAAGTTCCGCCTGACCTATTTGTATTATTAGAGTGTTGCTGAACAATCATTCCATATTGCAAAATCCCTGATATCAATATTTATACCCATAACGTAATAAACTTATTATTATGTTATGGGTATCTTATGGTTGTTAATGATTAATTGTGGGTATAAACATGAATAAAGAGAACAACAGTTTATAGAATTAATGAGGATGGTATGCAATGAAAAATCAATACTATGAGGTGTTAAATTATGAAGAAAATTGAAATTGCTCTGGATAAAAAATCCAGGGGACTGATCGTTATTACGGGCTGTGATTCTGGCGTGGGCAAAAGTCTTGTCCTTGTCCTGCTTCAAATGGGATATAAGGTTATTCTATCCTATCTGGATCAAAACCCCTTTGAAAATGAACCCAACGTCTATTCCCGGAAAATGGATTTTCGGAAACCGGAAGAAGTGGTTGATTTCTGCCACTATGTAAAAGACCTTTGCCAAAGCGAGGGGAAACTTGAGGCGGTTATCGCAAATGCAGGTGTTGCCTTAGGGGGGTCTATTGAAAATCTTCCCATGAGTATTTACAGAGAATGTTTTGAAATCAATTTTTTCGGTGTGATTGAGATCATCCAGGCCCTGATCCCTGAACTGATACGAGATAAAGGAAAAATCATGATACACGGTTCAATGGCCGGCAGGGTTGCATTGCCATTTCTATCCCCTTATGTTTCAACAAAATTTGCTCTTGAAGGATTTTGCGACTCCCTGAGACGGGAGATGAATCCCTTCGGGATTAAAACCATTCTGCTGGAATCCGCTGCCATTGCAACACCGATCTGGAACAAGGCCAAGAACCAGGACATTTCATTTGTAGATAAAAAATATTTGAAAAGCCTTTACCTTTTTCGGGACAAATTCATAGATGGCGGAAACTCCGGAATGGACAGGGAGCTTGCCGCTTTGAAGATTGCAGGAATATTGGACAAAAAAAATCCGAAGGCCAGATATATTATTTCAAAAAACAAGGCCAGTTCAAAACTGCTGCTCCTGATGCCGTCTTTTGTCCTCGATAAGGCTGTTGTTAAAATGTATGAAATGGATTACGGTGACCATGCTTGATTCATTAAAGCATGGTCAAGCAGCTTTTGAAAAAATTTGATTTCGTTCAGAATAGCTCAACGAAATCAAATTTTCAGGCTCAAAAAAAAGCTAGAGCCGATTCCACATTTTCACCTGCAGAACCGGCCTAGCTCAAAATCTCTGTTGTCATCCGTTTGGACTCCTTCTGTTGATTTTACCAAAAACCTTCTTTTTTACTTTCCAGTGCAAACACCATTCACTCTGTTAGGATCATTCTGTTTTCAAAATCAGGATTCTTTTAACTCACGTAAAACTGTTTAACATATTCTAACTGTCATTCTTGATCTCGGACTATTTCCCGTTTCCAATTTCAAATCCAATATGGTTTTTACAAACCGCTGGAGATTTTCGTTGTCCAAAAATGATCTTTAAACATTATCATTAAACGCTCTTGTGAGGGTTCCTCCATCTCTTGATTTCGAAGCAATCTGTTTTTACATTCAAATCATTTCCTTTACCATTAAAATCGAATCACTTTACTGTTGGCTAAAACTTTACTTTCAACCTTGGCTAACTTCATTAATCTTTTGGTTGAGTTATGGGAGTGTTTGCTTTTCAATGATCGAAATCATTCAATCCAGAAAGGATTAAGTTGATCTTTGATTTATCTTAAGTATAACACCTTTTTTCAAAAAGTAAATAGATAACATGTAAACGTTTGTATTAATTTTGTATATTAAGATAATATTAAGGTATCGTATTCTAAAAATTTCGAATAAAAACAGCATGGGCTAGGTGAGCCCATGCTGTTTGACATGATTTATTCAGATTTAAGGTTTCAATAATACTGTGAAGTGCTGACGTTCCACAAAATATTTTCCTGGTGCCCAGCTGTTACAGCTTAAATTTTGTTTTGAATCGTTCAATGGCTTCTTCTGTACTCTCTCTGCTTGCAAAAGCAGTCAGTCTGAAGTATCCTTCACCACTGGGGCCAAAACCAGCACCAGGTGTACCCACAATATTGACATCATGAAGCACTTTATCAAAAAACGACCAGGAATCCATTCCCTTTGGTGTCTTGAGCCATATATATGGAGCGTTTACGCCTCCGAAAACTTCAATACCGGTACTCTTGATACCTTCTCGTATAAGCTTGGCGTTATACATATAGTAGTCGATGAGGGCTTTGACCTGCTTTTGTCCTTCTTTGGTATAAACAGCTTCAGCCCCTCTTTGTATAATATATGGAACACCATTGAATTTGGTGGCCTGTCTTCTGCTCCATAATTTGTTAATTTCAGTTGCCTCGCCGGCAGCGGTGTAGCCTAGAACTTCCTTGGGAACAACGGTATAAGAACATCGGGTTCCAGTAAATCCGGCATTTTTTGAAAAACTTCGAAACTCGATGGCTACCTCTTTGGCGCCTTCAATTTCATAAATGCTGTGGGCCACATCATCTTCCTGGATATAGGCTTCATAGGCAGCATCATACAAAATAATTGCCTGATTGTCTTTTGCATAATCCACCCACTTCTTCAGTTCTGTTTTGGAAATGGTTGTCCCTGTGGGGTTGTTGGGGAAACACAGATAGATGAGATCAGCTTTCTCACTTGGCAGCTGGGGTATAAAGCCATTTTCAGCTGTACACGGCATGTAGGTCATGTTTGTCCATTTGCCATCGTCGCCTAAACTGCCGCTTCTCCCGGCCATAACGTTGCTGTCAATATAAACAGGGTAAACCGGATCAGTAACAGCAATTTTATTGTCAAGACCAAAGATTTCCTGGATATTTGCGGTATCACTTTTGGCGCCGTCACTTACAAAAACCTCGTCAATGTCCAGGTTGACTCCCAGGGCTTTGTAATCAAACTCAATGATTTTTTCAATGAGGAAGTCGTATCCCGGTTCAGGACCATATCCTCTAAACGTCTTCTCATCAGCCATTTCGTCAACTGCTTTGTGCATGCTGGTGATAACAGCTTCCGGTAATGGCTTGGTCACATCTCCGATGCCAAGTTTAATGATATCTGCCTCCGGGTTTTGAGCCTTGTACGCATCCACCCTCTTCGCTATTTCAGAAAAAAGGTAACTTCCTTGTAATTTTAGATAATTCTCGTTAATTAATGCCATTTTATTTTTTCCTTTCAGTAAATAAAAATAATAATAGGTGCTTCCAAAAGTATGCTGTGCTTTGCTGTTTGTTTTTTATGAATTTCGCAATCCACTAAATAATAAATAATTTGCGATAAATTTAACTCTAATTATTTTTTAGACCATTTTGAAAAATCCAAGGTAGCAAAATAGTCATCTGGAGTTTCTGCACGTCGAATCAGTTCTGTTGTCCCATCTTCTTTCAGGAGAATTTCAGATGAACGCAGCTTTCCGTTGTAGTTATAGCCCATCGAAAAACCGTGGGCGCCGGTATCATGCATCACGATCAAATCTCCGATATCAATTTTCGGCAGCATCCTGTCAACTGCAAACTTATCGTTGTTCTCACACAATCCCCCTGTGACATCGTACTTATGGTCATAGGGTTTATTCTCCTTACCCATAACGGTAATATGGTGATACGCCCCATAAATAGCCGGACGCATCAGATTTGCCGCACAGGCGTCCAAACCGATGTATTCTTTATGGGTATGTTTTTCGTGAAGCACAGTTGATACCAGGTGACCGAATGGTCCCAGAACAAATCTTCCGAGTTCAGTGAAAATGGAAACATCGCCCATTCCGGCAGGTGTTAAAATCTCATCAAATGCTTTTTTAACGCCTTGTCCGACTTCATAAATATCCGTTGCCTCCTGATCAGGAAGATAGGGTATGCCCACCCCTCCGGAAAGGTTAATAAACGCAATGTGCGCACCTGTTTCCTGCTGTAATTCAACTGCGGTTTCAAAGAGTATTCTAGCCAGAGCCGGATAATATTCATTGGCAATGGTATTACTTGCCAAAAATGCGTGGATGCCAAAATGCTTTACCCCTTTACTCATGAGTATTTTGAAACCTTCTGTCATTTGCTCCCGGGTAAAACCATATTTTGCATCCTGTGGGGTATCCATGATGGCATTATCGATCACAAAATCCCCGCCTGGATTAAATCGGCAGCTGATTGTTTCGGGGATCCCTGCTGCTTCTTCCAGAAAATCAATATGGGTAATATCATCAAGTGTGATGGTTGCATTCAAGTTCCGGGCCAGGACAAAGTCCTCTTTTGGGGTGACATTGGAAGTAAACATAATATCGTCATTTTGAAACCCTACCTTGTCAGACATCATCAGTTCAGTATAAGATGAGCAATCGACGCCGCAGCCTTCTTCTTTTAGAATTTGCAGGATTGCCGGCGTGGGTGTGGCCTTTACTGCAAAGTATTCTTTGTAACCCTTATTCCATGAAAATGCCTCCTGGAGATGACGGACATTTTCTCTGATTCCCTTTTCATCATAGAGATGAAAAGGCGTTGGGTACTCTTTTACGATTTCCTTTAATTTTTCATAGCTTACAAAAGTCTTTTTCATTTTTTTTGTTTCCTTTCATGATTTCAATCAATTTTATTTCATTTTTCATCGAGTCTTTAAACAGGTCAATGAGATTCTTCTTTTTGGAATAAAGACAGGTCGAGTATTCACCATTATTCATATCGCCAATGAGAACATTAGTTGAATCAGCAATAAGTCGGATCTGTTGAAGTGGTTGTTCCGTAATATATACGGTAGCCCCTTCTAAACAAAATGGCCCATTAGTGATAATCACCATTTTAGTTCCTTTGCCGATTGCATTCTTAATATCCGAAAGAACGGTTTCAAGTATTTGACCTGATACCGAAAGATATACCCTCTCTTGAGCTTCTAAAATCATATTTTTCAGTTTATTCAAAATATTTTTCTCGCCTTTTATGGTGATGTATCCTTCAACCACATCTCTTTTCTTGGGGATGCTCTTGATCAGGTCTTTCTTTGATTCCTGAAGTTTTCTGATTTTATTTTCACAGAATTCCTCAATAGGAACCGGTGTATATCGAATGGTCGATTCTTCTATTACAAATGCCCCTCCCTTTTCTACCAGAGAAGCAAGGGAAGTGTATGCATTCGATCTTGCAATGCCAGTTGCTTTTGCAACCTCATATCCATTCAAATCCCCTTCCGAAATGAGGGTTAAATAGATGGAAGCCTCGTGTCGGGTCAAGTCAAATTGTGTCAGTCGTTCAACGATATCCATAATGGTATCAATCCTTATTTATTTTTTTTATAAAATTTCATCGCAATGATCAGCACATCTCCCAATGATCATTATCTAAAAATCCTGGACTTATTAATAAATTGCCGTCACAGTTCTATCATGTTTATTTCATAGTGTTCCTGCTTAGTAATACTATACATCATATTTAATTTTTTGTCAATATTCGTTTTAAGAAATGGACCTATAGATTTTCGGAAATAAGGGTATTGCCGATTAGGTTATATCATTCAGGCAATCGTCAATTTCTCTTTGATCAATGCTTAAGTGTCTAACTGTACCTTTAATCAGGGCATAAAAAATATATTATTTAGCTTTCTTTTTTTGTGTGTTTAAGCTGAGAGAACTGGGTATAAATATAGTGTAGTTGTTAACAACTAACAAAATTTAAAGGAGGAAGTGAAAAATGAACAGTGATGTAAGTAACGTGGCCAAGGGCAGTAAAACCGTGGGGATTGTCGTCTCCATCCTAATGGTTCTCCTTGGTATTGGCGTCTTCATGGCCCCACAGTTTTTCGTATCCATGATGGTCTGGTTATTCGTTTTTGGTCTCATGATTTATGGCGTATATCTTGTTTACGAATATGCCGTAAGTGAGGTGAAAAATGGTTGGAGTCTTACAACAGGGATTATAGCCATTATTCTTGGTTTCATGTTGATTTTTTCTCCGGCTTTGGTAGATGCAACGACTTTTGCATTTATACTGGCATTTATGGTCCTATTCACCGGGATTAATCAAGTTTCGGCATCAGCAGCAATCAAAAGAGCAGGCGGCAGCGATACTATGTGGCTCACGGCTTCCGGAGTCATTAATATTATTCTGGGATTCTTTTTTCTTTTCAACCCCTATGTCTTTTTATTAATCTTTCCAGTCATTGCAGGTATTTATTTGATCGTAGGCGGCATCGCACTTTTTGCCTCAAGCATGACAAGTAATGCCTAATATTCTTTCAAAACGTTAACAAAGCACAGGATTCTATATAGAATCCTGTGCTTTTAATTTTTTATTGAATCGTTCATCATATGCCTTATCCATTATTTACATACGATATTCATATAATATACACGTTATTTGGGGCATCTGTTAATATATTCTGTCCGGTTTGGAACCTGTCTAATTGTAAATGAGTTCCTGAATGACAATCTTGTTCGCTTGTGCCTTTATTTTATTCATATGTTCCACCCATTCCAGGGGTTTTGATTTCTTCTCTGGAGCCGGATTTTTCGCCAGCAGACAACATATAATCTGATCCACTCGATTCCTAGCTGATTGTTCCACCGCTGCCAAATGATCGTTCAATTTATCCTGAAAAAGCAGTTCCCTGAACAGGGTTTTCTTGTACTCCTTCAAATAATTGTATCTCAACTCTTCATACTTTCCAAAATTCCGACTCGGTGAAATGAGAGATCTGAAATTCGGGCTCCGATAACCTTCATCAAAATGATCGTTTAATTTCATTGCTTTAAATGTGTTATTGTTCACGTAAGTTTTCTCCTTTTATTTGAATCTAAAGACTTTTCGTTCAGTAGTATGGCCGATTTTTCCAAACTCAATGAGAAATGGTTTTGTATGTTATTATATTAATACCCAAATAAATCAATAAATATAAAAATTTTGTATTTATTAATTTATTTAAGTATTGATGGCTATGTTCTGCTTCATGATGTTGTTGATGGCTTCCGTTTAAAAGGTCTGCTACTGTAGCCACTTCATCTGGAGTACCGGCTCTGCCAACCGGGCAAAGGCTTAGCATTCTTCGATAACCTTCTCCCCGATGTCCAGTCAATTCATCATTTGCCAATGGCGTGATGATGATTCCGGGACTGATTGAGTTGATGCGTGCTCCTTTTTTGCCCCATTTAACAGCTTCAGACATGACGCGCAGACCATTACACCGCTTTGATAGCTGATAAGCATGAAGTGTGCCTTTTACTTCACTGGCCTGAAGGAATGGAAGGTTTAGCAGTTCTTCTGTCGGCGTTGTTGCGAGCAAATCGCTCTGCTCCTGAGGAAGTACCCCCAGACGATATCCCGACTGTGAAGAAATAATCACACCAGAACCGCCTTCTTCAATGACCTTACCGAGTTCCTCCAGTAGAACAGCTGTACCATACAGATCCGCTTTTAAAATCGCTTCAATCGGAGCCTGTGAAGGCGATACTCCGGCGGCATTTATAAATCCAGTAATCTTTCCAAATTCCAGTGCCGTCTTGATCAGACTTAGAATGGATTCTCTGGAAGAAATATCCAAAGAAGCCATACTACTTTCAAATCCTGCATTATATAATGTCTTTACAGCTACTTCCGCATTTTTCAAATGCAAGTCGGCCACGACAATATGCTTTCCCGCTCCGACTCTTCTGGCAATAGCCAGACCAATGGATCCAGCACCTGTCAAAACAACAACATCTTTTTTTCGTTTACTCATGATAGTACCTCCTTTTTTAACATTCTAACACTTAGAGTGAACTCCAAGTCAAGGACTTAGTAATTCTTTAACAAAAAAAATCTCCATACTTATGTACAGAGATTTTTAAATGCTTTTACAGTGCAATAAGAATCGATCTATTCATCCCAGGATAAAACACCTGTAATTTCAGCTTTTTCATAACGGTCGATTTTGTAATTCAGTCGATCTAACGTCTTTTTTGTATCGTCCATTTTTTTCAAAAGCTTTTTACGCTCTTCGGTTAGCAGATCTTTTCTGGCTGCGATGGTTGTGTCGCCCTGCTGGGTCAATACGCAGTATTCAATCAGGGGCTCAATGGGTATTCCGGCAGAACGCATGCATTTTGCCAGCTCAATCCAGGCACATGATTCTTCAGTATAGTCCCGAATCCCACTTTTCGTGCGATTGACTGGTGGGATCAATCCGATTCGCTCATAATAACGCAGGGTATCCTGAGACATATCATACTTTTTACTTACTTCTGTAATTGTCATCTTTACTTTCCTCCAAACTTATCAGTATCATTAATTTGGTACATCTGCTTCAAACGTACTTGCTACTTCCTTTAACCATTTTGTAATTTCAATATGCTGGGGACAGCTTTCTTCGCACTTTTTGCACTCGATACAATCTGATGCTTTTCCATGTGTTTTGGTATAATTCCCATAATAGACGCCTTGTGTTGAAAACATTTGCTTAATACACTGTTTCTCCGCGTTATATAATGCAAAATATTTTGGAATCGGTATATTTTGCGGACAGTCATCCACGCAATACTGACAGGCGGTACATGGAATTGCGATTGACTCATTAATGATCGATACTACTTCGTTAATTTTATCATATTCTTCTTTAATGAATGGTTTGAAATCCTGCATATATCCAGTGTTGTCGAGTAACTGATCCCTATTTGACATACCACTTAATACTATCATCACATTCTCATGACTTGCAGCAAATCTTATTGCCCATGAAGAGATAGACATTTCCGGATGATAGGCTTTTAAGACTTCCTCTGCTTTAGCCGGAACATCGGCAAGGGTACCGCCTTTAATGGGCTCCATAACAATCACCGGTTTTTTGTGCTTTGTGGCAACTTCATAACATTTTCCAGACTGGATACTTTCGTTATCCCAATCCATATAGTTAATCTGAAGCTGTACAAAATCCACTTCCGGATGTGCGGTTAGAATTTCATCAAGCAAATCCGCATTATCATGATAGGAAAAGCCGATTTTTTTAATTTTGCCTTTCTCTTTTTTCTTCTTGATAAATGCAAAGCTGTCCATATTTTTTGCTACTTCATAATGGGAGACGTTAAGATTGTGAAGCAGATAATAGTCAAAATAATCAACGCCGCATTTTTCCAGCTGTTCATTGAAAATTCGTTCCTGGTCTTCTTTTATTTTCAAAAACATGGTTGGCATTTTAGTAGCAACCGTAAAGGAATCTCTTGGGTGACGTCTTACCAATGCTTCTCTCAGAGCGATTTCACTTTTAAAATTGTGATACATATAGGCGGTATCAAAATAGGTAAAGCCTCTTTCCAGAAAGGTATCCACCATTTTGTTTAACATTTCCATATCAATGCTGGTGGAATCTTCCTGATCGGTTACAGGCAAACGCATAAATCCAAATCCTAATTTTTTCTGTTCCATTTCTATTTTTCTCCTTTTATTTTAACTTATTGTGTTCGTCAACTCGTCTAAATGTTTTTTCCGAATTCATAGGCTTGTTTCATCGCCGGACTTGCTTCAATATCGCCTTTTTTCCAGGCTCCGGTTCCATATACAACGCCTTTTTCCGCTGCCCCAGGCAGACAAACGGTAAAACCTCTGAAACATTCCAATGTACGTTCCAGCATCTGTTTTCTCTCCACAGCGGCGGTCATAATAAAATAAAATTCTTTATTCTTAATTTCTGTATATCTTGCAACACATCGATCGATCAATGTTTTCATCTGGGCATCTAAGGTATAAAAATAAACTGGTGTAGCCATGACAATCACATCTGCACCAATCATCTTTTCAAGAATTTCAGTCATATCATCATCGATTGAACACTTTCCTGGATTTCTTTGACAAGCCTCACAGGCAATACAATAATTGATTTCTTTGTCTCTTAAAAATATTTTTTCCACCTGATGATCGGATTCTAACGCACCTTTTATCAGCTGATCGCATAACATTTCTGAATTGCCGGCTTTTCTTGGACTTCCTGACAATACTAATACTTTTTTACTCATAATCGTTGATCTCCTTCATTTTATAATTCATATGTTATATATACCTTAACATCTGGAGTTAACTCTAAGTCAAGGACTTTTTATATTTTTTTTCTTAAGCAAATAAAAAAACGGCTAAATATCAGCATTTAGACGTTTTTTTTCAGAATATTTTTGAAATGATCTAGAATTGCCTGCCCATATTCACCTGAATTTTCTAAATTGCAAATTAAGTTTATTCTGGCACAGTCACGTGTTCAGCCCAGACAGAAATAGAACCTGGAGCACATAAGAAAGAGCCAACTCCTTCATCGTTAATTGTTATCGTTTCTTCACGATTTCCCAGGTAATCCACATATTCTTTTCCAGCATGCTGCTTTCCAATATACATATCTTTAAAACCTTCATCGCTGTTTGTTAATAAAACTGCCAATCCGGCAGGATGTTTTTCGTCACCTTCACGGGTCCAGCCAATGCAATTCGGATGGTCAAAATAATCGTTTTGTTTCCCATAGGCATGGTTAACACGTAAAGACAACAATTTATCGATTAGTTCCTGTTTCCCTGGAATCGGATTTTCTCCGGCAATACCATAATAGTCCCCATAAAAAATACATGGCAAGCCACTTTCCCGTAATAAAATCATTCCATAGGCTAAGGGTTTGAACCAGTCATCTACCCATGATTCCAGGGCTTGTGATGGTTGAGAATCATGATTGTCTACAAATGTTACCGCGATTGTTGCATTTTTCTCCATCAATGTATTATGGAATAGTGTACTCATGTCGAAACTATTTCCGGATTTACTTGCCTTTGCAAAATTCATATGCAAAGGAACATCGAATAAATCCACATTCCAATCTGTATCTTCTATATAATTTTCTAATGTTTCATGATTTTTCTTCCAATATTCCCCTACCGTATAAAAATCATTACCCTGTTTTTCATGTATATTTTTAATAAACTCATCAATAAATTCACCATCAATATGTTTTACAGCATCTAACCGAAAACCATCGACACCGGTTTCGTTTATATACCATTCACTCCAGCGCTTTATCTCTTCTTTTACATCAGGGTTATCAAAATCAACGTCGGCATACATTAAATAATCATAGTTGCCATTTTCAGTATCTACCTCATCATCATCTGCCCAACCTTTATTAATTCCCTTAATCATATAGATGGCTTTTTTTCCATTTCCCTGATTAAAATCAGTTCCTGTAAAATGCGTCCAATTCCATTGAAATTCCGAGTACTTCCCTTTTCTCCCGGGGAATGTAAATTTTGTCCAGCCTTCAATATCATATGCTTCGGAAACTTTATTCTGACGATTAGTCGGATCGACTTCATAGGCAGGAAAACGTTCGGATTCATCTGCTCCCGCTTTATGGTTTAGTACAATATCTGCAATTGCAAAAATTTCATTATCATGCAAAGCTTTGATCGCTGCTAAATATTCTTCTTTTGTACCATATTTTGTCCGAACTGTACCCTTTTGATCAAACTCCCCTAAATCATATAAATCATAGACACCATAACCGACATCATTGGTGCCCGTTCCTTTTGTTGCCGGAGGCATCCAAACTAAACTAATTCCTATTTCTTTTAAATGCCGGGCATCATCTTTTAATCGTTGCCAATGCTTCCCGTCATCCGGTAAATTCCATTCAAAATATTGAATCATGGTCCCATTTTTGTCCATTTATAAACGCCTCCGATTAGATTTGATTGTAATTCATACGCTATTCCAAAAACCAAGAGCAGTTCAAAGTGCATTGTTTATCTGGTAGATTCCTCAACTTTTCTTATTCGCTAAATAAAAATATTACCAATAATAATTGCAATCATCCCCAGCAGACCGCAAAGGTACATGCCACGGATATTTGATCGACCAGCTTCTATGGTTCGACTTTTCAATAGTCTGATGACAAAGAAACATATCAAAATGTCTGTAATGGAAATTATAATAAAGTAACTGATTCCCAGTAAATTCAAAAACACCGGTAGCAAACTGACGATTATCATCAGGACAAAGAGCAAGGCCGAAATGCGCAGAGCATTCTTTTTTCCGATAAGTATGGCAATGGACTTGATATCCCGTTTTTTGTCACCCTCAATGTCCATTGCATCGGCTGCAATTTCCTCACCAAGGTCAAAAAGAAATACCATCAAACTAAGAATCCAAACTGTTTTATTCCATGGTTCTCCAACCGCTATACTGCCCAGGATAAAAGTAATGGCAACCGAAGAACTGACTAACAAGTTGCCTAATAAACCCATTTCTTTCAGCTTCCAATTATACAGGAAACCGACCAGCCAAAATATAATGTATAATAAAACAGCGGTCATGCCAATAAATGCCGAAACTGCCATTCCTATCAATGTTGTAACAACCGCTAAAGCAATAGCAGCTGCAGGCTGAATCAATCCTGACGGTAAGGGCCGGTTTGGTGAATTTATTTTGTCAACTTCAATGTCAAAATAGTCATTTATGATCATTGCCGGACTGGATAAGAAAAACCCCCACATAAATCCCAGAAATAAATTTTGGAAGGAAGGAAAACCACCAAACGCAATTATTTCTCCGATAATCACGCATACGCCCGCAGCAAATGGCAGCTCCGGGCGTATTAATTCAATTAAACCTCTGACTTTTTTATAATTTATCAAAGTATTTGCTTCAGTTGCACCGTTACACCATTTGGATCCGACACATAAAAATAGCGATTTTCTATATCGGGATTCTGGATATCCGATGGTTTAAGATCTTTGGCCCTTGAAAGTTCATGGGAAGCTTCCAGATTATCCGTTTCAAAACAGACAATCATCCCTCTGCCTTCGAATTTCTGCCCTTGCGGCATACAGATAAGTTCAATCTCAGTTTCTCCCTTGCCGTTTGACATAAAGGCAATTTCTCCCGGACCGGCTTTAAAACGTCGGGATATCGACAATTTTGTAATGGCCTCATAAAATTCTATGGACTCTTCCAGATTATTGACCATTATAGCCAGATGATGAATATGCATAACTTATTTCCTCCAATTATGTAATATTATAAGTCTGATTAGAAAAGTCAGAGTAATATCTCATCACTAATCTGACATTCTTAGCTGGGTTTATCAGTAGTACCGAAACCGCAGTTTGGATATTTGCGGCCAATTTCCTGTATATCATCTTTCTCATATAACTTTGTCATATCAACAATCCAGTTGATAATATCATATTTATCCTGAAAATACTAATAGAAAGTCAGGCGATTCAGGCCACATTGGGTAGGAGGTTAACCATTAAGGGTAATGAACCCCCACTGTCTCACTTGGATTCTTTTTCTTGAACATCTTTCTCGGTTATTAAAGCATTGAGTTTTAAATATGTCTTCTCAAGATCTTCGGTGAGGTTTGAAATATCCGTGATCTTTTCCTGTGGAAATGTTTCATTAACCATCAGATTTTTATCGGATAACAGGGTGTCCAATTCATCATGTATATTTTCCAGATTGTGCTTTATTTTTATTAACTGTTCTTTTGCATCAACACGGTTTTTGATATCATCAATACTGACTTTTTCTTCGTAATCCAGGCTGTATTCCGATACCTCTGCCACAACGGTACAGTCGTAGCCAAGGATGTTTTTCACCGTGCTCGCAAAGGTCTTCTTTGATTCTTCTTCCCCATGTACAAGGAAAATTTTCCGGGGTGACTCCTTGAATCCCGAAAGCCATTCCAAAAGATAGTTTTTATCGGCATGTGCTGAGAAACCCTCTAAAAAATAGATCTCTGCATTCACGAGTATTCTTTCACGTAGTATTCTCACGTATTTAGCCCCACTGATAATTGCTCTTCCAAGTGTTCCTTCGGCCTGGTATCCAGCAAAAATGATGCTGGATTTTGGTTTCCAGAGATAGTGCTTCAGATGATGCTGGACTCTTCCCGCATCAGCCATCCCACTTGAGGCAATGATGATTTTCGGGCCTTTGTTATAATTCAGAAGCTTAGATTCTTCAGTGCTTTTCGTGAATTTCAAATTTTTAAAATTGAGCAGATCATCGCCTTTTAAGATGCGTGCCCGAGTTTCTTCATTAAAATATTCTGTATTTCTCCGGAAAATCTCCGTTGCATTTATTCCCAGGGGGCTGTCGATGTAAACCATGATTTTATCCAGTTTATGCTTGTATTTCTCATGATTTTCATAAAACAGTTCCAACTCATGAATCAAATCCTGGGTTCTGCCCAGCGCAAAGGACGGTACCACAACCGTACCTTCGCGACTGGCTGTTTTTAAAATAATATCAATAAAACGTTTTGCGCTTTCTGCATGTGTTTCATGAGTCCGATCTCCGTAGGTTGTCTCCATAATCAGATAATCCGCTTGTTCTATCACTGTTGGGTCATTAAGCATCCGCTGATTTTTAACCCCGATATCCCCTGAATAGACAAGCTTCGTTACCTTTTCACCTTCTGTGATCCAAAGTTCGACGATTGCGGCTCCTAATATATGGCCGGCTTCGTTAAGTTTTAGGGTAATATCGGAATTGATCTCGAATAACCGGCCATAGCTGACGGGGTTGAAATATCCTGCGCAGGCTGCCGCATCTGCCTGAGTATAAAGCGGGGTTACCTGAGCCAGGCCGGATCTTCGGGACCTTTTATTGCTCCAGGCTGCTTCCATTTCATGGATATTACCGCTGTCCTGGAGCATAATATCGGCAATTTCCGCGGTTGCACCGGTACAGTAGATTGGGCCTCTAAATCCCTGTTTAACAAGTAATGGTATTCGCCCACAGTGATCAACATGGGCATGGCTTAAAATCATAAAGTCAATTTCAGAGGGTTTAAAGCCTAAATCCTGGTAGTTTAATTCCTCTAAGGCTTCGCTCCCCTGAAACAGACCGCAATCCAGGAGGAATTTATACTTATCTGTGGTAATCAGATGGCAGGATCCTGTGACTGATATAGCTGCTCCTAAAAATTTAACTTTCATCTCTCGTTCACCTCTTTCGAAAATAGTTTTGAAAATTTCTCACCATCGGTGCTGTCAAATACACCAACCCAACTTAAAATGGCTTTCCAGATCCATCTTGTAATGCCTTATGATATCCTTGCAGTTTTTTATTTATATAATAAAAAACACTGCCTTTAGTATAACTTCCATCTTCTCCCATTTCGCCCACAGGCAGTCCACTTAATAATTCTATTCCTTCCTCAATATTTTTTATGGCATAGATATGAAACTGATCTTTCTTTACCGCATCCAAAACTTCATCTTTTAACATCAGATTGTCAATATTACGTGAGGGGATGATTACCCCCTGTTCGCCAGTCAAACCGATTGCATCGCAAATATCGAAGAATCCTTCAATTTTTTCGTTAACGCCACCGATTGGCTGAATTTCGCCCCGTTGATCCACAGATCCGGTAACTGCAATGCTTTGCTTCATTTCAATACCTGCCAGACTTGATATAATTGCATAAAGTTCGGCACTGGATGCACTATCCCCCTCCACGCCTTCATAAAGCTGTTCAAATGTAACCTGAGCTGTAAATCCCAAAGGTTTTTCCTGAGCGAGTTTTCCGCCGAGGTATCCCGCCAGCGTAAAGACCCCCTTCGAATGAATATTACCGCTCATTTCCGTTTCCTTTTCAATATTGATAACACCCCTGCGACCGATATGGGTAATGGCAGTAATGCGTGCCGGCAGCCCAAATGAATAGCCGGCCATTTGCATAACGAAGAGACCATTTATCTGCCCCATAGCGGTTCCCTCGGTATCGATAATAATTTTCTTGCGTAATATTTCTTCCTGAATTTTTTCTTCAAGTTTATTAAAACGATATTTGCGCTCTTTTATCGCTTTTTTAACATGCTTCATATCTACATATTCCGATTCATCGGCTTTTGCCCAGATTACTGCCTCATAGACGATCTCTTTCACATCATCAAAGCGTGCGGAAAGTTTATTCTGGTCACCTGATAATCTGGAGCTATATTCGATTATTCCAGCCATTCCGGTCTGACTAAAATGCTTTAGTTCTTCCTTATAACAAATCGAACCGATAAATGATACATATTTGCGCAAATTTTCCGGATTTCGGGGCATTTCATAATCAAAATCCACTTTAACCTTAAAAAGTTCCTGAAAATCTTCATCACTTGATAATATCTGATAATAGATGGGGCTTCCAATCAGTATTACCTTAATATTCACTGGAATTGGTTCCGGCTTTAATGTCACCGTCGGCACCGTTCGGTATTGTTCACCAATATTCTCAATAACTGCCTGTTTGTATTTGAGCATCTTTTTCAGGGCATTCCATACAAATGGATCAGTCAATACATCCTTTGCCTGTAAAATCAGATACCCCCCATTGGCAAGGTGAACGGCTCCAGGCTTCACCAATGTAAAGTCTGTATTCATTACTAATATCTGGCTTTTATATTCAATCTTTCCAAAAACATTATAGTAGTAAGGGTTCATTTCTACAACAACAGGGGCTCCCATTTGTTTTTCATTATTAACAAACAAGTTTACTTTGTATCTGTTAAATAGACTTTTTTCCTCCTGTCCCGCAATATAATTCGTTTCAGCTATATTTCCACCACCTTTATCTGCTGCATCGTTTTCTTTCTGATATTGGAAAGACGGTATGCTTCCTGAAAACACCTCTGGTTTGTTAAAAATGCTGTTTCTTTCAGCAACATCATTGATTACTTTATCAAGATATTCAATGATTCTTGGAATGTCGCTGTACTTTTCTTTTAATAGTTGAATTAAAGGTTCTGCTGCAAAAAAAGTAGTATCTCTGGCTAATTCAAAAATCTGAGCGGTCATCCTCTTTTCGGACGTTTGGCTCCCGCTGAATGTCTTATCCAGGCTTTTTACCAAACCATACCGTTTATCATTTATTTTATGGCGTTCCTCATCGGTCAGATTACTATAGTCTTCCGGCTGAAACGGCTTGCCCTCATTAAGCGGTACGAATAAAAATTTCGTCCCTACCGGCTGCACCGTGAATCCTTCATCCAATGCCCTTTGCTTAATGATCTGAGCCATTTCTTCCATTTCTATTTGATAGGCATTAAAGATCCTGTCCTTCTTCAACTCATAGTCCGTGCTTTCAAAAGCTTTTCTAATGGTACTTCGGAGTTCAGCTATTAATTTATCCATGTCGGTCTTAAATTCACGACCCCGTCCTGCCGGCAAAGATACTGCCAATGGTTTGTCTATCTTGCTGAAGTTATGGATATAACACCAGTCATTAGGAACCTGACAACCTGCTGCTGCCCGTGAAACAACTTCTCCGGTATATTCATTTTTGCCCGTTCCAGCGGGTCCCACAACAAAAATATTATAGCCACTCACATCCATTGCAATGCCAAACTCCATGGATTTTACTGCTCTTTCCTGATCGACAATCACATCAAGCAGAGGTACATCAGAGGATGTTTTGCAAAATTCCAATTCGTCTTCATAGTTGCAAACTTTTTTCAGTTTTTCCAAAGGAACACGATAATGATCTTCATGTTTCATATACATCCCACCTTTTGCGTATTTTATTCATTAATACCCCATAAAATTAGAATCTACCCTATGATTTCAGCATTCCCTGAACAGGATAGTGTGGGCTCCTCTTAACTCCTGATTTTCGTACTCTGAATTTCATTTATAGGTTATTTATATAATATACCCTCTTTTCACTTTTTAATATGCACTACAAAGATTTATTGCAAAAATATTTCAATGTGATTTAATCACAGATTAGAAGAAAAGTGTTTGTTATACTAACGTTAACCTTAATAACCTTAATGAATCCATTCAATTAAGGTTTAACGTTAGCTGGAGATATTAAATGAGATAGGAGAAATATATGATACTGCAAATGATTATTGGTACTGTAGTGGGAGGATTCCTGGGGCTTCTTTATTACAAACTGGTGGGTTGCCCCAACGGAAGCTGTCCCATTACGGCCAAACCCCATCGAACTGCGATTTACGGAGCGATTCTTGGTTTTATAATCAGTTCTTCATTTTGAAATCATGGAGTGTCTGAATTATGAAAGATAATAAATACTTATTCATTATTGTGATCACTTATTTTGTTTTGGGCTTTATCAATATTAACTTTGCACTTTCAGGACTTTTCTGTATGATGTTGCCATTCATCCTATTAGTCCGCAACCGAAAAAAGACCTGGTGTCAGGGATACTGTCCTCGTGCCAGTCTTCTTAACGCAACGGGAAAGGTAGCCTCAAAGTTCTCATTAAAAACACCGGCATTTTTGATCAGGGGAAAAATGAAGTGGATCATGCTCGTTTATTTCAGCATCAGTCTGCTGTTTATTACGATGACCACCATTCGTGTTGGGCTGGGGTTTTCTCCTCCCCTGGAGCACCTTCGATTTTTGATTGTGATCCCCATTCCCTATGAATTGCCGCAATGGGTGGTATTTGAAAATCCGATACCCTGGCTGACTCATTTATCCTACCGGTTTTATTCCATGATGATGACCACTACCGTTATTGGCGTTATCCTGTCACTTATCTACAAGCCCCGAACCTGGTGTGCCATTTGTCCGATTTCCACTCTTTCCGGGGAATATATTAAATACGTCAATAAGTAAAAAGCGGCCGGGAATATCCCGATCCGCTCATTTTTATTACTATTCTGACAGCATATCTAATATATCTGCTTTGGATTTTACGCCCACAGATTTTTTTACGATTACTCCGCCTTTGAGCACTGCAAGTGTTGGTATACTCATTATCTTAAATTCAGCAGCCAATTCAGGTTGTTCATCCACGTTGATCTTCCCAACTTTTAAAATGAAAACCTCATCCGCTATTTCATCTATAATGGGAGCGACCATTTTACACGGTTCACACCAAGGTGCCCAAAAATCCAGTAATACCGGTTTATCCGACATTGTTACTTCCAGTTCAAAATTTTCTTTGGTGATTGTTAATGCGCTCATTTTTTTATCTCCTTGTTTGTTATTTTGTTTTATATCTTAATTATAACCATTCCGGAGTATTAAACCTTAATTTAATCACAAAACAAGAGTTTTTCTATTTTTTTTTACGAAGCCCTACTTATAGTTGTTCTTCCAGCTAAGTTACAACCTGCTGTTGATTTACAAATAAAACTGGGCTTTTACCTAAAAAATGTATTATGCCTGTGAGGACAGTGAACTGATTATATATCACCCCGGTGCGACTGAATATTCCAATGGGATAGTACACCTTTTCCGATGATTCAGAGCACTCTGTCCGAAAAACGAGTGCAATGTTTCCGGACAGAGTGCAATTAATTAGTTAACCCGGATTTCGAGTAAAGGATACGGTGTCTGTGAAACCTCCAAAAAACGAAAAACAATGTAAATTTATGCAATAAACCACATAGTGTAATCCGGCAAAAACACTGGTAAGGAATGAGCAGCTCATTTCTGCACTGTTCGCAGTACTCAGCCTAAAGCAGGGAAAGCGTTACACCGGGTCTGGCCAGTTCATTCATTATGAATGTATTCAAAGTCAGGAAGTTTCCTGCCATTGATGCAGGCACGACCGGGATAAAGAATTGCCTGCATATCCCCGGATCCGTCAGTTCATCTGGAATCGGCCATGAAATGTCTTTATCTTGTGCCAGCTACCAAACTTCGACAACCGTGTTACGTGAGCTACTAGTACTGGTAGCAACACTTGTGTTACTGCAATCCTGACTTTTAGCCGGATTATTTCTCGATAATTTCCCGTAGTAATTTCCAATTATAATTTGTCTTGTCTATTTTATTTTACACAAACCTACGGACGTACTCGACAGTTTATATCGCTGCTCTGCCAGCAACAGATTTACCATTTTATCATAGCTATTCACACCATCTGTCTGGTTATTCGCCTTCAGATTATGCTCATTTCCTACGCTAAACAGGATTTCACATAATCAACAGGTACATCCATACGGACAGCAGTTTCTTCAATAGAAAGACCACTATTCAAAAATTGTTTAACAACCATAATCATATTTTCGCCAACTTCAATGATGTGCTTATCCAAATCATAGAAACGAACAACTTTCTGTCCCCATGAATGTTCAATCAGTGGATGTACATAGTCAATATTTTTTATATCGCTCAGCTTTTCGACAAAAGCATCCATATCATCTTCTTCAAAATACAGTTCACTCGCATTGTTACAGAAAACAATTTCACTGTCCTGTTTATGGATAAAGTCATTCCAAGTGTCAACAGTCTGTAATCCAATACCACCTGTCAAAGTCACATTTGCTCCGAAGTCGGCAATAATATCTAAGCCTAATACATCATGATAAAATTGCTTGGCTCTTTCCATATCTTTCACCACAATCAATGTACTTGTATATTTCATCTTTCTCATCCTCCTCATAGGGATTATATAAATATTCTTTACTTCGCAGTTTTTTACAAGTGTGATTTAACTTGTGTATATATTATACCAGTTAATTCCTTATCGTAAAGTAATCACATCTCATTACTTGTTAGCGTCTCAAAAATCTCTAGTTAATTGAAACACCAATAATTCATAATAAAACATTAAAGATTTTGCCGATTACCAACATTTCCAAAACCTAAAAGTGTATCAGATATTTGATATGTTTTTTGATTATACTGTACTAGCTATATAAAAAATCAAGCCATATTTTGAATAAACTCAATGAATATGGCTTGATTTAAAATCTTGAAATAGTATGGAGGTTTTTTTTGCACGAATCGTTGCCGTACTCCTCCATAATTATTTTTACACAATTGCTCGTGCATAAAACAATTATAACGCAACTGCACTGGCTCCGGAAAAGGGTGCTTTGAAATATCGGAAACACTGCTCTGAATCATCGGAAAGGGTGCACTATTCAAGTGGAATATTCATAGACTATCGGGTATTTTGCAGGAGGGGCTCAAAGAAAACAAGAGGGCACCCTGTTTTCACAGGGTGCCCGAATTAATACTGCTATTCTTTTCTTGAATCCATTAACCATCAATGCTGCAAATTTATTGTTTGAACAGCGTGGTTTTCATACCAACCATTCCCCGGCTTGCATATGAATCGGGAGCGTAGCCAATCACCACAATTTTAACGTTCGTTTCGACCGCGGTCACATTATTTGCCAGCGCAACCGACTGAACATATTCGCCTGGCTTAATGATCCCGCTTTTTGCAAGCACCTTGCCATTTTCATCCTGTACTTCAGTCATTATCCAGACATTGTTCGACGCCGGGTTGGTCAGGTAGATGTCGATGGTGTTGTTCCGGGCAAAGAGTCTGCCGCAGAGCTTAATATCAAACCCCTGTTCGACGTTCACCGTGGTGTAGCCAAAATCCAGTGGCGGTGACGGTTCACCGATTTGCGCCGCCGCATCAAACCCCGGGGGAATGAACTCCGGCGTCGCATTCAATCGCCCTGTGACAAACATGCCGGTCAAGATGAGGGCAATGATAATAACGCCGATAATCAGCCCATAGACGATGATATTTTTTTGGGATGTTTTGAAAAATCGAGGGATGTCCCGGTTGGTATTCATGGTATTTTCCTTTTCAACGGTTACTTTTTTTAGATTTAATATGACGGTGTAATGCTCATTCCAATAGGTGCATGAGAATCACATAACATCTGAAGGACAGATAAACTGCCCTTCAGATTTAACATTTTAGCTCTTTAGTTATTCTGCAATAATCACTGTAATTGTTCTGAGGGCTGTATCTGTACTTGTGTCTAATGGGTCTACATCATTGGTTACAGTGAATCTGCCAGTCCAAGCGTTTGTAACTGCATTGTAAGTTGAACCAGCTGCAAGAGTAACGGCGTAATCTTCGCCAACGAGGCCATTGGCTATTAACAGCATTGCTGCATTTACGCCTGCGAGGGTATCAGCTGTTCCACTAGGTACTGTTGTTACAGCTACATCAGTAATCTTGGCAAGTTCTGCCACTGCTCCAACGAGAGGAGTTGCATCTTCATTTAATGTCACAGTAATTTGACCAATTTCTGCAGCTGATGTATTACCAATATTGGCTTTTGGTGGTCCAACGAGATTCAGAAAGGTTGTGTCCGAATCAGGAGTTCCTGAAATTTCACATAATGCTAATTCCATGGTGTTTGTAGCAATACCAGGTGATCCAGTATTATTTAAGTTACCTCCAACTGTTGTAAATGAACCTACCGTGGCTGTCCCATTATTTGTTCCGTTCAAATCTGCATCATAATGAAAAGCTGCTGTAATTGGTTGACTTGAATGATTTGTAACCGTAATATCAGCATTATCTGCAATAAAGGCAGCATTATTCCAACCAGATTCAGATGCATTACTCCATTGGTGAGTCTCCGCATTCCATGTACCAAAGTTATATGCAAATGTCATAAGACCCCAGTTAATGGTTGCTTTGTAAGTGTCTGTTTGAAGAGTTGTTGCATACACATCCATGGGCGATACATTATCCACATTTACAAATGGAGTAGTTGTACCATCAGCGTCTGGCACATCCTGCGTGGCCGCAAAAGCCGGCGTGATCATCGTTGCCATGAGCCCTAAGGCTGCAACGATCGATATAAGTTTTTTCATTTTTTTCTTCTTTCTTAAAATTTTTGTTATTGTCTTTACTCGGTTATGATTAACTGCACAGGCATCTGGGTATTCAGCATGGCCTGTTCATTGGTTGTTATATCATAAAATACAAGATAGATAATGGCGTTATATTCACCTCGTTTCAGCGCTGTTCCATCCTGTAATGATTGTAATTTAATTTCATCAAGGGCATATCCCGGAGGGATTGCGCCAGATTTTCCAATAACCTGTCGTGTGGTTTCCGGAGAATATCCGGGTTGTGCTTCAATTTTTGCCTGTTCCACCGGAGTTCGGCAGGTGGTGCCAAAAGCCTTAATGATTTCAGCATCGGTTAGCTGTAACTCAACCACAATATTTTTGTTCGAATCGCCGGGATTCTTAAATGTGAAGACACCGCCGGATGACGCATTCTGAAAAACGATCTGTTTGTCAAATTGAAAGGTTACCGAGTTGCCGTCGCTGGGTTTAGCTTTATCATTAGGGATGACAGTCACGTTGTCATCAATGGGTATAGCCGGATAGATGGGCGGTGCGTTCCCAAGATTTGTAATAACCAGTGCGCCTAAAATAAGTGCTAACGCACCTGCACCCAAAAATAAAGGGAGCAAAACCTTACCGCCATTTTTTATTTTTCCAATGGCAAAGGAGTGTACAATTTCACCGTTGTTTTTTCCAACGAAGCCGCCCGGAAATTTACTGCTGTTCACAATACCATTGGTAAAGCAGCAATCAATTCGGCTGCCTTCACTGACGCCGGCTAAAACCCCTGAATATTTTCCTTTTTTAATGGCCCCGGCAACGCCTAAATTAACGACGATGGCATCTTTTATGATGCCAAAGAAACCAGCATATTCACAGTCTTTATTATTGACAAGGAGGTTCGAAATACTGTATCCGGCACCATCAAAGGTTCCGGAAAATGGATTATTTTCATCCATTCCCATGGGTGTCCATTTTCGATTTTTAAGATTAATATCGTTATTAAGACGATATCTGGCAGTTGTGAAGCGCCGATCACCATCATTTATTTTCTCGGCGAGCATGAAAAGATCTTCTGCGGTTGACAGTACAATGATATCTTCAACTATTGGCAGTTCAAAGTAAAAATTTTTTTTAATGAAGCTGGGTAAAAAAGGCACTTGCCGGGCGTCATTGTCAGCATCCAAATTATCTTTTCCTGTTTTTGAGTACTCCCAGACGTTTTTAAAATCCCAGTCCAAATCGTGATATGTATGCTCAAAGGTAAGATCGCTTTCCGGTTTACCTAAATCCATATCAACCAACTTTTTTGATTTGAGTTTACTCTGATTGTAAAAACAATCGATGATCGTTCCGGTGTTTTTAGCGCTGAATCCGCCGGAGACTTTTGCCTTTTTCAAATAACCGGTACTGTATGCATTTTTTATGACTCCGGTATTATTACCACAAAAACCAGCAGCCGTTGCCTTTCCGTGAACGGTCATATTGGAATAGCAGTCAATGATAGTGCCTGTATTTAAAGCCACAAAACCGCCGCAAACCGAATTTTTGCTATTTGCCATGTCGTCAACCTTCCTTTTATTAATTGCTCAAGTTGTAATCTAAGGGATTACTGTATTCAGGGTCACACTGATGGACCCGATTTTTGCCGGGGTAGAGCCGATTTTAACCGGTGAACCCTGGAGATTCAAGTAAGTATTATCAGTTGGTGCCGGTCCCTCAACCGGGCATAGATCCAAAGTCATTGTACCGGTAGGAGTGCCATTTAAATTACCGGAAGCTGGTGTAAATGTTCCGGTGGTATCGCCGCCACTCGGTGAAAATGCGGTGTAGGCAAAAGTGGCTTCAACGGGTTGAGTCGATTCATTGGTTATTTTTATTAGATCATTAATGCCATTAAAATTTTGAGCATTCCATCCGCCACCAACCCAGGAGTGAAACTCCGGATCCCAGGTCCCCAAATTATAGTTGAAGGTCATGGTGCCCCAGTCAATGGTGACTTTGTAGGTGTCACCTCCACCTTCTCCGTTTAAGGTGATCGGGTCATTATTTGTTGTCATCAAAGGTGCCACTGTTATAAGCTCTTTGCTGGGTGCCACGATGGGTGGTATCGGTTCGGTAGGTTCAGTAGTATTTATGTTCTCGGGAATTTCCCCAATGATTTCAACTGCATCCAGTTGATTGCAGTTAAGGGTAATACCACCGGTGATAGCCAATAACCGCCCCTGGACCGCAGCATCCGGTCCGGCTGAAATGGCGTTGTTTGCCAGAATACTTCCTTTAAAAGTGGAAGCTGCTCCCAGGGTTGCATTGGTGCCGACCTGCCAAAAGATTCGGCTGAATCGGGCGCCATTAATTAGTTCAATTTTGCTGTTTGCCTGGGTGGTAAGGGTGGATGCCATCTGGAAAATAAAAACGGCTTCGGTGTCTCCCTGAGCATCAAGTTTAAGGGTGCCTGTCAATGTCGCCGGCAAACCCGAAAAATAAACACCGGGAGTAAGAGTCTGTCCGCCTAAATCAGTGGTAATGGTATTAATAGCCGTTCGTCCCATGGCATCCTTGCTGGCTAAGACCAGATCTTTCTGGGCAAGGTCAGCGACAGCATCATTGCTATGGATGGCCCCTGCGGAAATCATATCAGATGTTAACCCGGTGACAATTGTTCCCGGAGAAACACCGACGTTTCCGTTTATTTTTGTGGTTCCGGTGTTAATAATTTCGGTGCCAGCCAAAACCTCGAAACTGGCCGCAGTTCCCAGATTTACAGTGGATTCGGCTGCTTTTGCCGGTAGTGCCATCATTGCTGCCAAAAACATTGCCAGCACTAATGGGATCCATTGAATCTTATTGAATGCTTTCATTATATTATTCACTCATCTCAATTTCTGGTTTAATGCAAACGTTTTCTTATGTAACAAAAAAATACACCGTTATAATACTAACGTTGCATAAAAAAACATTCATGTATAATGTTTAAAACCATGCAACTGGCAGTCATGTAATATAAAATTACGAAGACCCTATAGTTTTGCGTCCTTACCTTTCGATAAGTTTGCCAAATATCTGTATAACGTTGAAATTTAATATTGTCAATAGAAAATTATGATAGAGTAATTATAGATGTTTTTATTTGATTCTAAGTTATCACAAAAATAATAGTTTGTCAATAGAAAAATATGCTTTTTATGAAAAAAATATAAATATTTAATGTTTTTTTTCGAAAATGATTGTGTTTCTGTTCATTTAATTCACCTTATATATAGAGTATCCCTTTGGAGTAGGTGATTACGCACAAGTGGTTGTATCTTGTCTTGAGAGGTATTTTTGAAATTCCAGCCATTACAAGCCATTCTCTACCAATGCTAACATTATGCCGTGGCAGACAAATAATACTTGGATCATAAATTGGTTTATCCTTTCAAACGCTCATTTTTCCTTGTCTTATCAGTACTTGCAACACTTTTTCTGATAGAACGATTTATTACCTTACTTTGTGTTTTTCATAAACGACTTCACAAATAATTAATCAATAAGGTCATTCTGGAATCTTGAAAGATGCTCATACGGTAAAATAAGTCTTCCGCGGTAGAGACCACAGCCATCATTGATAAGGGAAATATTCACTGCTGAAAACATATTTACATCCAATTTTGATAATTCAAGCTGTTGCAACATGATAACTCTTTCATAAGCATCATCAAAATAAATATTTTCTCCTTTTGGAATTGCATCTCGTCTGGCTCTTTCACTTTCCTGTCGTTTTTCGTAACCTAAATGATTAGCAGGACCAATCTCAGCAAAATCGTCCATTTCTTTTGTACGAAGTTGTACTTCCACATAACAACGGGCAATGTTATCATAAAATGTTATATGCAGTGAACGATAGCCATTAGACTCTGAATTTGCAATATAATCCCTATAGTACGGGCTTACGCTCTCTTTTAACAATGGCGATTTTTTCTGACCCCTTGATGAAGACAGTTCTGCGGTAAATCCGCGTTCCTCCAGGAAACCAAGCAACTGGTTGGCAACATCATATAGATATTTTATTTCTTCATCCGCTAAAGTCTCCCCTTCTTTCAGATGACATTTTGGAAGAGAAATCACGATTCTGTATGCAATCAGGTCCCGAAAACAGTTTAAACAGTTTTTCAGTTCAGGAAGAGAAGGGTAATTGCCGTGTTCTATATAATACTCGTAAATATATTCCACGATGTATCCGTTAAATTTTGCTTCCGCGCGTATCAGAGACTTAATTCGACCCTTAAAAGTAAATGAAAGAAAAGGATATTCATTTGCCATAAGTTTATAGAATTCCCGAATCCGCTGGGATTGCGAAGTCAGGAAATCGTTGTGCTCCAAAAGTTCCGCACTTTGGCGCAGAAAATTACAATGCAAAAGATCAATCTGATTATTGGTTTCTTTCGCCGACTGTTTCAAATCCTCAGAATATCTCTGTAAAATCTTAAGAACGGTATCGCCAGAGTATAAGTAATCATTTAATTTTTTCATAAT
>NZ_DATCHP010000114.1:0-5851 GCF_036508315.1 Acetobacterium sp. | reverse complement strand
ACCTCAGCAGATTTACGATTATTTTAAATCAGAAGGGGTTGCCGTTGAGAAAAAAGAGAATATTTCTATTGAAGAACTGGCTTCATTTATTGATTCCGGCTATCCAGTTATGATGTGTGTTCAGGCTTGGAGTGGGGAATATAACACGACTGATCCGAACGCTACTGCTACCCATTACGATGAAGCGCTTGGAAAAGATGTTACGGATAATACTTATCTTGCAGATGGGCATTGGATTATCTGTGTAGGTTATAAAAAGATAGATGATGGTTATCAGTTCTATTTTAATGATCCTGCTTGCGTAGGCCATTGCCTTATGTCGCAGAGTGATCTTGATGCTCGTTGGATTGATATGGATGGAGAAGGAACTATCTACAATCACTTTGGATTTGTAATAAAAGGTACTACAAAATTTAATGATGATGGTGTGTTCTACCTCGATTAAAAAGATGAAGAAGTAATGCACCTGGCGATATTATTTCACAATTTGTAAGTATTAAACAGAGTGAGATTGATGGCATTGTATATGATACAGAAAAAGCAAAACGATTAACAACAATTCCTGTTTATAATGAAGGCGATGTTGAACTGTATATCGTATCAGCAGATCGATACTTTACATATAAGAATAATATAATTGAACCATTAAATGAATACCAGGCAAAAGCAATGGTTTATATCAATATTGGAGTGGAAGGTTATCTGCAACTCTTCAAGTATCTGACTGATTATGAGTTTAAAGAGATAAAAGTTCATTTACCGGAATTTCCAGGAAAAGACAATAAAAAAAAGGAGCTTTATCAAATCTATTAACCTGTTAACCTGTTTTAAAGAATGATCATTAATTTAGAACACCGGATTTTTGGGATAATTCATGGGCAGTCATTTTTGACTGTCTTTTTTATTTTCAGTAATTTTTTTTACTCTGTTTTATAAGTGATAGTTATTTAAAGTTTGCGAATATTATCATGAATGATTAAAATGGATATAAAAACCGTTGACAAAATATCATAAATGGGTGTATTATAAGCGTAGAAGAACATATGTACTAATTTAATTCAAAGGTCAAAAAGGTTAAAGAGGATGAGTTATGGAGCGTGTCATTATACATTCGGATATGAACAGCTTTTATGCAAATGTGGAATGTCTGTACAATCCGAAGATAAGAGATCTTCCTGTAGCTGTCGGTGGAAATCCAGAAAAACGTCATGGGATTATACTGGCAAAAAATGAGAAAGCAAAGAAAGCCGGGGTTAAAACAGGGGAAACTTTATGGCAGGCTCTTGGTAAATGTCCGGATCTGGTGATCGTACCGCCAAATTTTGAACGGTATCTGCGTTATTCCAAGCTGTCTAGAAAAATTTACAACCGATACACGGATCAGGTGGAGCCTTTTGGGCTCGATGAGTGCTGGCTTGATGTTACAAATAGCGTTAAAATCCATGGTAGTGGAGAAGAAATCGCTCAAAAGATCAGCCTAGAGATACAGGATGAGTTAGGTGTGACCGTTTCTATAGGCGTATCATGGAATAAGATTTTTGCCAAGTTTGGTTCTGACTATAAGAAACCCAATGCCATCACAGTGATTAATCGAGTCAATTATAAGAAAATAGTATGGGAACAGGAAGCTGGTGATTTGCTCTATGTAGGACGAGCAACGAAAAAAAAGTTATTGAAGTATGGCATTTACACCATAGGACAACTCGCAGAAAGTAACCAGGATTTTCTTGTTCTCGTATTTGGTAAAATGGGAGCAGTGTTATGGCGATTTGCCAATGGACTGGATGACAGTCCGGTGAAAGCCTTTGATGAGCATTATAACGGAAATGAACGATTCATTAAGAGCATTGGCAACAGTATAACCACTCCCCGGGATCTGAAGAACCTGAGAGATGTGAAGCTGATCATTTACATGCTGACTGAGAGTGTGGCCATGCGCTTGAGGGAAACGGGATGTTTTTGTCTGACAGTGGACATTCATGTGCGAAATAAGGAATTATATAGTTTCACACGCCAGGTAAAGCTTGATAAGCCATCGGATATCACAAACGAGATAGCTAAAGCAGCCATTGAGTTATTTGAGAAAAACTATGATTTCAGTTTGGATATACGTTCCATGGGCGTCCGGGTTGCAGATCTGGTACCGAATACGATTCCCATCCAGTTGGATGTGTTTGGCAGGGAAGAGGAAAGATTGCGGTTGGCTCAATTGGATACGACCATTGACGGCCTTCGAAAACGATTTGGAAATCTTAGCATTCAAAGAGCCATTACCCTCGGAGATCAAATGAGTTGTCTGGACCCGAAAAAAGACCATGTGATTCATCCGATTGGATACTTTTAAAGGAGATGTTAAATAATGATCATAAAAAAATATGTTCCGGTGATTGCAAAATTTGAGGAAGATGGCAGAATCATTCCCTTGCAGGTTTTTTGGGAGGATGGCAGGGTTTTTGAAATTGACCGGGTTTTAGATATGCGACCTGGAGTTTCACTAAAGGTTGGAGGACAGGGTATTCGGTATGTGTGCCGGATTTTAAACAAAGAGGTTTGTCTTTATTATGAGGAACCTAAATGGTTTGTAGAGAGTCATAGAGAACAATGAAGAGTCTCAAAATTAAAGAGCTGCTTTTGGTAGCAGATTGATTATTGATTGATAGCTAAATCCCTTAGCAATGAGGGAAAAAAAATAAGATTCCCAAAGATGATTGAGTCTTTGGGGAATTACTGTTCTTCCTATAAGAGTCCCTTGCCTTTTAAGCTGCAGAAGGCACCCTCTGAGCCGATGATAATGTGGTCCAACAGTTACAATGCCCATAAGTTTTCCGGCTTCTTTGATTCGTGTAGTGATATTGATATCTTCCTGGGATGGCTCTGGGTCTCCGGAAGGATGATTGTGAAATATGATAATACCAGCGGAATTGGACAGAATTGCTATTTTAAAGATTTCCCTGGGATGAATAAGCGAACTGTTTAGACAACCGATGCTGACCACGTTAAGTGATACAGGCCGATTCTTAGTGTCCAGTCAACAGACGATCACCTGTTCACGATCTGAGTCCTCTAAGAACTTTCTGCCCAGTCCAGCTGCATCTGAAGGTGTGCTTATTAGACGGACATCATAGAGGATACTTCCTTCTTTTACCATCTTAATCGTAACAATGTTGATCCTTTTAGCAGGTGTTACTTTTGTCATGTTAAGCTTCCTTTCGTTTTGAAATTTATAATAGCCCTAATCTCCATTATTTGAGAGATTAGGGCTTCATTTTTGCATTTTTTTTAGTTGCATTGAGACTGTAATTCCAGACATAGAGCCAATGGTCACCAGCTGGAAAAGTTCTGTTCATAAAAGATAAGGAGGTTGTGGTGCAGATTAAAACCTACACAACAACCTCGTTAAGAATTTTGAAAAATGTGGTTAAAATAAATAAGAGGGGTATATAAGTAATAGGGAAGATGGACCATAAACTTAATTGATTATAACCATAGTTAATTTCGAATTTTGAAAAATATAATGGAGGTATAAAATGGCAGATTTAAAAAGCAAACTTGAGAATACAAAGGATAAAGTTGTAGGAAAGTCCAAAGAAGATTTTGGGAAAGCAACTGGTAATGAAGAGACAGAACTTAAAGGTAAGGTTCAGTCGAGTAAGGCTGATGTAAAAGAAAAATTGGACGATGTAAAAGAAAATATTTCAAAAAAAATCAATGACATGGATAATGATAAATAAACGATTAAAAATCAGATATGTAATCTTCCCAATATTAAGCCGATATCTTAATTTGCTAGTAATTTAAGATACCGGCTTAAATAATGACACATTGATTATCATTGTTTTCGACAAAAAAGAGTTATAAGCTGGCAAAAATCTAAATAAAGAAAGGGTGAAAAGTCATGTTATGGACAATTGCTGTTATTCTCATAGTCTTATGGGTTCTTGGACTGGTTACTTCGTATACAATGGGCGGATTAATTCACATTCTGCTTGTCGTGGCGATCGTTGTAGTTGTGATAAGATTAATTTCAGGAAGAAAAGTACTTTAAATAAATTTTAAAATTGGAAGGTAAGCGTCAAATAAGGAATTAAAAAAGTCCGCCATTACTCATAAAAATGTTTTGATACTGCTGGAATCCCACAGCGATCATGACAATGGAAATAATCAGGTACAGATAATAACCCATACTGGCAGATGCAGAAACATTGAGCCCGAATGCAATTGAACCTTCAGCAAAGAAGGTAGCAATTAGTCCGGCAAGAGGAGCCAAGAATATTATGAGCTTTTTAATGTTGACCAGTTGATTCACGTAATTGCAGACAATGAGATAAATGGGTGCCAAAACCAAAACCATGATCAGACCAAAGAAACCACCGGAAACATAGGTGACATCAGTGAATTCCGACCCTAAAAGAACATTAAATCCTGTTAAAGCAAGATTCATACGCTCTCTTTAGAGTAGACAGTTGAAATAATAAAGCTGTTTCTATAAAGGGAGCATTTTTAATTTTTCAGCCTTGAGGGGTTACAGTGTTAAATTTAGGGTATTTTAAAAATATAGATAATATTTCATTAGGAGGAAGAGAAATTGGAAAAAACAAGTATTTTCAAACAAGATGTAAATGGTAAAATAAACCATACACATTTACGTCAATGAAAGCATACAGGTTTTCGCCAACAACCATACAACTTAAATTCAAACCAGCTCTTATCTTTGGTAAAATAGATTTACGAAGAGAGACGGGAGCGGTAGAAATGAAAGGATTTAAGTTGTATCATCAAATACAACAACTCAAAGAGTTGGGATTCACTCGATCACAGACAGCCAGGCAGTTGATTATCAATCGAGAAACCGCTACACGTTATTGGGATATGACAGCCGACGAATTTGAAGCGCATCTATACAGCATCAATCGTGAAAATATGCTTAACAAATTTACCATGCACAATTTGTGCACATCAGGAATAACATAGCCAGTTACCAACTGCACCAATATTTGTGACATTTGTATAACCGATTTTTGAAAAATAATTGCAGGCCTTACTGCTACGAGCTCCACTTAAACAATATACATAAATAATGGTATCCATATTCTTAAACAGGCTTTTAATCTTGTCCGCCTTGTCCAAAGGAATATTAACAGCCTTTGGGATATGCCCTGATTTATATTCTGCTGGAGTACGTACATCGATAATCATGATGGATGGATCATTATCAATATTTTCTTGCTTTGGACATTGACAGGACAAAGTAATTTTTTTTAAATAAGTTAAACATTAAATCCTCCTATGTTGTTAAATAGTTTATTTTTATCATATACTAATCCACTAGACTATATCAGTGATTTTGTCACCAAAAAACTCTTGTAACCCGCATAATTTGACGGTTATATTCTTTTTATATATAATGAAGGGTAGTTAAAATAATATATTATGAAAAATAAAGTTTACATGATAATGATATTTTACGAAGGAAGAAAAGCATGAATAATAAGCAACGGATAAATGTTGGAATTGGCTTTGCTACGGGTAGAAAAAACTTCCAAATGGTACTCAGAACTTATATCTCTAATTTTAAGGAGTCAGGTGTATTGGATGAGCATAATATTAAACTTAATTTATTTATTGCTTATGATCTTTCCTATAACAATACAAAGGCGATTGATTATACGAGTATCCCTCCTGAGATTTTAAAAGAAGTAGAAAACATAATTTTTATATGGAAAGGAAAGATTAAAGAGGAATCTGGAAAACTGGTTAACCAGGGAGTTCTAAATGAAGAAGAGGTTGAGAGTGTTTTCGGAAAAGGGTATGCAGGACAGCGTAATGCAGTGATGTACTATGCCGTTAAAGA
>NZ_DATCHP010000113.1:0-67835 GCF_036508315.1 Acetobacterium sp. | reverse complement strand
CGTGCTTGTTCCAAAAAAAATTAAAACAGGCTTTATTTTTACCATGGGTGCTCCCGAACGGGTTATAAAAGAACTGGGTTATGAAAAAAAATTCAAAGGCTATGAAGCTATTCTGAAACGTTTCTTTGGGAGTTCAAAATCAATGACTGTAACGGATACCATGCAATTTGATGACTATTCCAAATATATGGTAACCGGTTTTAATGCTGAGGCCAAAGCAAAAAGAAGAGAAGAGGTATTCCCTGTAGAGTGTAAAGAAGCATTTAAATTCGGGGCGGACTTAGTCGATTAGAACAGGAGAAATTCATGGAAAAAGTAATTGATGTTTCAAAAAAGTATGATAAGGAAATTGCAGAGATACATTATATTTTGAAGGAACTGGGTAATGGAAGAATTTATGGATTTGACGGAAATTGTTCCCAGGTTGATAACTCCCTGGAAACGAATGTTGACAAATTGACTCAGAAAATAACAGATTTGCTGAATAAGATTGAATATGGAAAAGATTCTATCACAGACCAACAGAATTAATCCAGACTGGGTTGAATTGCATTGAAAGAAATTCCATCATTGTCACCTGTTTCAAATAGAAAGAAGCCAAAGATTTTAAAAGTCATTGGCTTCTTTGATGCCTTTAAACACCTGTCGGCATGGCAAGATTATGTGACTTAAAAAATGCGTGTCAATCTTTTCATTGGCGGAAATATAGTGATATAATATCTCCATTGAAAGGCGGTTTTAAAATGATTATTGGCATACCAAAAGAAATAAAAAATAATGAATCCCGAGTTTCCATAACGCCTGATGGCGTCCATGCGCTTACAGCTGCAGGGCATCAGGTCATAATAGAAAAAGGTGCAGGCGAAGCAAGCGGAATACAGAACAGTGAGTATGTGAATGAAGGAGCTGTAATAAGACAATACTGTAGAGATATATTCCAGGAAGCCGACATCATCGTAAAGGTAAAAGAACCGATTGATACCGAATATGAACTCCTTAAAGACGGCCAAATTTTATTCACCTATTTGCATCTGGCACCTAATCTGCCTTTAACAGAACTATTAATAAAAAAACATATTACCGGAATTGGATATGAAACGGTACAGCTATCCGATGGATCACTTCCGTTGCTCATACCGATGAGTGAAGTGGCCGGAAGAATGTCCGTACAGGTAGGTGCTACCATGCTTCAAAAATACAATGGGGGTGCAGGAATATTATTAGGAGGCGTTAGCGGTGTTTTACCCGGACAAGTCGTCATTATCGGAGCAGGTACCGTTGGAATCAACGCAGCAAAAATGGCTGTAGGTTTAGGTGCAATGGTAACCATTATCGATATCAACAAAAGAAAATTAGCTTATGTTGACGACATATTTCGCGGCAGAGTTTCCACATTGGTGAGTAACCTCTATAATATGGCTCTGATTACCTCCCAGGCAGACCTTCTTATCAGTGGGGTATTGGTTCCCGGAGCGAAAGCACCAAAACTTGTAACAGAAAAAATGGTGAAAAATATGAAAAAGGGATCTGTTATTGTCGACGTGGCCATTGATCAGGGTGGAACTGTAGAAACCATTGATCACAATACAACACATAGATAGACCCTGTTTTGAAAAGCATGGTGTCATTCACTATTCCGTTGCCAACATGCCTGGTACAGTGCCAAAGACATCCACCTATGCACTGACAGGATCGACACTTCCTTACCTCCTGAATATCGCCAACAATGGTGCGGAAAAAGCGATGAAAGAAGATCCCGCATTAATGGCAGGATTAAATACCTACCGTGGGCATATAACATATAAAGCTGTAGCCGAAGGCTTGGGTAAAGAATATGTTTCAGCTCAAGAATTATTGTTTATTTAGCCTATAAAAATTCAAGGTGTAATAAAAATGCTTTGATTTTCAGGAGAATCATCTGAAACCAGAAAAATCAGCCTGTAAAATGGTAAAGAAGAAAGAGTTCCTTAAATAAGAAAAGAGCGTTTTTAAACACTCTTTTCGACTGTAGACAAAGCAACTAAACAAACCTCTTTGCGGATTTTTATTTCATCATATTGTATGCATTATGGAGAACAGGCGTAGCCTGTACAATCTTGCAGCACACAACGATAAACAAATGTCCGTAAAGAGGTTTGTCAACACGCTTTTTAATCACTAGACTTCCAGTAATAATTTTTCAAGAATAACCAGATGTTGTTCTTCTTCTTTAATAATTTTTCCAAGCATTTCTTTTGTACTTTCTTTCGCATGCTTTGATAAAAACTCATAATAGTCAATTGATTTTTTCTCTGTTAGAATTCCTTCTTCAACTGCATCCTTAACCGAGTTTAGTTTCACCTGTTCTCTATTAAATGCAGCTGAAACAGCATAGTCTTTAAAATATGCGGAGGCTTCTTCTTCAAATAGATAATTAACTTCTGAATTCTTTTTTAAGTTATCATATAAGCCTTTAAAATAGTATACATGCTCCATTTCGTCCATTGCTAATTTTTTAAACGTTTCTTTTACTCTTCCTGTAGCACTGGAAGCCCAGTTATTATAAAATTTAACCCCTTCCTCTTCAATCTTAATAGCCAATTGTAAGATTTCATATACTGACGCATTTTCCATAGTTTCCCCTCCTGCAAGGAATGTATTTGTTAAAATATAACATGTCTTGATTGTAACCTATTTGGTAAATTTTTTCAACTATTTTGGCAGAAGGCAGTCCCGAAAAGCAGTGGCTGTGTATTATTGAAAATAAGTTATCTGAATAATAACAGGTGACAGGCTGCTAAATAAATGAAGGTATTGTAAATACTCAAGCAAAAAGGGTATAATTTAAGAAAGAACCCGATAAATAATTGGCTGAAACTTAGATATCAGCAATATCAGATACTTTAGAAAGTGTGGGTGACTATGGGAGTAATCGCTGTTATTATCATTTTGATTTCAGGATTTTTAATATGGCTTATTATCAGCACACAAAAAACATCTGAAGATTCAAAGTCCCTGGATGTTAAGCCGATGATAACCGTGCCTTGCAAAAATGGTTTTATTAAAGGGTACTACGTTAATGGTGGCTTATTTAAAGGCAGGAAATACGTTTCCAACAGACTCGCATTCGAAGGAACCTTTTTTAACGGCATACAGACAGGCCAGGGCAAAGAGTATTATCGCAATAGACAATTGAAATATGAAGGTCATTATGAAAATGATTTCCCATCCGGGCAGGGCGTATTGTATGATGAAAGCGGGCAATTGAAATATCTGGGACATTTTGTGAATGGTTACGCCTCAGGGCAGGGCAGACTTTATGATGATCATGGCAATTTGAAAATCGAAGGGCATTTTGCCCGAATGCCAGGCAATAATGAAAGCATGAAAGACCCTTCCGTGCCCTCAGGTTTATGCAAAGAATATTATGAAAATGGACAATTAAAATATGAGGGTGAATTTAATAACGGCATTTGGCAGGGTGAAGGAAAATACTATGATAAAAACGGTATTCTTCTGTATAAAGGAAAATATTTTAATGGAGCACCGGATAAATGATAATGAACTAAATGAGAAAGAGGTCTACTGGAAATGAGCCTGAAAATGTGCAATCTCTTGGATGTGGAAAAATACTTGCTTCTTGAACTGGTTTATTTTCATTTGCCTTCAACATTCAAATCCGCTATTTCCCGGGAAACACCCATGATGCTGGATCTTTATATTGACCTGATTGATCAGTGCAGCCACTCCATGTATCCAGGGTTTGTTAACCGGTCTCAACGGGGCAGGAAATTCGCAAAGTTGAGACAAGCCTACTTTCGAAGAATATATGCAACCAGTGAAAACCTGGGAGACATTATGATCACAGGTTATATGAATGATAACCACGGACCCTTTGGCAATACTGTGGATCAACGAAAAACCAGTTTTGTGGGTCTTGCTTTTGAAGACAGTGAAAACAATGGTGCTGTATCCTTTAGTGGATGTGAACAAATGTATCCTTCCAGTATGATGCTTGACTGGTGCGGGTGCCTGGCCGCGTCACTGGGGTTTGTTACCGGCCATCATACCAAGGCACTGAACTTTTATGACAAGCACATGCAGGGCATTTCAGGGGAAAGAAACATATTGGGACATTCCAAAGGCGGTAATCTTGGAACCTATGTTTTTATTAATCGTTTAAATGAAAACACCAATGCCTATTGCGTTAATGCACAGCCTTACTGCTGGCGTACAATGAATAACATCCAAAAGGAAGCACTGAAAACAGAACGATTCGAGTATATTGTACATGCCAACGATCCCACAAAAAAAGCTGGTTATGTATCATATATCAGTCGCACTGCTCCACTTAATCGATATGCAACCAAAGGCTTTATTAACATACACGGCTTGGCCGAAGTGAATTTTGATGAATTCGGGAATCTTGAAGGCACCCGGGTCATACGAGAAATTACGGATAAACTAAAGGCCAAATTTTTTAAAGATTATTCCTGCGAAAAGCATTTCAGCCATGATGAATGCATCAAGCGGTTTCAAATGCAAATTGAATCAAGCAACTCAATTCCCCGGCTTTTTAGTACAACTATGGATGAAGCTCTGATGGTAACAAATGCCCTTGCCTCAATTCTTTGGCTCAAGGATGTGGATAGCGAAGGTGAGTTTATCTATCCTTTGATCATTAAGAGTCCTGTTGCAGATGAGTTCTATCAATTAAAGCTCAGGGAAGGGAATGGTATCGCTTCTCAATGCGTTTTTCAGGGATTGCCACTTTTTATCAGAGATTCAAAACGGTACGAAGTACATTTTGAAGGGATGGACCATGCCATGGGTATCACCATCACCTCAGAAATTGCGGTGCCCCTGGGTGTGGATGAAAAAGATGTGTTTGGCGCCTTGGAACTGATCAATAAGAAAAATGGCTTTTTCACGGTAGAGGATTTTGCCCTGGTAAATGATATGACTCTGGCAATGTTGGATGTTTTCAGGAAAACAGGTCAAACCTTTGATAGCTGTCGGGATTTCACGCTTTTGCGGATACAGCAGGGTAGAGAGCGACTTTTTTCCATTGAAAAACATGGGTATAAGGAATTCTGTTTTTCATCAACTAAGGAAAAGGATACATTCCTTAAAATGATCTGTGGGGAAAAGCTGGAGAAAGATCAAGTTCTTGTATTCAACCGCAGAAAATTTAATGCCTCTATGAAAGCCGAGCTGAAAGTTCTTCGAAGCCAGGAATATTCGGAAATTTTCTTACCACCGAAATACCGTGATACCAATAAAAGTGTGGAGACCGTGTTAAGGAAGCATTTTTTGTATGTGAGGAACAGGTCGAAACGCATCGTTGATTTGGCTGAAAAAGTTGGTTTACAGCATAAACTGAAAACAATTGTAAAAAACCTCACCGATGCTGAATATGTCTTACTTGAATATGCGGTTGCCCTAATAAAGGAACCCATGCTTATTATTGTTAATACACCCATTGATGGTTTGGACAAAGACGCCTATGAAGCAGTATGCAATCGACTGAAACAGGACTGTCTTAATAAAATGATAACAGTAATAGTACTGCGCTTGTAAAATTTTCAAAATATTCCAAGTTTATTCATGATCCAGGAAAAGCACTCTTCGACTGCGCCACAATGTATAACAATCAATCGTTTATCAAGCAATACTTGATAAACGATTGAAAAAATAGGTAAATTATGTTATATTTAATAGAGTATGCTTCAATCTTTTGTATTGAGTAATCGGAATTTTGTTTTTGAAAGGAAAAAATATGGACCCTGACCCTGCGAGTTTTACGCCGCAATTTATCATAATCGTTATCCTCATCTTAATAAACGCATTTTTTGCTTCGGCAGAAATGGCAATTGTATCACTTAATAAAAATAAACTTAGAATTTTAGTTGAAGAAGGCAATAATAATGCGCTCCTATTAAATAAGTTGATCAAGGAACCGACTAAATTTCTTTCAACCATACAAGTTGGCATTACTTTTGCCGGATTATTTTCAAGCGCTTATGCTGCAACAGGGATTTCCAGTGGATTAGGTTTATGGCTGGAAAAATTCGGTATCCCTTATAGCTATGATGCAGCCCTGATTCTGGTGACAATTACTTTATCGTATATTACCCTTGTTTTCGGGGAATTATATCCAAAAAGATTGGCACTGAAAAAATCAGAAGAAATCGCACTTTTTTCGGTCAGACCCATTTTATTTTTTTTGAAAGTAACGGCTCCTTTTGTAAAATTGCTTTCAGTGTCCACAAATTTACTGATCCGGATAACAGGGGTCAGTGTTGATGATTTAGAAGAGAAAGTTTCAAGAGAAGAAATCAGATCTTTTGTTGAAGTCGGACAAGAGCACGGTGCCATTAATGAAACTGAAAAAGATATGATCAATAGTATCTTCGAGTTCGATAATAAACTGGCAGAAGAAATCATGACCCCTCGAACGGAAGTCTATTTAATTAATATAGATATACCCCTGAAAAATTACCTCAGCGAATTATTCACTTTAAAGCATTCAAGAATACCTGTTTTTAAAGGTGACAGTGATAATATTATCGGGGTTCTTTATATGAAAGATTTTATGGCTGAAGCTTATAAAGTCGGATTTGAAAATGTCGAATTAAGAACTATCATTCGCCCGGCTTACTTTGTCCCGGAACGAAAAAACATTGATGAATTGTTTAAAGATCTCCAGGCCTCGAAAATGCAGATTACCATTTTAATTGATGAATATGGCGGTTTTTCAGGTATTGTAACCATGGAAGACTTAATTGAAGAAGTTATGGGAAAGCTCGAAGATGAATATGACAACGAAGCTCCGGATATTAAAAAGATTGACGACACCGTCTTTGTTGTAAAAGGGCGAATATCTGTTAAAGAATTGAATGAAAAGCTGCTCCTTAATTTGGATGAGGATTCAGAAAGTTATGATACATTAGGCGGTTTATTGATAATGCTTCTCGGTCAGATCCCACTTGATGATGAAGAGTACACCGTTAAATATAATAATATTATTTTTAATATCGAGAAAGTTAAGGATAAAAGAATAGAGAGCGTCAAGATAACCATTGAAAAAAAAGATAATCTGCAGGAAATCTAATGAGGATTTTCCTGTATTTTTTTTAAATTTGGACTTTGGAACGAGTAAGGACGTTTTTCCACTAGTAACCGATTACTGTTGGAAAAATGGATATTTATGCACGCATTGCATTGACTATCCATTTATTAGGTGTATAATTCTCTTCAGAAGGTTACCTTCAATCTAATAAAAGGGGAAATGAAACATGTATGAAGTACCAACAAAAAAAGTAAAGAAATGCATATTTTGCATAATTCTTGTACTTGCTTTAACAATGCTCTTAGGCTGTACGCCACAGAAAAACGAAACCAGTTCTAATAATAATGAGTCTGAGGCAGCAGTATTAACCGATGTATCAGGTGCAGATTCTTTGAAGTTACTTGAGGAGGGCGATGCCAGATTTGTCGATGCTAAAACGACTACTAAGGACATCAGTGTTGCAAAACGTGCAGATTTATCAAATAACGGACAATTTCCATTTGCAGTTGTTGTCAGCTGTTCTGATTCCCGTGTTCCACCTGAAGTAATCTTTGATCAGGCACTGGGAGAATTATTTGTCATTCGTGTGGCCGGAAATGTCATTGATCCCGTCACTTTGGGAAGCGTCGAATATGGAGTTGAACATCTTAAATCTCAGCTCGTTGTTGTGATGGGCCATGAAAAATGCGGTGCTGTAAAGGCAACGATGGATGGCGGAGTACCCGCTGGAAGCATTGGTTCCATTGTGGATAAAATCCAACCATCTGTCGAAAAAGTCAAAGCGACCGGGGTTCCTGAAAGTGATGTGTACGAAGACTCCATTGATGAAAACATTAAAAATTCAGTAGTGGAAATAGAAAAAAGCCCCATCATCGAAGAACTTATAGCAGCCGGTAAACTAAAGGTTGTCGGTGCTAAATATGATCTTGACACTGGAACAGTCGTGTATCTTCCAGAAGTATAATAACCGGTCAAATGAAACTTTGATTACCGCATTGTCAATAATGAGTAACGCGTATCTAAACCAACAAAAAACAACGTTCTGTAGTCGTTGTTTTTTTTGTGTTAAAACAGGATATCATGACCCAAATGTGATATTATTAAATTACAAACTGTTCAAAGCACAAAGGAGATAGAGAAACCATGGAAATCATTAACAATATTAAAAACACCGCATTGATTTTTGAAGGCGGGGGAATGCGGGCCAGTTACACCGCCGGGTTTGTCAATAATCTGCTGGAAAACCAACTCTATTTTGATTATGTTGCCGGTATTTCCGCAGGTTCCAGCCACAGTGTCAACTATTTATCCAGAGATATGAAGCGGGCTAAGCGTTCCTTTGTGGATTTAGTTTTGGATCCCGAATTCGGGGGATGGAAATCCTTTTTCAAAGGAGAAGGATTTTTTCGCTCCCAGTATATTTATGAAGAAACCTCGGAGCCCGGGGAATCATTGCCCCTGGATTTCAAGGTATTTATGGCAAATCCCGCAAAGCTGCGCATTGGTGTTTTTAACCGGGAAAGCGGAAAAGTTATTTATTATACCAAGCATGATATTCATGAAATGCAGGACATAATGAAAATTGTCCGGGCTTCATCATCCATGCCGATTTTCATGCCGCCGACCTATTATAGAGAAGACTACTACGTGGATGGGGGTCTAGGTGGGGGAATTGCCCTGGATATTGCAAAAAAAGACGGTTTTGATAAGTTTTTCGTTGTACTTACCCGTGAAAAAGGCTACCGAAAAACTCCGGTGAAATTTAAAGGGGTAATTAAAGCCTATTACCGCAAATATCCACAGGTTGTCGAAGCCATGCTCACCCGCCATATTATTTACAACGAAACCCTTGATGAATTGGAGGCCCTGGAAAGTCAGGGCAAAGCCTTTCTTGTTTACCCTGAAACCATGCCGGTTTCCAATCGGGAGATTAATTTTGACAAGCTGTCAGAAAGCTATCAATTAGGTTATGCCCAGGGACATCGGGATTTACCCAGGTGGAAAGCGTTTCTGGGAATGGAATAGGAAAAAACGCACCAAAAGGTTACTGAACTTTTAGAAAGTCAGTACTTAGTACTTTTTTGATAAGTGTTAAAATATATACGATTAGGGTATCTAGATATACAAGTGTTTAAATAATAATTTATAAGGAGATAACGCGATGAATAAAGATATTTTTGAAGGAAAATGGGAACAGTTTAAAGGTGAGGTCCAGAAAAGATGGGGAAAACTCACAAACGATGATCTTGATGTTGTTAAAGGCGATGTAAGAATCCTGGTGGGACAACTTCAGGAAAAATATGGCATGACCAAAGAAGCCGCAGAGAAAGCCATTGAAGACCTCAAAGAACAACATACAAATAAAGAAATGTTTGAAGAAAAATGGGAACAATTTAAAACTGAGGTCCAGAAAAGATGGGACAAACTTACAAACGAGGATCTCGATGCCGTTAAAGGCAATGTTAAAGTTCTGGTGGAAAAGCTTCAGGAAAAATACGGCATGACCAAAGAAGCCGCTGAAAAAGCCATTAATGACATAAAAGAAAAAATGAAAAAATAGAAACCAGGAGATACAAAAGAAAGTGAAGCCATTATCGGTTTCACTTTCTTTTTTTTTGCAAACCTCTTTGATTTTTATTATAAAAATTAGTTCACTCTGTACGTTTAGCCGCTCATCATGAATTAATCCCTGGTTGTGTCTGTATCGTTTAAGATAAGATCAATCAACACCTTAACAATTTCCGGGTCAAATTGAGTGCCTGAATGCCTCCGAAGCTCCTTGATTATTTTATCATGGCCAAGTGCTTTTCCGTAGGTACGATCGGATGCCATGGCTTCAAAGGAATCTGCAACCGCAATTATTTTAGCAATAAATGGAATTTTAGTTGCTGTCAGTCCTAGAGGATATCCCTTGCCATCCAGTCTTTCGTGATGTGCGAGGACAAACTCGGCAATGGATGAATAGGCATCCACTGATTTTAAAATTTGATAACCAACTTCCGGATGTTTTTTGATCTCGTAATACTCAGCCTCGGTGAGTTTTCCCGGTTTGTTTAAAATGTCATCACTCACCGCTATTTTTCCAATGTCATGGAGTAAGCCGGCGATTTCAATTTCCTTAATCACTTCATAATCCAAATGCATGGCTTCACCAATTTTTTTACTGATGATGCTCACCCGATCCGAATGCTTTTTCTCCCGTTCATTTTTATAATTTAATTTTTTCGTAATGGCTTGCAGGGTTTGATTTCGCATGCTTTTGCTTTCAACCAGCTTCTTCCGGTACATATGATCTTCCGCTTTTATAAAAAGTTCATCCATGGACTGGTCCATGGCTGTCTTTGTTTCCCAGCCAATGGATACAGAGAGTATACTGTTTTCCAAATCCGTTTTTGAAGCTGCTTTATAAACACGTTCAACTATTTTCGAGACTTCAGCCGATGTTGTTTTCGGAAAGAGAATCGTGAATTCATCCCCGCCGATTCTTGAAATCACATCAGAGAACCGGCATTCTTTTTTGAGAAGATCCGCCAATTTTTTCAGCAGAATATCCCCGGCCAAATGCCCGAAAGCATCATTTGTCAGCTTTAATCCATTTACATCCAAAAGGGCAATGGTTAGGGGAAGATTTTCCTCTGTATCCAAACGTATTATCTCTTCTTCATAAAAACGTCTGTTATAGAGACCGGTGAGCTGATCATGATAACTGAGATACTCAATATAAATCTGATTGTTTTTCTTTTCGGTGATGTCCCTGGCGATGACAATGACTTCATCCTCGCTGCTTTTAACTGTTCTTATCTCCAAATAGTGATTGCCATCCGGAAAATTTACACAGTACTCAAACATTTGGATGTTGCCTGTTTGTAATGCTTGAGATATGTCTTTATTCCCTTTGATGGCAAGATCGCCTGGGAGTGTTTCAACTAATGTTTTACCCATAAATTCCCCTTTTCTCAATATTAAAAAGGATTCATCATTAACGTGAAAATCTATAAACCTTCCATCGCCATCTAATATAAACACACTGTCAGGCAGTGCATTGACAATCGCCCGATTTCTTTCTTCACTGATGACCAAAGCCTCTTTACTGGCATTGAGCTCATCGAAATAATTCTGGGTTTTTTCAAGAACGTTATTGACAGATTTTCTAATAACACCAAAGGTATCATTTTCTGCTTTCATTCGATAGGCAACGTTATCTTCAATAGAAATTCCCTGAATATCCATGTCTAATTTCAATAGGGGCTGTAGAATGTACCTTTTTTGCAGAATCAATATGACAAAAATAATAAACCCCGAGGATAGAAGGCTCAGTAAAAATATCACAAGTGCTTGCAGGGCTGTCTTGACATACTCAGCGGTTCCCATAAAGCTTCCCACCGTCCAATCCGTTCCAACAATGGGCTGGTAAGCCAAATAACCGGGTATACCATTAAGTACAATCGCCGTACTGCCAGTTTTATTTTGGATCATTGCTGCCGATAGATTTTCCGAAACAGCATTGATATTAACGAGATCAGAAGTTTCATTATAAATATAGTAGGGATGCGCCAGAATATTGCCTTTGCCATCAATTAAAAATGAATATTGTTCTTCAGAACTGTTTTTATCCAGGACCAAATTGATAATGCTATGGATGGAAATATCACCTGCAATGACACCCAGAAATTCATGTTTTACATTATAAACAGGTTTGGCCACAGTGACAATAAGCTGGTCTTTTGTTGCATTCACAAAAGGTTCCGTAAAAATCAGCTGATCCGATGCCACAACTTTTATATACCAGGGTCGGGTTCTTAAGTCAAAGGATGCCAGAGGCACAAATCCACTGCTATTAATCATTTTATTATCAGGGGTTCCAAAGTAAAGGGATATAAACGAAGGATTATTAGTCTCAAGAGCTTTTAAATAGTCGAGAATCTTACTCTCATCTGTTTCAATGGCAGTGTAACTCCCTGCATCTGTTATCACTTGTCCCATATTGCCCAATCTGGAACAGATGTCACTGGCAACCGCATCCCGTTCCAATAGGATGTTTGCCTGTGTTTGTTCCATGATTGTATGCTCAAAATACTTAAACTCAATAAACATTCCCAGGGCCACTGTGATGGTGACAACAACCCCCACAATATAGAATCGCTTGATCATCTGTTTCATTTATTACACCTCAAAAGTATTAATGCTAAAATAATTGCTCAATCATTTTAACATTTAAAATTACGAGACGCCAGCTGAAATTTCCAGTTTGTTTTTACAAAGCAGTTAAATTAATACACAAAATAAATACAAACGTTTACATTTTGTCTATTTACTTTTATTAAATAGGTGATACAATGTATTCAAGTCAAAAATCAACCCAAACCTTTTCTGAATTCAATGATCTCGGTCATTGAAAAGCAAACAATACCACAGCTCGCCAATAAAAATAAAGAAAAAATAACCCAGGTCGACGTGAAAACCTGCCAAAGGTTAATGCTTCAATTTTAAAGGCATCTGGAAAAATTTGAATGAGAAAACAGATTGCTCCGAAATTAAGAGAGGAAGAAACCTCACAAGCAAATTAGAAATAAGGTAATTGAAAATCATAAATTGATTCAAGAAAGGTTCTCACGGTTTCAAAAAACCATATCCGATTAAAAGTCGGAAACGAGAAGTGTTCTCGGTCAGAGATGATGTTTAGATGATCCTGAAAATAATTTTTAAGTGAGTTAAAAGGAATCTGATCTTAAGAGTAAGATAACTCCAAAAAAGTTGGCACGGTTTGCGGTGAAAAGTGAAAAAGAAGATTTTTGATAAAATCAATAAAAGGAGTCCAAACGGATGACGAAAGAGATTTTAGACTAGGCCGGTTCTGCAGATGAAAATGTAGAATCGGCTTTAGTCTTTTTTGTTGTGGCTTTCTATTGATTTGCCATGATCTTTTGGAAAAATCAAGATTTATTTATAATGAAGCATGCACTTTTTAGTTCTCACAGATCTAAGGTGTTATTCTTGAATCAGTGCGTTTTCAACCGCTTTTTTAATAACTTTGCTTGAATTCGTTGCGCCTGAAATGGTATTCACATCAATTTTTTGTTCTTTTATCATATTATCGATAATAACCTCTGCGGGAGCGCCTTTTTCATTTTTGTGTTCAAGAAGACTGATTTTTTCAATTGTCCCATTATCAACTACAACTTCAACATTGGCAGAAATATAGCCCACATCATAGGCACCATCATAAACGCCATTAGGGATATTGTAGAGATTAATGTCAGAAACTGTTATGTCCGCAACCGATTTTTTATAGCTGTTGACATCATATAAATACCATGCGAAATATAGGATACCAATGATTACTACAGAAATTAAAATAAAAATTACAAGTGATTTTTTTTTACGCATTCTTTTTTTCCTCCATTAGAATTGAACGAAGCAGGGTGTCAAAACTGTATTTTAAGAAGTCTTGTTTGGTGACCCCCATGGCTTGTTCAATATATTTTTGTTTTTTATATGCCATATTAATGATCCCGGAAAGGCTGGACCAGAAAATAAAGACCACCTGGGGAATTTGAAGATCAGGTCGAAAAATACCCTGATCAATACCATCATGAAAAAAAACAGCCAATTCTTCATTGATCTGCTCACCAACTTCAAAAATATCCTTGAAAACCGGTGGTGTATTTTGATTTTTAAGGTCCACATTGATTTCCTGGAGCACCGTTTCAAAATACAGGGGATATTCATCACAATAGCAGGTTAATTCATTACAAATTCCGTAATATTTTGCAAACAAGTCATTGTCTTTTTTAATGGCCCTCTGGATGCGATCGTAAAGCATTTTCATACTCTTCAGTATAATGCAATTGACAATTTCTTCTTTATTTTCAAAATACACATACAATGTAGCCTTGCTGTACTGGGCTACCCTGGCAATGTCATTCATTGTGGTTTTTTCAATGCCCTTTATTTCAAAAAGTGTTTCCGCTACCTCGATAATGCTATCCCTGTGAAAATCGGCTAATTCTTTTTTTCTTCCCATTAAAAACCTCTGTTTTAATAATTGAACCATGGGTTTAATTATAGTAGGCATTCTAATAATAGTCAAGTTATTTAAGAAATTCCCAGACAGTTTAAGAAATACATACTCTGATATATTTTGTAGGAGCAATTATTAATCGCCCGAAACTGCAATGAAAGCCAGACTTTTATGTCTTATCGATATTTAAATATGTTGACTTGACATAATGGGATATTTTTTATACAATGATTGCAAACAAAACCAAGCTAAACAAAACGATACAGAACAATTTAGAAGCGTATTTTGAGTTAGAAATAGGATCCAATTAGAAAATTTCCAGGATATGAATATTCAAGATTAGAATAGTGTGGTTAGGTTAGGTCAGGTAAATAAAGTGTGAAATCTTTTCAAGTGCATAATTATTTATGTATTGTAAGATTGGCTTAGGAAGATTAAAGGTGATCTGAATGTATAAATGGACATTGCTGTTTGGAATAGATTATTTTATTGCACCACTACGGGTTTCAAAAGACTGCGATTATTATCCTGCTTTAAAAGAAAAATTTAATCAGATTTATGCGATTCTTGTGGAAAATAATGTGCCCTCTGAAATTCAGGATACAGTAAGAAAAACAGGTAATATTGTTCTGGAAGTCATACAAAGATATTATGGCCGGTAATGTAAGAGGCGCTTTAAATGGTCTTAATGTTATTTTAGAACCCCTAATGCACAACCCTTTAGTCGTTTCAAATTTGAAGAACAGCCTGGCATTAAAAGGTCTCAATATTTTCAGAAATGATATTGATGAAGAAGATCCATGCCTTTTTTCTGAAGTTGATCTATTCCGTTCCAGATTAAGTGATCAAATATGCGGCTTTAAGCCAGAAAATATGCTTCATATTGGTTTTAATAATCGAGGGACGATTGCTACTCAACGTTTTAGTATACCAGGGCTGCCCTGTCTTTACTTTGGAACATCATCCTATGATTGCTGGATAGAAATGGGAAAACCCCCTGATAATGTTTTTAACGTATCACATGCACAATTTGATGATACAATAAAGGTGTTTAATACAGCAGTCAATGCATACGATATTACAGCGTTTGGAAATTTGACTAAAGAAAAAAAAGACAAGTATGATATTGATTTTGATGAAGCGATCCAAACATTAATGTCGTTATGGCTATTATCCATTTCCGCTTCATTTACGATTGAAGAAACCGGAAGAACATTTCATTCTGAATATATTATTTCTCAGTTAATTATGCTGGTAGTAAGAGAATCCAAATTAGACGGTGTTCTTTATCTTACAAAGCAATTCCATGACCAAATGAAAAATGATAATTGGGCTAAACCGGTAAGTGTTAATATAGCATTGTTTGCACACTATGAAGGTGAGAATGTTATGTCGGAAATCTGCAAGGAAATAAAAATATCGTCATCAGTCAATTTCAGAGAATACAAGAAACTTAACGAAACAATTAAAAGCAGTCCCGAACATCTATTAATTGATTTTTTTTCACCGTCAGAATGCAGACTGGGAATAAAGATCCTTTCTTACCGTCAAACTCAATTTTATGGTTTTGATAAATATATTAAGAAAATGAAAAAAGATTATTGCCATGTCGATGAAATAAATGTAACGTGATAACCAAAGGGATTCGACTCAAGTTTGTCAAAGTCGAATTAAAAAAGAGACAGTAGGGGACATCTTGAAAATGTCCCTACTGTCTTTATAACTTTTCTATTTATGCCATGAGATTCGCTTACTGACAATCACTGACCTTACCCAGCAGATATCTTTTTTTATATTTGATCCGCGTATATTTTCCAATTTTATTAATAATATAAGGATTAACAGCGACCCCAATTACACCTACAACCGGCAGACCCTGTATAAATTTTGCTGTTAGAAGAGTGGCGGATAATATGCTGGAGGTTTCCTCCATAATCTCCTCCAGACAAATACTTATATAAGTATTTGAGTCAATGTCTTCACCCAAAAGATCAGTTTTCTCAGCATATACTTTTTGCGTTTCCCCTTTGGTCATTGCGCCGCATATTAAATATAAAATATATGTTTTTTCTTCATCGGTAGCGTATTGATATCCGTAAGATAAGGCTATTTCATTGATCGTCTTTATAATCACTGAAATAAAAAGTGGTATGTCTGGAATTCCAATACCTAATAAGCCCAGAACACCGCCTTCCACTGCTGAAAGTGATGCATTTATTGAGCTTGACTGCTTTGACTGTTTATCTATATTTTTTAAATGCTTTTTACTCATATATTTATCAATGGCGTAATTATTCAGATCATATTTCGAATAGATTCTATCCTTGTTATAGGTTTTCTCAACATAAGCATTTCCTTTTTCAAATACAAAGTTAAATCCCATGTAAAAAGTTTTATCGAGTGTAGAAACTAATTTTTCGGGTATCTTATTTTGAATTTTATTTATAATAGGGGTAACCTTTGATTTTACAAACGTATTTTCTTTCTGATTCAAGAACTTTTGTTCCCGCCGCATAATAATATTTAGCTGTCTAGTTAATATTTGATCTCTTTTCATTTGTTCAACTCCGATCCGTTGATTCATTCTATCATATTTTCTTTTAGAATCCCTTTACAAAGACGTTAAATTAATAGACAAAATAAATACAAACGTTTACATTTTGTCTATTTACTTTTGCTAAATAGGTGATACAATGTATCCAAGTCAAAGATCAACCCAATCCTTTTCTGAATTCAATGATCTCGGTCATTAAAAAGCAAACAATACCACAACTCGCCGATTAAAAATAAAGAAAAACCCAGGTCGACGTGAAAACCTGCCTAAAGGTTAATACTTTAAATTTAAAGGTATCTGGAAAAATTTGAATGAGAAAACAGATTGCTCCGAAATTAAGAGTGGACGAAACCTCACAAGCAAATTAGAAGTAAGGTAATTAAAAATCATAAATTGATTCAAGAAAGATTCTCACGGTTTCAAAAAACCACATCCGATTAAAAGTCGGAAACGAGAAGTGTTCTCGATCAAAAATGATGATTAGACAATCCTGAAAATAGTTTTGAAGTGAGTTAAAAGGAATCTGATCTAAAGAGTAAGATAACTCCAAAAAAGTTGTCAAGGTTTGCGGTGAAAAGTGAAAAAGAAGATTTTTGATAAAATCAATAAAAGGAGTCCAAACGGATGACAAAAGAGATTTTAGACTAGGCCGGTTCTACAGGTGAAAATGTAGAACCGGCTTTAGTCTTTTTTGTTGTTGCTTTCTATTGATTTCCTGGAGTACTGTTTCAAAATCCAGGGTAAATTCGTCACAATAGCGGGTTAATTCAATGCAAATTACGTAATATTTTACGGGGTAAGATTAATGTTTGTTTCAAAATCGTAGGGGCGATTATTAATCGCCTGTAAACGTTAGTTTGAATGCCTAACGTTTGCTGGCGGGTACTACCCGCCTCTACGAACGGAAAAAGACTTTGATATTTCAAATAAATACAAAAACCGACCTCTTGTGCACCACACTAAAGGTCGGTTTTTGGTATTCTTTTCCATTGGCACATCTTCTTTTTATAAAATCTTCAACATATTAGCAACAGTAATATCTTCCAATTTAATTTTAAAGTCGGTCATCACATGATTCTCATCAAATTTAGGGTTCACTGCATGATGAGCGATGTCTTTTTGTGTTTGTTTCACATTGCCATTCAATGCATTTTCTAAAAAACATCCAGTTGACAACCGCAGGGTGCCATGTCTGGAATACGCTAAGACGGCATCGTCCAAAATGACTTCTTCATCTGAAAGATATTCCTTTTCCTGACGGAATTCATCCGGTAATTCACTTAGCCAGGGATGATAGTGCAGGGGTGAGAGTTCAACCCTGACATCAATTAACATCTCGCCTTTGGCAATGGCCGTTACTGTATTTTCAATCAAACTGGTTTTTTTATCCTCAAATTCCTTACTATTTTCAGTAAATTGATCTTTTTTCATTTTTCAATCTCCTCTATTAAACAAATTATGAACATTATAATTTATACCCATATTCTTCTCAGTAACACATATCGAATGAAACTCCGAGTGAAAAAAGCAGGTCAATCCTATTCTTTAGTAGCTTTGGTTTCTTTTTAGTTATCAAGAGAATAAATGTCTCACAAAGAAAGCAATTTATATGATATACTTGACAATAACTATTTTTGGATTACGCGATTTTGTTTTCGCTTAATCATCTTATCATCAGCTGTGAGCATTTTATTTTATAGCAAGAATATCTTCTAATAGATGGATTTTCACATGTTTCAAACCATTAGTATTTTCATGTTTAAAGGAGAATGGGCGATGACAGTATGAACAATCAGCATTTTGTGAATAAGGCGTTTCGTGTATTTGTAATCAACAGCATCCTTTCCTCTGCAGGGGTGTTTATGGGAACCTTTGTGGATGCGGTCATCCTTGGGAACGCCTTTGGTGAAGCAGGACTCTCAGTTTTGGCCGTTTCAATGCCGGTGTATATGATTTACAATCTCTTCGGCTTCGCTTTTGGAGTGGGCGGTTCCCTGAAAGTATCGGAATCCATCGGTGCCGAGGATAAGGATGGGGCTTGCGGTTATTTTACCCAAACCGTGGTATTTTCTGTTGTGACAAGTATGGTCATTGCGGTGTTTGGGTTGCTATTTCTTCCGGAGATTATCCGGCTCACCGGTGGAGCGGGTCTTGATGCTGCTGCAGACTATATGCGACCTATTATGCTGACTGCGCCGGTATTTATTTTAGCACCGGTGCTGTCACTGCTGATTCGTAGTGACGCTGACCCGTCTTTGTCAACACTGGGTATCAGCGTATCGGTTGTGGTTAACCTGGTACTGGACATCATATTCATCTTTGGACTGAATATGGGCATATACGGTGCGGCCCTGGCCATGGTCCTGGGACAGCTTTCGGCTGTGATGGTGTACTTGCTCCATTTTTTGAAAAAAAACAATCATCTGAAGCTCCAACCGGTGACCCTGAGTCCCAAAGCCGCAACCCGGCTTTTCCGAGGGGGATTCGGTATTGCATCCTCCTATGTGTATCTCGGGATCACTCTTATTGTGATCAACAATATTCTAAATACGGTCGTAGGCATCAGCGGCCTTGCTATTTACAATATTCTCTTTAATATATCACTGTTTGCCTACGCCGTGTTTGATGGTATTTCACTGGCGCTTACCCCCCTTGTTGCAACTTTTTCAGGGGAGAAGGATACCGAAGGTATCTATAATACCATGAGTTTATCCTTGAAGACCTCCCTGGTCCTCGGGGCTCTCTGTACACTGGTGCTGTTCCTCTTTGCCGAACCCATTGCCTCCATGTTTGGCATGAATGAAGATTTACCCCTTGTGGTTCTGACCATTCGGATCTTTGCCATTGCGGTGATTCCCAGCTGTTTCAACTGCGTCATGGCAAGCTTTTACCAGACTATCAAACACAACATTTTAGCGGAAGTTCTTTTTCTCATGCGGGGTTTTGTGCTGGTAATTTTCTTTTCCTTATGGTTTATCCCTGTTTTCGGGGTTTCGGGAACGGCCATGGCCATTGTTGCGGCTGAAAGCCTAACCACTGCGTTTTTACTGATTGCTGCAATGATTTTAAAGAAAAAAGGGGACTATCGCAATCTATTATTGTTTAGGGAGCCTTTCATTGAAAAGGATGCTATATATGAAACAACCCTTTCCTCGGATATTTCACAGCTTCAAACCTGTGTTGAGGAGGTCGAAGCTTTTTGTGAAAGGCTGAGCATTAATCCAAGCAACGCCTATTTCATTAATCTGACCATTGAAGAATTGGCGGCCAATATCATTAATTTCGGATTCAACGACGGCAAACCCCACTATATTAATATAAAAATCGTTCTGTTTGATGAGGATATCTACATTCGGATGCGTGACGACAGTACAAGCTACAATCCTTTTGAAGCATCGGAAAAACCCGATGAAAATCTGGATTTCCTCGGTGTTTCCATTGTTCGAAAAAAAGCAAAAGCCTTTGCTTATAATCGGACTCTGGTTTTCAACAATCTTCTCATTATTCTGTAGAACAAGGTGGTATTTATGAAAGAACCAAAAAGGTTTCGCAGTATTCGAAAAATAAGTCTTAAAACAAAATTTACAACAGCCAGTATGAGTTTGGCCCTGGTACTTTGCGTTGTTATCATTTTGATATCCTATTACAGTTACCGTAATTCCATGTTCAATCGGTATGAGGAGAACATCACATCCCTTGTACACACCGCAGCAGCCCTTGTGCCTAAGGAAAAAGTGAACCAGTATTATGAAACATTGGAAACCGATGCGGACTATGATCTTCTGATCAAGCAGTTTCAGATCATCCAGGAAGAAAACAATCTTAAATATCTGTACGCCTATGTCCCTACCAAAGAGGGACTCCATGTTTTTGCCCAGGGAACCAAGCCGGGAGACACCGGACATTTTGTGCTCGGGGATGTTTTAGGCACCGATTATTATCCTGAAACAGATATTCAAGCGGCCAATGCACTTTTTACAAATCCCGATGAGCCTAAAATCTATATTACCAGAGGCAGCGATTTCGGTTACCTGATTTCCGCCTTTGATGTGATAAGAGATGATGGGGGCAACCCGTTACTGGTGGTAGGGGCGGATATGTCCATGCAGACTATAAACGATACCCTCAGAGGATACATATTGCTGGTATCCGCTATTTCACTTCTGATTTTTAGTACGTTCATTACCATTTATCTGCTTTTTCTCAACAGATCAATCATCAATCCCCTTCAGGTCATTGTTGATAACGCCACCGATTTTGTCAACATCAACATGGATGAAAACCTGGGTGAGATTGTGGCACTTAATATTGATGTGAAAACCGGTGATGAAATCGAAATCCTGGCCGAAGCCTTTAATAAAATGACACGGGATATCACCCGATATATTAAAGAGCTGACCAGCATCACCTCTGAGAGAGAGCGTGCTGAAACCGAGCTTCGTATTGCAAAGCTCATCCAGGAAGGCATGCTGCCCAGGAATTTCAAATTCCCGGAAAGAGATGAATTTTCACTTTATGCCTCCATGCGTTCGGCAAAAAATGTGGGCGGTGACTTTTACGACTTCTTCTTTGTGGATGACGACACCTTCTGTATCACCATCGGCGATGTTTCGGGAAAAGGCGTGCCTGCCGCTTTATTTATGGCAATGACCAAAGCCACCGTAAAAGACCTTGTTCTCAGGCGACTGCCGGTTGACGAAGTCATGACCGTAGCCAACATCAATTTGTGTAAAAACAACGAACAGGGCATGTTTGTTACCCTGTTTATTGCGATTATCAATGTGAAAACCGGCGAGTTCCAGTGGTGTGATGCCGGACACAATCCCGCAATTATCTGGAAGAAGAACGGATCGGTTGAACTGCTTACCGGTAAAAAAGGATTTGTGTGTGCCGGTCTTGAAACCGCTAAATATACAATGAATGAATCAAGCATTGAAAAAGGTGATATAATTTATCTCTATACCGACGGTATCACCGAGGCCAACAATACCGCAGCTGAATTTTACGGAGATGACCGACTGGTCACCCTTATTAGCTCACAGAAAGATCGGAATATCAAGTCCCTGTGTGCCAGTGTTCTCGATGATGTGGACAAATTTTCCCATGGAGAACCCCAGTTTGACGACATCACCATGCTTGGATTTAAGTTAGAGGAGTAAAAGAATGGATATTATGATAAAATACGGACAAGACTTGTCGGTAGAAGCGCTATATTCCATTCTTGCCCTTGATCTCACGGTTTTCGGAAATGACATTCTGACCGATGAAGGCATGGCATTAAAACGCTTTCTGAAATTCAAGGACAGCATCATAGCTGCTTATTCGGGCAATACCCTGATGGGATTTATTTGCTTTTATAATGTGGATCCCTCGATTTACCAACGGGCCCACTCCCAACAGGAGTATTTCGATGATAATCTGTGTGAAGTCGACGTGAAGCCACTGACAAAAGGGGTGGGAAACCATATCCTGATGTTTGATCTGGTAATTGACAAACCCTTTCGCAATGAAGGGCTTTCGATCATGTTATTGGACGCCGTCAGAGATTATCTGAAAGAAAAGCATCAGGATGGTTATGCCATTGACCATGTATTCGGATATGCCATAACCCCGGAGGGATTCAAAATATTATCATCCTTCGGAGGCCGAGAACGTTGGACCAGAGAGAACATTTCGTTTTTGGAATTAAATAAAGAACTGTTTTTGAGGCTGTTATGATAACAATACTGGACAGAAAGCTGGATAAAAAAAGCCTTGCCACTGCCACAGATGTTTTAACCACAGCGTTTAAAAATGATCTGCTGTATCAAGCAATTTTCCAGAATGAAAGAGAGCTTCGCCGGTATCTGAAACTGATGCTTGACTACTTTAATGACAACGGCGAAATTCATACAGCTGTTTTTGATGATAAAATTGTAGGGGTCTCAATTTGGAATTTTAAGGGAACACCATTTTTCAGCATCCGCAATGCACTCAAAAGCGGAATGTTTGGGGAGATATTCAAATTTTTGATGATAATCCAGATTAAAAGCCTGATCAAGCTGCAAAATGAAGGATTAATCACCGAGCGGTATCATTATAACCGAGAGCATCATTACCTGTTTATGATCGGCTCTGTTATGAAAGGATCGGGTCATTTGCTCATGGAATACGCCACCGGAAAATTCAGTGACTGCCCAATTTATCTTGAAAACAGCAACATAAAAGACAACCGGTTTTTTTATGAGCGGCATGGATTTCAGTCCATAAAAACCATTGATGTCATGGGCATCTCTGTAGATTTATTAACCAACAGTAAAGGAGATTAATGATATGAAAAGCTTGACGGTTAATGCGTCTGCGGATAACCTGGCAGGAGTACTTGAATTCATCGATGCCGAGCTTGCGGCGGCGGGTTCCACCATGAAAACGCAATTTCAGATTGATCTTGCTGTGGAGGAAATCTATGTGAACATTGTGCATTTTGCCTACACCCCTGATACCGGAGATATAATCATCCAATGTGATGTTTACGGTGAACCGCCCTTGGTGGAAATTCAATTCATTGACCAGGGAAAACCCTACAATCCCCTTGATAATCCAGAGCCAGACATTACATTGACGGCTGAGGATCGGGCAATCGGCGGCCTGGGAGTTTTGATGGTTAAAAAGAGTATGGACGTAGTGGAGTACCGTTACGAGGACAAACAAAATATTATGAAAATCAAAAAATACCTGACCTGAAATGCCGGGTGACAAAAGGACGGGTTTGTTACTGGGACGGGTTTGTCAAAAAATAAAAGGGACATGCCTGTGCATGTCTCTTTTTCAATTCCCAATCATTTTGACGTGGTAATAAACTTAACTCACCTTTGACACCCATTGTCATCACCTGTCTTTTATCATATAATAGTAGCTGACAATCCATTATTAAGATTGTCCTGAGGAGAATAGATGACACTGAAAAAAAACCTAAGCCGTTATTTCGGCTATGATACATTTAAAGAAGGACAGGAAAAGATCATCAACGCAACGCTGACTGGCGAAGATGTTCTGGGAATTATGCCCACCGGCGGTGGAAAATCCCTGTGCTATCAGCTGCCTGCTATACAAATGGAGGGAATCACCCTGGTAATCTCTCCTTTAATTTCGCTGATGAAGGATCAGGTGGATGCCCTGGGAGAAATGGGCATATCCAGCACCTTTCTCAACAGCAGTCTGGATGATAATACCTATGAAAGCCGCATGGCAGGCATCCGGGCCAATCAATACAAACTGCTGTATATTGCCCCGGAACGACTCAGCGCCTATTCCTTTATCGAACTGGCGCAGCAGCTCAATATTTCCATGGTGGCTGTGGATGAGGCCCATTGCATCAGCCAGTGGGGCCATGATTTTCGCCCCAGTTACCAGGCCATTCCCAACTTTATCGGATCCCTTACCCCACGGCCGGTGGTAGCAGCCTACACCGCCACTGCCACGGTGAAAGTCATCCAGGAAATCAAGGTACTGCTGCAGCTTAAAAACCCGGTGGAGTCCATTATCGGATTTGACCGCCCCAACTTGCTCTACCAGGTGGTCAAAACCGGAGACAAGTTTTCCTATGTTCGGGATGCCATCCGCAAAAACTACGAAGACCAATCCGGAATCATTTACTGCGCCACCCGGAAAACCGTGGAAGGCTTAACCCAAAAGCTCAATGCCCAGGGACTTTCAGCCGCCGCCTATCACGGAGGCATGGGGTCCGAGGCCCGGCAGAACAACCAGCATGACTTTATTCATGACAAGATCAACATTATGGTGGCCACCAATGCCTTTGGCATGGGCATCAACAAGCCCGATGTCCGCTTTATTGTCCATTACAATATGCCTCAGAACATGGAGGCCTATTATCAGGAAGCCGGCCGTGGCGGACGAGACGGGGAAGTGAGCCACTGCACCATTTTGTATTCCCCTGCCGACATAGTGAAGCAGAAACGGCTGATTCAAATGAATCAGACTTCCCCGGAGCGGGAAAAGCTGTTGTTTGAAAATTTGCAATATCTGGTGGACTATTGCCATACCAACGACTGCCTCAGAAAAAGCATCCTCCAGTATTTCGGAGAAACCGCCGACTATGAAAACTGTGGGAACTGCGGGAACTGTCTGGACCAGTCGGAAATGGTGGATATTACCCTGGAAGCCCAGAAGATTCTGTCCTGCATCTACCGCATGAACAGCCGGTTTGGCCTGAACATGGTGATTTCGGTGCTCCGCGGCTCAAAAAACAAAAAAATCCTGGACTTGAACCTGGACCGGATTTCAACCTACGGCATTTTAAAAGAGCATACCCTGGAAAGCCTCCGGGAAATCATTATGACTCTGGTGGCCAAAGGTTATGTTGTCGTTACCGCGGACGAATACCCGGTGCTGAAACTCACCGCCTTATCCACCGGGGTTCTCAAAGGCCAGGAAAAAGTCTTTCACAAAAAGCATCTGGTGGAAATGAAGGCAGTGAAAAGCAAAAGCAAGATATCTGGAAAACCGCCCATTGACTGTGATGAAGCCCTGTTTTTACAGCTCAAGGCCCTGCGCTACAGCCTTTCCCAGGAAAAAGAACTGCCGCCTTTCATGATTTTTCACGATGCCAGCCTCAAGGAAATGGCCGCTTATTTCCCCTTGGATCAGGAAAACTTCTTGAAAATCAACGGGGTCGGCCAGGCGAAATTTGAAAACTACGGCGACCTTTTTATCAATGAAATTCAAAACTTTGTTGACACTAATCCCTTTGAAATCAGGCAGAAGCCGGAACCAGAGGAAACCCCCATCAAGGAATCCACGGTTGGTTCCCATGACACAACCTATGGAGCCTTTATTCAGGGACAATCTCTTGGTGAAATCGCAGCGGAAAGAGGGCTGTCCCTTAACACCGTGCTCGGCCATTTGTTCCGGTGTGATCAGGAGGGTAAAACCGTGGATTGGTCAGGGTTTATTGATCAGACAAAAGAAACACAAATCCTGGACGCTATTGAAAGCGTGGGTTTAGACGCCCTGAAACCCATTAAGGAAGCTCTGCCTGACACCTGCAGCTATGACGATATCAAAATTGTCATTCATAAAAACGATCTAAAATAACCGGCTCATATCTTTTTATAATAAAAAGTAATCAATTGGAGGTAGCCTGTGTCCCAGACAACGAAAAGAGCCCTGGCAGCATCATTGAAAAAGCTGCTTTCAGAAAAATCATTAGCTAAAACCACCGTCATCGATATCGTTACCGAATGTGAAGTGAATCGACAGACATTTTATTATCATTTCCATGATATTTATGATCTCATAGAATGGATCTACACCAGCGAAGCCACCAGGGCTCTGGATGGAAACAAAACCTACAACACCTGGCAGGAGGGGTTCTTAAAGATACTCGAATACATCCTTGAAAACAAAGATTTTGTCCAAAATATCTACCACTCTATCAGCCGGCAACACCTGGAAACCTACCTTTATCATGAAACCCACCATCTTATAATGGGGGTCATTGAAGAAAAAGCGGCGGGAATGACCGTCAGGGATGACGACAAAGCATTTATTGCCGATTTCTATAAATATGGCTTTGTAGGACTCATGCTGGAATGGATTCAACAGGGGATGAAAGAAGAACCAGGGACCATCATCGACCGGCTGAGCATTCTAATCCAAGGGAATATTGAAAAGGATCTGGAGAAATTCAAAAAACCAGGGTCATGATGCCATTTTTGATCGGTTTATTTTCTGAATATTTTCGCAATTTTATTTATACATTATAATAACTTTAGACAATAAGGCCAATCTGTCTAAAGTATTTACACTATGGGCACCGTGTTGAAACTTTAGACACGGTGCTTTTTTTGTCTATCGTAAATCTCCGAATAAAAGCCTATGATGGCAGTATCAATAAAAACAATTAAAATTTGGAGGAACTAATATGGTTGGTTAGGGTGTCAAAAGTAATTTCATTTTCATTGATAATTCTCTCCAACTAAGGTTTACTTCTATAAAAAGAAATGATAGGATTACCGTAAAGTTATATCTGATTAACATTAGTCGTAACTAGTTTAAAGAAGGAGGAAGAAAAATGACAAACAATTTCTTAACGCCTAAAGAAATTAGCGAAAGTATGGTTGGAGGATGTAATAAAAAGGCTGGACTATCGATGGATAAAATGCTTTTGTTAGGCATTTTAGCAGGTGCATATATTGGTTTAGGTGCTTACGGAAGCACAATCGTAAATGCTGGTGCAGGTAGCGGGTTTGAAAGCGTCATTGCAAAATTGCTGGGTGCCGGTATTTTTCCGATTGGTTTGATGCTTGTTGTGTTTTGTGGCGCAGAGTTATTTACGGGCAATTGTCTTATGACCATATCGGTGTTTAATAAAGAAATTACAGTAGGAGCAATGCTTCGAAACTGGGGGATTGTTTATTTTGCCAATCTCATAGGAGGTGTATTATTGGCTTATTTACTGTATAAAAGCGGCTTATATGGATCAGAAGCGATGACTGCCAAAGCAATTGGAATAGCAGAGGCAAAGGTTGCGATTCCATTAGTTCCTGTTATTATTCGGGCAATATTTTGCAATATACTTGTGGTATTAGCCGTTTGGATGGCGACTGGAGCGAAAGACATTATTAGTAAAATATTTGCAATATGGTTTCCTGTGATGTTATTTGTATTGGCAGGATTTGAGCATAGTGTTGCGAATATGTTTTTTCTACCTATAGGTTACTTTTTAGGAGCGGATTTTACAATAAGTCAAATGGTCTTTAATAATCTTATTCCGGTAACAATAGGTAATATTATTGGCGGAGCTATTGTGGTTCCGGGAATCTATTTCTATACATACTTAAAAAAACAGCCTGCCAACGAAATTTCCTAACCCGGATTTCGTAGTAACAAGGCGTGCAAGCGTTGAAACACCTGCAGCTATGACGATATCAAAATTGTCATTCATAAAAATAGTTTAAAATAACCGCCAGACTTGACAATAAAATTTTTGTATAACAAAAAAAGACCCTGTAAAATAGAGTCAGTTAAATTCTAAGAGTGATATCTCTTTTTTCAACTGTCTATCTTATGGGGTCCACTTTAATTCCAGGTATCTCTTTTTTCATGCCCGGTTTATTGTCTCGTTAAATGTATTCTCAGTTATAAAGCGTTAAACCATTCTCGAACAGTGTGCTTTTGAATTGTTCCAGTGTCATTCCTACCATATGAAAGAGTTTTCTGGAAACGCAAGTGGCATCCGAGTCCGGGTATTTATCTTCCAGATAAACCACTTTTTTAATCCCAGCCTGAATAATGGCCTTGGCACATTCATTACAGGGGAAACAAGTCACATAAAGAATGGAATCGGCCAGGGAGCGGCCATCTGAATTTAAAATTGCATTCAATTCCGCATGACAGACATAGGCGTATTTGGTATTCTGAAAATTGCCATCACGATCCCAGGGCAGGTCATCATCGCTGCATCCTTTTGGCATGCCGTTGTAGCCGGTGGATAATATGATGTTTCTATCGTTGACAATGCAGGCTCCAACCTGTGTATTCGGGTCTTTACTCCGTTTTGCAGACAACAGGGCGATCCCCATAAAATATTCTTCCCAGGTTATATAATCCTGACGTTTCATAATATTCTCCTGTTTTTTACTCTATTCTAACATAATTTCATCATAAATGGTAGAAACTACCATTTATGAGATTAATCCAAATAATTACTATAGATTGCGTTGATGTCAGTTTTAATAATTTTTGAAATATCGTAGCTCTTTGTTTGAGGTTATTTGACTTTTTTCAAAAATATGTTTATTTTCCGTAAATATGGCTATATAAATAGAATATACTTGTTGAAAATAGTGTGTTGTTTGAGGTAAGACGTTTATTATTCATGTGGGAGGTTGTTTATGGAAATTGATAGCAGTACAATTGCGATTATTTTAATTAGTTCCAGTATTTTTCAAGCAATTATCATCTTTTTCCAATCGTCATTGAATAGAAATTATCAGGGTATCCGATTATTTGGAATCAGTTGCTGCTTATTCGGCCTTGGATTTCTATTTATCATACTCCGGCATTTAACCTCTTTAACTCAGGTTGTTACGATATTAGGAAATTCCCTGCTGCTTTTAGCCATCATTCTTCAGTATATGGGATTGATTCGATTTTTCAATCTAAAGGAAAAAAAATGGCTGTCCCTATCTGTTTTAGCACTGTACTTATTGTTAATGACTTATTTTTCATTTATAAGTCATTCTGTTAGCCATCGAATTTTCATCATCCATCTTTCCATGGGGTTAATATATCTATTAATTGCATCTGATCTTCTAAAAAATAAAATTATTCCCCTGATTTCCTGGACCAGACATCTTGTTGGAATGTTTTTATTTATTGGAACACTTACACTTCTACGGGCTTTTTCTGCATTAATTGTCACTCCTTCAAATAATGTCGTGTACACCAACTTTTTACAAATGCTTTCGTTTACCGCGGTATTCATCTTTAATTTTATTATTACCTTTACGTTTATATCGATGATCAATACACGTATCAATTCAGAAATAAATGCTTCCGCAGAACGCTTCAAGCAGATTTTCGACCTCAGCCCGGGTGCAAGCCTGATTACCACCCTTGCTGACGGGACTGTCGTAAATTTCAATCTTCGTTTTTTGCAGCGCACCGGTTTCAGCAGGGAAGAGCTGGCCAATAAAAAGTTAATGGATCTTAATATTTATGCGGATATAAACGAACGGCAAAAGATGATAAAGTTGATCACTGAAAACAAATCCTTTAAAGACCAAGAGATGAATTTTAGGTATAAAGATAACAGCATTCATGTTTGTACTGTTTCCGCAGCGATGATCACTCTCAATGACGTGCCGCATATTATGAGTATTAGTTATGATATCACCGATCAGAAAAATGCTGAAACCGCATTGAAAAGAAGCGAAGAAAAATATCGTTTTCTCACTGAGTTCGCTTCTGATGTCATCGGGGTCTTTAATATCAGTAAAAACAGACTCACCTATATAAGCCCATCCATACTGCAGTTAAGAGGATTATCTCCCAAAGAGGCCCTGACGGAAAATATGGAAGATTCCATGACCCCGGAATCCTTACGCGTGATGAGAACCGCCATCAGGAAAAATGTGGAAACCCTGGTTTCCAATCCGGAGGATTCAACTAATTACCTTTATGAAATTCAGCAAATATGCAAAAATGGTGATGTCGTTTGGGTTGAAGTGTCAACACAATGCCGGTATAATTCAAATGGAGAGATGGAAATCGTAAGTGTGAGCCGCAACATCGAAAAAAGAAAACATGCCGAAGCGGAAGTCCTTTACTTAAGTTATCATGATCAGCTGACCGGTCTTTATAACCGTCGGTATTATGAGGAAGAATTGCGGCGATTGAATACGCAGCGAAATTTACCAATCGCCTTAGTGATGGCGGATAATAACGGACTTAAATTAATCAATGATGCCTATGGTCATCTGAGGGGAGACACCCTGTTAAAAAAATTTGCTGAGATCCTAAAAGCCGAATGTCGAAGTGATGAAATCATCTTCAGAACAGGAGGGGATGAATTTGTGATTCTGTTGCCAAAAACAAATGCAGAGGATGCTAAAAGTTTAATTAAACGTCTCCAAACCACCATTTCAAATGTAAAAATTGATCATACCATTTTGTCGGTTTCCATGGGTTTTTCCGTCAAACATAATCTTTATGAAGATATGAATGATGTCTTTAAGAAAGCGGAAGATGCCATGTACAGACACAAACTTGTTATGAGTCCATTGGCGAAAAAAGAGACCATTGATTTAATTGTTGAATCGCAAAACGAAAAATCCAGCGAAAAAATGCTTCATTCCAAGGAAGTCAGTCATTTTTGTGAAGGGATTGCCACAGAAATGGGCTTTGAGTCAGAAGCCATCAACCAGATTAAAATGGTTGGTTTAAGGCATGATATCGGTGAAATAGCCATTGAAGATAAAATACTGAATAAACCGGAAGAGCTAACGGTTGATGAATGGTCTGAAATCAAACGACATCCTGAAACAGGCTATCATATCCTCCGTTCAGTGAACGAATTAGCGGAAGTTGCCAAATATGTCCTTGAGCATCATGAATGCTGGGATGGAAGTGGCTATCCTAAAGGACTGAAAGGAGAAGAGATCTCCCTGCAGGGCAGAATTGTGGCCATAGCGGATGCATACAGTTCCATGACTGTCGAAAAACCTTTTCGGAAAGCCCTCACCCCGGAAGAAGCCATGACGGAAATTAAAAAATGTTCCGGCACCCTATTTGATGCAAATATCGCCAAAATATTCATTGATAAAATTTTAATGAAGCGTGATAATTGTCTGGTTCAATCTGGATTAATCCCAGGCTGATAAGGGCTTCAACATATTTAGACAAGTTTCTCAACTCGGGTTTGCATCAGATGCTGCCGCTGCGGTTGGCTGACCGATGAGATAAAAACAAACCGTGCCTAACACGATTAATCCAAAGCCGCCAATGATGCCCACCGGCAAAGGCCCGATAAAGGGGCTGGTTTGACCAATGGTAACCCAGACGGAAATGGCTGCAAAACCATTCAGAGAGCCGTGGGCTATGGCAGCCGGCAGCACACTTTTGGTTCTGATTGCAAGATAGGATAAAAACGACCCTGCAAAGAAACCAAAAACAATCATGGCTAAAATACCGCCCCAGGGGAAAAATGCATAGTCAAATCCATAATTATAACCCATGGCAATAACCGGTGCGTGCCATAAACCCCAGATAGCACCGGAAATCGCAACGGCTTTGCGCCCACTGACCATTTCCATTAGCTTGGGCAGCAAATAACCCCGCCATCCGATTTCCTCCCCCAGGGTGGTAATAATGTTTAGCAGTGGACCAAAAAGCAAGCCCACGACTACCTGGGCAAGAAAACTGGCCATTAAGGTTGACTGCGTGGCGTCTGCACCCTGTGCTCTGTAAAGTTGAAACATGTTGCTCATAGTCAGATCAAAATGGGACGGGGAAATCAGAAAATAAAATAAAGCACCACACACAATTAAAAGGGAAGGAGCAAACCAGGCAGTGACATAATAGCGGATATGTCCCTTAAAACGGGGTTTTAAACCAAAGTTTTTAAATCCCTCTTTGGTGATGAGACGGGTGATGACCACGGAAAGTGCGGGAATGAACATAATCCCTGCTAAAACAATGTAGGCGTAGGGACCGGACAACCCACCATTTGCCATTAAAGTAAACTCCACAATCCAGGTCAGGACAAATGTAAGTCCCAGGAAAATAAATAAACGTTTCATTGATTGCCTCCACAATTTTTCTCAAATTTTTAACAATATTTTTGTAAACTGGAAAGCCTTCCCAATTTCTTATCTGATATCATTATACGAAGATTGTCATCAAATGGCAAGAGAGTTATCATTAAGAACAGTAAGGCTAAAATTTAATTGACAATAGAAAAATTATATGTTAAAATTTGAAAATTACGTAAAACGAACAGGCATTTAGAATTGACTATTTGCTGGGCCTTCATTGGCAGCAGGGTGATATCCTGTGGGACTTCAATAACAATTGAAAGTTCCACAGGATTTTTTTGGGTTCACAACCAGTAAACTCAAAGCTTTCCTGGAGTTGCCTGCTACCCCGGGAAGTAAAGCAAACGTCCCTGACCCGTTTCTTGTAATTAAAGGAGGAAAATATTAGTGAAAAAATTCGATCGAAAAAGTAGCGTTGCATTATTGTCAATTGGCTCAAATACAATGCTGATTATTTTAAAAGTAGTGGCCGGTATTTTAAGCGGTTCCGTCAGTATTATTTCAGAAGCCATCCATTCTTCAATGGACCTTATGGCATCATGCGTTGCCTTTTTTTCCGTGAGGACATCTTCAAAACCCGCAGACCGGGAACATCCCTATGGTCATGGGAAAATCGAGAACATATCAGGCATTGTGGAAGGCGTATTAATCTTCATAGCCGCCGGGTTGATTATTTTTGAAGCGGTGAAGAAAATATCCGAACCTGTGGAAATTGAAGCCGCGGGGATTGCCATTGCAGTGATGCTGACTGCAGCAGTGGTTAACTTCTTTGTTTCGAAAATTTTATACAAAGTCGGGAAAGAAGAAGATTCCATGGCCCTTGAAGCGGATGCTCTGCACCTGAAAACAGATATTTATACATCATTAGGTGTGGCTGCAGGTATCATCCTCATTAAACTCACAGGGATTTTGGTGCTGGATTCAATTGTCGCAATATTAGTGGCATTGCTGATTATCAAGGAAGCCTGGGTATTATGTCGTAATGCGCTTGAATTTCTGATGGATAGCAGACTGTCCGATCAAGAAGAACAGGAAATAAAAACAGTGATTGAAAAAGTCAGAAATGATTGTGCCAATCAACTCATTGATTATCATAAACTGAAAACAAGAAAGTCGGGAAATATCAGACACATCGATTTTCATATCACCGTGGATCCCAGCCTTACAGTGATGGAAGCCCATGATATTGTCGGATGTTTGAAAAAAGCAATGTGTGATGAATTGAAAAACACCCGGGTAAGCGTACATATCGACCCGTTTGTTAATCAGGAAGAAAATGACGAATTGGATATCGAGTGATGTTCTGAAAGACATCAGAGAATCGAAAAGAGACAACGACGATATAGTCGTTGTCTCTTTTCGATTCTAATCGTGCTGCAATGGAAAAATATCAAGATTAAATATTTTTGAATTTAATCTCTTTCATCTGATTCTCAAAATAATAATCCCCTGCTGCAGAAACCATTTCGGACCAGGTTGAATATCTGCTGTTTTTCAAAACCAGTGCATCAAGAGCATCCACCGGAATGGAGTGGAACTCAGGCTTTGTTTTGGCGGTAAAACCTCCGGAATTTAAAAATGTTTCAAGATCAGAAAAACAGGTGTGCTTTTTTATAAATGCAGTGGTTAAATAGTTTTTAATCAGATCAACATCGTCATGAACCAATTGACCCGATTGTTTAGCGGGTGATTTTTGAGATTGTTCCAAACTTTTTTCTTCATTAGACATAATAAAAACCTCCTAAAAATTTCGATATTATATAGCTGATGATTCAATTATTGCAAATAAATTGACATGAATCAAGGAGATTAATAAAATAATAGCGAACCCGTCCAACATTCGACCCGATTCAATGGTTATGAGGCCCGCCGTGGGAGTGGTTGCACTTATGAGTATGGACATGGGCGACCTTTGATTTATTTAAAATAAAATTGCTGTAAGCTTCAGTGATCAAGTCATAATTTTCAAAAATGCTGACATTATCAATATTGTCATGAACCAGGGATAGTAACTCATGAATAGGATGTCGATTAATGTAGTCGGGTAGGCTCAGTTCAAAATTCGCATAGAAGCTAATGGCAAGAAATTGGCCATAAAATTCTGCCAGAGCATCCATGTGATCAGGGAGGTCATGCTCCAATTCTTTTTCGTAATCAGGCACCATCCCGCATAGATAGGAAAATAACACCGCCTTCTTTTCCATACTGGTCAAGTTGTAAAATAGACTGAATCCTCTAAAACCTGCTCTGACTTCAGAAAGAAAATTAAAACAATCCGAGTCAGGAAATGAATCGACCCTCAGATTTTCAATTGCGTATTTTTCTTTACACTCAAAATAATCGATGACCCGGGTGTATTCATAGGCGATGGTCTGACAATAAATATCAGTTCCATAAAAAAGATCTTCATGCATCAATAAATAGAAATGACTGTCCTGGTCATCCGGCAGGACTAACAGTTTATGGCTGTTTTTTAGTTCCTGTTCCGATGTCTCCACACTCGCTTGTTCACTTTTTGTCTTACACAATTTCAGTCTCTCTGAATAAATATTATCAGTGACAATAACTTCAAATGGGTAATCCTTTTCAACCTGGTAAATTTGATCATATGTTTGGATCGTATTTTTAATGATAGACATGGGTAATTTCTCCTCTTAGGCAGTTAAATTTTAGACGTTATTGAAATAATTATATCCTTTAAGCGATAGCGTGTAAATGGATAGAAAAATAAACGTCTGCCAGCGGGTAATACCAGTGCCGGCTATTCCTGAAATTTATTCATCCCTGCGAAATGTTTATAGTGATTTAACGAGGGTATTATTAAGAAAAACAGGAGGTAAATTCATGAAAAAGTATGTAGACGGTTATGTGATCCCAATTAAATTAGAAAATGTTGAGAAGTACCGGAAAATGGCTGAAAAAGCTGGAAAAATTTGGATTTGGCATGGTGCTCTCAGGGTTGTTGAATGCGTCGGTGATGACTTAGACCTTGAAAAAATGGTTTCCTTCAATCAATCTGCAGGAGCTCTCGAAGGTGAGACCGTCATTTTTTCCTGGATTGTGTTTGAGTCCAAAGAACATCGTGACAAGGTGAATGCTGCCGTCATGGCGGATCCGAGAATGAATGAAATAATGGATCCTGGTGAGTTAATGCCTTTCGATGACAGTCGCATGATCTATGGCGGATTCAAAACACTTATGTATCTCTGACACTTCAAAATTTGAAACGCTTTGGATTCTATGGTAATGCGTACTGAATAATCCTCAAGCCTGCATTATTACTGACTTTCAAGGCATTTTGCGGTATAATAAGTGCATAGTAAATGTGCAAAAACAGCTAAAAACCTTGCAAACGGAGTGAGCGAAATGTTAACCAACCCGGAAAAAGCGGGGGACCTTTTAAACATCCAAAACCATCATCAGATCCGATCAGTGTGCGATCAATTGCGAATGATTCCAGTATCAAATGAACAATGTATAAAGAATACCAAATGGAAATGATAATATTTTCTGTTGACAGGAAAGCTTAGGGGTCCGGAATATAATCTTTACCTGGACCCTTTCAATTTCAACAAAATCAAGTTCGACATTTCTTCATTACGCTTTATTTATAAAGTTTGTTCATTAGCTTTACTTCATATTTGGTTAATGTATCCACATAAGCATCTTTCATTTTCTCTTCTGCCTCACAGCCCTGTTGATAATACCAGAACTTCACTGCTTTTTCAATTTCTTCATCTGTTCCTTCAGGTTTATTGGGATACACAGCCAGTAGCTTTTCAGTCTCTTTATACCTTAATCCTACCATTTCGGCACCTTCAAGTTTACCCATTGTTGTTTTCCTCCATTTAATTGAATTTTTTAGTTTCTAGTTTTATTATACCCTATTTTGCAGTCAATAATAATATTCACTCAAATAAAATAGCGATTCTGCTGTGTGACTGGAAATCACGATCTTCATTGAAAACCCCAAACTCTGCAACTATCATCTTCTGGCAAAAATCAGACTGATTAAACTGATTAAATAGGTTATCACCGAAAATATAACCGTGATCATCAAAAATCCTGTGATTAAAACATTATATTTGATGATATCCATAGCCACAATATACTGTGATAAACCCAGAGCATTGAATATTAGCAAAAACAGAAAGATGGTTACCAGTCCTTTAAAGGCTCCTTTGATATCAGCAGGACTTAATGACATATGAGAAGATATACAAATGGCTACAAATAAGAAAATATAAAAATAACCATTTTTAAAGTTTTCCAATGAAAAAATAAGTCTTAATAATCCTAAATAGGCATTGGCAATTCCCCCAAGTGTGACTTGATTAAAGGTTTCAAAATTGACACTGTCCACCAATATTTTGAAAAACATTTCAAAAGCTTGTGGAACCAGCAGGCGCATGAGTCCAATAATCGCTAAGATCCCGCCAAAAATAGGGGCCACGCCAATGAAAAAATTCCCAATCTGCTGATAAATGCTGTTTTTATTGTAAGAGTGTTCCACATAACCCATAACACCATTTTCATCAGGTCGTTGAAATAATTTAATGCCGGTGATTTTATGTCGGAATATTATGGCACAAAAAGCATGACTCAATTCATGGATAGGGGTCCCGATAAATCCGGTGACCATCACCGCATTATTTCCTAAACTTCTTTGGAAATTTCGTGTAGCGCTATTCTGGAGCAACCCAAGAAGGAGTCCAGCCAAAATAATAACTCCGGTTAAATACAGGGTTTCTAAACAGGTTCTGATTAATAATTCAATTATAAACATATGGCTGTCATTCCATTCCTCTCATAAAAAGCTTGCTTCATTTGAAGCAATCAATTTTCCCTGCTGGGTCTCATAAAGACCGCAATACTGGTGCTATTATACCATGATTGGCTTTAATGATTGTGAAAATATTTTGTGATTTCCGCAAAACCCCATTTTTTTTCTTTTAACAAATCAGTTTGTGGACAGCCTGAAATATAAATTTTAGATCTTAAATATTTTCTTAAATGTGTCATAAAAAGATTAAAAAAAAAAATAATGGATAAATACTATAGTTACTGCAAAAATACTTTGTGGTATATAAAAATAAATAAAAAGGAGAAAGATTTTGAAAATTCAACCCTATATTAATTTTTCTGGAAACTGTCGGGAGGCCGTTGCCTTTTATGCAGATGTATTTAAAACGGATAAAGCCCAGATCATGACCTATGGAGAAATGCCACCAGATCCGAATTATCCCATAACAGATGAGGTTAAAAATCTTGTGGCCCATACCATGCTCACGATTAAAGACAATGTGATTATGTTTTCCGATACGCCGCCAGGCATGCCATTCACCCAGGGAAATAACATTACGATTATATTCATTGACGTAAAAAGGGGCAAGGGTTACAATGGAACAACAAGAAATTTAAATTAAAAAAACTTTTATTCACTATTAAAGAAGAGAAAGAAGTCTTATATGAAAAGCGAAAAACAACTGCTTCTGATTCAGGCAGGTTCGATATTGGTGTATATTCTATATTTCATACTCATGAAAAATCTGTTTGACAGTCATAAAAACGATCTTTTCACAATGGCAGAAACCACTCTATCTTCATATAAAATATATAGTATAACGCTTTACAGCATTACATTTTTTCAATGGTTTTTCTTAGGAGTGTTGCTCAGTTTTCTGAGCTTCAAAAATCGGCCTGGATTCCACTTTTCAGTGTGGCCGCTTCTAATCGCATTTGCATGGCTGGCAATTTCAATCATGGGATCATTTCCATTTTATGGACCATTCATGGTCTATCAATCAGAATACAAAGAACTCTTTCTTTATGTCGCACCCATTTTTTCGGGTTTCTATCTTTTCAAAAGTTTATTTAACGAATTATTAAATCGGGAGGTTTTATAATATGGCATCATCACAGGAATTTGTCGACTACGTATGCGATCAGATAAGCGGAGCAGGGGAGATAACCAGCCGCAAGATGTTTGGAGAGTATGCGGTTTACTGCAATGGCAAAATTATCGGCCTGATCTGCGATAATCAGTTTTTTGTCAAGAAAACCACTGGAGGGGAAGCAATTCTAACTGATCCTGAGGAAGCGCCGCCATATAAAGGTGCTAGGCCGATGTTTGTAATCAGTGATCTGGAGAATCGGGACTTTTTGACGGAGTTTATTTTGAAGTCCTATGAGGAGTTGCCAATGCAGAAGACTAAGAAGAAGTCGAAATAGGGTTTAACGATATAAAAAATGAACTGTTTTAGTAAAACGGCTTGACAGGCAAAGGCGGTGTGGGAAAAACAAGTGTAGCTGCAGCCCATGCCCTGAAATCATCAAAAGAAGGTAAGAAAACACTGATCGTTAGCACGGACATGGCTCATAATCTTGGTGACTTATTTAATATTCCCATTGGTAAGGTCGAGGTGGAAGTTGCCGATAATCTCTTCGCCCTGGAAATTGATCCCAATTACGTAATGGAAAAGGATTTTAAAAACATGATGAAGGCCTTTGGAAACATGATTTCCTCACTCAACCCCGAAAATACAGAAATCAAAGAATTCACCATGATCCCTGGAATGGATGAATTATTCTCCCTTTTGAGAATCCAGGAATTATACAATAACAGTGATTACGACCGGATTATTGTGGATTGCACCCCTACCGGGGAAACCTTATCACTTCTGAAGTTTCCCGAAATGTTTGGCAATTTAATAAAAACCGTGCTTCCCATGAAAAGAAAAGCAGTCAAGGTGGCAGGTCCCATGGTGGAAAGAATTATGAAAATCCCCATGCCTGAGGAAAATGTCTTTGATGATATTGAACTATTAAATGAAAAATTGTATAAGCTTCAGTCCATTATGACGAATAAGGAAATTCTCAGTATTCGGATTGTCACAACCCCTGAACGTATTGTTATAAAGGAGGCGAAACGAAATTTCACCTACCTTCATTTGTATAATTATAATATTGATGCCATCATTGTCAACAAGGTCTATCCGAAACAGGCGTTAGAAGGGTATTTCAGCAAGTGGATTAATCTCCAAGAGGAAGGACTGAAGGAGATTCAGGCAAGTTTTTCAAAGATCCCTGTTTTCACTCTGATGCTGCAAAGTAAAGAACTTGTATCTGAAAAATTACTCTTAGATGCTGCACTGCAAATTTTTAAAGACACTGACCCTGCAGCCGTTTTGTTTAGGGATAAAATATTTGAGGTGAAAAAAATAAGTGATGGGTATTGTTTCATTTTAAATATTCCCTTTGCGAATAAGGCGGATATGGTTATGGGCCAGAAGGGCAATGAACTCATGATACAAATCAAAAATGAAAAACGGTGTTTTACACTGCCGGATGTACTGAAAAACAAAACGGTTCAAAGTGCAAAGTACACAGACGGACAGCTTTCTATCAAGTTTGCATAGGATGACCTAAGACAGAACTCATATATGCAGCAGCGGTGTCACATAAAAATTATAAAGCCACAGAAATTCTCAAAGAATTTCTGTGGCTTTATTTTATCAGATCAATCAATTCATATAGGAAACAAAAATGTCATTGCTGCCTTTTTCATGTTTCGTGTGTGCAAAATCAGGGGTAAATGAATTTACTTTCGAATTTAACCTTGTCTAAAAGAGTTGCTTATAATTTACTTGTTCGCATTTATTTGGTATACTGACTCATAAAGATTCAATTTTAAAGGAGTAAATGGACAATGAAAAAAATTCACATTATAATTTCAAACAAAAAAATAGGAATTATTGTATCAATCATTATGATTGCACTGGGTTTTTGTATTTTTATTCTTCCCTCGGTGTTGCTTTCATTTTCAGTATGGATTTTCGCCCTTGGACTTGTTATTTTTGGTGGGTTTGAAGTCTTTTTGTATATAAAAAACAGAAAAAAAATTCAGTACCTGATTTTCGGAATTTTAGTGAGTATATCAGGTATTTATCTCCTTTTTTCAGAAACTATGGTGAGGGCTCATGTATTGGCAATTTTGCTTGCCTGTTCAACATTTTATTCCGGGCTTAATGAACTGAAAAGCTCAGTAAATTTAAATATGAAGGAGCGGTCACGACGCAAGTGGTTGCTTTTATCTGGATTTATAAATGTGTGTATGTTTGTTTTTTATTTATTTAATCCGGTATTTCATATGCTGGAAACGGGCATATTGGCAGCGTTATTTCTAATTTCTCAAGGACTAGCACTATTATTTGAGTCAATCTCTTCAGAAAAACAGCAAGCAGTGTGACGATTGTTTGTTTCTTGAATGATCAAAACATTCATTATGAACTCAAAATCCTTTTGGATCGCAAATTTTTTTACGTATAGGGGCATTTTCTTGATAAGAGGGATGAAAAGGGTGACAAACGAAACAACTCCTCGTCAAAATTACTTTCAAAATAGCACTGGGAACAAGCCATCACCACTGAAAAAGCAGGAACAACCATTTTATAAAGCAAAAAATTCGAAAAGGTGAGGTAACATGAAAAAAATAATCATTATTGGCGGCGGAATCGCCGGTTTAAGTGCAGGGATTTATGCGTTACAGGCAGGATTTGAAGCTGAAATTTATGAAAAGAATCACATTGTCGGTGGTCAGTGTACAGGATGGTACCGAAAGGGATATTACATTGATAATTGTTTACATTGGCTTACGGGGACTAAAGAAGGGTCGGATCTTTATAAAATATGGGAAAATGTCGGTGTATTGGGAAACACGATAAAGGTATTGCAGCCGGATTCTTTTTATTCTGTGAAACTGAACGGGGAAAAGCTCACACTTTGGAAAGACCTTAAAAAAACTGAAAAAGAAATGCTTGCTTTATCACCAGAGGATAAAAAAGAAATCAAAAAATTTATTGCCAATACCCGAATGGCAGAATCCATGAGGATGCCCACTGAAAAAGCCATGGATATGATGAATATTTTTGAGATCATAAAGTTTGGTTTTTCTATGGGCGATATGGGAAAAGTCATTAAAGAATATGGAAGAATTAATGTTGCGGAACTTTCTGAACGATTCAAACATCCACTGCTTAAATGTCTGATAAAAGACTTTATGGCAAAGGAATATCTTGCCTATTCTCTGATTGTATCCTACGCAACTTTTACCTCGGGTAATGGCGGAATCCCGGAAGGCGGTTCCAGGCAAATGGCAATGCGCATGGAGAAACGCTTTATTGATCTTGGCGGTAAAATTGTTTTGAATACCGGTGTTTCGAAAATTAAAATAGGAGAAGACAATAAGGCCGAAGGCATTGAATTAGAAGATAGCAAACTTGTAAATGCGGATTATATTATCTGTGCCTGTGATACGGATTTTACCTTTCATCATTTACTGGATGAAACCTATATGGATAAGAAACTGAAAGATGTTTATGATGACCGGAAAAATAATCCGGTTTTCAGTAGTTTTCACATTGCATTTGGGGTTGATGGCAGATTTGAAGAATTAGAGGATACCATATTATTTGAGTGTGAACCTATTAGAGTTGGAACCCAGACAGCAAAGCGGATGAGTGTAAAAAATTATACATCCTATGGGCCTGATATAGCACCGGAAGGCAATACATTGATCCAGTGTCAGTTTATTCAATATGAAGAGGATTATGATTACTGGAATACCTTAGTTCAGGATAAAAAGAAATATGATGACAAAAAAACAGAAATAGCTGATGAGGTTTTAAAAAGAATCGAAACGAATTTTCCGGCGTATCAGGGTAAAATTGATATTTTAGATGTCTGGACCCCGATAACCTATCACAGGTACTGTAACGCCTATCATGGTGCCTATATGAGTTTTATTACAACCACTGGCAGTCAAACAACCATGTTTTCCGGAGATATTAAGGGCCTTGATAATGTGGTACTGGGAAGTCAGTGGCAGATGAATCCGGGTGGATTGCCAATAGCTGCGATTATGGGAAAATTTGCGGTCCAGCGTATTCAAAAGAAAGAAAAATCCAGATGAACGGACGAACACATGCTATAACCGGTGGACTCATTACCGGAGCGTTATTAACGGCAAATACAGCACCAACAACTGATACCTTCGTTTTAATGGTTGTTGGAACTTTGGGAGCCTTGCTTCCGGATATTGATCGAACAAATACGGACATAACGCAAATGATCACTCGCAGTGAGAGCAAAAGTTCATTCATGCAAAATATCTTTAAAATCAGCATTTTAAACATAGCGGGAATTTTATTGTCACTTTATGTTTTCAAAAATGCCTATCCTTTAATACTGGGAATCTACCTTTCCCTGGCCTCACTGACATCACACAGGACCCTTACCCACAGCCTTTTATCTTTGGGCATCGTAATGGGTCTCGTGTTTCTCATAACGGCGAATCAACCGGTAACCATTGCTTTAGGCATTGGCTATGGTGTGCACTTACTGGAAGATATGCTAACAAAGGCCGGCATTGCGGTTTTATACCCGATTGGCAAAAAAATAAAGTTGCCCATTGTAACGACACCCTTTGCAGAATCTATGTTTTTAATGGGTGCATCCCTTATTTGCATTGTTAAAATGGTTGTTAATTAATCGACAGCATTACAATGAGTTTTTAAAGGATCGGATGATTAATTCAATTTTAATGGGGTATATGCTAAATATGAGCGCAGTCACTGGAGCAAATTTTGAAATAATTCCATTGTCGGAAATGTATTCACTGAAAGTTATATACCTATCAAAACGATGAAAGCGGGTCGATATTTTATGATTATTATCGGCATATTAGGCATGTTTGTTAAAATTGTTCTCATTTTATTACTTGCAATATTTATGATACTCCTTTTAATATTGCTCATTCCTTTTGATTATGCAATTTCAGCATTGTTAAAAGAAAAAGCAGTTTTTAATTTGCTTGTTCATTGGGGTTTTTTTCAGGTAGAGCTTTTGCTGGAAGATAAGCAACCTATTATGAAAGTCAGAATATTTCAAAGAATAATAATGAATGAACCCGTTAAAAAAAGGTCTCGAAAAAAGCCCAGGAAAAAGCCTGGGAAATCAAATTCCAGGAGGCCGGGCATTGCCTTTTTCAAAGAAATCCTGAAATTTTTAAAAGAGGTTCTTAATGTTCTCAAACCAAAAGAAATTACAGCATTCGGTTCCTATGGCTTGAATGATCCTGTCAATACAGCCTTGGTTAGTTTCATTATACAATTATTCAGCAATCTTGTACCCCAGGCACAAATTGGACTAGAGCCCTTATTTGATTCAGAAATGACAGATGTGGAAATAAATATTTCAGGAAGAATAAGACTTATTGTATTAGTTTATATTCTTATAAAGTATATTTTCAAAAAAGAAGTCAGAAAAGTTGTATTCCAAAAACGCATTAGTACTAAAACATAAAATAAAAATTTAAATGGAGGAAAAAATCATGGAAGTTGGAAATGTCGTAAGAGAGAATCTTGAAGCTTTGTTTGGAAAGCTGGAAAAGTTTTTAAAAACTGAAACGGTTGTCGGACAACCTATTGTCATAGGAGAAACTACCATTGTTCCAATCGTGTCGATTACCTTTGGATGCGCTACAGGAGCTGGCGAAGGCACCGGCAATGATCCCAAAAACGGGTCCGGTTCAGGTGCTGGTTCCGGCTTAAGCTCTGGTGCAAAGATAACACCGACGGCTGTGCTTGTCATTCAAAACAATGAAGTTACCTTGCTTCCGGTAAAAGATAAATTCGGTCTGGAAAATCTTTTAAACAAAGTTCCTGATCTTATGGAAAAGATGCAAAATAAACCGGAAGAAATGAAAACCGAGAAAATTTAATATTAAAATTCCTGGGACGGTGCACAACTTCTTAAAAGTGAAGTTGTGCACCGTCCCAAAGATTATAGCATCTACTATTTGTAAAGCTTCCCAACCAAACACAAAGGGATCTCATGGAAGTACTGGATAAACACTGAGTAATCAAACATAGACAGAGAATCCTCTGTCTATGTTGCAATTTGTGAATATTTACATATTTGAACATAATCTTCTATATAGTCGTCTATTTCCAGCCAATTCATGACCCGGGTAATTCCTGAACAACAATGGCCTTGATTGTAATTACAATCGATGAGCAGCACATTAAATCCATATGATGCGAGTTGCACTGCATTTTCGTATCGATCCTCAACGAAAAGATCACAACATAATTCCTGGGCCTTAGAAACTTTATTGTGTGTTCCCAATAAGGATAAAGTGTGCTTTGGTATTTCATGTTGACGCAACCACTTTTCAGTAACATTTTTCATTCGATCTTCTCGGGCACTGACAATGTGGATCCTGTGATTTTCGTACAACCTATCCAAAACGTCTTTCACGCCTATTCTTATTCTTACCTCTTCATGCATCAACTCACCATGCAAGCGATAAAATTCATTATATGCTTCAATGTGAATTCCCAGTATCTTATGGATTTCATAAATCTTAACCTTCTCAGGTGTAATTCTTGTATTAAAATAGTCATTTGCCATGGGAATCCAGTCATAAGCTTCTGTCATCGTTCCATCAATATCAATACATAAATTTAACTGATTCATCACTTATTCCTCCTGTACCTATCCTGTACTGTCTATTATACAAAATATTTCAAGTTTAGTCATTAATTCTATATTAAGTTTAAGTAAATTTTTAGCGAAAAGCCCGAAAGAAAATGTTGATTTTTTTATTTCGATTCTCTTCAACTCTTTTTCTCTCAATATTCTCAACTTGATTTTGCTGAAATGCTGACATGCCTGGGATGATTTAAATCGGCTTTTACTTTATTGAAAGAGCAATGTTTTATTTAAGCAATTCTAAAAAATACTGATTTCACCTGATTTCAAAAGATAATATTTAGTTTGACAAATTTACCCTTACACGGTAAAATAAAAGGGATATGAGGGAGTAATTTGCGCGATTAGCGTGATAAGTCAACATACATGGTGTAAATAGACACCTGGCTTATCTTAATGAGTGAGACTCATGTACAGTAGTATTCTGTACTTGGGTTATTTTTTGCCAAGTGCGGTTGCATTTGGCTTTTTTTTTGTGGTTTATTTGAGAAAGGAATTGAATGAAAAAGTATTTACAGACGACCGAAGAAGTCCTAAAGGAGTTAAACTCCAGCAGAAATGGTCTTTCAGTTGAAGAGGCCAGGAAAAGACTGGAAGCAAATGGCAAAAACAAACTGACGGAAGCAAAAAAGGATTCCCTGGCGGTTCGATTATTTAATCAGCTGAAAGATCCCATGATTATTATTTTGATAGTTGCAGCAATTATATCAGGGATCACAGCGGCTTACTCAGGCGAATCCTTTGCGGATGTGATCATCATCATGGCAGTGGTTATTATCAACTCGGTGCTGGGGGTGTTTCAGGAGAGCAAGGCAGAAAAAGCCATTGAAGCCTTACAGGCCATATCCGCGGCCACATCAAAGGTGATGCGGGATGGCAAAATTTATGAAATAAAAAGTGAAGACCTGGTGGTCGGTGATGTCATTATGCTCGAAGCAGGGGACTCCATACCGGCGGATGCACGGCTCCTTGAAAGTGCCAGCTTAAAGATTGAAGAAGCCGCGCTTACCGGAGAAAGTGTTCCGGTTGATAAGATAATTAACGCTCTGAATTTAGGGGAGCAAAAGGATATTTCCCTGGGTGACCGTACCAACATGGTTTACATGGGCAGTGCGGTTGTCTACGGCCGTGGATCAGCAACGGTTGTGGCCACGGGAATGAATACGGAAATGGGTAAGATTGCCGAGGCCATTACCCAGGCAAAAGATAATCAGACCCCGCTTCAGATCAAACTCAATCAGTTAAGCAAGGTGCTAAGCTGGTTGGTACTGGGTATTTGTGTCTTTATTTTTGCCATTAGTTTAATCCGTCTTTATATGGGTGAAGGCATCACCGGCACCGGTGTTTTAGAAACCTTTATGATTGCGGTTTCTTTGGCGGTAGCAGCGATTCCAGAAGGTCTGGCAGCGGTTGTGACCATTGTATTGTCTATTGGCGTCACCAATATGTCCAGGAAAAAAGCAGTCATAAGAAAACTGACTGCTGTTGAAACATTGGGATGTACACAGGTCATCTGCTCGGATAAAACCGGAACCTTAACACAGAATAAAATGACGGTTGTGGATTTTTATGGTTTTGATAAACAGTTACTGGGACGCGCACTGGCACTTTGCAATGATGCTTATTTAAATGATGAAAGCAAAGCTGAAGGGGAACCCACCGAGGCAGCGCTTGTCAACTACGGATTTTACCTTGGTTTGGCCAAGGGTGACATGGAAGCAAAAACTCCCCGGGTAGGAGAGGCGCCATTTGATTCTGGCAGAAAGCTTATGAGTACGGTTCACAAAATGGAAGATGGCTCTTTTGAACAGTACACCAAGGGAGCACCGGATGTATTGGTGGCGTGTTGTACAACCTACTGGGATGGAAACAGCAAGCAACCCATGACACTTGAAAAGCGCCAGGAAATTAAGGTTGCCAATAAGTCTTTAGCAAATCAGGCCCTTCGGGTTCTTTCCGGAGCCTTTCGTTCCTGGGATTTAATGCCAAAAGAGCAAACACCTGAATATCTGGAACAGGATCTTTGCTTCATTGGCTTAACCGGAATGATTGATCCGATTCGTCCGGAAGTGAAGGATGCTATTGGAAAGTGTAAGGCAGCAGGTATTCGGACCGTCATGATTACAGGAGACCACCCCGATACTGCGGCAGCCATTGCAACCCAGCTTGAGATTATTTCCGATGACTCCGAAGCTATAACCGGTGCACAGTTGGATGACATAAGCGATGAACAGTTGGGTCAGGATATTGGGAAGTATTCTGTGTATGCCCGGGTACAGCCGGAACATAAGGTTCGTATTGTTAAAGCATGGCAGAACCAGGGTATGATTGTTGCCATGACCGGTGATGGGGTCAATGATGCGCCATCCATTAAAACAGCAGACATTGGAGTTGGCATGGGAATCACAGGAACAGATGTTACGAAGAATGTGGCAGACATGGTTCTTGCAGATGACAACTTTGCAACCATCGTCCATGCGGTAGAAGAAGGGCGTCGTGTTTACGGCAACATAAGAAAGGCCATCCAGTTTCTTTTATCCTCGAATCTTTCTGAGGTGTTATCCATTTTCATTGCAACCTTATTAGGATTCACCATTTTACTGCCTGTGCATTTATTATGGATAAACCTGATTACGGATTCTTTCCCGGCCATTGCCCTTGGTCTGGAACCAGAAGAAGCAGACACCATGAAACATCCTCCCCGGGAATCAAAAGAAGGCATTTTTTCAAATGGCCTTGGCATTGATATTCTCTGGCAGGGAGTAATGGTTACCGTAGTTACCATCAGCGCATATTTTCTTGGACATTATATGGAAGCAGGGGTTTGGGAAATTACAAATAGTGCCGATGGTATGACCATGGCATTCTTAACCCTGTCAATGGCTGAAATGTTTCATTCTTTAAATATGAGAAGCAGAAGACAATCTATTTTCATTATGAAGAAACAAAACAAGTTTTTGTATTTGGCAATGTTTGCTTCTTTAATATTAACTACAGCGGTTATTTCCATCCCTGCAATTGCTGCAGCCTTCAGGTTTGAATCAATTTCAATGACTGAATACTTTGTGGCCATGGCTCTGGCATTCTCAGTCATTCCAATTGTTGAAGCAGTAAAATTCTTTCAGAGAAAACTGGGAGTTTAGATTCAGAACATAAACATTTAAAAATCGGTTGTGACTTTATTTAAAAACGATTAAAAAAAGGGGTAGTTGAAAAAATATCAACCACCTGAATAATATGAGACTTATGTGAAACCATTCATTAAAAACTATTGGAGGAAATTTATTTGTCAAAAGGAAATGTCGAAAATTTATTAAAGGTTCCCAAGTTGGAAGCTTTTATCAAAGAACATTTAATCATTAACAAAGAATTATTTTTAGGAATTCATGATGAAAGCATTACTGTTTATTACTGGTGTAAAGCCATGCTTGAACTCACTTATTTTGCTGATAATAAATGCACCATTAAAATCCATAAAAAATATGTTGATCAAACAAGCTTATGCGGGCTTAAATTTATTGAGAAAGCGGATGATATGGTCTTTGCTTTTTCCGATGCGTTTATTAAAGCGTTTTCCGATTCATATCAAACATTAAAAGATAATATCGAGAAATTAACCGATGAAAGTCATTCCATTAACGAACAAACAGGGAGTCTGGCGAAGAAATACCAGGGAATCATCGCCTGTAATAACAACACGGATAAAGCTTCCGACTGGTATTGCGCTGATTTGGACTATAGCCCGGAAGATGCACCATTAGGCCGATTGGACATGGTTGCCATTTCAAAGAATACTCAGAATAACAAGCATCGCATTGTTTTGATTAAATTAATGTACTCATGGCAGGCCTATAAATCGGGTTATCGAAAAAATTTATATAATAACAAAAAAAACAAAGGATTTTATATTCAGGGCAAGGATATAAAAACCCGAAAAAATGCAGCAGGGGATACTCATCCTAAACGATTCGGATGTAAATTCGATGAAAAAAAGAAAACGGTGATCTCCTATGAATTCGGTTCCGGTATTACAGAGGATTTTTACAATTATTCCCGATTCCTGTTTGATGAAAACGGAAAATATGTTGACCTGCTAAAGGAAGAATGTTACGACATTTTAAGGGCAAAGAAAACATTAGGCTGTTTTGAAACAAATAACAGCATCGGTGACGAATTGCTTAAGCTTCTGGACGGAACCAAAGAAGCCTTTGTTGAGCAGTTAGCTGATGAACCTGAGTGTGTTTTCTTAACCATTGGCTGTGATTCTCTGGAAAAATGCAAAAAATCACTGAGTTCTTATCTTTGTCCCGGACCAACCAATACTGCGGATATTTTAAGTATTACCAAAGATACCTGGAATTGTTATCATAACAACGGTAAAGGTGTATTAAAACACGTTATACATGACCTGAGCCTGGCAGAGGCCTTTCCTGCGGAATTCGACGAAAAGGTCAGATATGTGTTTACTAAAAATGAAGCCCTTGAAAATTTGAATATCTTTGATCATCCGGATTCTTCCAGTGACGATGAATTAGTGCTAAAAATCTTCTCATAAAGTTATAGTACAAGAAACAATATCAGCAGTATGATCCTAATGATCATGCTGCTTTTCTTTTTGCCTAAAGCGGGGGATCAAAATCATATAATCTGTAAGAGAGGATTTAGTGTGAAAAATAAAGCAGCCCCTCAAAAAAGGGCACACTTAATAAAGATAAGTTAGAAAGTGAGTTTCTCAACTTCCAGTAGAGAGATTCTGAACATCAGAAGTTAAATAACCGCTGGAAATTAAAAGTTTGAAAGCTTGTTTGATCGCTTTAGATTTTTGCTGATCCTTCATTTCTTTAGGCATGTCAATCTTATACAAATCACAAGGATTAAACGATTCTCCTGTAGTCAACATATGATAGATTGCAGTAAGAATCATTCTGGCAATGGCAACAATGGCTCTTTTTTTTACCGCGCCGTTTAAGGATGCGTTCATATTTTATTCTGTAGTAAGGTAAATCCTTGGATTTCACGGCTGCATGGGCACATTGTACCAATGCAGGTATTCAGGTAGACACCCGCACGTGTAATTCGGACAGATTTCTTCTTGCCAGCAGATTCATTGTTTCCAGGCGTTAGTCCCGCCCAGGAACATAAACGCTTGGAAGAGCTAAATTGAGTCATATCTGTGCCAATCTCGGAGATGATGGTAATCGCAGAGCTGCGCTTCACTCCGGGAATGGTACCGAGTAAAGCGATGAGATGTTCATATGGCGCAATCATTTGGTCAAGTTTTTGATCCAGTTCAGAAATGGAATTTTCGACAAAATCAAGATGAGCTTTAATCAAAATCATCCGATCTTTTTGATCGCGAGTCATTTGAAAACCCACGATCGATTCAATGACGGCATCTGATTTTTTCTTAAGTGATCGTTTGAGAAAAGAAGTGCATGTTTCTGAATCGAATGTGTCAGAAGTAATTAAATAGTCCGTGATGGAGGAGGCAGATTTGCCAAACATGTCTGAAACGACAGCATCAAGGGCTACATTACAAACGGTGAAAGCGTTTTGAAAGCGATTTTTTTCACTCGACTTACAAGAAACAAGTTTAGCTCGATAGCGGGTGTACTCACGTAGAATGCGAATGTTTTTTTCTGGAATAAAACTACCGGGTACAATCCCAAGGCGGAATAAATCGCCAATCCATTTGGAATCCTTGACATCATCTTTGTTACCCTTTACAGCCCTGACCCACTTGGGATTGGCAATGGTAACAGTGATGACATCTTCTAACAGATTGTAGATGGGCACCCAGTATTTACCTGTGGATTCCATACAGACATCATGACAATCATTTTCCAAAAGCCACTGCTTAAGTTGCAGGATGGCATGATTGAAAGTTGAAAAACGCTTTTTAGAATACGACGGTTCAATGGTATTGGATGTTTTAATAAGGGTGGCAACCAGGAATGTTTTATGGACATCGATGCCACAACAAACAGGATAAACAACTTTCACGGTAAAACAGCTCCCTTCGTAAAAACCGGAGTAACCCTTGACTGATCCATCACACAATTTAACAGGCGTTAAAACAATTCTTAGTGTGCGGTTCTCGTAGATCCACTTATTTGTGCTTGAGAGCTTGAACTTACACTGATTACTATACTGTTTTGAACGAGACGTAATCTACGACTCCTCCTACCGTGCTATGTAGTATAGTTACTCCTATAAAAATTATAACTGAATGGTGTAGATCGCGCACCATTTTTCATAACTATTTGTGCCGCAAGCGATAGCGGCGGAATGGAGATTACTATGTCAAACTACGAAACGGCACACTACAAAGTGATAGAATTTGAAGAAACATTTATTTTCCATTGCGTTTGGAATTAATACAGTGTAAAATTTGATTTAATAGAAGATTAATCAACTGTCCACAAAAGAATGAGACAATTTCATTGAATAGGGGAGTGAAATATTTTGGTTAATAAAGAAAATCATCAAATAACAGAACCAGAAAAAGTGGGCACCAGGAAAACCAGGAAAAAGCCCTGGAAAATCCGGCTAAAACAATGGGGGATTTGGAAAGTCGGTCTTTTGGCTATTGGCATTATTTTGGTGTTCATCATTTTTATGTCAATCATCACCAGTCTTTTCTCTGGAACGGCGGGGGTCAGTGATTCATTAGGTACCAGTAATGAGGCTGTTTCAAAATCCGATCAGGCTCTGCCCGGTGAAACTTCATCCACATCCGGTGTGGCGGATTCGGGTTTCCAGTTTGATGTAACAAAGATTATTTATTCAGGAAATATCAGTCTCTATGTGGATGATTTTCAAAGCACTTTTGAAAAAATCGCAGCGTATACTCTGGCCCAAGAAGGATTTGTCCAGGATGCAAGTTCATCCACTACGGAAATCAATCAAAACAGTGTTCCCAATTCAGGATATTTAACCATTAGAGTGCCAGCGGCAAAATTTACAGAGGCTATGAAGGAAATTCAATCCTACGGAACCCCCATCAGTTCCAGTATTAACAGCACCAATATTTCACAGCAGTATCAGGACGTCCAGGGACAGCTGGACAATTTAAAAATTGAAGAGGCACGGCTTCAGGATTATTTGAATCAGGCAGAAACCACCAGCGATCTGTTATTAATTGAAACCGAACTCAACCGAGTGAGAACCGAAATTGATAATCGCACCACCATGATAAAAAACTGGGATAATGAAATAAACTATTCCACCATTGTTGTTTCATTGTCTGAAAAGGCCATTGGCACCAGCACCGTGGAGTCACCTTTTTCAGGGCTGATTCAAAAAATATCCCAGAGTTTCATTGCTTCCATCAATGTCATTTTAACTGGACTGGCCATGCTCATAGTGTTAATGGTCAGACTCATTCCTTTTGCAGCAGTTCTTGGGTTTGGATATTTGATTTATCGTCAGATTAAAAAGAAAAAAAGTTGATTTTATGCATCGGAATTCTAAGTGAATATTACCAGTTTTATAAAAGCTCAACAGCACCCTGCTGTTGAGCTTTTTGATTAATTCAGAAGATTTACATCATTCCAATTTACCCTAAGGGATTTGATAATGAAATGTAAAAACATAGCTGTTGCCTAATCTCGACGGGCCTTTCCAGTAATTTCCAGAAACAAATCATTAAGGGTGGGTATCTGGGTGGTCAGTTGTCCAAAAGGAATGGCTGCCGAACTGAATAATTCCAGAACGTTAATAATATTCTGGTCGCTGGAAGAAAACCCAAGAGTCAAAGTTGGGTCATGATAATCCAGGGTTTGGAGTCGTTCAATTTTTCTGAGTGTGGCCAGAACTTTCTCAGTCAGATTAAAGGCCATGGTTTTACCGGAACCGTTAGGACCCAGAAGACTAAAGATTTCGCCCTCCTGTATACTCAGGTTAAAACGATTAAGGACTAATAAGTCACCATAGTGTATATCCAGATTCTCGACTTTTACAATCATTGTGGTCTCCTTTAGTAGTGATAGTGTAAGCAATTGCTAAAGTACCGTGATACTCGCTGTCAATTTACATGAAACAATTTACGGTTGTATTTATTAATTTCGCAATTACCTATAGTAATAGTGCAATAGAATAAGAACTAAAAAAAGAGCCACTCTCCTTTTGAGAATGAACTCTTTTTTCCTTCTGTTTGCATCCCTTAAAGTGATGATTTGTTAATGGCAATAATGCTCAGGGCTAAGGCCGCTGCGCCCAGGACAAGTGCAACCATGCTCGAAATAAAAGCTGCTATTTTCACTGAGTAATCTCCTTTCGAAAAAATTAATCTTCGTCATCAAAGCTATCAATACAATAATCCTCCATGGCTTCTAATAAAAAAGAAAGACTGCCTTTCATGTTTTCTGCCGATGCAACAACCACTTCTTTTTCTTCCTCGGTAAGGATCATAAATTCCTCTTCAAGATCACAAAGACGTTTAATTATAAATATTAATTCTGTTTTCATAATGCTCCTGTCCAATTAAAAGTGTTGTCTATAATATTATCCCATCTGTACCTGAAAATGCAAGAAAAAAATGCTCTTAAAATGATTTACTTCTATTTTATTATGGAAGCTGATATAATTAAGAAAACAATCTATGAAAACCGGAGAAATAATTATGAGTAAGATAAAATGGCCTGGAAGTGCTTTATTAGCCCCGGTGCCCCCTGTATTAGTGACCTGTGGCAATCATGAAAAAGCAAATGTTTTAACCGTTGCCTGGGTGGGTATACTTAATACGAAACCCCCAATGACCTATATCTCCCTGAGACCCAGTCGATTGTCCTATGAAATCATTTCAGAAACCCGTGAGTTCACCATTAACCTTTCCACCGTTGATTTGGTGAAGGCGGTTGATTTTTGCGGTGTAAGATCCGGTCGTGATGTGAATAAAATCGAGATCATGAATTTAGCCCTGGAACCCGGTGATGCGGTGAAATCTCCGATGCTGGCTGATAGTCCCTTATGCATGGAATGTCATGTAAAGGAAATCGTTGCTCTTGGAACCCATGATCTGTTTATTTCAGATATTTTGGCCGTTCATGTGAATGAGGCCTTGCTTGATGAAAATGGGAAGCTGCATTTGGATAAAGCCGGGCTTCTTGCCTATGTCCACGGGGAATATTTTGGCCTTGGTAAAAAATGCGGAACCTTTGGCTATACCGTACGAAAAAATAAGAAAAAAAAGAAAGGGATTAAATGAAAAGCAAGCGTGCGCTTTTTTTAGGATTTGTAGTGGTCCTTATTTTATTATTTTTAAGCATATTCCCGGTTATGGCAACCGAAAAAAAAGTAACGGTTCTTTTTACCCATGATATCCATTCAAACTTTTTACCTTATAAAATAAGTGATGAGGGCGTGGTTACTGAAGCCGGAGGCCTTGCCCGAATCAAAACCCTTATTCTCAATGAAAAAGCGACCGGTTCGGATCCACTTGTTGTGGATGCCGGAGATTTTTCCATGGGCACCTTATTTCAAACCTTATTTCAAACCGATGCGTCTGAACTAAGGATGTTAGGGAACTTGGGTTATGATGCAACGACTCTTGGAAATCATGAATTTGATTACAGAACCAGTGGCTTAACAGACATGCTAAATGCGGCGGTATCCAATGGGGACCCATTACCCCAATTGGTTGCCTCAAACATCATTTTTCCTTTGGATAAATCAGGAAACCTTACCCCGGAACTTGCTGATCTAAAAACTGCCTTTAATGGGATTGGTCTTAAAGACTACACCATCATTGAAAAAAATGGTGTTAAAATCGGAGTTTTTGGGCTGTTTGGAAAAGATGCTGCTGCCACTGCTCCAACTGCAGCGGTTGATTTTGAAGACAACACAACTGCTGCAAAACGCATTGTCGGAGAGCTCAAAGGGGAAGGGGTGGATATGATTATTGCCTTATCCCATTCCGGGATTAACCCGGATCCCAGTAAATCAGAAGATCAAATATTAGCCAAGAATGTCCCTGATATTGACCTGATTATCAGTGGGCATACCCACAGTACTTTGGAAGAACCCATTATTTCAGGGAATACCATGATCGTCGCTGCGGATGCTTATGGACGATACCTGGGGAAAATTGTATTAGACCCCGATGGCAATGGCCGCTTTACGGTTGAGTCCTATGCACTGACACCTATAACCTCTAATATCCCATCAGAAAGCGATGCTCTTGAAAAGATCAATGGTTTTAAAGCAAAGGTTCAAGAGACTTTCTTGAATCAGTATGGTTATACCTTTGATCAGCTCATTGCCCGATCTCCCTTTTCTTTCCAGACCTTATCCGAGCTTACTAAAGCCAATGCTGAAAGTCCACTGGGAAACTTGATTACGGATGCGTATATCCATGGCGTAAAACAGGCAGAAGGACAGAATTACGAAGAGATTTCCGCTGCCATTGTTCCCAATGGTGTGATTCGCAATTCTATTACCCAAGGGGACCTCACCGTTTCGGATGCCTTTAACGTCAGCTCTCTTGGTATTGGAAAAGATGGGATTCCCGGGTATCCATTGGTGAGTATTTATCTTACCGGAAAAGAATTAAAATCAGTGGCTGAAGTTGATGCATCCGTTACAGCTTTGATGTCTGATGCTCAGCTCTACACCTCAGGTTTGGATTTCACCTTTAACCCACATCGGTTGATCTTTAATAAGGTCACAGATGCTCATTTAGTGACAAATGAAGGGGTTGCAAAACTTGAGGACGATAAACTCTACCGTGTGGTTGCCGGCTTGTATTCCTGTCAGATGCTTGGGGCTGTTCAAGCCCAAACCTTTGGTATCATTTCTCTGGTTCCAAAGGATAAAAATGGAAATCCGGTGACAAATTTTGAAGACTACATTATTTATAACAATGGTTCCGAAGTAAAAGAATGGATCACCCTGGCAACCTACATCTCGAGTTTTGACAAAAAAGAGGGGGTTTCTGTTATCCCAGACTATTACAATGAAACTCATGAACGAAAAAATGTTGATGATAACAACAGCCTCGGAGCAATTCTCAATAATCCCAATGAATTTGCCATTATGGTTTATGGGCTCATTTCCATTGTGATTATCACCATTTTGTATATAATCATAAGAATTGCGACCCGTAAAAAACGAAAACTCAAAAAACAGGCCAGACTGAGCGAAATTGAAGCCCAGAAGAAAGAGGAATAAGGTTATATTGTGTGTGAATATGCAAAGGATAATATTTTATCGTTGGTTTTGCTGATAACATGTAAGCATCCGGAACATTCGTGAATTTTGAAAAATTCATAGGGGCGATTATTAATCGCCTGAAGATATCTGATTGATTACTAACGTTTGCGGGCGGGTAATACCTGCCCATACAGTATACAAAAAAGGTGAAACCATGAATCGGTTTCACCTTTTTTTATAACGGTCTTTATGATTATTTAACTTTGGTAATCCAACCTTCAGGACCTTCAATGTCTCCCAGCTGAATGGCGATTAGGGTGTCGTATAATTTTCGGGTTACCGGACCAACCTCGGTTTCACTGTAAAAAACATGGAGTCGGTTATGATACTCGATGCCGCCAATGGGAGTAATCACTGCTGCAGTACCGCAGGCACCTGCTTCGGAAAACATATCCAGCTCATCAATATAGACGTCTTCTTCTGAAACATCCATTCCTAAAACATTTTCTGCCAAGTATAATAGGGAATACTTTGTAATGCTTGGGAGAATGGAACAGGAAATAGGGGTAATGAAACGATTATCTTTGGTGATGCCAAAGAAATTAGCGGCGCCCACTTCTTCGATTTTAGTATGGGTGGTGGGGTCCAGGTAAACGCAATCCGCAAATCCCTTTTTAGCGGCAATGTCATGGGCAATTAAGGATGCGGCATAGTTACCTCCCACTTTCTGCTGTCCGGTGCCGTTACATGCTGCACGGTCATAATCTGAAATCATGAAATTTACCGGGGTCATGCCGCCTTTAAAATAGGCGCCCACCGGCATGCAAAAAACAGTAAAAAGATATTCGCTTGCCGGCTTAACGGCAATGCTGTTTCCAATACCAAGCATTATCGGCCGTATGTATAGTGATCCTCCAGACCCATAAGGGGGCAGGTAAGCTTCATTGGCTTTGACAACATCGATACAGGCCTGAATGAATGATCCCACCGGGATTTCCGGCATTAAAAGACGTCTACATGAATCCTGGAAACGTTTGGCATTCTGATCAACTCTGAACAATTGGATCTCCCCATTTTTTGTTCGGTAAGCCTTCAGACCTTCAAAGCACTCCTGACCATAATGAAGGCAGGGAGAAGCTTCTCCTAAATGCAGTGTGTTATCCTCTGTTAAGTGACCGTCATCCCAGCGGCCGTCTTTCCAGTACGAAAGATATCTCAAATCGGTTTTGATATAATCAAAACCCAGATTTTCCCAATCAATATTAATTTTTTTTGTCATCATAAGCTCCTCTCTTAAAAATTATCCCAGCAATTGCAATAATCCCGTGAGCTTCGCTGTCAGTTTTCATAAACAATTTTATAACGTATAGGCGAACAGTTCAACGAACTGTACGACGTATAGTGGAAAAATTGTTTCATGTAAACAGACAGCGAAGCAATTTACGGTTGTGTTTATGAATTTAGAAAAAGGACATGAACAGTCCCATGATACCACCCAAAAGTCCACCTAACCAGACAATGGCATTTAATTCTTTTTTCATAATTTCGAAAATGATTTTTTCGAATTCCAGAACATCAAACCCATTGATCTGATCTTCGACCAGTTGTGAAAGATCCAGGGCATGCAGCATGGTTCCAATATTTTTTTCAATAATCTGGTGATAGGTATTGAGTAACCAGGACCTGGCTTCAGGAATACGCTTTTCATATTGATTATACAAATCGCAAAGCCTTGAATCAAGCAGGCTATCCGTTTCTGTGTTGACAATATTTTCCAGGATTTCTTTGCCTCTGGATTCAATCAAATGATCAATTATTTCAGCAATTTTTAATTTTGCGGAATTAATAAGGCCATCATTAATGAGCATGGCAAACATAGACCCCTGTAGGTTACTGACAATTTCAACCACAGCGACTTCTGATAAAAGCGCTCCAAGCTCAAGGTTGCTCATACGCCCGTAAGAAAGACTGACGGCCTTGCATTTTACGTCATCGATGAGAGTTAAACCCGGTTCTTCTCCGGTAAAGGAAAAAAGAACTTCTCTAAGGGTCTGCTCACTGCTGCGGTTTTTTTCAATCCATTTTTCCAGGTAGTTTGTTATTTTATCATCCATTTCCTGAGACAATAAACCTTTTTTCACTACTTCTTCATTAACTAAGGTGTTGGCTACCACTTTGCCTAAGGATTTAGCAATCCGTGTTTTTTCTTTAGGGATCAGGCCAGGGGTAAACGGTAATTGCAAACCAAAGACTTTAACCGGCCTCAAGGGGCGAAACAGCATTCGAATGGCAATTCCATTGGTAATAAGCCCGATAATCGCTCCGACCAGTGGTCCGACAAAAAAACTAAAATCCATGATGTCCTCCTATAAAAGATACTCGTATCATTGTAAACTTTAAATTAAAAAGTGTCCAGTCCCTATAATGCTTAGCATGCAAAATGTAATCCTCTGCATAATGTTCGAATAATTCTTGTATAATTTGAATCAAGCTGATACAATAAGTAAAAAAAATTAGGGAGTAGATGTTGAGAAGATGGAGCAATTGATAAAAAACGAGAGTAAGAAAAGATGGGTATACTTAATTGTGGGAACAATTATGTTGATGTTTTTGGGGTTATTATATGCATGGTCAATTTTCAGAGCCCCGCTAAACAAAGTTTTCGAATCATGGACGGCAACGGACTTATCACTTAATTTTACAATTTCCATTATCTTTTTTTGTCTGGGCGGATTTGCCAGCGGACAATTAGCCAAGGTAATAAAAAACCAATACATTGTTTTAATCGCAGCGGTTTTGCTTTTTGTTGGATTTTTCAGTGTTTCAAACATTGATGTAACCCAACCCGATCAAAGTTTGTTAATGTTGTATGTTTTTTATGGGGTACTATGTGGAACGGGTGTGGGTATGGCATATAATGCCATTATCTGTGCAGTTGTGCCATGGTTTACAGAAAAATCGGGAATGGCTTCAGGAATTTTATTAATGGGATTCGGTTTAGGCGGTTTGATCCTCGGGACTCTGATCAATAGCATGATTGGACGCGTTGGCGTCATGGAAACCTTTTTCTATTTAGCTGTAATAGGGACTATTATCTTAGTTGCAGGTTCTTTTTTCATGAAAAGACCCTTACCGACAGCGAAGAGTTCAGATACAGTCAAGGTTGAAAAAAGTCAAAATAGAGAATATTCTTCTGTTGAAATGTTAAAAACAGGTGTATTCTGGTCATTTTTCTTTTGGGTGATCATGGTTAGTTCATCGGGTTTGCTCATAATAGGAAGTGCGGCAACCATTGCCATTGCCTTTGGGGCTCCTGCTCAATTGGGATTATTGGTTTCGGTATTTAACGGCGGTGGACGTGTGGTGTTTGGAACCTTGTTTGATAAAATCGGTCGAAATAAAACCATGATGATCAACAATATCCTGTTACTGTTAGCCGGCTTTTCCTTGTTTTTGGGGGCAACCTTTCAAAATGTTATTTTAATCTTCATTGGTCTTTTATCGGTGGGAGTTTGTTATGGTGGTGCACCGGCATTGTCATCGGCGGTTATCAATAAATTTTATGGACAAAAGAATTATCCGCTTAATTTTAGTATTACAAATTTTTCATTGATACCGGCAGCAATGCTTGGACCATTGATTTCCAGTTCTTTACTTGAAAATTCTGGAGGAGATTATAGTTCAACCTTTATTACCATTATGGTTTTTGCGGGAATTGCCTTGATTCTCAATCGCATTTTAGGGATCAAGAGCGAGCAAATGAATCAAGCGAAAGTCCCTGCATCTTCAGAAATTTAATGGTGATGCCTGGATTTTATCGTATCTGGTCATGTCGTTGAATTCGTTGCAAATGAAAACCAGTTAAACAATAAAAGAGGAAGGGAAACCTTTCTTTTTTATTATGGAAAATTCAGGGTTTGGGCGTTTATCTTGACGAATTAAATCCCAGAGGCTATACTAAAAAGCAAGAATTAAAATAATGTGAGGCGAGTATGAAACCATTTATTGAATTTAAAAAGGTATATAAACGTTACCATATGGGAGAGGTCACCATTAATGCTGCCAATGGCATTTCATTTACAATTGAAGAAGGTGAATTTGCCATTGTTGTAGGGCCCAGTGGCGCTGGAAAAACGACGGTGCTTAATATTTTAGGTGGTATGGATAGCTGTGATGAAGGCCAGGTATTTGTTGGTGACAAAGAGATCGCTTCATTGAATCGACGGGATTTGGCAACCTATCGACGCTTCGACACGGGGTTTGTTTTTCAGTTCTATAATTTAATACAAAACCTTACAGCTGTTGAGAATGTTGAACTGGCAACCCAGGTCTCCCGTGATCCCATGGACGCTGTTACTGTTTTAGAGAGTGTGGGGCTTAAAGACAGACTAAACAACTTTCCATCCCAGCTCTCAGGAGGGGAACAGCAACGTGTTGCCATTGCCCGGGCACTGGCAAAGCGACCAAAGCTTTTGCTATGTGATGAACCAACAGGTGCCCTGGACTATAACACCGGAAGAAATATTTTAAAACTCCTCCAGCAAACCAGTGAGAAAGAAAAAATGACGGTTATTTTAATTACCCATAACCATGCCATTACACCTATAGCTGACAAAGTCATTAAAATGAAAAATGGCATGGTTGAAGCATGTTATATCAATGAAAATCCATTATCGGTAGATGACATTGAGTGGTAGGATAACCACTATTAAAGGCTTTCTTCCCATGTTTGGCTATGGCTTTGTTGACATTCTGGGCAAAGGGGACTTTGGCACCTGTTATGAAATTACACAGAATGGGGAAGCCTTTGTTTTTAAGGTTTTTAATCAAAACGATGTTAAACGGCGAAAATCAAAGCTTTCCCTTGAGGCTAAACTTTTACGTGAAGTCCGCCATCCCGGAATTCCCAGACTTTTGAAAGTCATTGATCAGGATGGGGTTTACGGATTTGTGATGGAAAAGAAACCCGGAGATACTCTTGAAGACACCTTAACCTGGGGTGTGGCCTTTTCAAAAACTGAAATTATAGGAATCATCTCACAACTCATTGAAATCACTGGGGTTATTCAGGAGTCAGGGATTTGTCATTGTGATATTAATCCCCGAAATATTCTTTGGGATCATGGCATCATTTCTTTAATTGACTTTGGATCCGCCAGGCGGAAATCCTCCCGATGTCTTCGTTTTAACCAGGATTTCTGGGGGATCGGAGACGTTTTCATGCGCCTTGGGATTGCGTCCCGGTCACTTTCCACAAACCCGGAGGATTTGTCAATTGATGGCTTAATTTTAAGCCAAGAGGAAAAGAAGGTCATCAAACGCCTTTTGGCCATTGAGTCTCCCTATAAAGAAATCAGGGCCCTGAGCCATGATTTCAAACTTTCGTTTATTCAAAATAAAAATGCGGTTACGAACTTTAACGAATTTATCTGATAACGATTTTTGCGGATATTTATGTAATCTGTCTGTGTCTCATGACCAACCGGCAAAGCCTGCTGGCCCTTGATCCAACCAGTTGTCAAAATATATTGTCCCTAAAACAAAGAGGAGCCTGAATTATTTATGAAAGAATTAACCTTTTATCTCCCGATTGCACTTATTGTGATGTCAAATGTATTTTATAATATTTGCACAAAATCCACACCGCAAACAGCGAATCCATTTCTATCTCTGTTGGTAACCTATGTGGTAGCAGTCCTTGCAACTGGGACTCTGTTAATACTGACCGGAGGGTTAGAAAAAAATATTTTCACTTCTATCAGTGAATTAAACTGGACCAGCTATATTTTGGGTCTGAGTGTGGTAGCCTTGGAATTCGGATATATTATGGCCTATCGGTTAGGCTGGAACATCAGTGTGGGATCTGTGGTGGCCAACGTTACTTTGGGGATTATTCTCATACCGGTAGGTGTTTTGTTCTATAAAGAGATTCTCACCATAAACCACCTTTTTGGCATTGCCTTGTGTTTTACAGGGTTGTTTTTTATCAATCGCTAATAATGTTTATTGACTCGTAAGCAATTGCAAAAAGTACAGTGAGCGTTGATGTCAGTTTACGGATGTGTTTATAAATTTAGCAATTACCTATTTAAATTTTCAAAAAAGGAGAAAAAACATGAAAAATACTTTAAATACCGATTATTTTGAAAACCTATGGTTAAATGATCATCCCTTCAATGATCGGAATGCTGATTTTTGGAATCTCCGGGCTGAAGAATTCAATCAATCCGTTTCAAAAAATCGCTCTGTTTCGAATCGAGAAAAAAAAGTTGAACTTTTTTTAGAAAAGGGTCTGATTAACAGTAACTCCAGAGCCCTGGATATTGGATGCGGATCCGGACAATTAGCCATTGCCCTTGCCAAGGTGGTCAAAGAAGTGGTTGCCATGGATTTTTCAGAAAAAATGTTAGACTATGCCAAAAAAAATGCAAAAGAAGCCGGAGTTGATAATATCCAATTTGTTCTTTCGGATTGGGAAAACTTTGTTTTAGAAGAACCCTTTGATTTAGTCATTGCCAGTATGTCACCTGCCATTAATGGCCCGGCTGATTTATATAAGATGTTAATGGCTTGTAAAGGATCCTGCTGTTTATCAGCCTTTGTTAAGCGCTCGGGTGCACTCAAAGAAAAACTTTACAGTGTCACCGATCAAGCCTTTAAACCCCAATATAATATCATCAATTATATTTTTAATATCCTATGGACAAAAGGTTATTTAGCTGAGCTGTCCTATGAAATGGGAAGCTATGAACGTTTATTGCCTCTAGAAAAAGCCAGGGAAATCTATCCCCTGGAATTGGATATCAGCGAATCGCCTGAAAAAATAAAATCTTTATATGCGTTTTTAGACCAGAAAGAAAAAGACGGATTCATTACGGAAATTATGAGTCAAACAAGGGGTGAACTTATTTGGAAGGTTTCCAAATAATAATATAAAGGGTTCCTATCAAAACTGATTATATCTTATGGTATGATATAAGAACTTGAAAATCAAAATACAATTTATATAAATGAGGAATGAATGAATAATTATATTGAAAAAAATATTTTACCTTTAGTGACAAAACCCATTACTTACCTTGGCAATGAAGTCAATGCCGTTCATAAAACACCGGATGCTGACATGATCCGATTTGCTTTCGCTTTTCCGGATACCTATGAGGTGGGAATGTCCCATTTAGGCATGAAGATTCTCTATGGCATTCTCAACGAACAAAAAGATATCTGGTGTGAGCGGGTATTTGCCCCCTGGGTGGATATGGAAGAACAGCTGAGAATCCATAATTTGCCCTTATATGCCTTAGAATCAATGACACCTTTAAAAGACTATGACTTTGTTGGTTTTACATTGCAGTATGAAATGAGTTTTTCCAATATTTTGAATATGCTTGAACTTGGCCACATCACACTTCTTGCCAAAGACCGTCAAGAAGAGGAACCTTTTGTCATGGCCGGTGGTCCCTGTGCTTATAATCCCGAACCCCTTGCTGATTTCATAGATATTTTTGTTATCGGGGAAGCGGAAGAGGTAATTCTAGAGATTATGGATGCTTACCGCGGCTTTAAGAAAACCGATGGCAATCGCACTGACTTTTTAAAAATAGCGGCAAAGATTGAAGGGGTTTATGTTCCTTCTTTTTATGAAACCACCTATGATGATGCCACTGGGATTATCATAGACTTTAAACCCACTGTATCTGAAGCCCCTGAAAAAATAAAGAAACAATTTATAACGGATTTAGACGCTGCCTATTACCCTGACAAAATTGTCATGTCCTACACCGAAACTGTTCATGATCGTATTAGCTTTGAAATATTTCGAGGCTGTGGTCGGGGATGTCGTTTTTGTCAGGCAGGTATGATCTATCGCCCTACCCGGGAACGTTCCATTCCTACCATTCAGGAAAAAATCAAAGCCCTGATAGAAGCAACAGGCTACGACGAAATTTCTCTTTCATCTCTGAGTTCCGGTGACTACAGTAAGATTGAAGCCTTGATTAATACCCTTGTGAAAGAATATGATGGGGAGCAGGTTGGACTTTCGCTGCCTTCGTTACGGATTGATTCTCTGAGTATTGATATGCTTGAACAAATACAAAAGGTGAGAAAAACCGGTTTGACTCTGGCGCCGGAAGCTGGCTCTCAGCGTATGCGGGATGTAATTAACAAAGGAGTTACCGAAGAAAACCTCCTTGACACTGTTCGAACGGCCTTTGAAAAAGGCTGGGGACATGTGAAACTTTATTTCATGATTGGTCTTCCCGGTGAAACCCTTGAAGATGTTAGCGGCATTGCTGCATTAGGCCAGAAAACCGTGGATGAATATTATAAAATTGACCGGGAAATCCGTAATAAAAACCTTAAGGTGGTATTGAGTGCAGCCTCCTTTGTGCCAAAAGCCTTTACGCCCTTTCAGTGGATGGGTCAGAATACACAACAGGAATTTAAGGATAAACAGAACCATTTAAAATCAAAAATCAAGGATCGCAAGATTTCCTTTAGCTATCATGACAGTTCCGTCAGTTATTTAGAAGCGGTCTTTGCCCGAGGGGACCGACGATTAGGCGCGGTTTTATTAAAAGCCCATGAAAAGGGCTGTCGCTTTGATGGCTGGGGAGAATATTTTGACTTTGAAAAATGGATGGAAGCCTTTACTGAAGCCGACATCGATCCGGATTTCTATGCCCTCAGAACCCGGGATTATGATGAGATATTACCATGGGAATTTATTGATACCGGGGTAAGAAAAGATTATTTAATTGCTGAACATAAAAAATCCCTTGAAGCTTTAACCACACCATTTTGCCGGGAACACTGTTCAAATTGCGGGATTATGGAATTTAAAGAAGGGTGGAAATGCAATGATCAAAATACAGTATCAGTTTAATCGTACCAGGGAACTCCGGCTTTTATCCCATCTGGATCAGCAACGGCTTTTTCAGCGTGCCTTTCGCCGAGGGGATATGCCGGTTGAATATTCTCTGGGATTTAATCCACATCCTAAAATGTCCTTTGCTTTAGCCATGTCGGTGGGGTTAACCAGTGACTGCGAATACGGGGATGTTGTTCTATCAGAAGAAATGGACTGTGATGAATTTGTAAAAAGAATGAACCGTGTTTTACCAAACGGCCTTTTGATTCTAAGTGCACGGATCTGTGAAGAGGGGAAGACCTCACTTTCTGCTTCCATTACGAAAAGCGAATATCAGCTCATCGTCAAGCTTGCAAAACCGTTAAGCATTGAGGATCTGTCCACTGCCTTAAATACTTATTTAGACATGCCAAAAATTCTCATTCAAAAAAGGAATAAAAAGGGAAAGCTGGTTGAAAAAGATATTCGGCCTTTTATTGATTCTTTAAGGATTAATTTAGAAAAAGCCACCGATAAATATGCAACTATATTAATGTCACTTTGTTATATCGAACAGCAATGTGTGAAGCCAGAGCTCATTTTAGCCAGTATTAATGAGGAGATAGAGGATCTGTTTATCATTGATCCTACCATCCAAATTCATCGAAAACAATTGATTCTTGAGGAAGATTCTTAAGTTTTACAAAAGAGTTACAACCGTTTACAAAAAAGTACTTTACTTTTATTGGAATGGTGCTATAATGAAGTCATATCAAAGATCAACTCAATCCTTTTCTAATTGAATGGTCTCGATCATTGAAAAGTAAACAACGTCTTAACAAGCCGATAGAGTTTAAAGGATTACGGTTATGGTTTGAAGAGTAACACTTCTTACCGTGCCGATAAGTATAAAACGATTTTATCGACTATTATCAATCCATATGCATTCACAAAGCCAAAGATTATTGGGTAATGTGTATTGAGTCAATTTGAAATTTATTTGAGATAGGTATACGTATTATGAGAAAACTGCATCTGTTTTAATGATTCATTTGGATGTAGTCATAATGAAGATAATGTATCGAGGATAATTCATTTCATCTGATCAAACGATAATAGTTAAGTAAGTTAATTGAAAGGCAAAGTATTTGAATGTAAGAACAGATTGTTCTGAAATTCTCAAGATTGGAAAAGTTTAAGACTCTGCTTGGTAATCTGTACGAAGGATGTTTAGATGGTGAATTCCTAAATTATTTCGAGACAATATTCAAGCAAGTAAGTAAACAACAAGTTTCTGATTAAGAAGAAGAAAATTGGAGCAGACTTTTCCGAAATTTGAAAGATTAGGGAAATTAAAACCTATAGCTTGATAATCTGTCTGAAAGATATTTAGAGTGAATTCCTGAATGATTTCAAGACATAAACAAGTGGGTAAGAATGAAAAATAAAAAAATTCCTAGTTGAAAAAAGTAAGAAAAAGCCTGAAAGTTAAGCGTTTAGTTTACATTAGAGAAGTGAAGAAGGATTTTTGGTAAAAATCGAGAGGGGTGAGTCCCAAAGGAATGACAACTGAAATCGAAAACTGAGACCGGTTCTGCAGGAAATAATTGTGGAACCGGTTTTAGCATTTTTTGGAATATTTTTTCTCCTCAGATTCCGAGGAATCTTTTAATATATGGAATCTGTTTAGCTGCCAATATTTTTTTGTTTTTCAATGCAGATTATGAAAAATTAAAATGTCAATCCGGACCATGCCAAAAAAAAGGAGATACTTCTATGAAATCTTATTGTTTAATTATTATGAAACCCGATGCTCTGGAACGAGGGTTGGTTGAGGACATCTTACAACGGTTTAAAAATAGTGATTTTAGGATAGAAATCTTTGGTTATAAACAAGTCGATGAATCATTAATTCTCAAGCATTATCACCAGGTAGTCGAAAAATTGGGCAACTCTTTTAAAAACATGGCGGTTAATTCTTTTGTTGGAAAAGGTATGATCCCGATTATTCTAAGCCAGGAAGGGGAAGAAGCCATTGCCAATGCCAGAGCCTTGATTGGTCCAACTGATCCTTCTATTGCATTAGCACGTACCATAAGAGGAGATTATGGCTTGGATTCAATGGAAAAGGCTAACCTGGAAAACCGATGTGTTAACAACCTTATTCATGGGAGCGATTCTCTGGAGTCTTTTTTAGAGGAATTGGCTCTATGGTTTAACCCGGAAACCTATGAAAAGTATAGCGTTTTAGTGAAATAATTAGAATCTCATCCCTTTCAAATACAAAATTCATTCAGAAATTGATCAGCATATTCTTACGATTCATATTGTGTGCATTCTGAAACAAAAATTCGCAAAGATGTTTGTCAAATTACGTTATCTAAGTCTCAAGCGCCCCCTAAAAGGGCGTTTTTTATTTAATTATTTTTCGTGCATGCACAACAAACCGGGCATTGTCAAAGGTATAGATACAGGTTGAAAGGGTCAGGACACTGTCGGTGGGGTTAAGCACAACACCGGTATCATAAATGGAACGGTCTTTAACACGGTTCATATAACTGATAAAATCATTGTCATTTGCAAATTCCGGTTGACGGTAATCATAATCCGCTTCAGTGGTGTACACTGAAAATATTTCCCATTCTCCGGAATCACTGGGCCGATCATATTTAATAAGGTTATGCTCTTTTAAAAATGCCTCATCCTGATATTGCCATAAAACCCCAAACATGGTTTCATCTCTCATGTAATGACCGTAAAGAATATCATTCCGGGACTTCTTTGAATCACATACAGCATCCAAAAAAACCGTTCCTTCAATGGCTGGATTTTTTTCGAAATTATGGGAAAGGTAATAGTCGTTATTGTCCGTTTGGACAACCGGATAATCCAGTGGAGTGCCCTCGATTGACACCCAGCCAACGGTTTCGGGATTAAGGGCTTTAAGCCCTTCAAAATCAATGGTGTCGCTGTTTTTGGTAATCTCACCCTGAGCGATGTCAATAATCATCTGTTTCTGTTGGCCTTTCATAATGAGGGGATAGACATAATAACCAATGCCGCAAATGAAAACAAGAATTAAGATGCCGCTTATCAGAAATAGTATTCGATGGACTTTTTCAGCTTCTGTCATTGGTTCCTCCTAATTTGAAATCTTTATTTATTATTATATCCAACTCTTGGTGAAATGCTACTATTTTATTTTCATTGACAAGGATCATTCTTCATGATAACATTTATAGAGTTATGTAGCCGCGCATAAAAGGTATTAAGTCGAAAGCACCTTTTGTGGCGAGTCTGGAATGAGGAGGTGTAGAATATGTATGCAATTATTAAAA
>NZ_DATCHP010000112.1:0-53161 GCF_036508315.1 Acetobacterium sp. | reverse complement strand
TGTAGGGTTTATATGTGTAGCAATCATGATCGGAGATTTTGCTGACAGGATATTCGTTGAAAGCAGATTATCAGCAATGCCATTTGCAGCTTTTCCTAAAGTGTTTGCAGATGCAGGAGCAATCAACATTAAATCGGATTTTATTGAATTCGCTTGGTGATTTAAATCAAAAGCTTTTGGTAAATCAAACTGTTCAATTTGAATAGGTGTGCCAGCTTCTCTTTGAACAAGCAAAGGGGTGACAAAGTTTACTGAATTAGGTGTCATAATAACATGCACTTCTGCTCCCAAATGTTTTAGTTCCCTAATCAAATCAAGAGACTTGATTGCAGGACTGCACGCAGTAATTCCTAAAGTAATTGTTTTTCCACTTAACATATTTACTACCTCCAAAATATAGCTTAAATCTGTCTGGGGTGTTTTATAAACGAGTTCATTTGCAATTTCATTATATCACATAAGGAAGATTAAAGATTGGTCTATCCCAAGGCAACGTCCAAAAACATCATTAAAGTAAAACCCAAAATAACACTGACGGTTGCAATATCCTCTTCGTCTTCTCGGGAATCAGTTCTTCCGCTACGACGTAAATCATCGCACCTGCTGCAAATGAAAGGGCAAAAGGTAAGATGGGAGTGATGAATACCACTGCGGCGGCTCCAATGACTGCTGCGATAGGTTCAACCATGCCTGAAAATTGGCCAATGCAAAATGCTTTTTTTCGACTCATATGTTCTCGTCTTAATGGAATGGATACAGCCGCTCCTTCAGGAAAGTCCTGAAGTCCAATCCCCAGTGTCAAGGTGAGAGCACCGGCCAAGGTCATCGCTGATGATCCCGAGGCCAGCCCTCCAAAGGCCACTCCAACAGCCAGACCTTCGGGTATATTGTGAAAAGTAATAGCAAGGACCAATAATACGCTTCGTTGCCATGAGGTCTTAATAACCTTTCTCGATGATTTGTTTCCGGTTTGTTGACAATATGAATGAAATGCTGGTATGATAGATAAGACAATGTATGACAGAATCAAATTTTTTCACAGGGACCAAATTATGTTGATTTTCATCTGGCCAGTAATTATTATAATGAAAAGGAGTGTTAATTGATGATGAATGAAAAAATGAAAAAAATATCGCCATCCATTGATGAATGGCTCAAAGAAGCCAAAAATGATCCGGCTGCTTTACAGGAAGGCATGTTTTTAGCCCACAATGGTATCGTGCGCCAAACGCCCAAAGCCAAGGTTCGCCAGGGATTGGATGACGGTTCTTTAGTAAAAGGAATGGAATTTTCTTATGATGCAGAAAAAGTTGATGCGGCAATTGCTGAAACCTACAAGATGGACGGCATATTCCATGTCAGGGTTTGGCTTAATGAAGGTCAGCTGGAGGTCGGTGACGATATCATGTACGTTCTGATCGGCGGTGACATCAGACCACATGTGATCGATGCTTTACAATTTCTGGTTGAAACGATTAAAAGCAAATCTGTTACTGAAATTGAAAAAAAGTAATCAGCATAAAAACGCATGACACGGGTTCGTTTTTATAACTTTAACTTTTGCCCGGTTTAGTCCATGAAATCCCTTGAGTTCAGCATCTTTCCCTTGGATGCTGGCTCTTTTTTTTATGTTGTCATTTTTTTGTTTATCATTTCATTTATTTGGTATGAACATACTAATAGAGCTTTTCATAGAAAAGAGTTCGATTGTCACTGGCAGGTTCGGTGATGAACAAAAAAATGAATGGAATGACCCGTGATGACGGCGAAATGGTGAAATTTCCCCCGAGCTTGTCGTTACATTTGTGAAAGGCATGATCAAAGTGGGATGCTGGGTCAACGAGCACAAGCACGCTTTGGGACGACTCGGGTAATCCAGGATAAGCAAGTTTTTTGTGTATGAAAATAAGATTGGAGGACTAAAAAATGACAACGAGTAAGAAAGTTTTAATTGTTGGCGGCGTCGCCGGAGGGGCTACCGCCGCAGCGCGTCTGAGACGCCTGGATGAAAACGCGGAAATCATCATATTTGAAAAAGGCAACTATATCTCCTACGCGAATTGCGGGCTGCCTTATTATATCGGTGGTGAAATAAAGGAGAAATCAGCACTGACTTTGCAGACACCAAAGAGCTTTCACGATCGGTTCAATGTGGATGTACGCATTCTCAGCGAGGTGATCGCCATTGATCCAAAGGCGAAATCAGTCATGGTCACAAACCATGCCACCGGTGAAAGCTATTCGGAAGGCTATGACAAATTGATCCTGTCCATGGGTGCCGAGCCATTCCGGCCAGAAATCGAAGGGATCGATTCGGATAAGGTATTTACTCTGCGAACGATTCCGGATACCTACAAAATCAAAGAGTATATCGATGATCATAAGCCCCAAAGCGCCGTCGTTGTCGGAGGGGGATTCATTGGTGTTGAAATGGCTGAAAACCTCAAGAACGCGGGTCTATCGGTTACCATTATTGAAATGCTGGATCAGGTAATCGCTCCCATTGATTATGACATGGCCTGCGATGTTCATCGGCATCTTGAAAGCAAAGGGGTGCGGCTGATGCTTGGCAACGGGCTTCGTTCCATCAGTGATAATGGATCTTCTCTTAAAATTACCCTGGACAACGATGAGATCGACGCAGACATGCTGATCATGGCCATCGGAGTGCGTCCTGACACCGGAATCGCCAGAGATGCAGGTATTTTACTGAATAAGCGCGGTTCCATTGTGGTTGATGACCAGATGCTGACCTCGGAGAAAGATATTTACGCTGTGGGGGATGCCGTTGAAATTACTGATTTTGTAACTGGAAACAAGGGCTTCGTAGCACTGGCGGGCCCGGCGAACAAACAGGCCCGAGTCGCCGCGGACAACATCTGCGGCGATCACAGTGTTTATACCGGAACGCAGGGGTCCTCAATCCTGAAGGTGTTTGATCTCACCGTTGCTTCCACCGGAGTCAATGAAAAAACCGCGAAACGTCTGGGGCTCGATTATGATAAATTATTTACCTATTCAGCCAGCCATGCAGGGTATTATCCCGGAGCTTCAAACATGAGGATCAAGACTGTTTTTGAAAAAAAGACCGGTAAAATTCTGGGGGCTCAGATCGTTGGCTATGATGGCGTGGACAAGCGGTGTGATGTACTGGCAACCGCGATTCGAGCAGGGATGACCGCTTATGATCTTACGAAACTGGAGCTTTGTTACGCGCCACCCTATAGTTCGGCCAAGGATCCCGTGAACATGGTGGGCTTCGCCATCGAAAATCTTTTAAAGGGCAAGGTGAAAAATTTTCACTGGCACGATGTGGAAAAGCTTCCGCGCGATGGCAGTGTGACGCTTCTGGATGTACGGACAACAGCGGAGTACGAAAACGGTCATATCGATGGATTTATTAATATTCCCCTGGATTCGCTGAGGGACCATCTTAATGAACTCGACAAAGATAAGCCGGTTTATGAGACCTGCATGGTCGGGGCTCGCGGTTATGTGGCCGCGCGTATACTGATGCAAAACGGCTTTGATACATACAATTTCAATGGTGGTTACTTGCTCTATCGTTCAATCTTCGCACCGCACGTGGCCATGACCCCTTAGATCCAAACTAGGTTTTAAGCTTGATTGACAAGTAAGGCATTTGTTTTAGTATAAAAATAATTTATAGAATGGAGGATTTAATTATGACAGATTCAAAAGGTAGAATTGATGAAGCCAAAGATAAGACCGTAGGTGCAGTCAAGGAAGTAGCTGGCAAAGTTACCGGTAACGAAGAGTTGGAATTGAAGGGTAAAACTCAGTCCTTAAAAGGGGATCTAGAAGGAAAAGCGATGGATATCGGTGATAAGGTAGGCGAAATAAAAGAAGATGTCGCAGAAAAGATCAATGACTTCATTGATAAAAAGAAAGATGGAAAAGAAGAAAAGTAAAAGAATCATAATTTTAAGGCACAGGGTTCTATTTGAAACCCTGTGCCTTTATTAATATTTGAAAAAATGTTAGGCCTTACTTGACATGGTTGATGCAAAAAGCGCAATGCCACCAACAAATAAATAAATACCGGCAATGATTGAAAAGGTTAATAGCATGATGTAAGGGTTAAAAAGAAAGAAAAATCCTAGAATAATATTAATGACCCCGGCAGCCGTAAGCCATCCGGAACCGCCGCCCTGTTTTTTCGCCGCTACTGAGTCAGTGACCTGGTTAATCCCAATGAACAGGGTCATGAATGCAAGTATAAATGCGAAAGTCTCTGCAGTGGCCAATACCGGAACAAAAATCAATAAGAAGCCCAGGATGACTACCATAATCCCAGCGGTGAGGTTCCAACCGTTTTTAATTGAACTTTTGGCAAAATCGAAAATCATGAAAACACCATAAATTATAAGGCCGATAACGAATATCCACATCATCATGGATACGAAAAACTGTGGGGCTATGAAAACCCCAATACCAAGGAGTACCATAAGGATGGAGACAAAGATCCCCAGACCTTTACTGCCCTTTGTCACACTACTTAAATGAATGTTCATTTTTACTTCCTCCTTTAAATTTTAATGGTAACCAATTATAAATAATTATACCCACTTCGATAAGGAGAGTAACAAAAAAAGTTGAGAGAAAGAATAAAAAATTTCGTTTTACAGAATAGTTAATTCGCAGAATTAATATAAAAAAAGCTGAAACGTCCTATTTTACAGAGAAGGCTCTGGGAAGGTTAAAAGGAATTTCTGATATTTTCTGATATCCTTTTATATGTAGGCATGGAAACATTGTGTTTTTCTCCCATTCGAAGGACTTCAAAAACAAGGCCGTCAATTTCCGACTGTTTCCCCAGGTTAATATCACGCTGTACGGATGTTGATGCCGTAGGGGCAAGTGTATCTAAAATATCCAAATTAAACTGGACAATATCAACGGTAAAATGAATGTCCATGGCCACCGCCAGAGCCTGGATTTCCCGGATTAAATTGATAAACGACACTCTTATTTCACCGGGCTTCTGAATCGATGCCGCCTTTGCATGATAATACAAACCGCAGGCCGCCATTGCAGATATATAGGAAAATTTTTGTAAAGCGTCTCTTCTGATATCAGAGGATAGAACTCCCATGATATGGCTATCATTTAAATCTCTTTCAATTTGTTTCAGAACCGGTCGGTATTGGGCTGGATCACGGACTCCAAAAAAAATCCTGAAAATTTCACCGTGCATCTGAATCCTTCCGGGACCTTTAATATTGGCGGACACATAAATACAGCCGTCGGTAATCAGCAGTTCTGGAAGCATTTCCTGAAGTTTCCCACCGGTTCCGTAAATGTTTAAAATGGGAATCACTACCGTATTTTTATGAGCCACCTGTTTAATAAACGGAACAATTTCTTCCAGAGAATAGCCTTTTACGCAGACAAAAATTACATCCGGTTGTTCATTATAATGTTGTGTGTCACAGGCCTTTATGGGGAACACGGTATAAGTCCCCTGCCAATTTGTTTCCACCGTAAGTCCGCTTTTCTGAATATCTGCCAAATGTTCGCCTCTGGCAATTAAAGTCACATCTTTTCCTGCTTTCGCCATATAAGCCCCAATGCATCCACCGGTACCGCCTGCTCCTATAATCAGATATTTCACACCGTTCTCCTTTTTTCAAATACTTAATCAATCACTTTACTCTATTTATATTTTATTTTAATTGAAATTCAGAGTATAACACATTTGCATTATTTCATCAAAAACTTGCTTTCGGGCAAAGCCCTCCACTGACTTCATTTTGACACATACGATAATCTTAATAATTAGCAATATTTGTTGGTTTAATTATAGTGCGAATAAGAGGGATTTTCAAGCTGATTGGTGTAATATATCAAATATAGAATAATGTCTTGGAATGGCGATGGGTGCTTAGCATTCTAAAAATTGTAATATGGGATGTCTCTATGAAGTATTTCCGTAACTTTAACGCTCCATTAGGGTGAAATCTATAAATATTTATAGTATAATGTGATTAAATCTACTTTGAAAGGAGCTGTTTTTTATGAAGAAAAGATTTGAAAAAGCGGATAGTGTGTTTTACACGGAGGTTTGTGTAAAATAAAGGCCCTTGCATAATGCCTCCATCGGACTTTTATATGTAGGAGGAACACCCATTGAAAAAATTAGAAGCATATGGTTTTACCCCAGGTTTTAAAACAGAAGCAACCTGTTATTCAGAGTTTATACCAGGCCGGATTATATCCCATTATCGGGATCTATATAAAGTGGTGACAGATCAGGGAGAGTTTTTTGCTACCCTGGCTGGGAAATTTCGCCATAAAGCAAAACATCTTTTAGAATTCCCGGCGGTTGGAGATTTTGTCATGGTTGATCGCAGCAATGATGAAAATGGCAACGGGATCATTCATCATGTACTGAAACGAAAAAGTTCATTTGAACGAACAGCCGTTGGCTTTAAAAATGAAGTTCAGATCGTTGCAGCGAATATTGATATTGTGTTTATCTGCATGTCCTTAAACAACGATTATAATTTATCCCGTCTTGAACGCTACCTTTCCGTGGCCTGGAACAGCGGAGCCATACCGGTTGTGGTTCTGACAAAAGCGGATTTGTGTGAAGATGTGATGCAAAAACAGGCTGAGATTAGATCCATCGCCATTGGTACAGATATTGTCACAACATCCAATCAGGATACCTCATCCATTGATAGGCTTCTACCCTATATCAAGGAAGGCTCAACAGCTGCGTTTATCGGATCTTCAGGTGTTGGAAAATCCACACTGATCAATTGTCTGGCAGGTCAGGAAATTCTGTCTACAAAAGAAATTCGTCAGGATGATAAAGGACGTCATGCCAGTACAAGACGAGAACTCATTCTTTTATCAGAAGGAGGAGTTCTTATTGATACCCCGGGTATGAGAGAACTGGGGGTGGACTCGGTTGATTTAGCACAGTCATTTTCAGATATAGAAGTATTAGCCAGTCAATGCCGATTTAAGGATTGTGCTCATAAAAAGGAACCGGGCTGTGCAGTAAGAGGCGCCATTGAAGATGGAAGCCTTAATCCCCGCAGACTTGAAAACTATTTGAAACTCAAAAAAGAAGCCCGATATGAAGGCTTAAGCTCAAGACAGATTGAATCGGAAAAATTTAATGAAATGTTTGCAGAGGTTGGTGGTATGAAAAAAGCCAGAAAAATCATGAAAGAAAAAAACAAGCGCAAGTATTAAAACAACGGTTTAGATCTTGAAAAAGCTCCCCTTGTAAATCTGGGAAGAAAAATTATAATGTAAACTAAAAGTTTGATTTCAACATTTATTGAGATCAGACTTTTCATTTTTTGAAAAGCTAAAGGGGGACGCAATGAAAGAATCTGAATTCAGAAATAAATATTGCAAAGTCTGCACCTGGGAAACAAATAGAACCCCTAATTAAACAAAAAACATGGGACAAGAGGAATAAACTATGCTATATTCTCATAAACAGGCTAGATGAACAGGGCTTAAAAAAATTCTGGAGGTAACAGGTATGCAGGAACATGATTATGACGGACTGGAACTGTCAACAGCGATGCTGATTAAAGCAGCAGAGAAGCGGGGAATTGTCGTTGACATACTTGATAGAGATGACAATTTCATCAGATTGAAAAAATACAGTAAAACCGAGTATGTGAAGCAGGCAACCAAAACATCTTTGGATCCCTACATTGTGCCGCTGATTATGGAAAACAAAGAGGTGACCAAGCTGATCCTCCGTGAAAATGGGATCAATGTACCCATGGGCATTAAAATCAAGTCGATTGAAGAAGCCTTTGAATACTGCCACCAATTTGATGGCAGAAGCATTGTTGTCAAGCCAAACAGTACCAATTTTGGTCTGGGTGTGGTTATCCTGAAAGAGATGCAATGTGAAACCAATTACCGGATTTGTGAAACCAATTTCCGTAATGCACTGGAAACCGCCTTCAAACATGATGATGCGGTGCTCATCGAAGATTTTATCTCCGGCAAAGAGTACCGGTTTCTCATTATCGGGGATGAGGTGGTGGCCATCCTCCACCGGATCCCGGCCAATGTGGTGGGGGACGGGATCCATAGTTTTGAAGAATTGGTGGCTGAAAAGAACAAAAATCCCCTGAGGGGAACGGGTTATGTCAAACCCCTTGAAAAAATAAAACTGGAATACCCGGAAATTGATTTTCTCAAATTGCAGAAAAAGACCATCGATGACATTCCCCGTAAGGGGGAAACCGTCTTTCTCAGGGAGAATTCCAACATCAGCACCGGCGGTGACAGCATCGACTTTACCGATGATATTATGGATGCATATAAAGCCATCGCAGTCCGGGCGGCAAAAGCCGTCGGTGCAAAGATCTGCGGTGCGGATATGATTATTCAGGATATTTCCAGAAAGCCGGATGCACAGAACCACAGCATTATCGAGCTCAACTTCAACCCGGCCCTGCATATTCATAATTATCCCTATGTGGGTAAGAACCGGCATGTTGAAGAAAAGGTGCTGGATCTGCTGGGTATGTAACGATAACTATTCAGAGAAGGTTTTGGATTACGGTAGATGCTGTTGAAAAACAAGGAGGTAACCATTGAAACCAAAAATAATTCTGGCCAGCCAGTCTCCCCGAAGACGGGAGCTGCTTGAACTGGTCACAAAGGATTTTGAAATACAGGTACCGGAAATTGATGAAAAGAGAATCGAGAATGCGATTTTACAAAACAGGGATGATGATTTTTTGATAACAGCCAAAAAACTTGTTTTGGAGCTGGCATCAAGAAAAGCGACAATCATTCAAAAGATCAATCGAAATGCCCTGGTGATTGGAGCCGACACCGTTGTGGTCTTGAATGATAAAATACTGGGTAAACCCATCGATGAAGTTGATGCCTACAACATGATCAAACAACTATCCGGGAACACCCATCAGGTTTTAACCGGTGTCAGCATAAGATACGGCAAAGTGGAAGATCAATTTGTATCGGTATCGCAAATAAAGTTTTATGAATGGAATGAACAGATGCAGCGGGAGGTTGCAGATTATGTGTCCTCGGGCAAGGCCAATGATAAAGCCGGCGGATATGGCATACAGGAAGAGGCTGGACTTTGGGTGAAGTGGATAAAAGGGGATTACAATAATATTGTGGGTCTCCCCATCGCCAAACTCAACAAACGGCTGAACAGACTGTTGGATTTAGCACAAAATATTTAGGGCAGAAAAGGCATCAGGATTCTTGAGAATATCCACAAGGGTAATGTGCATTTGAATGAGAGGAAAAATAAAAGCCAAGCTGTTTTATTGCATTAAAGATGTATAAACAAAACTACATCTTTAATGCAAATAAAATAATCGTCATAGACTATTGATGTTGAACCTTTTGTATTGATGGACTATATCAGCAATTGGAATGATATTTCAATAGGGATTAGGGTATAAATAAACGCACAAGGTAATAACATCAATAATGAGCACGAAAATGTATGGGAAAGAGTATGCGTAGACAATGATTCAGAGAACGTTATGGATTACGGCAGACGCTGTTAAAAAACAGGAGGTAAGATGATGTCAGATAAATTGGATTTTAAAAAGGAATACAAGAACCTTTATCAGCCTAAGAAGGTTCCTATGATCGTCGATGTACCAAAGATGAAATTCATCATGATCGATGGGAAAGGAGACCCTAATGATGAGTCGGGAGAATATGCAAAAGCAATCGAATTGCTTTATGGATTGTCCTACACTATTAAAATGAGCATAAAGAGCGGAAATGCGCCAACGGATTACTTTGAATATGTCGTTCCTCCTCTGGAGGGCTTATGGTGGACAGCAGTTGATCGCCCTTTTGACACGAGCAGGAAGGAAGAATTGATCTGGACGGCGATGATTCGACAGCCGGAATTTGTCACCAACGAACTATTCAAATGGGCTGTTGATGAATTGAAGAAAAGAAAGCCACAGCTTGACACCGATAAGGCAAGGCTGGAGGCGTTCACAGAAGGACTCTGCGTTCAGATGATGCATTTGGGTTCATATGATACGGAGGCAGTGACGGTTAAAGCCATCGATGACTTTGCCGCATCCAATGGATACGGCAATGCCATTTCAGAAGTCCGTCCAGACGGCGCCATCCGAAGGCACCATGAAATTTACCTGAGCGATCCGCGTAGAGTTGCCCCGGAAAAAATGAAAACGGTTGTCCGGCATCCAATCAGGAGCAATAAATAGTATCTGAATGAGGGATATGGTTTATTAACTATATCTACAAAAGCAAAGGAGGTGTAACTATGATTTGTCCAAGATGTGGGAAGTCAAACCCTGAGGGCACTGAATTCTGTCTTTACTGTGGGGCGAACCTACAGGAAAAAGGCAGTGTGAAGGAAGAACCAGAATATGAAATGAAATCAATGTCGGATAGCCAAAAAAATGTACCGGCAATTAAGAAAGAAAATTCAAGAAAGAATCTTTTTATCATAATTATTGGATGTATTGTTTTAATTTCTATTATACTGGTATTTTTACTCCGTTGAATAGTAAAGAAAAAGATGGTAGAGGACCATAAAGCGGCAAGCCTTCAGCATTTAGTAAACAGATAAACTATCTTGCTGTTATGTTTTATGACATTTATGATGGTGGAGCCGCCAAATCATCTTTCACTAAATATGAAAGAAATATCCCCCTACGCACTCTTTAAAATCAGGTCTTTTTCCAACGTTTCAATGTTGGAAAAAATGCTTCCATTTCTTTTCTTGCATCTTCTTCTGTCATTCCTTGTTTTTCTTTAATCAGGAATGGAATACTGACTTCAATCATTCTTTTCATCGAGATGTTGCTTGTGAATTCACCGTTTTTATAGCAGTCGTCACAATAATCTCTGCTTTTTTCTCCGTTTTTTTCAATACCATATAATTTGTCCGTTTCGCCCATGGGTTTGCCACAACTTTGACATAGCTTTTCACTCATGCTGATACCTCCAATCATAGTGTGTAATTTACGTTCATTGTATTATAATTTAGAGCTCAAATCAACCTGATTGTTGTATTAATCCATATTGAAGGAGACCATTCTCTGTGGTTTTATTATTTTGGCTAAATCAATGTGTATGGTTTGCAATCTTTTTTTTAACTGCCAGCTTGACAGAAAAGGATCAGGTTTTTTTAGAGGTGCACTATTGACAATAATTATATGCCGTGATATTATATTCCGCGATATATAATAGTGCGGTATGGAATTAAATAGGCATAGAAACTGGAGAAATAATATGAAAAATAAAAATCCCTGGCCTGAAATTATCAATCTTTTACAAAGTGCAGAATCAAAATTATCAAAAGCCAGAGTTAACGCATTCGGGGCACATGGATTGACTGGACCACAAATTGGCATTCTGTTATTACTTGACAAAAAAGGCGCTATGAAAATCGGTGATATTGCGGATGAGCGTGGTATGATCCACAGCAATGCATCCAATATCTGTTCCCGTCTTGAAAAAGCCGGGTTTATAGTCCGCGACCGATTAAAGGATGACCAGAGGGTTGTCAATATCCAACTGACAGATAGTGCCCGAAGTAAAATGGTCGACATCAAAGCCTGTGTCGATGCCTTCTACAGGAGAATAGAAGAAAATGTCACTCAAAAAGATTTTGAGGACATTAATACAGGCCTTGTCAAGCTCAACAAATTGTTTGATATGCTTGAAAACCCAAAATGAAACAAGGCCTTATGGCAAGAGGGTTTTTGCTGAGAACTAGCACGACACAAGGTGACATTGATGTAGCCACCGATTCATCTGAGGAGATATAGTTATGATTGAAAAAACAAAAGACAAAGCATTTGCAGTGATGCTGGCCATTATACTTGCGGGTATGGTCATCACCATGCTGAATCAATCCATTATTAATATTGCACTGCCCCAAATAATGACCCAGTTTAATATTGATGCATCCACGGCCCAGTGGCTGGCCACCGCTTACATGCTGGTGTGTGGCATTCTTGTGCCGATCAGTGCCTATTTGGTGCAAAAGTTTAGTTATAAACAGCTGTTTATCACAGCAATGGCATTTTTTACAATTGGTTCCTATATTTGTGCCATTTCCAACGGGTTTGAAGTGATGCTGACGGGTCGGGTAATTCAATCGGTTGGCGGAGGAATACTCATGCCTCTGAGCATGAATATTTTCATATCAGCATTTCCTGTTGAAAAACGTGGTTCGGCAATGGGTTTACTCGGTATTGGGTTGATCCTTGCGCCGGCATTGGGGCCTACCGTCAGCGGATATGTGATTGAGTATTATAATTGGAACGTTTTGTTCTATGCAATGACAGCCATCGGTTTTTGTGTTTTAATGGTTGCATTCTTTTTCTTTAATTTTAGGAACGAAAAAAGAGATGTAAAGCTTGATTATTTTGGAGTCATAACCTCCAGTATTGGTTTTGGGTCGTTGCTTTACGGTATCAATGAGATTGCGGGAAAAGGCTGGAATGATTCAGAGGTCTTAACATTTCTGGCTGTTTCGGTTATTTCATTGACGGTGTTCGTATTCTATGAACTTAAAAAACAAAATCCATTGCTTGAGATGAAAGTTTTTAAAGACTTTAATTTTTCCTATACGATCATTGTGAATATTATTCTTCAAGTTGCCCTTTATGGTGGTATGATTCTGCTGCCTCTTTACTTACAGGTGATCCGAGGATTTAGCCCATTGGAGGCAGGGCTTTTGCTTCTTCCCGGTTCTCTCTTAATGGGTATTATGGGCATATGGACAGGAAAGCTTTATGACAGGATGGGCATTAAACCGCTTGCCATTATTGGCTTCACCATATTGACGGTTATTACCTATATGTTTACAAAACTTTCAATGGATACGCCCTATATGGAAATCATGATACTGTACACCATTCGTCTCTTTGGTTTGTCCTTTGTTCTCATGCCGGTTACCTCAGCCGGACTTGCGACGATTCCAAGAGAGCTGATTCCTCATGCAAATGCACTTTCAAGTACATTAAGGCAGGTTGCGGCTTCCATCGGTATCGCGTCTCTTGTGGTTGTAATGACCAACCAGGCAAGATATTATATTCAGGATTTGGGAACGGCTGTCACTGCCGACGCTGCCAAACTCGCTGCAATTCATGGGATCAACAGCGCCTTTTTAGTTTCTGCTATTATTAGCGCAATCGCTTTGGTTCTGTCCTTCTTCTTCAAAAAACCGAAGCTGGAAGAATCGAAACTCGAAAAAGAAGTACTTGTATTTGAATAAAACAGTTATTAAACTATAAAAATGGAGGAAAATCAAAATGGGAAAATATCGTATTATAACAATTGAAAGGCAGTATGCCAGCGGTGGAAAGCAAATCGCAAAACAATTAGCGAAAAAATTAGGCTTTGAATTTTACAATGAAGAGATTCTTAATATGGCAGCTAAAAAGCTCAATATTGAAACAGATTATATTGAGCACCTGGAAGAAACAGCAACAAGCAACATAATGAACGCCATGGCCAGGGTGGCAAATTTCACTGAAGACCAAGAACTGTCAGACAAATTATTCTGCGCAGAAAGTGAAATTATTAATCTTTTGGCACTTACCGGAAATTCTGTCATTGTGGGACGATGTGCGACCCAGATATTAGCAAATCGAAAAAATTGTCTGAGTGTATTCATTCATGCCAATGAAGATGCGCGAATCAGAAGAGCGGTTGAAGAGTATGGAATATCTGAAGATGAAGTCCATGCTGTGCTGAAAAAAACCGACAAGCGACGTTCAGAATTCTATAATACCCACGCTCATAAAAAGTGGTACAGTATGGATACCTATGATGTGTGCCTTAATAGCGAGGTCATTGGTATCGACAACTGTGTGGAAGCAATAGCATCATTAGCTGTCAAGTCAATTTAAAGATATGAAAACCGAAACTTTCCCGGGCCTGTTCATGTGAGCAAGAAAATAGAATTAAGGAAAGGCAAAATATCTGGTAAAAATGTAAAGTTATATGGTATTAAAGAGGCAAATTGTGATATCATTATCGCCAGAAATCATACCAGTATTATGTAGTTGGTGGCTATGTCTCCAAATGGGTAATATTTAACTTTGAATCACATTGAGCAGAAGGTATGTTTTCAACCAAAGCTTGAAGGGATAAGAATACATGAATGCATTTTTAAAAAGGCAAATTCAAAATTTTGCTATTTTTCTTTTAGTAATCATTGGATTTGGGAATTTATTTGCGGCATTGCCTTTAAAATTTGCCAAAGAGTTTGAACATATTTATGGGAATATGTTTGATCCTAATGTTGTGGTAACCCATGGAGTATTGTCTTTTTTGCTGGGTCTGCTCATGCTTCTTCTTGCTTACAGTTTATTTAAACGGGTTCGTAATGCATGGATTATTGAGGTGATTGTTTTATTTGCAACACTGATTTTACAAATAGTTCACTTTCACAGATTTACGGTTCCCATTGTGATCATTGAGTCATTTGTGCTTCTTGTGCTGCTGGTTTCGTATAAGGACTTTTTTAGATTGCCCAATAAAGTAACTTTGAAATGGGCTTTTATATTTATCGGAGTTTCGTTTACATTGCTCCTCGTAAATGCTTCATTTGGTTTATACATCATGAGGGCACATATAAATGATGTCCATACAGTCTATAATGCTTTGTTAAGTTCAATCAACTTATTGATATTTATGGATACAAATGTATTGGATATAAAAAGTAATTTAGGCCGAATTTATGCAGACTCGTTAATAATTACTAACTGGATATGTATTTTCGCATCAGTATTGTTGCTTATGAAACCCCTGGTGTATGATTATATTCATGATAAGCAGGATAAGGAAAAGGCCCGAAAAATTGTTCTTAAACACGGACAGAATCCTATGTCGTATCTGTCTCTGGAAAATGACAAACATTATTTTTTTGGTAAAAATGTTGAAGGTGTTTGCTCCTATACCATAGTTGGCAAAGTTTTAGTATGTTGTGGAGATATTATCTGCGACAAAAATGATGGCTTTATTTTTTTAACGGAGCTGTTAACATTTTCCAGGCAAAATGGCTTGGATATTTTATTACTCAATATAACTGAATATTTTCTTGATTTATACCAGGCAGCTCAGTTTGGTGTTGTGAAATATGGAGAGGATGCCTGTTTTAAACTTTCTGAATACAATCTTGCCGGTGGAAAAGTTGCCAAGGTTAGGGCGGCGATTAATCATGCCAACAAAGCAGGGATTATTGTTGAAGAATATCAGCCAAAAAAACAGCGGGATCTGGAAATAGAAAGAGAAATACTGGAAATATCAGAAGAATGGAAGAAGAGTAAAATGATTTCCGAAATGACATTTATGCTGGGTGGTGTCAGTCTTGACAATCCTCTTGATCGGCGGTATTTTTATGCAAGGGATGCCCAAGGAGAAATGCTGGGATTTGTTGTTTTTTTACCATATTTAAATGGCATGGGATATCTTGCCGACGTAACAAGAAGAAAAAACAACGCTCCTCAAGGTGTTCTTGAAAAAATTAACTATGAAGCATTTATGGTAATGAAGGATGAAGGTGTTCAAATAGGCAATATGGGACTTTCGCCCCTGTATAATGTAGATTCAGGAGATAAAATAACATTTAACGAAAAACTTTTTGCTTATGTTTATGAAAATATGAACAATGCCTATAATTTTAAAGCACTTCATCATGCAAAAGAAAAATATGCGCCTTCCTACTGGGAAGAGCGCTATCTGGCTTATTATCCAAAGCCTTTTTCTCCTTACTTTGCATATGCGATCGTAAAAGCACAAAATCCGGAAAATATTTCCAAAGTAGTATTAACTCAATTAAAGACGAGGAAAGACGAAAATGGTCAATGATTACAGTCTCAGAGAAAAACGACCATTCCCCATTAACCGCAAATTAAAAGGACTGAGCCCTGGATAATACAGAGTTCAGTCCTTTTTCGCATTGTTTTTAAGATGGGTTTGTTTTCAGCAAGCAGTTGAATCCATTATTTACGGACTGGATTATTTATGATCCTTGAGGTAATTTTGGGTTCGCAATGCTGCGTTTGTCTGGATATCGTAGTAGTAGAAGGGGAAATCAAAGGAATGAAAAACTCCTTTGCCAAACATTGCATTTCCCGGAGCATAGGTATTGACATCCACGGTGCTGCAAATGATAACACCCTTGGCGGTATCCACCTGGGCATCAGCAAAATTCTTCACAACCATATTGGTTCCATCAGGATTTTTAACCACAGAACCGTCCGGATTCAATTGGAGTGAACCCAGGTTATCTGATGCAGGTGCCACTGTTTCGTCGGTGGTCCAGCTGATGGGGTTGATCGCCTTGGCACCGGGGGTAACTACACCATCGGTTCCTTCAATGGTAGGGGCCTGGGTGTTGTATGAAACAATAACCCCGGTGTCACCAGCGCCTGTGGCAAATTTAAGGTGGGGATTCTGGGACAGATAATCATCGGTGACGGAATAGCCAATGACATAGGCAGCAATCATGCGATCATTTACCTCAGGGTGTTCTTTCATGTATTCCGACAGAATATAGATCATCACATTGGAACCCTGGGAATGACTGGCTAAAATAAAGGGTCGGCCATTATTATAATTCTTGATGTAGTAGTCAAAGGCTGCCATAGCATCGGTGAGGGGAATGCCTTTGACAATATCCTGTTGTTCACCAACGGACATGGCAAGGGTTGAGCCGGCATCATCCTGGCGATAGTAGGGGGCATAGATATTGGCAGTGTCTGAAAAGGCAGTGGCCTGTCTGTCAAATGCCAGCTTTGATTGCTGAAGCATGACAGGGTTATCAATGTCACAGACAATCGGGTCGGATGCATTCACCTTTGCCCAGGCTGATGGATAGAGGTAAAATACATCCACGTCTTTGTTGAGCTCCGTGGGCAGGTTCAGCCAGTGGTCACCCTGGCTGTAATCCGTTGCCTGGATGGCAGTGGAGGTTTCCGTTTGGGCCGTATCTTCATTTGTGACCGTGCTGCATCCGGCAACAGCCAAACAGCAAAATATAACAGTGAGTGATAAAAACAGGTATTTTGTGATCTTCATTTTTTTCTCCTTTGTTGATTTTATTGTACTTTTTAAAATATCGTCAAAAGCCGGGAAAAGCTTAGAGTTTTTTTATGTAATCCCTTGAGAATAAACGTGTTGATATCGATCAATTGTTAATCAGTTGTATGCCTGAAGGGTTGTTAATATGAGGATATTATGATAATATAAAATCATATAAGAAAGAACTTATATTGTAGTATTAACAATTATGAATGGAGAAAATGAAATTATGGTTGCGTTACCAAATTGCCCAAAATGTAATTCAGAATACACTTACGAAGATAGAGATCTTTTTGTTTGCCCTGAATGCGCTTATGAGTGGACTTTAGAATCCAAAAACGAAGAGTGTGAAGAAGAAAAGATTATCAAAGATGCAAATGGAAATGTCTTAAATGATGGTGATACGATCATAATAATCAAAGACCTTAAAGTAAAAGGAAGTTCATCAGACTTAAAAAAAGGAACAAAAGTAAAAAATATACGTTTGGTTGATGGGGATCATAATATTGATTGTAAAATTGATGGTTTTGGAGCGATGCAATTAAAATCAGAATTTGTTAAAAAGTCATAAATGACAGTGACAGTTTGAAAGCATCGATTTAACTTGGCTTACTAATAATTGAAATAGGGGAGGTCTCTATGATGCTTTTTCGTAACTTCAACGCCCCACTCTGGGAGATATTCGCCGGCAATCTGCTGCTTTTGTTTTGCAGCTTATTTTACCTTGCCTGGTGGGTGGTTACCTTTCGTCCGAATTCATCCGGTGGGCCGGTTGGCGTGTTCTGCATCGTGGCCGCTTTTATCACAGGAATTGTTGCGATTGTTCTGTTGTCTGGCGGTATTAGCTTGCTTTCGCAGAGTTCAGAAAGTATACCGGTGATGTTCATTCTGCTGGGCGCTGTCGCTTTATTAATCGTTCTGGTTCTGGTCACGACCATGGCATTTCACCGGATAGTGACTTCGGAGCTGATAATAATACTTATCTGGGCAGCATTGGAGTTGTCCGTGATCACTGTGCTGTACGGCACAGGGCGCTTTGGCTCGGGATCTGCGGTGACACTGGCAGTCCTTGTGGGAATTGCCACTGTCGTCAGTTTGATCTGCTACGTACTTTATTATCGTCTAGACGAAATTGTAAGTTACTGGGTCGGAATGGTTCCTCTAACAGCGGCTGGGCTAGCAGTAGCGGTTATCCTGGGAGTTTTAGCGGTTTCATAAACAGATGAAAAAAAATATGGAGACCTTAACAAGATTTTTAACGCTGAATTAGAAAGGCTGCAAACAGACCATATCGATTATTATTTCTTACATACTTAGTGGGTTTCCCAAAAGTTCTTTAACCCTTTTTCCAGTTCGCTGAAATTTCTGACTCTGGTATGGGGAAACCATTCCTTTGGAAATAATTGAAGATAGCTTCGATTACTGAAACGTTCATCAATGAGTAGTATAATCCCCTTGTCCGTTTCGGTTCGAATGACTCTGCCCGCAGCCTGTAAAACTTTATTCATTCCTGGATACAAATAGGAATATTCATACCCGCAGTTGTTTTTTTCATTAAAATAGTCCCTGATAATATTTCTCTCAAAACAAATCTGAGGCAAACCAACGCCGACAATAATCGAACCGATTAATCCATCCTGTTTCAGGTCCACTCCTTCAGAAAATATCCCTCCCAAGACGCAAAAACCCAAAACACCATCACTGGTATCCGACCTAAATAAATTTAAGAATATTTCCCGATCTTCCTCATTCATATCAGCCGATTGTTTAATGGTATAAACATCCGGATAATGTTTGGTAAACACATCAAAAACGTTATTCATATATTTATAGGACGGGAAATAAACAATATAATTGCCCTGTTTTTGATTTAAAACGGATTTTATGGATTCGGCAATGGATAAAAAGGATTTATCCCGATTCCTGTATTTCGTTGATATATTATCAGAAATCAGCAATGCTCTATTATTTACATCAAAAGGGGAGGGAAAACTGATTTTATAACTGTCATTTCCGCCACCCAGAATTTCTAAAAAGTATTCAATGGGTGATAGGGTTGCCGAAAAGAAGATGGCGGCCTTGCCACGCTTAATCACTTCACTCAGCAGGTAGGATGGATCCAGACAGAACAATTTCAGTTTAGTATCATCTTGACTGTTTTCAATGGTTGTCACGTATCGTTCATCGTAGAACTCGGAAGTTCTCATAAAGGTTAATGCATTAAAGTAAAGTTCCAGCAGCTTCTCATGGCCTTCATTTCCTTCGTTTTTAACCAGCCATTCTTCGGATTCTTTGATGAATTTCATGATTAAAGGATAGATGTCTTTAGGTTCGTCCTTCTGAATGCAGTGATGTTCATCTTCAACTAATTTCCTCATTTCGATCATAAATGAATTCAATTTACCCAGGGACTTGGCGATTCCAGGGTTTTTATCCTTAAACATTTTTTTCAGCTCAAGCATTGGTTTTTTATCGAGTTCGGCAGAAAACATGGACCTGGCACGATCAACCAGATTGTGGGCCTCGTCAATAAGAAAAGTATAGTCGCCACCATTTTCTGAAAAAAATCGTTTGAGATAGACTCTTGGATCAAAAACGTAGTTATAGTCGCAAATAACACAATCTGACCATAGGGTTAAATCCAGGGAAAATTCAAAGGGACAGATTTTATGCTTCCTGGCATAGTTTTCGATAACCGGCCTGGTGAAATAATTTTCATGCTGCAAAGAATCAAGAAGTGCGAGATTAACACGATCAAAGTGACCTTTGGCAAATTCACAATGCTCCGGATCGCAAATCGATTCCTCTTTAAAACATAATTTATCTTTGGCGGTAAGGGTGACAGTCTTGAATTCAAGACCTTTGTCTTTCATTTTGGAAAACGTTTCTTCAGCCACTTCCCTGACTATGGTTTTAGCTGTGAGATAAAACAGTTTAGAGGTATGACCTTCTGCCATTGCTTTTATTGCCGGAAACAATGTTGATATGGTTTTCCCAATGCCTGTTGGAGCTTGAATAAATATTTTTTTATTTTCAACAATGGTTTTATACACGGAAACAGCCAGCTGCCGTTGGCCCTTTCGGTATGTCTCAAAAGGAAAATCCAGGGATTTTATTGAGAGATCCCTTTTAGTAACCCAATCCCTGGTGAGACTTGCCCAAACGAGATATTTATCCATGAGATTAAAAAAGAAGGTCTTTAATTCATTTTGCTGGAAATGTTTGATAAACTTTTTTATCTCATCCGTTTCCAATTGATAATAGGTAAGCTGGACAGCAATCTCTTCAATATTATTTTGTACACAGTAAATAAAGGCATAGCATTTTGCCTGTGCCCAATGGGTTTCATTGTAATTTTCTTCAATGTGTTCCAGGGGTCTGTTTGTGGATTTTATTTCGTCAACAATCGCAAAATCATCGTTGGTGATGATGCCGTCTGCACGGCCTTCAATCCTAAAGTTGAAGCCCTGATATTCTACCCTATATTTTAAGGTCACTTCAGGAGTGTACCCTTTATCTTTATTCTCCTTTTGAATTTTCTGATGTATCCTGGTTCCTTCCAAAGCCCTTGAATTACTCATAAATTGAGAATCAATATCACCGGAACGAAGTATGAATTCTACCAGGTTTCTAACGGATAGTTTTATTTCTGGTTTGCTCGTCATTTTATCACCTTAAAATATTTTGTATACTCATTGAATTTATTTTATCATTAAAGTATAGGACAATTGCTTTTTTTCATCCCCGTCTTCCTACCGGACATGAACTCATTTAAAACGATTTTTGCAGGCTGTTGATTTTTATCTGTTCCTGCGCATCTTATTTGTTATACTTTGAAAATTTTTCTCTTTAGCATCTCCTGCATGATCAAACCTGCAACAAACCCAATTCCGATATTCCATATAGAAAAACCAGCGGTAATCAATAAGACATAGTAATCACCTTTATCTGAGCCGACATCACGAGCTGAGACTGCCAACTCCAATCCGGCAAAGAATAGAACGACACCCAGTACACTTGCCGGGAAGATGCTTAACAGCAATAAAAATGAACTGCTGAAACATAATCCAACAATCAGAAGTATTCCCCCTAAAATAATAAGGGATCCCCCGGTGCGAGCGCCAAACCGAACATGTCCAGCCATCCCTCCGGCACCGTGACATACTGGAATTCCACCGAAAATCGGGGAGAATAAATTCATAATTCCTTGTGTAATCGCTATTTTATTTTCGGTGACTGGATGCTCTGGAAACAGTCTGTTATTTTCTTGAGTGATTGCGATTACAGCGTTTCCAAGGGTTAATGGAATCTGGGGAATACCCAGAATCAGGATACCTTTAAAAAAATCCGAGTAAGTAATCTGACCTAAAGAATACTGAGGAAGTCTGAAATCAAAATGGACATTGGCCAATTCTTTGATCAGTTCGGGATTTCTAATAAGACCAGCTGCAATTCCGAAAATGATTAAGACAAACATGGCAGGAATTCGTTTGTTTGTTAAAAGGAAAAATGTGAGGGCCAGACCAATCACAGCGATTAAAAAATCCGTTTGCATCATTTTTGTTCCCTCGATGATAAAAATCAGTCCAAGTCCCAGCATGATGCCCCTAAGGACCGGTTTCGAAGCTATTTTAGAGATGGAGTTCAGTTTGCCTGTGAGTCCTAAAATTAACCAGAAAAGCCCGGTAAAAATTCCAGCTCCAAATATCATGCCGGAAGTGATCGCGGCTCCACCTGCGATTGCGGCGCCTCCAATGGCTTTCATTGGCTGGACAGGAATGGGTGTTTTATAGTATAAACCTGACCCGATCAAAAGAATCCCAAAGGTAAAAAGAACACCTAAGGGATCCAGCTTTATTATGCTGATGTATCCAACAATAAATGGGATCAGTGTTCCGAGATCGCCAAATGCACCCGCCCATTCGGACCGGTCATATCGATTTCCCGGAGGCTTCTGTTTTGGGTTTTTTTTATTATTCATGTGTATTTTATGCATGTGAAAGCCTTCCTAATCAAAATTTCTTCTAAAAAATTTGGCTCAAATCAAATTCTATAATCCGTCGAATTTAAGTTAATATGGTTCATGATTTCGTCTGCGCAACTTCTTTTTCGAAGGAGTTTGGCCATGATTTTCATGGAAGAGTCAATGCAGGGAAAGAACATCCGAAATCTGGAACAGAGATAGCTGAGAATATCCTCGCCGCCCTGCCAGGTAATCTGGACATCTGTGCCGGGTGATGACTCCAGTAATTGCCGGATATAAGCGTCAAGAGTATCTTCGTCCATTAGTAGGCTTTTATATTATATCATCTTTTTGCTTTATTTCATAATAGGATTCTGGAGGATTAAACGTAAAGTCATTGTTGAAATCGGGAATAAATGCTAAAATAGATGAAAAGCAAACCAAAACTGTAATGAGAAATTATGCAGAGCATCTTGATGAAAAAAGCAAAATTAGAATCCCGAGACAACTTGAAAAAAAAGAGTGGTATCTAATTGTTTATGAACGGATTAGTCCTTTGTGTTTTCTAAAAATTAAAAAAGCTGAGAAGGAAGTATAATTGTGAAAATCAAGAAAATAATCAATATTACAATGCTTATCCTGTGTTTGTGCCTAATTGCTGGTGTCGGTGCATTTTGGTATAATGCCGTCAATGCTTACAAAATCAGCAATGATTTTGTAAGCGTTCCACTTCAGTTCAATCCTGATGCCGCATCTTCTGTTTATCAAACACAGAATGCGCAAATTACGGTTAACGGCGGTTTTGTAAAGGGGATTCAAAAAGATGAAGATGGTACCCAAAGTATTGTTATCAGAGCATTATCACCGCTGCCGTCCATAACGGTGACCAGTAAAGCGGCTACTGCGGTTTCGTTATTGGTTGAAAATATAAACCCGGATTTTTATGCAAAGAGCATTGTAGGCAACAACCTTCCCTTGACAAAAGTGACGGTGAATACAGTACAGTTGAACATAGCTGCAAATCCCGAAGAAACCATAAAAATTGATCCGGTCCAACCAAGTGGTGAAGATAATACAGGGCAATCTAAATACATTATTCTCGGTGATAATCGTGATGGATATGATATTTTTGGTCAGATTATTCAGCAGGTCAATGGCGAAAATCCTGTATTTGTAATTGACAACGGGGACCTGGTGTTCAGTGGAAAACCTAATCAGTACAGACTCTTTGACAAAATGGTATCAAATATCTCAACAACACTCTGTACCACTCTGGGTAATCACGATATTAGGGGCAATGGGCGCAGCACCTATACGATGCTCTACGGTCCGGCGTATTATTCCTTTGATTTTGAAAATAGCCATTTTGCGTTTATCGATTCATCTCCCGGATGGAGTGAAAAACAGGCAATTACTGACGAACAATACGCATGGCTTGAAAAAGATTTGAGCAAGGCACAGGGTAAAGATATTTTTGTTATTACCCATATACCGCCTCAAGACCCAAGAAGCGGTGTAACTGCCAATGAAATTCCGAACTTTGTAAATAAAATAAAAAGCGGAGACAATTTTCTGGAGCAGAAATTAGATAACTACAATGAAACCAAGGCTATGAATCATGGCTTCCAAGACCCCCAGGAAGCGGAAAAGTTTGAAAATCTCATGAGTACATATCATGTGGATACGGTTTATCTATCCCATATTCACAGCTATTTGGAATATACAAAAGCTGGCGTGCGCTATCTCATTACCGGAGGTGCCGGTGCAGAGTTGTTAACCAAAAACAGTTATTATCACTATATGATTGCAAAAATCGGAGATATTAATACCACCACTATGGTTGAATTGCCCTCACCGGCAAACAACTATATTACCAGATATACGGCAACTGCACAACTTTTTTCCGAAGCCTTGTATGAAGAAAATCCGATTGCAGTTGTGTTTATCATTATAGGATTCATACTGCTACTATTTTTAGTGCTTATCAGGATTTACTTATGGAAAAAGCAGCCCCTTGATACTTTATGGAAATGGATAAGTGATATTGGTAAGTATGCGGTAAAACGGTTTAAAGAATTGTTTAGTAAGGAAAGGTAAAGATTAAATTATGTTATCCGAGTCTGCCGCTTAACCAATTGAAATATTCCTGATGATTTCAGCAGAAGCACAGTGGATCTAAAGAATGGATGACAGGGTGACAGCACCGCGACAAGAATAAAATGGGGAAGGCCTTCGGGATTCATAAGGCCTTGGATATGGCGGGCTCCGCTCTGGGGATTTTCATTGTTTATATGCTATTGTCAAAAGCGAATGGAAATTTTGACTACAAGACCCTGTTTGCTATTTCCATTATTCCGGGAGTAATCGGTTTGGTTATCTTATTATTTGTCAAAGAAAAAAAGGAACACCGGGAAATTAAAAGGGAACCTTTTTGGAAAAATGCAAAAAATCTGGATGGTAACCTAAAGCTTTACCTGGTGGTGACATTTATTTTCACATTAGGCAACTCGTCCAACGCTTTTTTAATCCTCCGGGCAAAGAGCATGGGCTTAACTGATGCCAATGTCATATTCCTTTATTTTATATACAATCTCTCAGCCGCACTGTTCTCGGTGCCTTTTGGAAACCTGTCGGACAAGTTCGGAAGGAAGAAAATTTTGGTTTCAGGCTATATCACCTTTGCCCTTGTTTATTTTGGCTTTGCTGTTGTATCAAATACCGGTGTTCTGTTTATTTTATTTATCATGTATGGCCTTTACACCGCAATGACCGCAGGTGTTGAGCGGGCCCTGATTTCAGAAATTTCACCCGTCTGTTTAAAAGGCACCATGCTGGGGCTTCAGGCCACAATTGTAGGGTTTGCCCTGCTTCCTGCCAGTGTCATTGCAGGCCTTTTGTGGAATGCATATGGCGCCCAGGCACCTTTTATTTTTGGCGCGGTGCTGTCACTTCTGGCAGCCTTTCTGCTGATTATTCTGATGAATCGAAACCATCAACAGCCTTTGAAAAATTAAGCTGAATAAAAAAACCTCACGATTTAATGGTATTTTGACAGCATAATGCTAGTTAAAAAATTTGAAAATGTTGGCGGTTATCTTGACAAACATCAGTATTTATTTAATAATATATACATATAATGGATTTTAAATTAACAAGGAGGAAATAGCATAATGAAAAAATCTTTAGGCGCAAAAATATTCGCATTGCCGAGTCCAGTATGGGTAGTAGGAACTTATGGAGAAAACGATGTTCCTAATGTAATGACCGCGGCATGGGGGGGGATTTGTTGTTCTGACCCACCATGCGTGACGGTATCCTTGCAAAAACAACGGGCCTCTTATGACAACATCATAAAACGAAAAGCCTTTACCATTAGCATACCCTCTAGCAAGCAAGTTGCTGAGGCTGATTATGTCGGCATTGTCAGTGGCAAAAATACGGATAAATTTGCTAAGGTGAGTTTAACCGCGGTTAAGAGTGAACTTGTTGATGCCCCTTATGTTGGAGAATTTTCACTGATTTTAGAATGTCGACTCATACAGACTGTTGAACTTGGTATACACACCCAGTTTATCGGTGAAATTGTCGATGTCAAGGCTGATCATGATGTCCTCGACGAAAAGGGTATTCCATCTTTGGAAAAAGTATCACCTTTTGTATTCAGTGCAGCCGATCGAGGGTATTACCAGATAGGGGATCAACTCGGACAGGCCTTCTCAATTGGAATGAAGTTTAAAATTTAAATGATGGGAAAAACTATGTATTGAATGTAATAAAGTTAAAGGCACAGGATTCTATTTGGAATCCTGTGCCTTTTCAAAGAATAGTATCAATTACTTGACATGCTTGCGGTAAAAAGTGCGATGGCACCGACAATTAGTTTCGCACATTGATGGGTATTAACAGAATATAAACAGATAGCAAGCCTAGCGTGCATTGGCAATTAGCTATCTTATTAGGGGGGGAGAAACATTAAACGACCGGGTCATTATTGAAGTCGCTGAGTCGGTAAATATGGATTCCCTGGTTACTGAATTATTAGAAAACCCCAATGTATTAGTGCCAGAATTGAAGGGTTATCCTATTGTCTGAAGGCATACGGATTCAAATTGTACCAAGGGCAGTGCTGCATCAGGTGCAACCGAACATCCATTTATTAGAAATTAATACCGCGGTCAAATATTTATAAGGAGTCATTGCAATGAAAAAAATACTTTTAGTGATTGATTATCAGAATGATTTTGTAGATGGGGCACTTGGCTTTCGAAAGGCGGTTGTTCTGGAAGATGCCATTGCCCTAAAAATAGGGGAGTACCGAAATAACGGTGATGAGGTCGCCTTTACCTTTGACACACATATGGAGGATTATTTAAACACCCGGGAAGGTAGAAGCCTTCCTGTTTCTCACTGCATCAAGGGAACAGAGGGCTGGCATCTGTATGGAAAAATAGCCACACTTTGCCTTGAAACAGATATGCGCTTTGAAAAAAATACCTTCGGGTCTTTGGAGCTGACAGGTTATCTTGCGCAGAATAAGTATGACAGCATTGAGCTTGTGGGTGTTGTCTCCAATATCTGTGTCCTTTCCAATGCTGTGCTGGCAAAGGCGGCGTTGCCGGAAGCTGAGATAGTTGTAGATGCTTCCTGCACTGCCAGTAACGATGACCAGCTAAACGAGGAAGCTTTAAATGTCATGGAAAGCCTTCAAATTAAAGTGACGAATAGGAGCTGCGGCAACAAAAGATAAATAAAAAAGTCGTATGATCAAGGCTTGTTTCAATTAAATTTTCATGGAGTAACAGTGTTACAAGTCGGGACCACCATCTGGAGTATGGTTTTTGCCATTTTTGCAATGTTTTCAGGCAGTGGTTCTGTGGGTGGCTTATTTTCTTTTGCAGTGGCTTTTTTCATCATAGCGGTTAATAATTTATGGGAAAGTTTCATTTTTTCAGTTCTTAACTCGCCACCAAAATTTTCGATTGAAAGAGCACTTTTTAACAGGGATTCGGGAAATGCATTTTTAATATTGGTATCAAAATTTTCAGGAATCCCGGATGAGACAAAAAAGCCAAGGTTTTTATTTTTCAATACCTCTTCATTTGAAATGCAGTATTCTTTAATTTTTTTCTGGATTTGTCCCATATAAATAGATCCGCCGATTAAAATGGTATCATAGTCTTCTAATGAGGGTATTTTATCTTTGGCGTTTACAAGAAGGACTTCTCCACCTAAATCTTTGGTAAGCTTTGTCGCACACTCTTGAGTGTATCCATAGGTGCTTCCAAATAATATCATTGTTTTCATGAATTTTATTCCTCCTGAATGTTTTTATTTTATTAAAGCATTTTCAATAGATTTTAAATAGGCTTTACTGGTTACCGTTGCACCGCTGACAGTGTCTACTGTTGTATTCTGTTTTTCAATAACAGCTTTAATAATTGTATCCGTGACTTCCGGATTATCAAAATTAACGGTTTTAACCACATTAATTTGAGTTATCTTTTTATCGCTTACGGTGACCGCAACAGTGTTGGTCCACCGTCCACTTTCATAACTTCCCGGATAAGTACCATCTTGAATTTGAGTGAGATCCACAGCATTAATCGCTAAATTTTCACCTGTTTTTAAGCCACTGGTAATGTATAATAGACCACTTCCGATAATCACTGCAAACACACCGACAATACACCCAACAATAATCATTGCTTTCTTCATTTGTACTACCTCCTATTTAATTCCTGTTTCCATTTCGGTCAAATTAAATAACATTTTTTCGAGAAGTAAACGAGTTGTTGCCATTTCTTCTTTCGAAATTCGTTTAAATAATTTTCGTGTGAAATTATCAGCCTTTAATTCACTTTCTTCTGCAAATGCAGCTATCCGATTGGTTAATTTAATGCGTACGACCCGGGCATCATTCTTATCTTTTTCTAAGCTGAGAAAGCCCTTTTTCTCAAGTTTTAAAGCCACCTGTTTCACATTTTGATGGGAGCTTCCCATTGCCTTAGCCACTTCTTTGATGGAGGGATCATATTCAAAAGAATTTTCAACAACAATGGTAAGTAACCATTGTTTCGTGGTTAAATCATGTTCTTTCAATTCTCGGCCAAGCAGAGTGTCCATCTGGTTGGCAACGACTAAAATACTGCCGAAAATAAATTTTCTATCGGTCATCGATTCCAATTTTTCCATAAATTACCTCCGGTATCTATTAAGGTAATATATTACCTTAATAGATAATACATTACCTTTCTTAATGTGTCAATACTAATTTTAGAATATTTTATAAATGATAAGCGTCACAAATATTTTCTTGAACCGTTCCGGGGGATCTGTTAACATGACAATAGATAATTAAATGGGGAGTGAACTAAAAACATGAATGGTATTACCATACGTTTTTACGGAGAGTTGAATGACTTTCTTCCACAACAACAGAAATATTTGAGTTTCAACCATTTTTTCAAAGGACAGCCTTCTGTTAAAGATTTGATTGAATCATTGGGAGTTCCTCATACAGCAGTGGAGCTGCTTCTCATTAATGGAAAATCCTCGGACTTTTTGTACCAGCTTCAGGGTGGGGAAAGGGTAGCTGTGTATCCGATTTTTAAAAGCCTTGATATATCCACAGTGTCACATGTACGGCCGGCTCCACTTAAGGAATATCGTTTTACATTGGATGTTCATCTTGGCAAACTGGCAGCAACTCTTCGGATGGTGGGATTTGATACACATTACAGTAATAACGCTTCCAAGAATCAACTGGTCAACGATGCTGCAACTGAATCCAGAATACTGCTGACCTCCGACAGAGCATTGCTCATGCGAACAAAAGTGGTGTATGGCTATATGGTCAGGTCTCGGGACCCTGGCTTGCAGCTCGTCGAAGTGTTGACCCGGTTCAATCTGGTTGACAAACTTCTCCCTTTTGTGAGATGTATGGCATGCAATGGTGCTTTAAGGTCTGTCTCAAAGGCGGAGGTCTTATCCCGTCTGCCGAAGAATGTCCGGGAGTCTTTGGACGAATTTCAAGAATGCTCGGACTGCGGCCGCATTTACTGGAAAGGAACCCATTACAAGCGCATGAATGATTTTATCAGGCAAGTGAAGGAAAAAATAAAAATGGATGAGATTCATTAATCCTGATTTAAGGTGAAGTTTACTGCTTATGACTGAAAAATCCGGAAAAACAATCCATGTCTCGGTGAAAGTCTGAAAAAACATAAAAAGTGTTGTTTGGGAAAATAGTTCGTAAGGAGTTTGACAATATGACTGGTACGACCTTGAAAATAATTGCATTAGTATTGATGCTGCTTGATCATGTGGCTCAATTTATTCCAGGAACCCCTATTTGGTTTCATTGGCTAGGAAGAATTTCAGCCCCACTATTTATGTTCTGTATGGCTTGGGGATTTTATTATACCCGTAATCGCAAGAAGTATTTATTGCGAATGTATGGTTTTGGAGTTGGTATGGGTATTATTGACATAATTTGCAACAGTATCTATCCAGATGCGGTGTCTCCAATATACAATAATATTTTTGTGACCTTATTTTTGGTTGGAGTCATTGTCTGGTTAATCGAATATGTAAGAATTGATAAGAAAAAAGGAACACTGTTAATTATAATATTTGCAGTTTACCAACTGATCACCACTGCAGCATGCACCATCGCCAGCCAATTATCCTCGTTATATGGCATGGGAATGTTTGCCGGAGCTATTTCGGCCAACCTGATTTTCAATGAGGGCAGCTTCATTTTTGTTTTTCTGGGCATATGGTTATACTTTAACAAAGAGGATAAGAAACGACTTATTATTGCCTATGGTAGTTTCTGTCTTGTTTATTTTGCCTTGGAATGGACGTCAACCCCCGGAATAACGGCCATGTTTTATCAAAATTTTCAATGAATGATGATTACCACACTGCCATTGATGCTGCTGTATAATGGGGAAAAGGGGATGGGGCTAAAATATTTATTCTACATCTTTTATCCCCTGCATATTGTATTGCTGTTTTTTATTGGAAACATTTATTTTTAAAAATGAGGTGATGAAATGAGCGAAATGAGAGCGGAACTAATTGCTCCCTGTGGTATGAATTGCAGACTTTGTATGGCCTACCAAAGAGAAAAAAAACAATGCAAAGGATGCAATAGCAATTCAGGATATAAGACAAACAGCTGTCTGAAGTGCATTATAAAAAATTGTCCGACCATTCAGAATAATGGTTCTGGATTCTGCTATGAATGTGATAAATTTCCTTGTGCCAGACTCAAACAGTTAGATAAACGATATCGAACCAAGTATCATATGAGTATGATAGAGAATCTTAAATTTATTAAAAACAATGGAATAGATGCGTTTTTGCAGCAAGAGGAAAAAAATGGACCTGTTCAAACTGCGGCAGCATTATTTGCGTCCACCGTCATCTTTGTCCGACGTGTCAATCCGAATATATAGAACAACCATAATCGAGGGTGATTCATGGCGATTATTTTTTTTATTCTATTAACAGTAAAAAGAATTTGCGCTAAAGGAGAAACAAACTAATGAATGATCATTTTGACCTTGCAAACTATATGAATGAATCCACTGAAATAATAATCAGGGATGTCATAAAATCAACTTTGAAAAATCCAAGAGAAACGGCTTTTCTTCTAAAATACAGAGAAATAAGTAAACGTAATTTTCGCAAACGAAAATCCTATGAAGCATCCGGCCAGCATATTCCCACATTTCTTATTTCCAGCATTACCAATGCCTGCAACCTTTTTTGTAAGGGCTGTTATGCCCGGGAAAATGGTATGTGCAATGAAGAGGAAGCTGTCGAATTAATGACAGCAACCCAATGGTTGGACATTTTTAACCAATCCCAAGACCTGGGTATTTCCTTTAATTTACTTGCCGGTGGCGAACCACTTTTGAGACGAGACGTGATTCAGGCTGCTGCCAGTGTGAAAAATACCATTTTTCTAATCTTTACCAATGGAACCGTGATTGATGAGGATTATCTAAAGCTTTTTAACGCCCGTCGAAATTTGATTCCTGTTTTAAGCATTGAAGGAAGTCAGCCTACCACAGATCAGAGGCGAGGGGAAGGAACCTACCAGAAACTTTTAGCGACCATGAAATCTCTGGATAAACATAGGATATTGTTTGGAGTGTCTATTACCGTTACAACAGAAAATATGAATGAAGTCACATCCAAGGATTTTTTAGATGTTTTAGCCAAACTTGGCTGCCGAATTGTATTTTTTATTGAATATGTTCCGGTTGACCCAACAACCGATTATTTGGCTCCTGGAGAAAAAGAACGGTTATTTATGGAAGACAAACAAAACACGTTAAGAAAAGTTTATGATTCCATGGTTTTCGTGTCTTTTCCAGGAGATGAGAAATATATGGGAGGCTGTCTCGCCGCCGGTCGCGGGTTCTTTCACATTAACCCCAATGGATCCGCCGAGGCTTGCCCTTTTTCTCCCTATTCTGATCGAAACCTCAAAGAATACTCCATGTTAGAGGTTTTGGCATCCCCATTTTTTAAAAAATTGCAAGAGGAAGAATTGGTGGGTGGCGAACACAATGGTGGCTGTGCTTTATTTCAACATGAAGATCAGGTCAAATTATTGTTAAATTCATGAAAGACTGCGTGGTGTTCTAAAAATGCAATTGAATATGCAGATAAAACAGCCAAAAGAAAACAATATCATAATCCTGAGATCAAATGTTCTGATCTTATGTCATAATGATAATTTTATTAACTCGTATAATAAGGATAATATAGATTAATTGATTTTAAGCTTCAAATATTTTTAAAATATTTTTATTTTGTTTCCAATTTATATAAATTTCATGTAATCATTGGGAATTTATGATATACTCGCAATAATAGGTCAAGGAAATCCTTTAAATCACTGATCATGGTTTGATTAACGTCGATTTCCCTTTTAAAATTTAGAAAGGAGAATTTATATGGAAGCAATTAGCTTAACTGCCAGCAAACTTCAAGGTTCAGCCGCAACCATAACAAAAAATGTTGAGGATGTTAGGGTGAAAACTACTAAAGAAGGCAATAGTGGACAAAATTCCGTAAATGAGGCAAACAGTTATAATAAATATGACACCCTGGAACTGTCTCAGGATTATTTGCAATACAAGACAAAAAGCGAAAACAGTGCAGTGACAAGCGATGTGAATCAATTAAACGCTACGATCACCCAAATGTTTGTCAGAAAACCACCTCAAGAAAGTAGTGATGCCGAAATAAAAAGCAGGCAGGTTGATCAGGAAACATCAAATCAACCGGAAAATTTGAAAACCACAAGCGAACTGCAAACCACCAGTATTATATAAAGAGGCAGAAAATCATTAAGCCACGTACAAAAATAGAAATCAAGTGTCTAAAAGAAACTAATTATTAAAGAGCCAGCGAGCATTAAAAAAACGTTGGCTTTTTTAATGCGAAAATAATGTTAAGAGTAAAAATCGCTGGACACGAAAAAAGAGAACCCCATGGGTTCCCTTAAAGTCCATCCTATTAATGTTTATTTTGCTTTTTTAAGAAGCAATAGCTGCGTTAAGTTTGTCTACGAGAGCGTCGACACTGGTATTATGAACAGCACAGGCTTCTTCCAGTGATTCCTTCTGTGAAGATGGACAGCCAAGACAGTGCATACCAATTTCCAATAAAATAGGCGCAAGGTCAGCGTCCATTTGCAATAATTCACCGATTAACGTACTTTTTGTTACTTTTTGCATAAAAAACCTCCTGATTTCTTTTATAAAATAAAATTATTTTATTTCTTCACGAAAGATAGTATAACATAATATTGCTTAAATTAAGATAAGATTATTTGTTATTTTGAAATATTTTTTTGTTGTCATAAAATAGCAAAACAAGTACAATGAAAAGAAATAAAGAAATTGTACAGATGTGACCTTCCATTTTTGTGAAAGCTGCAAATAATATTTTATTGGCGCCGAAATAAACTAGGGGATAATAGATCCACACTGGCAAAAATACGACTCTCTTTTGTTGTCGAATTTAGAAAATTAATAATTAATGAATAAAATGGAGTAACTTAAATGATAGAAAAATACACGATCAATTCCAATCATCACAAGGTAAGTCTCAAAGAGTTTAGCTCAAAAGACACTGACAAACTTTCAAAAAAAGATGTTAAAAAAGAATACTGTGAGTTGCAAAAAAAATTCAGCGAACTTCAGGAGGTTCTTTATGCGTCTAAGAAATATGCACTGCTCATCATATTACAGGGCATGGACTGCAGCGGTAAGGATGGGACGGTTAAAAAAGCATTAAGCAGCGTGAATCCCAATGGGTTTTCTGTAGAAAGTTTTAAGGTACCAACACCTGCAGAATTAGGCCATGATTATCTTTGGAGGATACATAAGGAAACACCAATGAAAGGGAACATTGTGGTGTTTAACCGGTCATACTATGAAGATGTTCTGGTTACCCGTGTTCATAAAACCATTGATGATGACACTGCTTTTAGACGATTCAAAGAAATAAATGCATTTGAAAAATATCTTGTTAATAATCACACCATTGTATTAAAATTATTTTTGCATATATCAAAGGATTTTCAACAGAAAAAGTTGGAGAGTCGGTTAGAGACACCGGAAAAACGTTGGAAGTTTTCAGATGATGATTTAAAAGAGCGGAAATTTTGGGATAATTATCAGGAATGCTATGCAGATGTACTTTCCAATTGCAGCACAAAAGAAGCCCCATGGTATGTGATCCCTGCAAATCACAGATGGTTTCGGGACTATATTATACTGAAGACGATTGTGAAAAGATTAGAGCATTTAAAATTGGAATATCCAAACTTAGAAGGCGGTATTCAGGATCTGATACAGGAAGTGAAGGATAGCACTGGAAAATCTGAAGATTAAAGGGCGAGTATCCAATCATTGAAAAGTTATGGATACTCCTACTACCAGAAATCCAGGGTTTATGAGCAAATATTTTTTAAGAACCAGCCGGAATTAATACAGCGGTGGCTTTTTTAACCTTAATATTTAAGAAAAAATCCATAAAAATCATAAACACTGTTGACACAGTGGATTATTATTATTAAAATAGAGTTATTGGCACTCAATCAATAAGAGTGCTAACACAATTACATTATTTTGAAAGGGCACAACCAATGGAAAAAAAACAGTTTAAATCAGAATCAAAACGTCTGATGGATTTGGTGATCAACTCAATTTATACAAACAAAGAGATTTTTCTCCGTGAATTGATTTCAAACGCTTCGGATGCAATCGATAAAATTTATTATAAGACGTTAGCAGACAACGACAAAAATTTCAACAAGGATGACTATTACATTCGGATTTTACCGAACAAAGATAACCGAACCCTGGTTATTGAAGATACCGGTATCGGTATGACCGAAAAAGAACTGGAAGAAAATTTAGGAACCATTGCTAAAAGCGGCTCCAGCGATTTCAAATCGGAACAGGAAATGGAAAAAGAATTTGATATCATTGGACAGTTTGGGGTAGGTTTTTATTCGGCCTTTATGGTTTCTGATAAGGTTGAAGTGGAAACAAAATCCATGGATGAAAATGAGGCGCACTATTGGGTTTCCCAAGGGGCAGATGGTTATTTCATTGAAGCTGGTAAAAAGACATCCCACGGCTCGAAAATCACCTTGCATCTAAAGGAAAACACAGAAGATGACAATTACGATGAGTATTTAGAACCGCAGCGACTTCAACAACTTGTGGAACATTATTCCAATTATATCAGTTATCCCATTAAAATGGTGGTTGAAAAAAGCCGGATAAAAGAAGAAACAAAAGATGCCGAAAAGCCGGAATACGAAACGTATCTGGAGGATTCCATTCTAAACTCAATGGTTCCCATTTGGCGAAAAAACAAGAATGAGCTGACGGATGAAGATTACCAGAATTTCTATCATGACAAACGCTATGGCTATGAAGAACCTCTGGCACATATTCATTTGAATATCGAAGGAGCCATGAGTTACAAAGCCATTCTCTATATTCCGGGACAGCCGTCCTTCGATTACTATACCAGGGACTATGAAAAAGGTCTGGAACTTTACGCTAACGGTGTGCTGATTATGGATAAATGCGGAGAACTTCTTCCGGATTATTTCAGTTTTATAAAAGGGGTAGTGGATTCTGAGGATTTATCCCTTAATATTTCCCGGGAAATGCTCCAGCAGGACCGACAGCTTCGTCTCATCAGTCGTAAAATTGATTCTAAAATTTCCGAAGAACTCAAGAAAATGTTGGAAAATGACCGAGAAAAATATGAAAAATTCTTTCTGGCCTTCGGGAATCAGTTAAAGGTGGGAACCTATGACCACTGGGGACAGAATAAAGAGAAACTCCAGGACTTCATGCTTTTCTACTCATCCAAAGAAGGAAAATTGGTGACCTTAAAAGAATACCTGGACCGTATGCCTGAGGATCAGAAGTATATTTATTATGCCGCCGGAGCGACGGTGGAAACCATCGAAAAATTGCCCCAGGTATCCATTGTTAAGAGCAAAAACTTTGAAATCCTCTATCTCACTGAAACTATTGATGAATTTGTCACCCAGACACTTAAAGCCTATGGGGAAAAGGAATTCCGTTCAGTATCAAGTGATCAACTGGGATTTGAAGAATCCAAAGAAGATGAAACAGAAGCTAATAATGAGATAACCGAAGCCGATGAAAAGCTTCTTTCAAAAATGAAAGAACTGATTGGAAATGACGTGGTGAAAGTTAAAACAACCACCCATCTAATGGATGATCTGGTCTATCTTTCCACTGAAGGGGATCTCTCCATCGAAATGGAAAAAACATTAAACACCATGCCTCAGGGTGGCAAAGTGTCAGCTAAAAAGGTATTGGAAATCAACAAAAACCATCCTGTATATGAAAAACTGAAAGAATTTTATGAAAAAGATGAGGGTCAGCTCAAACTTTATACGGAATTGCTTTATAATCAGGCAAGACTCATTGCCGGACTACCTATTGATGATGTGGTAACCTTCACCCAAAATATCAGTAAACTGATGTAAAAATAAAAGACGTTTTGTGTTTTATGCAAAACGTCTTTTATTGAATTCACATGAAGGCTGTGCTTTATTCCAGCAGGAAGATCTGATAAAATCATTTATTGAATTTAAAAATGGCATCGAAGGAGGTTTGAAAATGTTGACCTATGCAATTACATTCATTAGTTTGGCGTGTCTGCTTTATACCATTGGTGTATGGGCAGAAAAAATCCAAAATAAGTTAATGGGTTGGCATGTGTTTGTTTTTTGGGGTGGTTTCATTTTTGATACCTTGGGTACCAGTGCCATGGGCATCTTATCCGGTGGGATTTTTCAAGCCAATTTTCACGGGATCACAGGGATGATCGCAATCTTACTCATGCTTTTTCATGCTATTTGGGCGTCAATTGTTATCATCAGAAAAGATGAAAATATGAAGTTGAACTTTCACAAGTTCAGTATAGTGGTGTGGATCATTTGGTTAATACCAATGGTATCCGGGATCATATACGGCGTAACCATTTAAGTCGTATATAGAATTAGAAAATGAATTCGAGGAATATTTAAGATGCCGAGAATAAATCGATTTTATCTTAGCATATACAATAGATCAAGGGCATAAAAAAGCAGCGAACCATTGGTACGCTGCTTTTATTTCATTTGGAATAAAAACCGGTCAGTTTTCTATATTGATAATTTCATCAGCCCAATCTTCATAAAACAAGGCTTCATGAGATACCATAATAAGACCGCCCTGCCAGTTTATAAGCTCTTTTTTCAATACTTCCTTTGCATCCGCATCAAGGTGGTTTGTGGGCTCATCGAGAAAGATGAAATTACATTGAGTTAACATTAAATTACAGATTTTCACTTTTGACTGTTCACCACCGCTAAGCGTGGATACCGACTGTTGCATGCTTTTTGCTTTTAATCCGCACTGGGCCAAATTCCTTCTGATCTGACTTTGAGACAGCTTGTGAAATTCATCGGAGACAATTTGTATAGGGGTTTGAAGGGGATTCTCCCAGTTCAGATCCTGTTCGAAATATCCGGTTTTCAGATTATCCGCAAATTTGAATTTTCCGGAGATCGCAGGGATCTGATGTATTAATGTTTTAAGCAAGGTTGATTTGCCGATACCGTTGAATCCTGTGATTACTATTTTCTGACCTGATTCGACCTTGAAATTTAATTTGGATATAAGGGGGTAGTCATAGCCAATTTCCAGATCTTTTACTGATAAAGATCTCTGAGCTGAAATTGGTAATGCATTAAATCGAAAATTTGGCTTCGGGGCTGATTCAGGTGGAGCAAGCCGCTCGATTTTATTAAGCTGTTTTTGCCTGCTTTTTGCCATATTTGCAGTGGAAGCCCGGGCCTTGTTTTTTGATATATAATCTTCAAATTTCTTAATTTCTTTTTTTTGGGATTCAAACTCCCTGATATAACTTTCTTTTCTGAGACCTTTGAGTTCAATGAACTTTGTAATATTTCCGGTATACTTTTTGATTGTACAAAACTCGATGTCGCAGATGCAGGTGGTAATCTTATCAAGAAAATCAAAGTCATGGGAAATTACAAGAAATGTTCCCTCATAGGCCCTTAAATAGTCTGTCAGCCAATCCACATGTTCTTTATCGAGAAAGTTAGTTGGTTCATCCAATAATAATACATTGGGTTCTTCAAGAAGCAGTTTTGCTAAAATGACTTTTGCCCGTTGACCACCGCTGAGTTTGGCAATTTTGCTGTCCATTCCCAATGCGGTAATGCCAAGACCATCGGCAACTTTTAAGATGCTGCTTTCAATTTCATAAAAACCGGAATTTTCCAAAAGACTTTGGAGGTCAGCAGCCTTATTAAGGGCCTTTTCACTGCTGTCATCCACCATGTTTTCATAAATTTTACTCAACTCGGCTTCAGTGTCATAAAGCTCGAAAAAAGCAGTCTTCAGATAGTCAAATACCGAAATTTCCTTGTCAATTTTGGCATGCTGATCCAGATATCCGACTTTGATGCCTTTTTGCCAGCGAATTTCACCTTCATCCGGTATAACTTCTCCGATGAGTGAATTTAAAAGTGTGGTTTTGCCTGTGCCGTTTCGTCCCACAATTCCCATATGTTCACCCTTATAAAGCTCAAAGGAGGCTTCCTGATACAAAGCCTTGTCGCCAAAAGAGTGTGATACATTTATAACGTCCAATAATCCCATAAATATTTCTCCTATATTTGAATACAACCACAAGAAACGCGTATTGCGAGTTTCTTGTTTTGTCCGCGGACAGTCCCAAAGTACGCGCAAGCACTTGGTGACTGCATTCGCGCAAAACAAAAAACAGGGAATCAAGTTTTAATTTGACTCCCTGTCTATTTCAAAAGACCATGACGAACATTGCATCGTGGTCTAAAAACTTTCCGTCACATTATCACTCTTAAGTGTAACAAAGAAGCTTTGAATTGTCAAAGGGTATTCCATTCCTTAAGAGGCTTTTTATGATACAATCTTAAATAAATCAAAAACAGGTCGTTAATACGAAGGAGAAGCTAAGATGAATCATATGGAAAAATTAAAAGAATATGCTCGATTAATTGTACGGACAGGGGCAAATGTCCAGAAGGACCAATATGTGGTTTTAAACTGCTCGGTCGAGAATCACATCTTTGGAAGAATGGTGGTTGAGGAAGTCTATAAAGCCGGAGCAAAGGATGTCATTGTTTTCTGGAACGATGTGAAGACAAGCCGACTTCGATTTGACTATGCAGCACTGGAAGTTTTTGGCAATATTCCAGAATGGCAGGCTGAGTCACGAAATTATTACGCAAAAAAGAAAGCTGCAGTGATTTCAGTGATTGGCAGTGATCCAGAAGCCTATTTGGGCGTGGACAGCGAAAAGCTGAAAACCAGTACCCAGACAGCTGCTGAGGCATTCGAACCCTATTATAAAATGATGATGAACAGTGATTTTCAGTGGTGTGTTGCAGCAGTGCCTGAAGAGAAATGGGCCATGAAGGTGTTTCCTGATCTGTCAGAAGAAGTGGCTGTGGCAAAACTCTGGGATGCTATTTTTGATTCGGTACGCATCGGCAGGGAAGATGCAGTTAAAGCATGGGAAAAACACAATGCATTTCTGGGAGAAAAATGCGATTTGTTAAATGAGTATCATTTTGATTCTCTTCATTATAAAAACAGTCTCGGCACTGATTTTACCCTGGGTCTCCAGAAAGATCATATCTGGGAAGGCGGGGGAGAATTTACTCCGGAGAAAGTCTATTTTTTTGCCAATATGCCCACCGAGGAAATCTTTACCACGCCGGACTGTTACAGGGGGGAAGGGATCCTGGTGTCATCGGTCCCTCTTTCCTATCAGGGGAATCTCATTGAGAATTTCAGCATTACCTTCCATGAAGGCAGGGTGACTGATTATAAGGCGGAAAAAGGAGTTGATATTCTAAAAATGATTATTGATACGGATGAGAATTCAAACCGCCTGGGTGAGGTGGCTCTTGTGCCTTATGATTCCCCGATTTCCAATACGGGTATTCTTTTCTATGATACATTGTTTGATGAGAATGCGGCCTGCCATTTTGCCCTGGGTGAATGCTATCCCACTACCATCAAAGGCGGAGGCAAAATGACCAAGGAAGAATTATTAGCAGTAGGGGCAAACCAGTCGAGAGCCCATGTTGACTTCATGGTTGGCACAAAAGATCTGGAAATCACGGGGATCACAAAAGATGGTTGTGAAATCTGCGTTTTCAAAAACGGCAACTGGGCCTGAGAATTGCATGCTTTCTGAAAAACCGTTATTTGTTTTTAAGTTGAGGATTAAAAAAATAGTAAAGCAGTCCTCGAGGAATTTATATAATACAGGAAAAGTGAAAGGATACCTAAAATTATACGCAAATAGTCTATATTTGCGTATAAATGAGCAAATATAGACTATCTGTATATTTATGTGCAAATGCATTGAAAATGCATGGGTGATATGATACGATGCTTATAAAAACAATGGATAAGAAGGTGAATTATGTATTGTGCAATCATTGGTGATTTAATAAAATCACAATCAATCAATCCAACCGAACGTAAAATTGTCCAGGAAAAATTGGAGAATGTTCTTGAACAAATTAATAATAATTTTAAGGAAAATATTGTTTCAAAATTTACCATTACTTTAGGGGATGAATTTCAGGGTTTATTAAGTGCATCATCGATATCAATTGAAATTATTGAACTAATATTAAAAGAACTTTATCCCCATGCGATTCGCTTTGGCATTGGGATCAGTGATATCTACACAAAAATAAATCCGGAGAAAGCTGTTGGGGCAGATGGACCTGCATATTATTTTGCTCGTGAAGGAATAGAAAAAGGAAAAAAAAACAAAAACAAAACGTCATTTTCAGTAAATGTTAAGACTGATAAAATTGACCAGGAACTTATTAATGCATTGTGTCTTTCAATTGATTTACTCATGAGCAGTTGGACAGAAAAACAAAGAGAAGTTGCCTGGAAAATGTCTGAAATAGATGGACAGCAAAATATAATTTCTGCTGAATTAGGGTTAAATCCTTCAACGGTAACACGGCACCTTAGAGCTGCTCACTATGAAGATTATCGGAAATTATTAAATACACTTGAAAAATATTTGCGCATTGAATATGATTTTAAGATCGAAGGGAATAGGCTCAATCAAGCAACAAGTTATTATAATAAAGGAATATACTTGATGAAACAATGCGATTTTAAAGCTTCTTTAGAAAATTTACAGAAGGCTTTAAACATAAGAATCAAGGAATTGGATCCTGATCATCCGGAGCTTGTTGCTAATTATGATAATATTAGCAGAGTATATTTTAAACTGGAAAATTATGAAAAATCACTGGAATTGTTTCGAAAATCCATAAAAATCAAAATTAAGACATTTGGAGAAGACCACCCAAATGTTGCAGCTACTTATAACGATATGGGAAACATCTATTCAGCTCAGAGTAAATACGATGAAGCACTTGAATTCTATGAACGGGCTTTATCGATATTTGAAAAATATCCAGGAATGGATCAGTCGGGTATTGGAACGACTTATTATAACTTAGGGGAAATCTATTCATTAAAAAAAGAACTGAATAAAGGCTTGGAATATTATCAAAAATCTTTAGAAATAAGAGAAAAAGTTTCAGGAGATGATCATTCGGATTTAGAAGATATTTACATAAGAATGGGTAATATCTTTTTAGAAATAGGTGAATTAGATAAAGCACTGGAGTTCTTCAAAAAAACTCTGCCAAAAAGGTTGAAGGATTCACAAGCCGCTTCTATTTACAATAATATGGGAACAATTTTTTTAAGAAAAGGTAATCTGAACGAAGCTCTTGAGTATTTAAAAAAAGCCTTATTAATCAAAGAAAGACAATTGGGACCAGATCATCCTGAAACCGCAGCAATTTATCAAAAAATTGCATCTATATATCAAATGAAAAATAATTCAGAAGAAGCGGTAAAGTATCTGAACAAAGTGACAAATAGTGATGCTTTAGATCGGAATAAAAATTATGATGATTGATAATAATCTGTTTTGGCTTTTAATATGCGGTCATTTTATTGGTGATTTTTATTTTCAAACATTAAAAATGGCAATGGACAAAAAAGAGGAGAAACGTCCTTTATACTTACATGCTTTAATTTATGCTTTAACAGTATTTTTAACTATTTCACCAGTCCTGAATCTCAAACTTTTTATTGTGGTTTTTCTGCCTGTAGTGATCAGTCATTTTCTAATTGACTTCATAAAAACAAGGGTTAATATTGAAATCAATAAAGAAAATTTTATATTTAGAAATATTTTTATAGTTGATCAAATTCTACATAGTGCAATGATAGTAATTTTTGCCTCTATTTACGTAAATAGTAATGCAATTGACTTAAATCAATTTGGAAAGATGTTATTGTTATTTTATAATAACTTAGGAATGTCCATTGATCCGTCAGTATTCTTGCGTTTCATTTTTGTTTTCTTAATTATCGGAAAACCGGCAAATATATTAATAAAAGAGATTAATAATAAAGAAAATATTTGGCCGAATAATACGAATAGTGAGGAAAAAGCACCAGAATATAAAAATGCGGGAAAACTTATCGGTATTTTGGAAAGAATACTAATTGTAATTCTAGTGCTGCTGAATCAATATGCAGCTGTCGGATTAATCTTTGCGGCAAAATCCCTTACAAGATATAATAAAATTATTAAAGAACCCTCATTTGCAGAATATTATTTAGTTGGTACATTATTAAGCCTTTTGATAGCAATTGGTGCTGTATTAATCATACAGCCAGTATAGAAACTGTTGAATCCGCTTATTTAACGAAGCTATAAGAGCAAAAGACTGCTACTGCTTAAGTTAACAGGTTAATGACTCTCTGGGAAAAAAATGTCGATAAGTTGGTTGGAAAAATCTATGAAAATCCAACCCTACTATACATTAGAATTTAATTTTTATGTTTAATCCCCCTGAAGTTGATTTGTTTAAAGAAAGAGATATGGGGTAAAGTAATAGAGATTGTTAATAACGTTTGTGTTTAAAAAAAAAATATCTAACTGAGGAAAGGAATTGAAACTATGGAAATGAACAAGATATTATATAAGACTATTTTGAAAAATGCATTTTTTGTGCCTTTTAAAATAAGATTTTGGGATGGAGAGGTAATAAAATATGGAGAAGGAGAGAGTGAATTTACGTTTATTTTTAATAATCCCATACCGCTAACTGAAATCAAAAAGGATCCTTCTATGGCTTTAGGTGAGGCTTATATGTCTAATGCCATTGATTTAGATGGGAATTTACAAAAGGTTATCGAATATCTCTATAATAATAGTAAAAGCTTTTTGCATGGGCCTATTATAAATAAATTTTTTAGTAACAATAGAAAAAAAAGTAAAGATAATGTCGAGTATCATTATGATATCGGCAATGATTTTTATAGACTCTGGTTAGATGATTCAATGACTTACTCCTGCGGGTATTTTCAATCCCCTGATGATACTTTGAACGATGCTCAGAAAAATAAGGTGGATTATATCTTAAGAAAATTAAACCTTGAAAAGGGACAAACATTGCTTGATATTGGTTGTGGTTGGGGAGAATTAATTCTAACTGCGGCGAAAGAGTATCAGGTAAAATCTATGGGAATAACATTAAGCTCTGAGCAATTTTTAAAAGTTAAAGAAAGAATCAAAGTTGAAAAGCTGGAAGATCTTGTGGAAGTGCAGTTGCTTGATTATCGGGAACTGAAAAAAAGAAAGTTCGACAGAATAGTGAGTGTGGGAATGGTAGAGCATGTTGGTAAGGACTGTCTCCACGAATACTTTTGTGCAGTAGACAAACTATTAATGCCAAAGGGCGTTTCCCTGCTTCATTCCATCACCTGCAATAGTGGAGTAGCAATAGATACATGGATAGATAAGTATGTTTTTCCCGGAGGATATTTACCTACAGTCGAAGAATTAACATCAAACATAATAAATGAGGATTTTCATTTAATCGATGCGGAAAGCCTCAGAATACACTATGCAAAAACATTAGAGCATTGGGCAAAAAACTTTGAAAATGCTTTGCCTGAAATCATGAAGATTAAGGACGAAACCTTTACAAGGATGTGGCGATTGTATTTAAATGGCTGTGCGGCATCTTTTAATTGTGGGAACATTGATATTCACCAACTATTGTTTACTAAAGGCGTAAATAATGAAATGCCTTTAACCAGAGAATATATGTATCAATAAGGACAAGACAAAATATTTTGCAAACATTTTCTATTTTAGAAAATAAAAATAAATATTTTTTCGGGAAGAAAACCTCAGGTTCAACCGTTATATAAGTATGCAGAACAAACGGAGGTGAAATGTGCTGATTAAACATAAAGAAGGGGAAGACGATGATGAACTCATAAAGAAGATTATTTCAACCGGCAATTCTGAATATTTTGAATCCATTGTTGAACGCTATGAGAAATACGCTTATATTTACGCGTTTTCCCTTCTTAATAATGAATTTGATGCACAGGACGTGGTAGCTGAAAGTTTTTTAAAGGGGTTTTCCAAAATAAGACAATACCGGTTAGGCAGCAATTTTAAAAACTGGTTTTTGAAAATTGTTCATAACACCTGTTTTGATCTTTTAAGAAAAAACAAAAAAATGATTTATCTCGATGATTTGGAAACTAGCGAAAGCTTATATAAGGATCATGCCTTAAGCTATGACAATATCGATTCTCTGGACTTTGGAGAGGTTGGAAAATCCCTTGATTTGTTGCCTCATGAACTCAAAGGGGTTGTTATTCTGCGATATTATTATGATTGGGATTACAAAACCATTTGCGAATTTTTAAAAATTCCCATGGGAACATTATCCTCACGATTAAACCGAGCCTGTAAAAAACTGAAAACTTATATGAAGGAGGAATGAGGCGATGGAAAATTTAGATAAGTTGATGGAATGCCTGGGATTCAACGACAGATCTGTTAAAGACTTTGCCTCAGGGATACCCTTTAAGAGCAGAAAATCGGATATTATGGTTAAAATCAGGAAAGTTGGCGAAATTGCCCCGATAAACTCTAATCTGTATGCACTATTTTATATATTGTCCATTGCTTTTTCAGTGCTTGTGATACGACTTTTTGTTCTTATTGAAGCAAAAAACACATTGCTCGTAACCATTTTCACCGACCTGGTCATTGATTATTCAGATCAGCTGATTGACGGATTTAGAATGATTTCTTTGTTGGTTTCGGCACTCATATGCATGGGAATATATTTTCTGATTCATCATTTTAAAAACGAGAAAAAGTTCTCTTAATATTGGAGCCGGTTTTCTCTTTAGAAAAAAAAGATCGGTGCATGAAAATATGCACCGATCTTTATTGCTTTTACCTGGCGTTTCGTTTAGTATTTAATGAACATGGATCCAGGAACATTGCAGATCACACATTTATCAGGCACTTCTTTTTCGATATTCCCACAAACCGGGCATAGATAATAAAATACTTCATCCGTTTGATCAAGATTAGCTAAGGCTTCCTGATATCGTTTTGCATGAACTTCTTCTGCCTTCATGGCAAGAGTGAATATTCTGATTGCTTCTTTATTGCCTTCAGCTTCAGCTTCTTTCAGGAAATCAGGATACATTTCTGTATATTCATGTGTTTCACCGGCAACAGCATCATTCAGATTTTCAGTGGTTGATTTAATTTTTCCGGCAATTTCAAAATGTTTGAGTGCATGTATGGTTTCGGCATCCGCTGCTGCTTTGAAGAGTTTTGCAGCATTTAATTTACCATCAGTTTCAGCCTTTTTAGAATAGGCCAGGTATTTTCTGTTTGCCTGAGATTCTCCGGCAAACGCGTCCATAAGATTTTTAAGGGTCTTTGATTCTGCCATTTGTTTTCCTCCGTTTTTAATTGATTTTATTGTAATTAGAATGATTATAAATAAAAAATATCATAAATAATGGTGTATGTCAATAAAAACTTTCAAACATCGTCATTTTACATTGCACATGAGGTTAATGAGGTGTAAAATATTTTCAATAGAAATAAAACAAATGCAGTGTGAGATAGCTAGGGAAGGGTATTGGTGATCTGAATGTATGCATGGACAATGAAGTTTGAACAAGATAATTTTACTACACCGACTTTGGTTTCAAAAGACAAAGATTATTATCCTGCTTTAAAAAAAAAATATAATGAGATTTATGCGATTCTTGTGGAAAATAAAGTGCCCTATGACATTCAGGATACAATAAGAAAAACAGGCAATATTGTTCTGGAAGTCATACAGAGATATTATTCCGGTAATGTAAGAGGCGCTTTAAATGGTCTTAATGTTATTTTAAAACCCCTCATGCAAAACCCTTTAGTTGTTTCAAATTTAGAAAACAGTCTGGCATTAAAAGGCCTTAAGGTTTTCAGAAATGATATTGATGAAGATGATCAGTGCCTTTTTTCAGAAGTCGATTTATTCCGTTCCAGATTAAGTGATCGGATAAACGGTTTTAAACCGGAAAATATGCTTCATATTGGGTTTGATAACAGAGGGACAATTGCTACCCAGCGTTTTAGTATACCTGGCCTGCCTTGTCTTTATTTTGGAACATCGTCCTATGACTGCTGGATAGAAATGGGTAAACCGCCTGATAATGTTTTCAATGTTTCACATGCGAAATTTGACGATACAATAAGGGTCTTTAATACAGCAGTTAATGTTTATGATATATCAGAGTTTAATACTTTAACAGAAGAAGAAAAAGATAAATACAACATTAATTTTGATCAGGCGATCCAAACATTGATGTCTTTATGGCTATTATCTATTTCTGCTTCATTTACAATTGAAGAAACAGGAAGAACGTTTCGTTCGGAATATATTATTTCTCAGTTAATCATGCTGGTTGCAAGAGATTCAAAATTAGATGGTGTTATCTATTTAACAAAGCAACTAAAAACACAGCTAAGAAATGATAATTGGGCTAAACCGGTAAGTGTCAATGTCGCCTTGTTTGCACATTATAAAGGTGAGAGTATTATGTCGGAAATTTGTAAACAAATAAAAATTTCATCATCCGTAAATTATGGAGAATACAAGCAACTCAATGCAGCAACCCAGCAAAGTGGTGAACATTTATTCGTTGATTGGTTTTTACCGTCAAACAGTGAGCTGGCCGGAAAACTTATTTCCTATAGTCAGACTCAATTTTATGGTTTTGATAAATATCTTAAGAAGCAGAAAAAAGACTATTGTAATGTTGATGAAATAAATAAAGTGGGAGAATAACAAATTTTTGCTGCAATAGATTATTTTTTAATAGTACCAAATTATTTAAGCCAGGGGGAACCCCTGGTTTTTTTATTACATCAGGCGGCATTGTTTAAAGGTGGTGTTTATGGGGTATTGTAGTTAATAGAATAAGTAGGCAAGGGGTAATAATATGGAAAAGGTATCGGCAGTCGAATGTACATCTTACGAAACAGAAGAAGTTTATCAGGCAGTTAAAGAAGCGATTCAAAGAATAGGGTTCGTCATTCCTGAGCATAAAACTGTTCTGATAAAACCAAATCTTCTGACACAGAACAGACCGGAGCAGCATACCATTACTCATTATTCACTGATCGATGCACTTTGCAGAATTTTAAGTGAAAAAAATTGCGAGATTCTGATTGGTGATTCGATATCGTTTTACCAGCAGGGGCTTACCAGAAAGGCATTTGCAACATCAGAAATAGATGTTGTTGCCAATAAATATGGTGCAACTCTGATTGCGTTTGAGGAAGAACAAGTGGTCAGAATAACCAGGGATATAAGAAGCTTAAAAGAGCTGTATGTTCCAAAAATTCTATTAGAGGCTGATATGGTGATTGATGCCTGTAAACTTAAAACCCATGGCTCGCTGCGTTTATCAGGGGCCATAAAAAACATGTTTGGGTGTCTTCCGGGTGGATACAAACAAAAAATTCACCGCTGGCTTGACGATGAATTTGAGCTTTCAGATGTATTCATGGATATCCATCGGGTGGTAAAGCCTGCTCTGTCGATTATGGATGCTATTGTAGGTTTGGATGGTGGGCCAACTGCCCTGGGCCGACCTGTAAAGGTTTCTAGGATAATCGCCTCATCCAATGCTGTTGCACTGGATGTTATTGTTGCTAAAATGATCGGATATGATCCTGAAAAACTGCCGATTTTATTGCAGGCAAAGAAACGAGGGATGATTGAAAATTTTGAAGATATTCAGGTTCTTGGGGAGATCGGTCCCATAAAGTTTAAAAAGTTGGTAAAAAAAGACCTTAACAGAATTTTCAATAAAGACAGTATTTTTGTAAAGGATACTTATGTGGATCTTTCAATCGACGATTCAAAATGCACCAGACATAAAAGTTGTATTTATGCATGTCCGGTTGATGCCATAAAAGAAGTTGATGGAAAAATTGTACTTGATACTTCTGTCTGTATCAACTGTTATTATTGCACGTTTGTCTGTCCGGAAAAAGCAATTAAGTTCATGCCGTCACCGACGAATAAATTCATCAGAGCAGTAAGATGGATCGGAAGATTATAAGGGGATTTAAGCCCTTGAGACTGGACAAAAGTGATAAGTATTTCAATGTCAGAAGTTCGAAATGATACTTATATAAAAATGTTACAAACGTTTACAAAAAAACAATTTACATTGAGTGAAAACATGTTACAATAAAGGTGAATCAAAGATCAACTCAATCCTTTTCTGAATTCAATGAACTTGATCATTGAAAAGTAAACAGTCTCTTAACTAATCGATAAAATTTTTGGATAATCGGTCGTTATTAAAGATAAAAATTGAACACAAACCGATTAGATGAATCTAATTTTATCAGGAGAAAAGATTTGGACAAAAGAACAGATTGCTCTGAAATTAATACAATCGGGAGAATAACTCGACTGATGATTAAATTAAAGGTCAATTTAAAGGATAAGTTTTATAAATCAAAGAAGCGTTTTTCACAGTTTGGAAGAAAGTCCATACATGATTTCGAAAAACAGAATCTTTGTTTAAAAGAATAATACTTTAGATTATCTCAAAATAATTTTCATATGAGTTTACATGAAAGAAAAATACTTCTGTTTTAAAAGTAAGATAATCCCCAACAGTTAAGTGAAAAGTTTACATTGGAAAAGTGAGAAAGAAGATTTTTGGTAATTAGAAAGGGGTGAGTCCAGAAAGATGACATCAGAAATTTTGAGCTGAGGCCGATTTTGCAGATAAAAATGCAGAATCGGCTTTAGTATTTTTTGTGTTAACTCGCCTGGCATGTAACGAGAAACATACAAAAAGCCGACACTGTTGCATTGATCCAACTGTGTCGGCTTTGTTTGCTTTTGAATCGAAAAAAAGTTTGATAGGAAACTGACGCTGAATTATTTAGTGTTGTTTTGACCATTGATTCTTCAGTGTGGTATTTCTTCCTTTAAAATCTGGAATAATGGTTTCGGTCGGTTCGACCTTTTCTTTAAACTTTTTAATAATGGAAAAATCATCCAAAAAATGCATGGGAATCAGTACCTTTGGATGGAATTCTTCAATAAAATATTTTCCGGCTTTGTAAAAAGAATCCCCCAAACGAGGATCCACAGGTATAAAGGCAAATTCCATTGGAAGTCCTTTGAGTTTTGAAAGCTCTGACTTAAAATCTTTTTCTTCCTGGGCAGGATCAATTTCCGGCTTCAGGGTAGGATCCCAATCCCACCAGTTAAGATCCCCGGCGTGGAAGATTCGATGACTGTTGGCGGCAATATAAAAAGAGACGCCGAGATCAGTGGAACCAAAGGTTCTAATATCCATACCACCCAATGTCATGTGTTGATAGGGGGCCATTCGATAGTTTCTGGGGGCTCCTGTCTCAGGGAGGTCATCGCTGAAAATATAGGTTGGTTGAAACTCACTTCCAGTCTTTAGGATATCTTTGGAGTAGTGATCGCGGTGACCATGGGTTACAAAGAAATAATGGGGTAACCCTGCTCGCATAAAGTTGTTGGGAATTTTTGTGAAACAATCAAAAATCAGTGTTTTATCTTCGAATTGAATTAAAAAACCACTGTGATGTAAATGGATAATTTTCATAATACACTTCCTGACGTTATATTCTTACTATAATAGCATACCTTTTTTCCCCTTAAATAAGCATAATTTATAAAAATAATTTAAGAAAAATAAAAAAATAATCCGAACGTTCCAAATTCTATTGAAAAAAACGTTCGGAAATAGTAAAATAGTATCATCATTTAAAAAAAGGTGGAATAATAGTGATCAAACGAATATTTGTAGAAAAGAAGCAGGGTTTTGATATTGAAGCCCAGTCCCTCGTTCAGTCATTTCAAAAAATATTAAAGATTCAAGGTCTTAATGCCGTCCGCATCCTATATCGATATGATATGGATGATGTTGCCGATGAAGTTTTTGATCAGGTGATTAACACGATTTTATCAGAACCCAATGTGGATAATGTTTATCAGGATAATATTTCAATCGGAGAAAAAGATAAAATCTTTGGGATATCATATTTACCCGGTCAATATGATCAGCATGCTGATTCAGCAGTTCAATGTGTTCAAATCCTTTCTGGGGATCGCCCTCTGATTAAAGTAGGAAAGATTGTTGTTCTCCAAGGAGATATTAATCAGGAAGCATTTAACCGAATTAAAAAATTCATGATTAATCCTGTTGACTCTGAGGAAACAACCATGGAAAAATTATCAGCTCTGGTTGATTTGGTTCGTGAACCATCAGATATTACAACTCTGGAAACATTTATTGAACTGAATCCTGCAGATTTAGAAAAATTTCGATGTGATTCCGGATTTGCCATGGCCAATGAAGACATTGTCTTTGTCCAACAGTATTTTAAGGACGATGAAGGGCGAAATCCAACCATTACTGAATTAAAGGTCATTGATACCTATTGGTCAGACCATTGTCGTCACACGACCTTTCAAACGCACATACAGGATGTCTCTTTTAATGGGGAGGATGCACTTTCTAAAGAAATTGGCTTGGCCTTTGAAGAATACCTTGATTCCCGTTTGGAAGTCTATGGGGAAAATACCGATCGTCCGATGACGCTTATGGATTTGGCCGTAATTGGAACCAAGGTTCTTAAAAAACGGGATCTTATTGAAGATCTGGATGAATCTGAAGAAATCAATGCCTGCAGCATTAAAATAACCGTGGATCATGATGGCGTGGATGAAGAATGGCTTTTAATGTTTAAAAATGAAACCCATAATCATCCCACTGAAATAGAACCTTTTGGTGGTGCAGCCACCTGTTTGGGAGGAGCTATTCGTGATCCTCTTTCCGGGCGAAGCTATGTTTACCAGGCCATGCGGGTAACCGGTGCCTGGGATCCGAGAACACCCATAGAAGATACGATTCCAGGGAAATTGCCGCAAAGAAAAATTTCCCTGGAAGCAGCCCATGGCTACAGCTCTTACGGAAACCAGATTGGATTAGCAACCGGACAGGTTGTTGAAGTCTATGACCCGGGCTTTCTGGCTAAACACATGGAAGTTGGGGCGGTGATTGCTGCGGCTCCCAAAGAAAATATAATTCGGGAACGACCAACCCCGGGAGATGTCATTCTTTTGGTTGGAGGACGAACCGGGCGAGACGGCTGTGGTGGCGCAACCGGGTCTTCCAAGGCGCATACCGAAGAATCCATCCAGAGCTGCGGCGCGGAAGTTCAAAAAGGGAATCCTGTTGAAGAACGAAAAATCCAACGGCTGTTCAGGAATAAAGAATTATCCACTCTTATTAAACGATGCAATGATTTTGGTGCCGGTGGTGTTTCGGTTGCCATTGGAGAGCTGGCGGACAGCCTGGAAATTGATTTGGACAAAGTGCCTAAAAAATATGATGGTTTGGATGGTACCGAACTGGCTATTTCAGAATCACAGGAACGTATGGCAGTAGTGGTTGAACCCAAGGATGTTGAGAAATTTATTCAAATGGGGAATGCCGAAAACCTTGAGGTGACGCCAGTGGCTTTGGTCACGGATACCGGCCGTTTGATTATGAAATGGCGTGGGAAAGAAATTCTTAATTTGTCCCGTCATTTCCTGGAAACTAATGGGGCCCCTCAGTTTACTGAAATTATTATTGAAAAGCCTGGAAAACTGGAACAGTCTTTAGCGAAAAAAGAAGTTTCATTTAAGGACCAGCTAATAGAAACACTTCAAAATATAAATGTCGCCAGTCAGCGCGGTTTAGGGGAAATGTTTGATTCAACCATTGGCGCTGGAACAGTTACCATGCCTTATGGCGGGAAAAATGCTTTATCTCCAATGGATGGTATGGTGGCAAAGATTCCAATGATTAAAGGGGATACCACCACCTGCAGTATCATGACTCACGGCTATAATCCTGTTATTGCAAAAGCAAGTCCGTTTTTAGGCGGAATGATGGGTGTCATTGAGAGTCTGTCTAAACTTGTCGCCCTAGGCGGGGATTATAAGAAGGCCCGTTTAAGTTTTCAGGAATATTTTGAGCGTCTGGGAAAAGATCCGGTTAAATGGGGACGTCCTTTTGCTGCGCTTTTAGGGGCTCACAGAGTACAAAAAGTAATGGGAACACCTGCTATTGGTGGAAAAGACAGTATGTCAGGTACCTTTGAAGATTTGACGGTTCCTCCCACATTAATTTCCTTCGGGGTGACCACTGCGCATATTGATGCTATTATAACCAGTGATCTAAAATCACCCAAATCAATCCTGCAATTATTTGAATTGCCAATGGAAGAAAATGGCATTCCTGATTTAGATGGCATTAAAGAAGTTTATGAGACGATTCAAGCCCATGCCAAGGCTGGAAATATTGTCAGTGCCAAAACCATCTGCCTGGGAGGAATTGCGGAAGCTGTGGCAAAAATGGCTTTTGGAAACGGTATTGGGGTTAATCTGGCTTCCTGTTTTACGCAGGAAAGACTTTTTGATTCATTATTTGGAAGTATTCTTGTGGAAAGCAAGGAACCGCTTGATGGTGGAACCATTATTGGATATACCAACAGTGAGGGCAAAATCATGTATCAAAATGATGCGATTGACCTGGCAGAACTGACAGAGGCATGGGAAGCCCCACTCAGGGAAGTTTATCCGGAAAAGGTTGATGGTTTTGGAAATGTGGAAACCCTGAGCTTTGCTAAAATAACAAAGCTCAAGTGTTCCCCGATATTTCGGAAACCGCAAATTTTTATTCCTGTTTTTCCAGGAACAAATTGCGAATATGACTCAGCCAGAGCCTTTGAAAATGCCGGCGGGAAACCAGTCACCACCATTTTCAGGAACCGATCGGCTCAAGCCATTACTGAGTCCATTGATGAAATGGTCAAGCAGATTCAGGAATCTCAGATGATCATGATTCCAGGGGGCTTCAGCGCTGGGGATCAACCGGATGGTTCAGGTAAATTCATTGCTGCGGTTTTCAGGAATCCAAAAATGATGGATGCTGTTATGGATCTCCTTAATAATCGTGAAGGTTTGATTCTTGGCATCTGTAA
>NZ_DATCHP010000111.1:0-4925 GCF_036508315.1 Acetobacterium sp. | reverse complement strand
TTTAGAAATAAAAAATCCTTCTCCAGTGGAGAAGGATAACAGAATCATATTTAATTTTAAATATAATGCTCTTATAATCCTCTAAATCGGAGGTTTTAAGAATTCACTACATACAGGTCTTCTGGCTCAACAATCAACTTTCCGTCTCCCCTTCCCATTAATTTCTTAACAGTGGTTCTGAGACAGTCATCATGCATTACAGCTGCGATTACAGCAAAGGATTTACACCTTTTTCCCTTGAATATAGGACAAGTTCACTATTTAATTGAGTTCATTGTACCCCAGCAAAGTCTTGTTGTCAAATCATTATTCTATCTTCTGCCATTTCGATTCTGTCTTCTGCCATTTCGATTCGGTCTTCTGCCATTTTGATTCTTAAGCCTGATTTTCGCATATTTAATCCTGTTTTTCCGCATAAAGTCAACATACATAATCCGTAAGATTGCCATGATAACAATGAGAACCATAATGGTGACATACCAATATAAAATCGGATAATCCAGTAAACCCCGAACCGTCATTTTATTAATGGCATAAACCGGTGCGGACTCCAGTACAACATCCCCATTGGTGACTTGTACCACTCCCAGTGCATCACCTTCTTTAACGTCAGTTTGCAGCTGGATTCCTGCTTCAGTTTCTTTCACAACGTTCTCATCCCATTTAATTTTAGAAGTGTAGGACTTGTTGTTGTTTTTTGGCGCCAGACTTACCATGGCAATTTTTGTTTTTGTTTTAAGTGTAGCTCCATCAAAGACATGGTAGTTTTCAATTTCCACATTACTGTAGAAATCTTCTTTCCCGGTCCATTTAATGAAATCATAATCTTTAATGAAGGTGTTCAGGGTATCACCGGCTTCCTTGAAAACCCCGAATTCATCTGAATTCATGATAATGCCGATGACATTCTTCCCTTCCCCTTCCCCTTCAAAAATAAGACATCGTCCTGCCTGCTCGGTAAATCCGGTTTTACCGCTGGTAGCATAACCGTTAAAACCGGGGTTAACACCTGCAAGACCATTGGCTTGACGAAAATCCTCTGGCAGCTCATCATAGCTTGGGTAAAGTATGAGGTTACTGTTTTTCCATTCATGCTTGACTTTATCGGTTTGGAGGTCATGGGTCTTGGACCGGGTGATCTCTCGGATAACATCATTGCTGAAAGCAGCCTTTGCCAATTTCAACATATCTGCCGGCGTACTATAATGATCTGAATTATCAAGACCATGGGGGTTGACAAAATGGGTGGACTTCATCCCTAAAGATTTTGCCTTTTCGTTCATGGCATCCACAAATTTTTGTGTTGCCACGGTGGGATCAAGGGTTTTATTCCCGGCAATGTTGCGTCCGATATTAACAGCGATGGTATTGGCCGCATCATTTCCCGATGGCAATAATAAACCATAGAGCAGTTCCTTTAAACTGATTACCTCATATACCTGGAGCCCGGCAACGCTGCTGTCACTTGCAATATTTGAAATTTCTTCACCGACCGTAAAGGTATCCGTTAGTTTTCCATTTTCTATTGCAACAAGGGCAGTCATGAGTTTTGTTGTACTGGCCGGGTAAAATTTTTGATCCTGGTTTTGCTGATACAGGTTATCGCCACTGTTTACTTCTGAAATTATAACGCCTTCACCTTCGGGAAAGGCAGGAAGCCCGGCCCCGAGTACCCCAGTTGTAAAAAAAACAAGGCTAAGTACAATCAATAGTCCTATTTTTCTGCCCATAATTTCCTCCAAAACTTTCTATTTTATATAACGGGTTGTTTTAAACAGTTTTTTATTATCATTAATCGCTTCTTCACTGCCGAGAACGCAGAAGATATTTTTTTCCAGAACTCCGGCAACCGCATCTGCAAAGGATTTTAGCTGTTCAACAGTTGTTCCTAAAATCTCATCGCGTTCTTTCTGTATATCCGCATCAGTTAAACCGCTGAAGTAAAGGGTATCGGCAATCCCACCTTTAAGAGCCGTGCTCAGTGGTACGTCCTTGCCGCTGATGGTTCCGATAATGTATTTTTCAAGCTCTCTTTGGGAAATTGCCAGCTTTCTAATATAGTCAACTGCCCCGAAAAATGCTTCAAGGGTTTTTTTAAGCTTTGGATCCCGATAAGATCCAAAATAAAGCTCCCCTGTACGACCAATACTGAAAAATGCACCATAGGCGCCGCCTTGTACCCGTACCTTATTCCAGAGATAATCCATGGAAAGAATGGATTTTAAAACCAGCATGCTGCCTGAATAGTCATAACCCAGTTCTCTTATATTATAGCCCTGGGATACATATTGAATTTTGGCTGCGGTTAAGAAACCCTCATTCAGGATTTTAGTGTCAAAATGATAGGTGAGTTTAGCCGCTTTTCTCGGTTGCAAACCATCCACATAATCTTTAATAACTTCTAATGTTTTGTTTTTTATTTCCTCAGATCCGGTAATGGCTATAATGGGTTTATTTGTTAAGAAAACCATTTTTGTAATTTTAATAAGCTTTGCACTTAAGATTTCGAAGCGCTGTTCAAAATTAGCATCAAGATCAGCAATAAAACGATAAAACTCAATGCCTCCGAATTCTTCAAAAAGACGGGCGGATTGAGAATAGTAGGATTGAAGCCGCTGAACACCGACTACATGCCCACCGGTTAAAAATTGAGCTTCTTTGCCTGTTTTAATTTCTCTGATCATATCATGGATCAGGTTCTTTTCATTATATCGAGTTTGTGTCAGTACCTCTACCAGAAGTTTAGCCAGGGTCGGAATTTTATCCCTGACTGCTTTTCCTTTGACATAACAATGGGATTGAAATTCCCCAAAATGATTAACATCGTCAAAAGATTCAATACCAAAGGAGAGGCCACCGGTATTAATTTCAATTTCCTGGCTCAGGCGATGAAAGTCCGTTTGGTTTGTGCTCAGACTTCCCAGGAGTTTACACATCAAAGACAGGTATTTTAAATCCTCCTGGGGTAACTCGTTATAATCAAAATATAATTTAAGATAAGAAATATCCCCGGTAAATCCTTCATGAAAAAGCAGGGCAGTATCAAGCGCTTCTTCAACTTTCAAAGGATAGGTTCTTGCTTCTTTCTTTATTTCATCCAGAGAAAGTTTTGGAATTTTTTCCAAATCCTCTGGTGCATCCTCAGCGTTCTGTCTTTCGATGAGTGCATGATTTTCTGCAACCAGATCCTTTAATTCTTCTGTACTTAATGAAGCCTTGTATGCTGCTAATTTTTCCGCTAAGGCCTTTTCTGTTTGCTCCTGTAATTCAGAATCAGCAACAATGGTCACCAGTGACTGATGTTTATTATCCAATAAAAGTCGTTGAATAAGCGCTTCAAAATAGCCGTCTTTAAAGTTTTCCTTCATCTTTTTAAAGACGACCCGGTATTTAAGATAATCCATGGGCTCCCCACCGTAAAGCCAATTATCCATCAGATCAATGTTATAGATTAAGCCTCGGGGATGGGCTCCGTATTCCCCTTCAATGTGTGAAAACTCATGAATGTTAATACCGGCTTCCACACTCAGTGGATCCAGGCCATTCTTAACAAGATTTTTCAGCACATCTTCAACGGTTTGAACAAAGAGTTCGCTGTGAATGGCCTCGGTATTTTTCAGGGTAATTGAAAAATACGGTTGCCGCAGAGAACTGCTGTAATGATAACTCACATCCTCGGCAATTTTAAGATCAAGCAAAGCTTCCTTTAAAGGTGAAGCGTTGTTGCCTAATAAAATATGGGATAAAATATCGAAAGCCAGGGCATCCTCATAGGGCAAGGTTTTTCCCAGAACAACGCTAAGTGCCGTATAAGCCTTGTTTTTAAGATCTTCTTCTTTTGAAACCCCATAGGAGGCCACTGATTTCTGACGCTCTTTAAACGGCTTCTGCAGCTCAATGTCGCTGTCGACAGTCTGTTTTTCAAAAACGGCCAGATATTCATCATTAATGTATTTCAGATGCTCGGCAACGTCGTCGTCGCCATATAAATAAATGTAGCTGTTGGATGGGTGGTAGTATTTTTTATGGAAAGCTTTAAAATCCTCATTGGTCAGTTCAGGAATGACCTCCGGATCTCCTCCGGATTCAAACCGATAACAGGTCTCCGGATAGAGGGATTCGAATATTTTGTTTTGAAGGACTTCTTCGGGATCTGAAAAAGCACCCTTCATTTCATTATAAACCACGCCGTTATAAATGATGGGATCATCCAAATTTTCAATATGATAATGCCAGCCCTCCTGCTTAAAGGTATAGGGGTTCTGATAAATATTAGGATAGAAAACAGCATCCAGATACACATCCATGAGATTCATAAAATCCTGGGCGTTGGTACTGGCAATGGGATACATGGTTTTATCCGGGAAGGTCATGGCGTTTAAAAACGTGTTCAGGGATCCTTTGGCAAGCTCAACAAAGGGTTCTTTAACCGGGTATTTTTTTGATCCGCACAAAACTGAATGTTCCAGAATATGCGGTACTCCGGTACTATTTGTCGAAGGGGTTCTAAAACTAATGGAAAAAACCTTATTATCATCATCAGCCGTAATATATAAACATTGGGCTCCCGTTTTTTCATGGATGAACGTTCGGGCAAGACCATCTATTTCGTCCACAAATTCTTCTTTTTTCAGAATAAATCCGTGAACATTTTCTTCTAATTTAAACCTATTTTCTTCCTGCTTCATCATTTCTTTTTTCAAATATTTCTCCTTTATATTTTGTTTATTTATTTTATGATGCCGATTTTTTTAAGATATTCCTTCATTTTGCGTTCATGGCCCAGATCCGTGGGTTCATAAAAATGAGTTCCCAGCAGATCATCGGGCAGGTATTGCTGAGGGACATGGTGACCGGGAAAATTGTGGGGGTATTGATAGGTCAGTCCCCGTCCCAGTTTTTCACTTCCTGAATAATGGGTATCC
>NZ_DATCHP010000110.1:0-26789 GCF_036508315.1 Acetobacterium sp. | reverse complement strand
TTGATGATGGGTTTTTCCACGCTGACCCCCATCCAGGAAACATTTTTATTGATGATGGAAAAATTGTATGGATTGATCTGGGAATGATGGGAACTCTCACCAAACGAGATAAAGACCTCTTTAGACGGATTGTCAAAGCTGTGGCTACTAGTGATGTCGAGGCACTGGGAACAGCAATCCTGTTAATTAGCGTGCATAAAGGACCTAAGATTAATTATTCTCAGTTATATGAATCCATTGATAGGATGCTTCAAGAATACGGTACCGAAGATTTAAGCAATATTCATATTGGCAAAGTTATGGAAGAAATGTTACGCATTGCAGGCGAGAACCAACTGGCTATGCCTGGCGGCGTTAGCATGCTCACTCGCGGAGTCGTTACCATAGAAGGCGTGATGGTTGAAATAGCCCCGGAAATTAATATCGTTAATATTATGACAACTCACATGGCCGGACAGGAATCAAGGAACTTCGACTTAATGAAGTTCATAAAAAGTAATGGACGCAGGTTCTTTAATTCAGGTCAGAAGGCCATTGAAATTCCGGGACAGATATCAGATTTTTTTAACTTTGCCAATAAGGGTCAGCTCAAGATTAATTTAGAAATCACAGGATCAGAGCAGCCCCTGGCAGAAATTGATAAAATGGTCAACAAAATCGTGAACTGTATTATTACTGCTGCTTTGCTTATCGGTTCCAGTTTTATTGCCACCACAAATATGAACCCAAAAATCCTGGGTATTCCGGCCCTGGGAACTCTCGGTTATGTTGTTGCAATCATTTTAGGTGGGAGTTTAATTATTTCAATTTCCAGAAAAAAGAAGCGTCCGTAAATATTTAATCAAAAGCATGGTAAGAAACTAAAAAGTTTCTGGCGGTGTTTTTTTTTAAAAGCATTTATAAAAAACCTGCCATTTCCGGTTTCATCTAATGTTATAATAAAATAAAAAGTTTGATGATATTGGGAGGCAGTATGGGCATCGGTATTGATTTGGGCGGCACCACGATTAAAGGCGGCATTGTAAGTACACAGGGGCATATTTTCGAGGAACGATATATAATGACAGAGAGTCGTCGGGGTTATCGTGCGGTGCTCGATGATTTAGTCCAATTGATAAAGGCACTTCAGGAAATAGCTCCAACTGAAAAGGCAGTGGGCATTGGAATACCGGGAATTGTGTCTGGTGATGGCAGCACCGTGTTATCAAGTCCGAACCTTTTTTGGAAAAACAGGGCATTAAAAAAAGATTTAGAAGCCAGGCTATCCATAAATGTTCTTCTGGTGAACGATGCCACTGCGGCATGTATTGCTGAAGCTGCTTTTGGGAGTATTATCGGCAGGGCTAATGCCATGATGATTACCTTAGGCACAGGTGTAGGCGGCGGACTTATTCTTAGTCATAAAATCATAACCGGGGCTCATGGCGTTGCAACCGAAGTGGGCCATATGATTATGGGTGAAAACTTTTATACCTGTAACTGTGGTAAAAATGGTTGCCTGGAAACCTTTGCGTCGGGAACGGCATTGGTCAGGTATTGTGACATGCGTCTGAAGCAGGGAGTAAGCTCTTCATTAAAAAAGTCGAACATTCTGGACGGAAAAATTATTCTGCATGAGGCAAAAACAGGAGATAAACTGGCGCTTGAGGCTGTGGATCGCCTTGCTGAATATTTGGGCATGGCCATATCCAATATCAGCGATGTGATAGACCCTGAGATTTACACCATTGGTGGAGGACTATCCTATGCCGGGGATTTTCTCCTCGAAAAAATCAGTTTTGCAACAAAAAAATATTTGACCTATCCGGATTTTGCAGTACCTGAGATTGTTCTGGCAGAGCTAAGAAATGAGGCCGGAATTATTGGTGCAGCAAATCTGATGCACTACATATAATTAAAATAGCGATTTAAGAAATTTAAGAAAAGATTAAAAAAGGTTGAAATATATTTTAGAATGATTATAATATGATTATAAACTATTTTAAACCGAAAGGAGAACAACAATGCAAAAATATGAATGTGATATTTGTGGTTATGTTTACGACCCGGCAGTTGGAGATCCAGACAACGGTGCAGCAGCTGGAACGGCATTTGCTGATTTAGCAGCAGACTGGGTTTGCCCGGAATGCGGGGCTGATAAAGGCTCTTTTAGTCCAGTGAAATAGAATTTAGATCATAAAAAGAGCTTAGGCTCTTTTTTTTATGATCTAAACATTGCAAAGTACATGAATATCGAACGATTGCTTAATATATAAGGTTATAGTATAAGAAATATAACCATTTATCGAACAATATTGTACAAAAAAAGACAAGAAAACACCTGTTATTTATTTGCTAAGTGTTATATTCTAAGTATGAGAAGATTTAACGATTTACCGCGTGTTGATAAAGAGGTGAAAAATGAAAAAGGAATTTAGTAATAGTAATTCCAGGGGATTATCAAGTCGTGCATATTTATTACAGCTAGTCGATAAAGAAATGATGAAAAAAATATTAGATGCATTTACTATGGTAACAGGAATGACAGCAAATATTGTTGATGTTGATGGTCATTCGATTTTTTCGAAAAACGATGCTCAAAAAAATTGCAAATTTTGTCAGATGATTTGGAAAATGGAAAGGGAGAAGGGAATACACCGCTGTGTGGGTTCCTATGCCAGAGCAGGGAAGCAGGCGGCAATTTTTGATGAACCATATATTTTCAGATGTCCTGCCGGCTTGATCGAATGGGCAGCTCCGATTATTATTGATGGAAACCATCTGGGAACCATTATCTGTGGGCAGGTTTTAATGTGGGAGCCAGAAGAGTTTTTTTGGATTGAGCTGGAAGAAATGAATCGTTGTCTGACTGATGATTTCAAAGAGTTGTTTAAAGTAGCTAAGAATTTACAAGTTGTCTCCGGAGAGAAAGTCCAGAGTGCGGCATCACTGCTTTATCTTATTGCTAACAATATTGTCAGGGCAGGATGGGAAAGCATTCATCAGAAAAAAGAGCTGGAATTACAACAATTTTTACTCAACGAAGAGATACAAACCCGTAAAAACCTTGAGGAAAAATTAAACAGTCAGAGCCTGAACTTTTTTTTAGAGAAGGAAAAAGCGCTAATCGGTAAAATTAAGCTAAGTGATTTAGATCAATGCCGGAAAATATTCAAGGTAATGGTTGCGGATATTTTTTCCCAGGGCAGTGAGAAACTGCCAACCGTTAAAGGACGTATTTTTGAGCTGGTGGTGGTCATGTCAAGGGCTTCGGTGGAAGTTGGCGTTGATTCTGAAAAATCAATTAGTCTCAATGCCAATCTCATGCAGGAACTCAATAATAGCTATAGTATTAAAGAGATCAATGAGCTGGTGACCGCTACTTTGGAATGTTATTTAGAGGAAATTCAAAACCACAGGAAATCAAAAAACCGCATGACCATTGAAGGCATTAAAGGATATATAAGGAATAATTATCATAATAATCGAACCCTTGAGGAAATTGCTGATTCTGTCTATTTAAGTCCTTTTTATGTGAGTCGTATTTTCAAAGAAAGTGAGAACATGACGGTAATGGATTATATGACAAAGGTGAAGATAGACGAGGCAAAAAAAATGCTCGGCAATCCCCGATATAAAATTGAAGAAATTGCGTCGAATCTTGGTTACAAAGACGGCAGTTATTTTTCAAAGGTATTTCGTCGAAATGAAGGAATGACGCCAACACAGTTCAGACATAATCTGTAAAAAATCTGGGGATCAATCAAGAGGAGAAAATTTATGGAAGCAGTAATCAAGGAAATACAAGAAGCCCTGATTGACGGCAATGCGGAGCTTGTGAAAAAATCAACGGAAAAAGCCCTTGACCAGGGCATTAATTCAGAGGTGATTATAAAAAAAGGGTTAATTCCAACCATGGATAAAATTGGTAAGGAATTCAGAGCTGGGAATATTTATATACCAGAGGTTTTGATGTCTTCCCGAGCGATGCATGCAAGTCTCTATGTTTTAAAACCTCTGTTAATTGATTCAGAGCTATCGAAAACTAAGGGTCGTATTGTCATCGGAACCGTTGCCGGAGATTTGCATGACATTGGCAAGAATATGGTTTCCATGAGTCTTCAGGGTGATGGTTATGAGGTTATTGATCTGGGAATCGATGTCCCGGCTGATGATTTTATGTCGGCAATTTTACAATATAAACCGGATGTACTTGCGATGTCGGCGCTGCTGACAACGACCATCGGTGAGTTTAATACTATTATAAAGGCTGTGGTCGATGAAGGACTCCGAGATAGCCTTAAAATTGTTGTTGGCGGCGGCCCTGTAACCCAGGATTTTGTTGAAAGAATTGGGGCGGATGGGTATGGCAAAGATATTTTTGATGCCATTGATGTCGTTAATAGCTTACTAGGGAAGAAAGAAGGTTACTTTAATGTTTGAAAAAGAAGAAAATTTATGAAAAAAAGACGACCGGAAATTGTGCTGTTTACGGGATTTTTAGGCTCCGGGAAAACGACAATGCTTCTTAAGACCATTGAAATGCTGGCCGACAAGGAGAAGAAGTGTGCTATTATTATTAATGAAATCGGGGATGTTGGAATTGACAACCGGCAGATGCGAAAACTCGGTTACGACGTCCTGGATTTGTTTGGAGGCTGTGTTTGCTGTACATTAAAAGTTACTCTGGAAGCGACGATTAATCATCTGTTAAATGAATATGATAATCTTGACTATATTCTTTTTGAACCTTCCGGAATGGCTGATCCATCAGCTCTGTACCCGGCGATTACAAACTGTGGTTACCGGGAGAATGAAATTCATAATGTTTTTATTTTTGATCCTTTGAGAGTCGATCTCTACCAAGTGCATTTAAATCAATTATTCAGGGACTCACTAAATCTTTCGAAAATAGTGGTTATCAATAAAATAGATGAGGCACCTCCGGAAATGGTTTTGCAGGCCAGGGAAATGGCAGAGAATATTAAACCCGGAGTCAAATGTTTGATGATGAATTTAAATGAAGAATTAATCCCGGAATTCAGTCGGATGTTAATAAGCGGAAGGTGGTAAATTAAATGTATCAAAAGGAGTTTATCCCAGTTGCTTTTAAAGTGAATTTTAAATCAGGAAAGAACTTAACTGTTGAAAAGTGGCAGGAATTGATTGGTAAGTTATTAAAGAATTATGCACAATCCATTTCTGAAAATAAGGATTGTTTTATTGGACATATTAAGGCCCTTGCAGAAATAGCTGACGATTCATTTATTAAATTCAGTTGCGTCAATGCTCTGGCTGAGGTTAACAGCGAATTTCATGGTGAGTGCCAAAGTGTCGATGAAGTAAACATGGTAATCAACTCTCTGGTTACGAATACGGATAGCCTAAAAAGTCGTAAGCTTTTGAACCAGGCGTTTACCCTGACTGGTAATCAGGAGGAAAACGTTTTGATGTACATAGAAAATGAAAGCTCTGAACCTCTGAAAGAACACCATCACCATAAGAAAGATGAACCTTGTCCAATTTGTAATGAACATCATCACCATGATCATGACCTTCACTGAGTTTGTAGATAAATGTGTAAAAATAGTTGATTAAAATTATTTGATGACAATTAATTTATCGGTGTGTGTGCCTCAGGTTGAACAGGCCCGGCCTGAACGATGCTGGCGCAGGCAACCACAGCATTTTCCGATGAAAACGATAATACAACAGTTATGCGCTATTTTACTAAAAATAGCGCTATTTATTTGCCTGAAATTGCAATATAAATGTAAAGGGCAAGATAATACCTAAAACTGTCAGGATCGTCTAAAGACATGAGGGTTACTTCATTGTATTATAATAGCATAAACAAATATTTACTGGTTATGGCTTCCTAGGTAAACGACCAGCAAGTTAATAAAAATTTGGAGGAAAAAAAGATGGTAAAAAAGTTTAATCAATTAGCTTACAGCAATTTAGACGATTTTGTATATGGTTCCTGTCCAAATCCGGTTACCACAAAAAGTGGTATGATCATTGGTGGGGGACAGGTTTTCCCAGAAATTAACTTTACCCTTCCAGGAATGGATGTTAACGATACAACCATTAAGAAGGCCTACACTATTTATTCGAATATCATTGAAGGCGTACTGAAACGCGCATCTGAATTATATGCTCCAGGAGTATTGGTTGAATTTGAAACAGTTCCTGACTTTACAGAAAATCCTAAATATGGTATTGAAGTCAATCGTATTATCTTGAATGCGATGAAAGAAGCGAATGAAAAATACGGTTTAAAATCAGCGATTAGAACAACCCCTAATGATTTAAGAGAATTCAGCCGCCCACCGATTATGCGCAGTGGAAAATACTTGGATACCATGCTTGAAGTTTTCGAAAAGTGTGCAAAAGACGGTTCTGACTTCATTTCCATTGAATCAACCGGTGGTAAAGAAATTCATGATGGCGCCTTGGTAAAAGCTGATATTCGCACAGCAATTTTTGCTTTGGGTATACTTGGATGTAATGATATGGAATTTCTCTGGAAGAATTTAGTGGATATTGCAGAAGCAAATAACTGCTTCCCAGCTGGTGACTCTGCCTGTGGTTTTGCCAATACGGCCATGGTCTTGGCTGAAAAAGGATTTATTCCACATGTGTTTGCAGCTGTTATCCGTGTTGCTGCAGTGCCTAGAGCCTTGGTTGCTTTTGAACAGGGATGCGTTGGACCAAGCAAGGATTGTGCTTATGAAGGACCATTCCTAAAAGCTATTACAGGCTGCCCAATCAGTATGGAAGGTAAAACAGCAGCTGGTGCTCATTTAAGCCCAGTAGGTAATATTGCAGCCGCAGTTGCAGATACCTGGAGTAATGAATCCATTCAACAGGTTAAATTATTATCTGAAATGGCTCCGGTAGTGGCTATGGAACAATTGATTTACGATTGCCGCCTCATGAATGCTGCAACTAATAAAGGTCAACAGATTCTGTTTAGAGATTTACTAGTCGATTCAGATGCATCCTTAGATGTTCAGGCTTATGTATTAAGACCGGATGTTGTTATGAGAATCAGTGCTGAATTAGTAAAAACCCAGGATAATTTCTTGAGAACTAAAATAGCCGCTAAACTCACAGTACAGGAATTAAAGAAGGCTATCAATGAAGGCATTGTTAAAAGCGATCGCCGTGATATGAAATGGCTGGATAAAATGGAAAAAGCCATTGATACCATTCCAGATGATGCAGGAGAATTTTACGAACAAATGAAATCAGAACTGGACATGACTAAATTTATTCCAAGTGAATATGGATTAAAATAAAAGAGCGTCGGCAAAAATTGATGATACAACATTTGAATTGAAAACTTTAAAAAAAGATATAAAAAATAGAATCTCAGGAGGCTTATAATGGCAACTTTAAAAGATGTTTCTCAATGTGTTTTAGATGGTGAATTGGACGAAGTAAAAGCTTTGGTTCAGCAATTAGTTGATGATGGCGTAGATCCGATTACGATCATCAATGATGGTTTAATTGCAGGTATGAATATTGTGGCACCCTTATTTAAAAGCGGTGAAATGTTTGTACCCGAAGTCATGGAATCCGCAGATACTATGAACGAAGGCATGAAACTTTTAAAACCTTTAATCACGGATGGGGATATTCCAAGCAAGGGGAAAATTATTATTGGAACCGTCAATGGCGATTTGCATGATATCGGTAAGAATCTGCTAGTTATGATGGTAGAAAGCCGAGGTTATACAGTAGTAGACCTTGGAGTTGATATAAAGGAAGAAGATTTTGTAGCAGCTGTTAAAAAACATAAACCTGATATTGTTGGTATGTCTTCATTGCTCACAACAACTATGATGAAAATGCAATCAACCATTAAACAACTGGTTAAAGACGGCGTTCGCGATCAGGTTAAAGTTATTATCGGCGGGGCTCCAATTACCCAGGAATTTGCAGATGATATCGGAGCAGATGGTTATTCTGAAGATGCTTCTACAGCGGTTGAACTTTGTGACCGAATGATGATTGCATAAAAAATTAAGAGAGTGGAGGCGAGAAATATGCTGACAATAGTAGGCGAATTAATTAACACAAGCCGTCCGGCTGTTAAAGAGGCGGTCATGAATAAAGACGAAGCGTATATCCGTGAACTTGCAAGGAATCAAGAAAAATCAGGTGCCACCTATATTGATGTTAATTGTGGCAATATGATTAAAAATGAAGAAGAAACCATGGCATGGCTAGTTAATATTGTTCAGGACGAAGTTGATATACCCCTATGTATCGACAGTCCCAGCGCAAAAGTTCTGGAGGTTGGTTTGTCACTTTGTAAAAATGGACGTCCAATGATTAATTCCATTTCTGATGAAGACGAAAGGTATGATGCGGTATTACCTCTCATTAAAAAATATAATGCTAAAATTGTTGTTTTATGTATGGACAGCACTGGAATGCCCATTACTGCTGAAGATCGAATGAAAGTGGTTAAAAATCTTTACGCAAAATTATCTAAAGAAGGTATTGCTGATGATGATATGTATTTTGATCCTTTGGTCAAACCAGTCAGCAGTGTTGGTACAGCAGGACAAGAAGTCCTGAATACGGTTAAAAAAATCAAAGAAGATTACCCGGAAGTTCATTTTATGTGTGGACTGAGTAATATTTCTTATGGTTTGCCCAACCGAAGCATTTTAAATCGCCTCTTTGTTGTCCAAACAATGACCATGGGCATGGACGGATATGTACTGGATCCTACCAACACAAAAATGATGGCAGGTATCATTGCATCCACAGCAACCCTTGGTTTAGACAATTATTGCGGTAAATACATTAAAGCCCATCGGAAAGGGCTGCTCAACTGATCATAAACCTGAATAATTTAATCCTCCCATTAAATTAATCCTCTATTATAGAAAGCCGGCAGGTCTGACTGCCGGCTTTTTTTCGGTTTCAAATAGTTTTCAGTTGTTTTTAGAATCCGAATAATCCCAACACCCATAATATAATAATCGGCATTATTATGGCTGGAAGCAAATTTCCTATTTTGAGGTTTTTTATTTTTACCATGTTTATGCCAATGGCAAAAATAAGAACACCGCCAACAGCATTCATTTCATTAATCATCCCGGCAGAAAGCAGCGTCTTAATGGATCCGGCTAAAAGGGTAATGCCGCCCTGGTAGAGAAAAACAGGAATCGCTGAAAAGAGAACGCCGATACCCATGGTGGAGGCAAAAATTATGGAGAAAATTCCATCTAATAGAGATTTGCTCAGCAGAATACCGTAGGTTCCGGTTAGTCCATTTTCGATGGCTCCCATAATGCCCATGGAGCCGGTACAAAATAAAAGGGATGCGGTGACAAAGCCCTGGGAAATCGTGTTATCCTTTTTTTTCATTTTTGATCCAAGTCTGTCTCCTAAACGTTTCAGTTGTTTTTCAATATTTAGAAGCTCACCGATGACGGCACCAAATAAAAGACTGACAAGCAAGATAATAATATCTTGGGTTTTCAGAGCCATGGAAATGCCAATAATCATGATACCTAAGCCCATTCCCTGGGTAATTGTTTCGCAAAGACGTTGAGGTAAGGCTTTCTTAAATAAAAGTCCGATGATACTGCAAAAAATAATGGTGACTGCGTTTATAATTGTTCCGACCAATGAGCTATCCTCCTGAAAATTTAATTATTATGTCTGGTAATAATTGTAGCATAGAATTTAATCCGCCGAAATCATAATCATTATTCAAAACCAGGCTTAATTCCGGATTTTCACAAAAAATACGAGAGTTGACTGAGTTTTAACATTTATTTAATCGATATTGTGTTAAAATAGGATGAATAACAGGAGGTGATTTTAATGATTAAGCGGTTTTCAGTCATCTACATTGGTTCAAGCAAGTGCGAGCTCATTGTTGGCCAGCGTGGAAAAGGCAGTATTAATATTTTAGACCGGGCTATGTATCCGATAAACTTTGGCAGCCAAAGTTTCACCAAGGGTGAAATCAGTTTTAAATCGGTTTATGCCCTGTGTCAGATTATTAATGAATATATTGCCATGTCAAAAACCTATGATGTAGAGGCAATAAAAATTATTGGAACAACCGCTCTCCGGGAGGCGAAGAATCGCCTTTATATTCTTGAACAGATTAAAATCAACACCGGCGGTTATGGGGTGGAAATCCTTGGGAAAGAAGAAGAAACCCATTTGATTTATCGACATATGCTATTAAAATGCGAAGAAAAATTTGATGTTCTGGGAGAAAATACCGGGGATCAAATGATAGCAGCTATTTCAAGCGGAAATGTATCAGTAGCTTTGATGAAAAATGGAACCATTGATTATTATCAAACCGCTGAGCTGGGATTACTGAAAATGAAGGAAATTCTCAAGGCCATTGAAGAAAATACAGAAAGATTTGAAATACTGCTCTTGGAATTTATAACCATGAATACCCAGGATATATCTGAAAATATTAAAAAACGAAAAATAAAAAAATTGTTGGTTTCATCCCATGAAGTGGATGTTATCGCCCAGTTGTGTGGGTATACTGAACGACAGATATGTTACGAAATTGAAGCCCGGGAATTTGAAAAGCTGACTAAAACAGCAGGCAATCTTTCGGTAAATCAATTAATGAAAAAGTATCCTTTGCTGCACCAGATAGAAGCTGAAACTCTGAATCACACCCTTATACTTTATTTGAAATTATTGGAAGATACCGGGGCAGCAACCTTTATTCTAACTCCGATGAGTATTGGGGATGCTATTTTAGATTTTGAATTTCAGGTTACAAAAAACCAGCGGTTATCAGAGTGGATTGAAACAGGATCCTATGAATCTGCAAAAGCCATTGGTCGAAAATACCATACCAGTGAACGACATAGTGAATATGTGGAAATGATGAGCTTGAAAATTTTCGACTCCTTAAAAAAACATCATCAGCTTGGAAAACGCGAACGTCAGCTGTTGTCTATTCTCTGTTATTTAATGGAAGTCGGTAATTTTATTGACCATAAAAATTACTGGATACAAAGTCGTGCTGTTATTGAAACCACCGATTTAATTGGTGTAACCCAAAGGGAAAAAGAAATCATGGGGAAAGTGGCTGAAGCCGTAAAAACCCAATTCATGGTTGTTGAAGAAAATATATATTCATCCGATGATGAAGAGCAATTGCTGATAGCAAAACTTGCAGCCATATTAAAAGTGGCCATCGCTTTAGATAAGAGCTTCCAGCAAAAAATTCAGTCACTCCAATGTCATTTAAAAGAAGAAAGACTGATCATAGAAGTAACCACAGGAAAAAACATTCAATTGGAAGAGTATTTTTTCAAATCCAGTCGGTATACCATGGAAAATGTTTATGGGATTAAACCCACACTGAAAATAAAGAGGATTGAGGCATGAAAAATAAATTATTTATAAATCGAGAATTCAGCTGGCTGGATTTTAACTACCGTGTTTTAGAAGAAGCTTATGATAAAGGGAACCTTGTCATGGATCGCTTAAAATTTTTGGCTATAACAGCATCCAACCTGGATGAATTTTTTATGGTGCGTATTGCCGGAATTATGGACCAGATTAATGTTGGCTATACCCGGAAAGGTCTGGATGGTTTGACGCCAAAGGAACAATTGGTTGAACTTTCATTGCTAACTCAGGAAATGATGGCCCGACAGTATACTTGCCTTTCAAAATCTATTATGCCTGAACTCAATCAGAACAAGATCTTTTTTGTGGATTATAAAGAGCTTAATAATGAAGAAATGGATTTTGCTTTGTATTACTTCAGAGATGTGTGTTATCCGGTTTTGACCCCACAAGCCGTTGATAATAGCCATCCCTTTCCCTTGGTGAAGAATAATCAGGTTTATTTATGTATACTTCTCCATGATACTGAAGGAAAGAATAAGAGAAAAAATGATTTTATGGCGATTCTTGAAATTCCAAAAGTCCTGGATCGGATTATCGCTTTGCCAAAATCAGAAGAAGAGTTTAGTCATTATATTTTCATTGAAGAATTGATTAGCCCTTTTGTTAGTGAGCTCTTTACGGGTTATGATGTTAAGCAGGTCGGCCAGTTTCGAATTACCAGAAATGGAGACCTTGCCATTGATGAGGATGAAGCTGAGGATCTTCTTATTGAAATTGAGAAATCCATTCAGCAGCGTAAATGGGGCGCCAGTATTAAGTTGGAAGTCACACGATTTATGGGCAAAAAAATGAAAAAATGGTTGATGAATGAATTGGAGATTTCTGATGATGAAATTTTTGAACTCAAAGGAAATCTGGATCTCACCTGTTTTATGAAATTCCAGGGACGACCTGAATTTTCGGAATTAAGAGAACCACAGTACACACCCTTAATTTCTGATGATTTTTATGGCCACGGGGATATCTTTGAAGTCATTCGAGAAAAGGATCGGCTGTTACACCATCCTTACCAATCATTTGATACCGTCATAGATTTTGTGCGTTTGGCAGCTTCTGACCCGGACGTCCTTGCTATCAAACAAACCCTTTATCGTGTGAGTGGAGATTCCCCAATCATAAAAGCATTGATAAAGGCAGCTCAAAACGGAAAGCAGGTGACAGTGTTAGTGGAACTTAAGGCCCGTTTTGATGAGGCAAACAATATCGTATGGGCTAAGAAGCTTGAGCAGGCAGGATGCCACGTTATTTATGGACTGGCAGGACTCAAAATTCATTGCAAAATGATTCTTGTGGTTCGCAAAGAATCCGATGGAATAAGACGTTATGTACATCTGAGCACGGGAAACTATAATGATGTGACTGCAAAGTTATATACGGATTTAGGGATGTTTACAGCGAAAGAAAGCTATGCTGCAGATATTTCCACGCTTTTCAATCTCCTTACTGGCTATAGCCACTATACATTTTGGAAAAAAATAGAAGTAGCACCGGAAACCATGCGAAATGCATTCTATATTGCCATTGACCGTGAGATGGAAAACGTGAAAATGGGTGAAAAAGGAATCGTTTGTGCAAAAGTAAATTCCCTCATCGATGAAGGCATTGTGAATAAGCTTTACGAGGCTTCACAGGCAGGCGTTGAAATTCAATTGATTGTCAGAGGAATGTGTTCCCTGGTTCCGGGGATACCTGGGGTTAGTGAAAATATTACAGTACACAGCATTGTCGGAACATTCCTTGAGCATAGCCGTATTTACTATTTTTATAATCAGGGAAAAGAAGATATTTTCTTATCAAGCGCCGACTGGATGGAGCGTAATCTCAATCGTCGGATTGAAATTCTTTTTCCGGTGGAGGATGCAGACTTAAAGTTAAAGCTGAAGCATATTATCGACATTACCATGAGGGATACCATAAAAACCCGGATTATGACTGAAACCGGGGAATATCTGCGGTTGGACAAACGGGGTAAGGAATTGCTTTCCTGCCAAAAATATTTTTGTGAAGAAGCTGAATTCGAGTTTAATGAGGCTAAGAAAAAAGAATTGTTGAATCAGGATTTCGGAGGGAAAATTTAATGGAACGACGAAATATTGGTGTCATAGATATCGGTTCAAACAGTGTTCATCTGGTGGTGGGCGAATATTATAATAATGAGTACTTTCAGATAATTGATGACGTTAAAGTGAATGTCCGGCTGAGCGAAGGACTTTCTGAAACCGGTGCCATGCGACAGGATCGCATGGATTACGGACTGGAAACCTTAATGATGTATCGGCGGATGGTTGATGCCTATGGCATTCAAAAAGTCATTGTCGTTGCCACTGCTGCCGTTCGAAAAGCTTCCAACGGGAAAGAATATGTGGCGCTGATTAATGAAAAAACCGGCTTTGAGGTTGATGTGATTCCCGGAGAAAGAGAAGCCAGCATGGATTATCTGGGAGCTGTTAATACCCTTGATGTTAAAAATGCCCTTCTTATGGATATCGGCGGAGGAAGCACCGAGTTTGTGCTTATTAAAGACCGTAAAAAAATAGATGTTATCAGTCTGCCCTTTGGCTCCATTGATTTGGCAGAACGCTTTGATTTAAAAGATGAAGTCACTGATAAAAAAATAAGAGCACTGGATCATTTTCTGACAAAAGCCTTTGATGAAACATCGATATTTTCAAGAGCCAAAGGCTTACCCTTGATTGGGGTAGGAGGAACCATTCGAAATGTTGGTCGGATCCATCGAAATATCATTGATTATCCGATGGAAATTCCCCATAATTATCGAATGACACCTGGTTCGGTGCAACGGATATGTGATCTTGCAGCAGAAATGAATTTTGTGGAGCGATCAAATCTGAAAGGGCTCTCAAAGGGACGGATTGATATTTTTGTGGGATCGAGTTATACACTGGCACGGGTCATGAAACAAATTAAATCCCCGGAGCTCATTATCAGTAATTCCGGTCTTCGTGATGGGATTATTTACGAATACTTTGGTTATCATGAAGATAATCTGGTTTACGATATTTTCGGACACTCAATGGTGGATATTATGCTAAACTTTACGGTTAATATTCCTCACGCCTATCATGTTTTGAAACTTACAAAAACCATTTTCGATCAATTAATGCCTCTTCATGGCATTACCCGGGATGTTGAAAGAATCCTAAAGGCCAGTGCCATGCTTCATGATTCAGGAATCAAACTGCAATACAGTAATCATCACGAACACAGTTTTTATATTATTTTAAATTCCGGGCTTTTGGGAATCGAACAGAAGGAGCTTTTATTAAGTGCATTCATTGCTTTAAATCATCGTACGAATAAAAAGATTAAAATATCCGAGGAGTATGTGGGATTACTTCAGGAAGACGAACGTCACCTCATTGACCAGCTCAGCCTGTTCCTGCAAATTGCCGAATACTTGGACCGGAGTATGGATGGTGTTGTTAAGGATCTGAAGTGCGTGATTAAGGAAAATGAGGTAGTGCTACATGTGTTAACCACCGGTCATTCAGTGTTTGATGATATGATTGTTACTGAATGCGGTAAGAAATTCAAACGGGTATTTAATAAAACATTAGCCATAAAAAACGAGGTGATATAGGATATTCAATAAAATAAAGGTTTAGAGACAGTCAAAGGGGGTCATCAAATTATTGATGACCCCCTTTGTAATGCTGCTATTTTTTTGTATGCTGGCTCTTTCCAAGATAGGCCTCTTTAATGGTCTCATCGTTAAGAAGGTCTTTTCCGGTGCCTTGTTTGATAATTTTACCAGTTTCTAGAACATAGGCATAATCAGCAATTTTCAGTGCGAGATTAGCGTTTTGTTCAATCAGCAGGATAGTAATACCTTCCTTGTTCAAGGTTTCAATAATATCAAAAATCCCTTTAACCACCAGGGGTGCAAGTCCAAGTGAAGGCTCATCCATCATCAAAAGCTTTGGTCTGCTCATCATGGCACGTCCAACTGCCAACATCTGTTGTTCCCCACCGGAGAGGGTGCCGGCCTGTTGCCAGGAGCGCTCTGATAAACGGGGGAAGAGATCATAAATGTTTTTGATGTCCTCATCCAGGCTATCCTTACGCATATAAGCTCCAATCTTAAGGTTTTCAATAACGGTGAGATCAGGAAAAACATGACGGCCTTCGGGGACAAGTGTAATACCCTTGCCAACGATTTTAGTGGTATCCAACCCAAGAAGTTTTTCATCATTATAGGTAATGCTGCCGGATTTTGCTTTTACAAGGCCAACAATCGCTCTAAGTGTGGTGCTTTTTCCAGCGCCGTTTGATCCTATCAGGGTGACAATACTGCCATCCGGGACTTCAAGATCAATGCCCTTTACCGCTTCAATGCCGCCGTAAGCAACCTGTAAGTTTTCAATCTTCAACATCGGCGTCTACCCCCAAATATGCTTCTATTACTTTCGGATCATTTTGAACTTGCTCCGGTGTTCCTCTGGCAATGGTGCAACCAAAATCCAAAACATAAATATGATCAGAAATTTCCATAACTAAATCCATATGATGCTCAATCATAAAAATTGTCAGGTCAAAATCAGTTTTTAATTTATAAATAAGAGTTGTTAATGCATCGGTTTCCTGGGGGTTCATTCCAGCTGCGGGTTCATCTAAAAGTAAAAGCTGTGGATTAGTAGCCAAAGCACGGGCAATTTCTAAATGGCGTTGCTTTCCGTAAGGCAGTGAAGATGCTTTTTCATCCTTAAAATTAATGAGACCCAAACGTTCCAAAAGGAATTCACAATCTTTTTTTGCCTTTAATTCTCCCTTGACTGCCTTTGGAAGGCGAAGAGTCGCAGAAAGAAAGCTGTAATTAACATTGACATGGGTAGCCACCATAACGTTTTCCAACACGGTGAGTTCTCTGAATAATCGGATATTCTGAAACGTTCTGGCAATACCCAGGTGTGTAATTTTATTAGGTTTTTTTCCGGTGATGTCAATTTCGGAAGCAACACCATGACTGTCCTCTGGAGAAAAAAGAACTTTTCCTTTGGTTGGATTATAAACCCCGGTGATGACATTAAATGCAGTTGTTTTACCTGCACCGTTAGGACCAATAAGAGCCGCTAATTCTCCTTTTTTAATATCAATGTTCAGATTATTAACGGCTACAACACCCCCAAATTTCATGACAACATTTTCAGTTTTCAAAAGACTCATTTATCGTCACCTCCCTGAGTTGATGTTTTTTTTCTGTTAAACTTTGATTTTATTGTTTTTATTTTTTTGTCAATAAAATCCCAAGTGAGCTCATTGGTGCCCATTAAACCTTTACGGTAAAAAAGAACGATGACCATCAGAAGGGCTGAGAAAACAACCATTCTTAAACCGGGTCTGAAAATTGGAAGATCTAATCCAAAAGCCATGGGTTCGTCAAGGAATCGCAACCACTCCTGTCCCAATGTTACAATAAAGCTGGCAATAACCGTTCCTGAAATACTTCCCATGCCACCAAGAACGATGATCAGCAGAAAGTTGTAAGTCAGGGTAAAATAGAATTGTTTTGGATCAACAGTCCCCAGAAGTGCAGCAAATAACCCGCCGCCAATACCGGTGAAAAATGCACTGATCATAAAGGAAGTCATTTTCGTTTTAAAGAGCCCAACCCCCATTGCTTCAGCAGCGATTTCATCTTCACGAATAGATTTAAAGGCTCTGCCATAGGATGAGTTAATCAGCAGTACTGTCAAAACAATGATGATGATGGCAATACCATAAGTCCACCAGAGACTGGTAATGGTGGGAATACTTTTTATTCCCAGAGCACCATTGGTAATGGTTTGGGTATTTGTGAAAACAATTCGGATGATTTCTGAAAACCCCAGAGTTGCAATGGCTAAATAGTCGCCACGAAGCCTAAAACAAGGTGAGCCGATGAGAAAGGCAAACCCAGCGGATATGAGTCCGCCCAATAATAGTGCAACAATAAAGGGCAAATGAATATTTGCCAATAACGGTGACATTGGTGCCAGGTAAAAAATAGTGGCACGGGCTTCTATGGGGACGGTAAAAACAGCAACTGTATAGGCACCAACCGCCATAAAGCCTGCCTGGCCTAATGAAAACTGTCCGGTAAAACCATTGACTAAATTCATGCCCAGGCTGATAATCGTATAAATAGCACAAAGATTTAAAAGTCTTCGAATATAGGAATCGACGAACTGATCAACCAAGCCAATGGTGATTAAAACGACTCCTAAAAAAACAATTGTTTTCCAGTGTATTTTGATGTAGGCACCAAAACGGTGTTGAATATTTTCCATTTTCAGTACCCCCTCTAAACCTTTTCAACTTGTTTCTTGCCAAGGATACCATTGGGAAGAAAAAGTAGAATAATAATAAGAATAACAAAAGCAATGGCATCCCGGTACCCGGTTAGGGCAGGGAAGAAGGCAACCATAAGAACCTCGGAAAAGCCAAGAATAAGACCACCGAGAACAGCACCTTTGACATTGCCAATACCACCAATTACAGCGGCAATAAAACATTTAAGACCGATAACAACTCCCATGAGGGGTAACACCGATGGGTATTTCATACACCATAAAATAGCACCAACCGCTGCCAGGCCAGAGCCAATTGCAAAGGTAGAAGAAATAACCCCATTGATCTTAATACCCATGAGCTTTGCAGTATCATAATCCACAGCAACGGCACGCATGGCCATGCCGACTTTTGTATGATTGATTAAAAAAAGCAAACCGATCATAATAATAAAAGTGACAATCGGAATCAAAATGGAAACCGGCTGGATTGTTAATGAGCCGTAATTAATAGGGGTGGTCATTAAAGGAAAATCCGGGAAGGCTTGTGGCTTACCTGAAAAAAGATAAGTTGCCAAATTTTCCAGAAGAAAAGAAACTCCAATGGCTGAAATCAGCAGGGATGTTTTAGGTGCATCCCGCAGTGGACGATAGGCCATACGTTCAATACTAACACCCAGAAGTGCGGTTAAAGCAATGGTAATAAAAATAGTAACATACCAGGGAAGAAAGAATACTGCAATCCCAAAGTATGCGAAATAGGCAGCCATCATAAAAATATCGCCATGGGCGAAGTTGATGAGTCTTAAAATTCCATAAACCAGGGTATATCCAATGGCGATAAGAGCGTAGAGGCTTCCAAGGGATAATCCATTAATAAGTTGTTGCAAGAATGTCTCAAGTGTCATTCCAATGACCATAATTATAACCTCGTTTAAATCTTTTGAATTAAATTGAGGGCATCTGAAAACAAATACCCTCAAAGTTTGGATCATATCATTTATATATTTTTATTATTTGTAACTTATTGAATAGTAACGGTATCCAGGTAAGTGAATTTTCCATCTTTGACAACTTTAATGATCGCTCCATTTTTCTGAGCATCTCCGTTGGTATCAATGGTAATCATACCGGTTGCACCTTCAAAATCTATGGTTGCGGCTAATGCATCTCGAATCGCTTGAGGATCAGCAGATCCAGCACGTTCAATGGCATCAAGTGTGAGCATGTATCCATCATATCCCAGAGCGGTTACCGCTGGAATATTTTGACGATCAGGATAAGCCTTTTTATATTCAGCAACAAAATTCTTACCAGCTTCTGTTAAAGGGTTGGTGTCATCAAAGAATGTTGACATAACAGCACCTTCAACTTCAGCACCGCCAATGGTGATAAATTCGTTGGTTTCCCATGTATCCCCACCAATGAATGGTGCAGTAATACCAAGGGCACGGGCTTGTTTGATAAGTAGAGCAGATTCAGTGTAGTTACCAGGTGCGAAAATGACATCCGGGTTAGCAGCTTTAATATTGGTTAAAATACCGTTGAAATCCTGGTCGCCGGTATTGTAATTACCGGTTGCCACAATTGCATTGGGATTGCCGGTTAATTTGACAAAAGAATCGGTAAAGAACTTAGCCAAACCAACGGAATAATCATTGGAAACTTCCTGGACAATCGCAACTTTCTTAGCATTTAAGTTTTTAGCTGCATAGTTAGCCATAACAGTTCCCTGGAAAGGATCTAAAAAACAAACGCGGAAATAATAATCATTCCCAGCAGTAACCTGTGGGTTTGTTGCAGAAAGAGCAACAGCAGGAACCTTATTGGTTTTTACAACGTCACCGGCGGCGATGGAAAGTGAAGACCCCCAGGAACCGAGTACAGTGACAACCTTGTCTTTCTCGATTAATCGAGCAGCAGCAGTTGTGGCTTCAGCCTTATCTGATTTATTATCAGCAACGACAAGCTCAACTTTTTTTCCTAATACTTCAGGGCGTAATTGGTTGGCCAATTTAACCCCATCAACTTCTAATTCTCCTCCAGCTGCGTTTGCACCGGTTAACGGTTCAAATACGCCAATTTTAATGACGTCGCTGTTAGTCGTAGAAGCCGAATCTCCGGAACATCCGGCAACCATGGTAATAACCAGGGCCAGAGACAACAGTAACGCAAGTGCTTTTTTCATGAAAAATCCTCCTCTTTTCTTTTATTCCTAAATTTACCTTAAGTCATTATATCAAAGATTAAGTTTGCAATGCAAGTTTATATTCCATAACCTGAGGGTAAAATCCGGGAATAATCCAGATAAGTATTTTTGCATGAAAAGAGGCACATATCCATGTGCCTCAGACTGTTGATACGTTCTTATTTAAAATCTCAATTATTTATGACTATTGCTATAAAATCATATTGAGTGCAAAATTTTAAACTAATGCAGACAAACACAATAAAAAAAATATTTTTAAAAAGATGTTTAAGATTATGATGCATCACTTTGCAATCACCCTTTTGATTTTTACGGGTGCACGATGGTAAAGTGTATTCAATTTCTTCATCCATTGAATGTCAATGGATGAAAGGCCTTCTTTTGTTATTCGGAAGGCCCAGTTGCCATTAATTGTTCCGGGATGGTTCATTTTAGTATCCTCACCGTATCCACAAACATCCTGAATGGGCAGGATCACCAGATTAGCAGCACTTTGCCAAAGGGAATTAACGAAACAGTGACAGGATAAACTCTGGGGCCCACCAAGCTTCCACTGGTTTTCCCATGCATCGGTGTAGTTGCAATAATTGAGAGCATAAGTTCGATCTTCAGTTGAATAGTCAGAAAAGGCACCAAGAAGAGTATTATTATCATGGGTACCCGTATAGGCGACAGTATTTTGCGAATAATTATGAGGAAGATGAATGTTATTGGTGGCGTCCATAAAACCAAATTGCATGACCCGCATGCCCGGAAAGCCTGTTTCTGATAAAAGCTGAGTAAGTGCTTCGTCCTGGACACCAAGATCTTCAGCAATGATGTCAGGAGCCTGAAATTTTTCGAAGACTCGATTAAAAAAATCCATACCAGGACCGGGAACCCATTTTCCTTTTTTGGCAGTGGTTTCAGAAGCTTTAACCGACCAATAGGCAGAAAACCCCCGGAAATGGTCGATACGCACCATATCAAAAGCTTTAAGGGAGGCTTTAATACGTTCCATCCACCAGGAATAGCCATCGGTTTTCATGACATCCCAACGATAAAGTGGATTTCCCCAGAGTTGCCCATTCTCGGAAAAATAATCCGGCGGCACGCCGGCAACAAAAAGAGGACGTCCCTGGCTATCCAATTGAAAAAGTTCAGGGTGACTCCATACATCAGAACTTTCATGTGAAATGTATATGGGCATATCCCCGATAATTTTTATCCCTTTTGTGTTAGCATAGGTTTTCAATTCAAACCATTGGCGATAAAAAGCATATTGAAGAAAACAATGATAATTGATTTCTTCAATATACATTTTCATTGCATGGTAAAGGGCATGGGATTTCCGGTGAATAAGGCTCGTGTTTTTCCATTTTGTCCAATTCGGTTCAGAAAATTCCCTGGTGAGAGTAGTATAAAGGGCAAAATCAGGAAGCCATGCCTGATTAGCTCGCCTGAATTTCCGAACGCTTTTTTTTAATTCGGGGGTTAGCCGATGAAAGGCCAAGCCAAAAACAGTTTCGCGATTTTTTATGAGATCTTTATAATTAACAGCATAAGGGGAATCTTTGCTGCGACTATTCATGAGTTCTTCTTCAGTTAACAGTCCCCATTGATGAAGCGTCTCTAAGTCAATAAAAAAAGGGTTTCCGGCAAAAGCTGAGGTGCTTTTATAAGGTGAGTAGCAATCATCAATGGGCCCTGTTGGTAAAATCTGCCAGTAACTGCAATTCATATTGGCAAGAAGGTCGATAAAATCTCTGGCTTCCCGGCCAAAAGTGCCAATACCATAATCACCGGGAAGGCTTGATATATGCATGAGTATACCGCTTACGCGTTCTGTTAATGACATGTTATACCTCGGTTTCTTTTTCCTTCTTGCGAATGGCATTTAAAAGCAATTGAAGATCTTCGGTGGAAAAAACATATTTCTCGCTGCAAAAATCACAGTTGATTTCCGTGCTTTCACCATCTGCAATCATATCTTCAAGTTCTGCTTCGCCAATAGCGATAAGGGCCTTAGTTACTCGATCCCGGGAGCAATTGCAGAAAAATCTGACGATTTCGGTCGTTGTAATATTCAAATCAAGATTAACAAAAATTTCTTTTAAAATAGCTTCAGGTGTTTTTCCGGCATCCATCAGCTTAGTCATGGAAGAGGTGTCAGCTAACACATTTTCAAGCTTAAGGATCATTTCTTCATCAGTAAAGGGCATGAGCTGAATAATAAATCCACCAGCCTGTTTTACAGAGCCATCCTCATTTAAGAGAACACCCAGGGATACGGATGTTGGAATCTGTTCAGATTTGGCATAATAGTAGGTAAGATCTTCAGCAATTTCACCACTTACCAGTGGGGAGTAACCCACATAGGGCTCTTTGAGGCCCATATCTTTGATGATAGTCAGGGAACCTGAACCAATAGCATCAGAAACGGTCATAGGGATAGAAGTGGTATCCTTTAAATCCGAAACATAGGAATAGCCCTTTACATTCCCCTGGGAGTCCGCAGTCACCAACAATCCTTTAATAGGACCATCGCCATTAATTTTTAGGGTCAAAAGCTCGTCACGATTCTTTATCATGGAGCCCATCAGGGCTCCTGCGGTAAGGAGCCGTCCTAAAGCCTGGGTAACGACGGGGCTGGTGTGATGGACAGTGCGAGCAGTTTCAACAATGGTTTTTGTGCTTACTGCAAATGCTCGTATCTGACCTTTGGCTGCAGTTGCTTTAACTAAATAATCGGGCATAAGTCACCTCTCTGGTTCTATAAATTAGCATTTATTTATGATAAGTTTCTCTTCGGATGATTTTAAAGGCTCGATAGATTTGCTCTAAAAGCATGACCCGAAAGAGTTGATGAGGAAAGGTCATTTTTGAAAAGGACAGACTCCAGTCGGAACGTCTGATAATTTCAGGGGACAGCCCCAGTGATCCACCGATAACAAAGGTGAGCTGACTTTTCCCCTGAATCCCATAGGCTTCAATCTTTTCTGAAAAGCCCGGGGAATCCAATTGATTGCCATTAATTTCAAGAGTTGCCAGAATTTCATCTTCCTTTATAAAGGAAATGATCCGGTTTCCTTCAGCTTGAATGGCCTTAAGACGCTGTTGATCACTTAGCTTTTCAGGAACTTTTTCGTCCTTAACTTCGATAATTTCCAACCGACAATAGGCCCCCAGGCGTTTTGAGTATTCCTGGATGGCCATGGTCATGTATTTTTCTTTTATTTTTCCAACAGAAATAATACGGATATTCATTAATACGGTAAGACGTAAACGACAATTATACTAAGAATCAGGGCAGCGACTAATACCAATGCTCCAATACGATAAAACGGTTTTTTGTTATGCATAAATTTTTTCCTCCAAACAGATTTGATTTTTTTATAATTATAGTTTACAATGAATAGGTCGGAATTGCAATCAATAACGGGGTGTAGCGCAGCTTGGTAGCGCGCATGGTTCGGGACCATGAGGCCGGAGGTTCAAATCCTCTCACTCCGACCATAAATAATAATAACTGCTGTCCTAATTTCTTAATGAAATTAGGACAGCTTTTGGATATAGCACTTATATACATAAAAATCGATTAATTTTGATTTTGAAGCAAGGTGCTTATTTTTAATTCCCAGAAATAATAAGGAATTATAAAAGTTTGCACTAAACATTTCTATGGTATAATACAAAAAAAATTTCAGTACAGTTCATACCATTTCTTCTGTACGTCAAGAGAAAGGTTAACAGGCATGATCGAAATATTAAAACATAAAATGACACCTGAGGATATTTTAACCGCAGGGTTTGGTATCGAAAGGGAAGGACTCCGGGTAACAGACCAGGGAAAGCTCGCATTAACACCGCATCCACCGATTTTTGGAGATAAACTGGAGAACCCTTATATCACCACCGATTTTTCTGAAAGTCAGGTGGAAATTGTAACGCCGGTATTTCATTCCGTGAGAGAAACCTATGAGAACTTAGAGGCACTTACCAATATTGTTATTTCCGAAATAGAAGAAAATAACGAATATTTCTGGCCCCAGTCCATGCCCTGTGATATTCCGGATGATTCGGTTATTCCCATTGCCATATATGAGGGAGAGGCTGGAAAGCAAGCGCGGTCTTACCGTGAAAAGCTGATGGCGAAATATGGCGGCAAACGCCAACTGATTTCAGGGATTCATTATAATTTTTCATTTGGCGATGATTTTATTGAAACGCTCTGGAAGGAATCAAAAAGCGATACAACCCTTAAAGATTTTAAAGACAAGCTCTACCTGAAGGTGCTCAGAAATTATTTAAGGTATCGATGGTTGATTATTTATCTCATGGGGTGCACCCCGGCACTTCACGATTCCTATTTACGGGAATGTTTAACCGATATGGATGATGTCGGAAAGAATACTTTTCTGACTGAAATACTGATCTCTTCAAGAAATGGGAGTTGCAGCGGGTACAAAAATATAATAGATATTTACCCCAATTATTCTTCCATGAGTGAGTTTTTCGAAAGTATCAATGAATTTATTGCAAGAGGGGATATTTCTGAAGTCAAAGAGCTGTACGCCCAGATTCGTTTGAAACCTAAAAATTTAAAAGATATAATGGAATCTCTGGAAAAGGATGGCATCCAATACCTTGAAATTCGAACCATCGATCTCAATGTTTTCGACAAATGCGGTATTGCTGAGATTGATCTTGAATTTTTGAATGTTTTCATGTTATTTCTTTTACTGGAAGGTGAAGAAAATTTTGATACTTGGCAGCAGGAAGCCCTTCTTAATGAGAAATTCGTGGCTGAACATGGACTGAACCCGGAATTAGAGCTTTTAGATCATCAGCATTGGACCTTGAAAACTGCCTGGGCAGAGGATATTTTAGAAAAAATAGCTGAGATCAATGACTATTTAGAACTGGGACAGGGGAAGTGTATTAATGTTATGTCAGGCCGGGTAAAAAATCCGGATACGACTTATGCTCACCGCATCAAAGTACTAATGGCAGAAAAGGGATATATATCTGCGAATTTAGATTTGGCTAAAAAATATAAAAAAGAAGCCCAGAAAAACCACTATCAACTTAAGGGGTTTGAGGATTGGGAAATGTCAACTCAGATCTTAATTAAGGAAGCCATGACCAGAGGTGTTTTGGTTACTGCTATGGATCCGTCTGAAAACATTATTGCTTTAACACGTGGTAATCACAAAGAATATGTAAAACAGGCTACGAAAACAAGTGCTGACTCTTATATTACCGCATTATTAATGGCGAATAAAGTTGTCACAAAGAAGATTCTAAAGGAAAATATGGTTCCTGTGCCTGAAGGCGAGGAATTTTTTGACCTGGATGAGGCAAGCCGGAAACTGCATAAATATATTGGCAAAAAAGTTGTGATTAAGCCAAAATCAACAAACTTTGGATTGGGGATTTTTATTTTCAACCAGGGAGGAACCATGGAAGAGCTTTTAGAAGGGGCTCGTATTGCGTTTGAGCATGACACAGCTATTCTCATTGAAACCTTTCTGCCAGGTTTGGAATTTCGGTTTCTCACCATGGGAAATGAAGTAGTGGCAGTGCTCCATCGACGACCGGCCAATGTGGTGGGGGATGGAGTAACATCCATTGAAGGATTAATTGAAGAGAAAAATGAACATCCCTACCGGGGTGATGGACAGACCAGCCCATTAAAAAAAATTGAGTTGGATGATCAGTCATTAATGTTTTTAAAACAGCAGATATTGACTGTCAAGGCAATCCCGCCAAAAGGTGAGATGATTTTTCTTCGCGGAAATTCGAATATCAGTACAGGCGGAGATAGTATTGATTATACCGATAAAATGCACCCGGATTTTATTGCAAAGGCTTTGGCTGCAGCCAAAGCCTTTAATGCAAAATTTTGCGGGGTGGATATGATCATTGAGGATTATGAAAACCCCCAATCAATCTATGGTATTATCGAACTGAATTTCAATCCGATGATTGTAATGCATGCTTTTCCTTTAGAGGGAAAAGAGCGGCGATTAGGGTATAATATCTTAAAAACCATTGGTTTAGCGAAATAAAAGAAAAGAGACAAAAAATGCGTGTTTATTTATTTTAGAAACAGTTTCTTTAGTAGGAACCATTCTGATGGAACCGATAAATTTTTGCATTTGGCTTAAATCCTGATATTTATTTAACAAAGCAGACAAAAAGGTGTATACTGTAATAGGTTACAAATAAATAAGATTTAAAAGGAGTACAAATGTTTGGTTACATGGGAAAGATTTTACGTATCAATCTGACAACCGGTAGTATTACAAAAGAAGATTTAGATTTTGAACTGGCTAAGAAGTTTATTGGTGGTCGAGGTTTAGGAACAAAGATTTACTCGGATGAGGTTGATCCAAAAGTAGATCCTTTTGCTCCTGAAAACAAGATTATTATTATTAACGGACCTTTATCAGGAACAGCTACCCCAACCGGTGGACGTTACATGGTCGTTACTAAATCACCATTAACAGGAACCATTGCATCTTCCAACTCTGGCGGACAATGGGGAGCATACCTGAAATATGCCGGCTATGATGCCATTATTCTTGAAGGTAGAGCAAGCTTACCAGTATATATTAACATTGAAGAAGATAAAGTTGAAATTTTACCAGCTTTGGATATTTGGGGCAAACTAGTTTCTGAAACCAGTATTGCACTGAAAGCAAAACATCCGGATGCCAAGGTAATGACTATTGGACCAGCTGGAGAAAAATTATCTCAAATGGCTGCGATTATGAATGAAGACGATCGTACTGCAGGGCGTTCTGGGGTTGGAGCCGTTATGGGTTCTAAGAACTTGAAAGCCATTACAGTTAACGGCAGTCAAAAACCTGTTATTGCAAGACCAGACGGATTAAAAGCTG
>NZ_DATCHP010000109.1:0-4492 GCF_036508315.1 Acetobacterium sp. | reverse complement strand
CTATTGACGGAACAATAGGTCTAATCATTATTAGACAATTACTTGTGCAACGACGTGTCGCACTTGGGTGCAAAGGTATTGATCGCCGGACGGAAAAGTCAAGGGCCGTCCGGTGATGCAATGGCAGATTTCTTAGGTTATCACCTCCCGGCACTTCGTGCTTGGTCACTTTCACCATGTCTCAATTGTCTGTCAACTGTATGCTCTACAGCATACAGTTGATGATCCCCGCTGATATGATTTTCCCTTCCGGTTGAAACTGACATTCGCCCGTTGACAAGAATCCGCCCGGCTCAATCAGGTGTGCCCGAAAATAATTAACGGCGCGCCTGATGCCCAAATAAGTCCGCAAGGCAAGCGGCAGAAAAGATGAATAAACTGGATATTTACGAAGTGGTTACCCAAAAGATTATTGACCGTCTGGAAGCAGGGGTGGTTCCGTGGCAGATTCCCTGGCGAACAAAGAATGGGATGCCGCGTAACATGACCACCAACCGGCCTTATACCGGAATTAACTTCTGGATGCTCCTTTGCATGCCTTACACATCTCCGTTTTACCTTACTTTTGACCAGGCTAGATCGCTTGGCGGTAATATCCGCAAAGGTGAGAAAGCAACAATGGTTGTCTTCTGGAAGATCCTCGAGTCGGAGGATAAAAACGGCGAGCTTAAAAAGACACCCTTCCTTCGTTACTACAATGTTTTCAACCTGACACAGACCGAAGGTATTGATGAAAAAAAGATTCCGGAAACGGAGGCTTTTGACCATGATTTTAATTCCATCGCTGCCGCTGACCGAATTTTCTATGAATGGAAAGACTGCCCTAAGATCAGATGGGATGATACGCATGCCTACTATTCTCCGTCAACTGATACGATCTGCATGCCCAATCAAAGGTCTTTCTTTCGCGATGAGTACTGTTATTCAACGCTTTACCACGAAGCAGTCCATAGCACAGGTCACCGCTCCAGGCTTGGGCGGCACGAAAAAATAAAAGATCATCAGTTTGGTAATCAGGATTATAGCCAAGAAGAGATTGTTGCCGAGATGGGAGCAGCCTACCTGTGCGGGATTACCGGTATTGAACAGCCGACCATCGAAAACAATGCCGCATATATTAAAAGCTGGATCAGAACTTTCAACGACGATCCAAAGGTCCTGGTTCTGGCTGCTGCCCAGGCACAAAATGCGGTGAATTACATCCTTAATCAGAAATCGGAACCTTCGCCAACAGGTTCGGAAGAATAGAGATAGAGGCCCTTCGGGGTCTCTTTTTTTGTTCACATCTTTTTTTTGAATTAGCTGCGTCAACAGACATTTTTTATATCTTTATCGTCAATAATAAAACATTGATGCAAAAATGCGTAGCAACTTAAAGCGAAGTAAAATTTTTAAGAATGGCTTTTCCTCGAAATCTCGAACAATATAAGCGACGTTAAAATTAAAATTAACGACAAAATAATAAACCTATAAGTTGATTTAATGGAAATAGTTTCTATATTTGAGCCTTATTTGTATTCGTTTAAATATTCTGATGAAGAATTTGATGAACTCGAAAGGTTGTTTGACGAATGGAATGACATTGAATTGCTCCGAAATTTTTTTGAAGAAAACAGTAAAGATTTAAGCTATTATCACATCGATATTGATAATGCAATTATTGAAACCAGAAAAGAAGCTGCTGCACTGCGCAATAAATTTATAGATTTATCGTTAGAGAGCAGTCCTAATCTGGATTCCATGTTTAGGAATCTTGACGATTCTGACTTGCTCATCTTTAATATGTCAAAACAAAAATCAAGGAGAAGATGGTTGAGAATTTATGCAATACGAATTGATACAAATACCTATGTAATAACAGGTGGTGCAATAAAACTTACGCATCAAATGGAAATAAAAAAGGGAGGTAGACCTCACACGGAAAAAGAATTAAACAAACTGGACATTTGTAAAAACTATTTAAAAGAAAACGGTGTTTATGATGCAGATTCTTTTAATGAATTAGTTATATGAAGATTATGAAAACGGAAAGAATAACCAATTTTGAAAAGCTTGTCAGTAAGGAAAAATCCGGATGGCTCGAAAAAGCAAAATGGAGACAAGAGAATCAGGCGTGGCTTGAAAAGTCGGCTTTAATCGCGCTTAAGATCCTAAGAGCAATTAGTGATCAGGGAAGCAGCCAGAAGAAATTGGCAGATAAAATGGAGGTATCAGCTCAATACATCAATAAAATTGTAAAAGGAAGTGAGAACCTTTCGCTCGAAACCATTTCAAAACTTGAAATTGCTTTGGGTATTCAACTGATAGAAGTAGTAGGTTTCAGCTCTTCCATTAATTATGAAATTCCCGAATCTATTCTACCGGAAATAAGTAAGAGTACTGAAACTAAAAAGGATCTGCCAGTTGAAGATGAAGTATATTCTTGTGCAACAATTTCTTATAGTTTAGCTGCATAATGGAAAAAATCAACGAAAATATCCGGTTTTCTTTGGCTAAAATTAGCACTGATCAGTTTGCCATTATATCCAATTCATTTAAAATTGGTGATGTGGTGAATTTAAAGACTGGTTTACAATTTGGGGCTGATAAGGAAAATAAAATTATTAGTGTAAAAGCTTCCTTTCAATTTGAACAGCAAGCGATTCCCTTTTTAATCATCGAAGCGTCTTGTTTTTTTAAGATAGAACCCACTGATTGGAACACGTTTGTAGTGGAAGGTGAAATTGTTGTACCTAAAGAAATCATTACTCACTTCACAGTTTTAACCGTTGGTACTGTTAGGGGAATTTTACATGCAAAAACGGAAGGAACTAATTTCAACGGTTTTTTAATACCAACCGTTAATGTTACCAAATTGGTAACTAGCGATGTTCGTATGTAGAATTTCTCGAAAACCAATTATTCAGACATTTCATTCTGACAATCAGAAATATAATATAAAAAAGGCTCGATCAGGGCCTCTTTTTTTGTTCCTGCACTGATTCAGATCAGTTGCACTCCCCTGTAGTTTCAGCCTCGGGAGAGGCTTTTTCTGAAATGGCAGCGATATCCTGCTCCGATAAAAATGGAGGCAAAACATTTTATTCACCCATGCCTGGCAGCACCTTCGGTTTTAAAATTGATTCTGGAGATTTGGTTTTCGGTGTTATTTCTGCGGATGTCCAGCTATTCTCATGACAATTTCAGTTAAAATTCTATGCTAAGTTAGCTCTGATCCCTGCGCGTACGCTTCGCTCAATCAAGGATTTTCCCGGCATATCCTCCCTTTCTGCGATCGGTCCGGTATTCCAGTTCCTCTTTGCCTGCCTCTAATTATCAAGCTGTTCACTTGCATATAATTTTTAAACTTAAATTTTGCATCATGAAAACAGCTTCAAAAACCTCCGCAAATTACAATTTCGAAAACCAGGAATCTCATTTTCATTTTAATTGGAATCCAACCTCCGATTCAGCCAGCCTCAAAGCATGGGAGGAGGAAAATGCAGAATATGCCACCTGGAATTTGATCGACGATGAGCAGGATACCGCTTCTTGCTAATCAGGTAAAGCTTCTGACGGGGCTTTTTTTATAGCCAATTTGATCCCTGAGAAAATACTGTCAACTCGCACTCAGGGCAAAGTTATTGATCATTAGCCGGAAAAGTCAAGGGACGTCCGGTGATACGTATTTCAATTCCTTCTAATCAGCAAACAATTACTTTAACCATATAATAATTCCATATCCTCAATTACCGCAAATTGATTGAGCAAGGGAGGATGTTGCATAAGATATATTACAACAATAAATTTTTAAAATGGTGAATTCTCACTATTATAAGGTCTAACGATTAGATTTATGACATCGTTAGACCTAATGAAGAACCTGGTGGAAAACCAAATCGGTAATGCAATTAATAGGGAAAATTAAATTTGTCGGTGAACATGATTTTCGGAGATGATTAATACCGATGGCGTATTCGTCAACCAACTGGTTTGCTTTTCAATGAGCCTTTTCCAGCTGTCGAGACTTACAATCATCAAATCCTGTTGTAGTAAAGTGTCTTTTCCAATCGGGGTTTGGTTCAACAGGTAGATATGATTGGGTGCGTTTTGCTCAATCTCCCGTATCAATTCCTTCATTCCGGATTCTTTCACCCGTCCGTTTGCATCAAGAATGGTGACCTGGGCGCCCGAATTTGAGATCAGCTTTTGCGCGTATTTTATCAGGAAAGCATCTTTATGATCAAATATGGGCATAAAAACCTTCTCTATTTTTGACAGGTTTTTGTCGAGCAATATGCCCACGGGAACTTCACTCCTGGCCAAAATCATCCGCGTACTCTCTTCAAACGGAGACCTTTCAAACAGCTTTTCTTTGCCTGTAACGGTATTGAAAAACCTGTCGGGATCTATAATCCTTGTTGTAAAACCTAAAATCCGTCCTAACAAGCTTCCTTCAAAGATTGATTGCCCCAGACCAACCAGCAGCAAATCATAATCGCCCTTGTTTGCC
>NZ_DATCHP010000108.1:0-6749 GCF_036508315.1 Acetobacterium sp. | reverse complement strand
TCAGTTAAACGAATAACTTCTTTAGCCAGTTCTTCTCCGCCTGCTCCGCCTTTTGCCCATACTTGGGAAAGTGCAACATTAACGCCTAATTTCTGACATTCTGCTTTAACTAAGGCTAATTCTGCTGGGGTATCCAGTGGGAATTCATTAATAGCAACAACTGCTGGCAATTTATATACCTGAGTAATGTTTTCAACATGTTTCAATAAGTTTGGTAAACCTGCCTTTAAAGCGACAAGATTTTCATTGTTTAAGTCAGCTTTTGCAACGCCGCCGTTGTGTTTTAAAGCACGTACTGTGGCAACGATAATAACTGCATCTGGTTTCAAGTTAGCCATTCTGCATTTGATATCCAGGAATTTTTCAGCGCCAAGGTCAGCACCGAAGCCAGCTTCTGTTACAACATAATCAGCAAAATGCATTGCCATTTGAGTAGCAATAACAGAGTTACAACCATGTGCGATATTTGCAAATGGACCGCCATGAATAAATGCTGGTGTTCCTTCTAATGTTTGTACCAGGTTTGGTTTTAAAGCATCTTTAAGTAATGCTGCCATTGCACCATTAGCTTTTAATTGTCCAGCTGTTACAGGTTGACCATCAACGTTATATCCAACGATGATACGGCCCATACGTTCTTTTAAGTCAGCAATATCAGAAGCTAAACAAAATGCAGCCATAACTTCGGAAGCAACAGTAATATCAAAGCCGTCTTCACGAACAACGCCATCGCCTTTTCCGCCTAAACCATCAACAATGTTTCTTAGTTGACGGTCATTCATGTCCATACAACGTCTCCATGTGATTTTTTTAAGGTCAAGTTTTAATTCGTTTCCAAATTTGATATGGTTATCTAACATTGCTGCTAATAAATTGTTAGCGGCTCCGATAGCATGAAAATCTCCGGTAAAGTGAAGATTGATATCTTCCATTGGTATAACCTGTGCGTAACCGCCGCCGGCAGCTCCACCCTTGACACCAAAAACTGGTCCAAGAGAAGGTTCTCTTAATGCTACTATTGTATTTTTTCCTAAGTATGCTAAACCATCTGCAACACCAATGGTTGTTGTGGTTTTTCCTTCACCAGCTGGTGTCGGGTTAATAGCTGTTGTAAGAATCAAACGTGCCTTAGGTGGTGCATTTTTCTTTAAAAGATCATAATGAACCTTTGCTTTATACTTACCGTATAAATCCAGATCATCCTCAGTTAAACCCAATTTAGCAGCAATCACACGAATATCCTGTGGTATCGCTTCTTGTGCAATTTCAATATCTGACTTAAATCCCATAAAATTTCCTCCATTAGTTTGATAAATTTTTAACATCTACGTTTAATGATAAATGATTTTATACTAAAAATCAAATATTAAATGTGACAATTTTTTACCGTAAAAACTCAAAAAACGTTTACATTTACGGGGTTACCATCGCTAATCAGAACAATATATTACTCTGCAGATCTTCTAGGCCCCATTCTCAGGTGCAAAACGATACTTCAACTTCTTTTTATTTATTATTCAGCACTATTGATGATCTAAAAAACACTCTGAAACTTGATATCCCAATAAAATTCGGTATATTTGTAAAATTTTTATTTTTTCCGATGTTTCTTTTCAGAATTAGAGTACTCCCAAACTGATTATTTAGAAACAGAACCGATTTTGCCCTGACGGAAAGCTTTGCTGTATTTTCTGCAATATTTATCTTTTCCCAAAAGCGCATAGGTTGAAAAAATGGTTCCGACCAACTCTCTATTTAAAGGATCCATAACGGCAGAGTCCATGCCAGCCTGAATTGCCAGAGTCATAAAGGTTTTGTTCATTAATGCCCGTGCTGGCAATCCAAATGAAATATTACTTAAACCTGAGGTAATATGAATGGTTGGGTATAAAGCTCTGATTTCTTTTATTTCCTCAATGAAATTAAGGTATGCATTGTTTTGTGTTGATAGTGCCATAACACAAGGGTCAATATGCATACGATCAGGGGTTACCCCATATTTAGCAGCTTTTTCTACCATAATATTTGTAATATCCACTTTTGTTTGTAAATCGCCGGGAATACCTTTATCATTGCAGGTAAGCCCTACTACTTCCCAGCTGTTTCCTTCCAATAATGGAAGAAGCACTTCACACTTATCACCTTCCTCAGAGATTGAATTTAACAAACCCGGTTTATTAGCATATTTAAATACTGCTTCAATGACATGTGGATTTGGACTATCAATGCTAATCGGAGTCTCTACTACATCTTGAACAACATTCATTAACCATTTTAAAACCTTAATCTCAAGATCAGGAGCCGTTCCCGCGCATATATCAATGAAGTCTGCACCAGCTTCTGCCTGCTTCACAGCGCGATCTGCTATAAACCCGACATCTCTTCTTTCAATTGCTTCTTTGACCAAGGGTATGGTTCCATTAATTTTTTCACCAATAATAATCACAATAATTCTCCTGTTTTCTTTTCGATTGCATTGATTGTATCTTATTTAAGTGATATACACATAAGTTTTACCTGTGTACACATTACTGAATCAGATTATCATTTTCTTCATTTTCTGTCAATATCTATTCTGGAATCACTCAATTTTCTCTCTTTTCTTGTAAATAACTTCAGATAGGAGTATAATACTGGAAATAATGATTGCATTTTTAATCAGTTTTTAACATTTTATATGATGAAAGGACAAATTAATGTCATTTATAGAAAACATTCAGGTTTTTTTCCCTTTACTGGATAAAACCATCACAATTGAGGAGGATAAAACTGTTGCTGAAGCCTGTGCTCTAGCAGGCTTTCCTCAGAATCTTGTTTGCGGTGGAAAAGGCACTTGTAAAAAATGTCTCGTGACAATCCGTGAAAATGGTCATACTAAGGAAGTTTTGGGTTGCCAACAAATAGTATCCCAGGGCATGAGCATTTTGATTTCCAGAGAAGCAGCACTTTCCCAAATTCTGGAAACCAGTGCTAACGGGGTACTGCCATTTGATCCCCGTGTTAAAGTATTTTCTGTTCCCTATGCCGATCTTACAACCCTCATGTGCTCCTATGACCTTGAAACCATTCGTGGCGTGTTGGATTTACCTGTTACCATTTCATCCCTTAAGGTTCTAAAAAAATTCACTGAAGTTTTTCACCTCAAAGATAAAGCACTTTTAAATTTTATTGTCTTTAATGAAGAAATAATTGATCTCATTCCAAGCGATACTTCAATTTCTCCCTATGGGGTCGCATTTGATATCGGTACAACCTCAGTGGTTGGCTACCTTTATGATTTAGCCACTGGTGTCCTGGTTAACCAATACTCTACCTTAAATAAACAAATCTCTTTTGGCGGCGATGTGATCAGTCGAATCGACTTCGCATCAGGCTCTGCTGAGAATCTTAAAGAGATCCAAGATTCTATTCTGGAAACCATCGATAGCATTTTACTCAACCTCTGTGAAGAATCCGACATATCTAATCAGGCAGTTTACGATTGTGTGTTCTGTGGCAACAGTACCATGGCCCATCTTTTTCTAGGCCTTAACCCCGTTCATTTAGGTCTTTCCCCCTTCACTGGCATTACTAAAGATATGGTGATTTTAAATGCCTCAGATCTTAATATTACAATGAATCCCTATGGCAGGATTACATTTCTCCCATTGCTGGGTGGGTTTGTAGGTGCAGATACCACTTCTGTTCTTCTTGGACTGCCACGAGACGAGTCCTTCCGCTTAATGATTGATCTTGGTACCAATGGTGAAATCGCCATTGGTAATTATCATAAATATTTTGTTGCCTCAACGGCCTGCGGTCCCGCACTGGAAGGTGCCGGAATCCATATGGGTATGCGTGGCACTACCGGGGCTATCGAAAAGGTTACCCTTGTTAATAATAAATTCCAGTGTCATGTCATTGGAAACGTTGCACCACTTGGTTTTTGTGGCTCTGGAATTATTGATGCCATTGCTGTACTTTTTCGTGAAGGATTAGTCCATGAAAAAGGGAACTTTATAAAAGATAAGACTCTTGAAGCTCATCCACTGAAAAATCGTTTTAGCATTGATGAGAGCGGCCAACGCTACTTTATTATTGTTTCCCAGAAGGAAAATCCTGATGGAAAAGCAATGATTATTACCCAAAAAGATATCCGCCAGGTTCAATTAGCAAAAGCAGCCATTTATACTGGCTGCTGTCTTCTGACTAAGCAATATGGAATCAAAGGTTCGCAGCTGACTGAAATTGTTCTTGCTGGAGCGTTTGGAAATTACATAGATTTAGATAATGCCCAATTCATCGGCTTACTCCCTAAAATTAAAGGAGTTCCCATCCGTTCAATCGGTAACGGTGCCGGCACTGGGGTCCAGCTTTTTCTCTTATCTCAGGATGAAGTAAAGCACTGTGAGCAAATCCCAGCGGCCACAACCCATGTGGAGTTGGCAACCGACCCTAATTTTTCAAATGCTTACATGATGAATACCGCCCTTGGAAAAAACATGATTATTTAAATCAGCCTGAGCGATAATTCCAAGAACCCTTTTGTTTATAAACCAAAGCAAACAACGAAAACTCGCTGTTTGCTTTTTCTATTTCCCTTCTCTCCGATTGGTGCTATAATGCTTTTAAATTAATGAAAGGAACCACAACCTATGGAAAAACCGCCTAAAATACTTTTATTGTTAACCGGAGGAACCATTGGCAGCGCCGTCAATGATGGCTGTATTGATGTCGATATCAGCCGTGGTGATGACCTGTTATCCCTTTACAAAAGCCAAAGTAACTCACAAATTGATTTTGAAGTATCCCGGCCATTTAACATTCTCAGTGAAAATGCTGAGCCGAAACACTGGTTTCAAATCTTAAAGGCACTTGAAACATTTAGCCTGGGAAACTATTCCGGTGTTATTATTGCACATGGCTCCGATACCTTGCCATATACAGGCGCTGCTCTGTGTTACGGCGTTGATAGCCCCTCAATTCCCATTGTATTGGTGGCTGCAAACTATGCTCTTGGAGAAAAATACAGCAACGCTTTGGTGAATTTTTCCGCCAGTGTCGACTTCATCTGTAATCAACAACTTCCGGGATTTTATGTAATTTATCAAAATAGTGATGGTAAGGTTTATGTCCACCTGGCCTCACGTTTACTTGAAGCTGATTGGTTTAAAGACGATTTCAAAAGCTTTGGTACCCCTTTAGGCATTCTGGATTCCCGTGGACTCTGCTCCACCCCTTCTCCTACGAACCCCAACATGCTGAAACTTTATAACCCATGTCCAGACCTTGTACCTTATATCAAAGGCTTTAGTAATGAAGTCTTAGGACTTCGCGCCTATCCGGGACTCAATTACCGATGTATTGGCTTAAAAACTCATTCAATTATGGCTGTGCTTCATTCTCTCTATCATACTGGCAGCGGAAATGTTACAGGAGAAAATGGGTCCTCCCTTTTGGAATTCATTAAAAACAATCCCCAGGTAAAGCATTATATGATTTCATATAAAAACATAAATGGTGATCTTTATGCATCTTCTTGCCAGCTCATTGACGCTGGAGCCATTCCTCTGGAAAACATCTCTTTTGAGGCTGCTATTACCAAGCTTAACTTTGCATACAATCAAACTGAACTCACTCCTGAAGAATATATGAAACGAGAATTCTTTTATGAATTTTTGAATGAAAACTCTGGAATCAGTAGGGTAAAAAAATAAGAGCTCAACAAAAATGAGCGCTAAGACTGTAGACGAAGTAATTAGACAAGCCTCTTTCCGGATTTTTATTGCATCATGTTGTGTGCATCATGGCGAACAGGCGTTGCCTGTACGATCATGCAGCACACAACGATCAATTAAATGTCCGGAAAGAGGTTTGTCAACACTTTGAGAACTCAATTAAAATGAGCTCTTTAGATTCAATGGATTAATTTGCTTTAAACGTAATAATGACACCCTCGGTGGCACTATTTGCCCAAGCACCATCGTTGGATACTACCACATGTTGTCCTTGGATAATTGGTACAATCGAAACCACATCGTAACCCTTCTCATCATAATCGTTGCAGATATCTTCGATTTCCTGTGCTAATTCTTTTGTCTTGCATTTTCGAAGACCCTTGTTGTAATCATTTCCGATGGCCTCAACCTTATCGTTAATTCTGATACTAATATATTTTTTCATGCTCTGCTTTCTCCCTTAAGTTTTCACCCATTATACCACAAAAAACCGCCCCTCTGGGAGGGACGGTTTAAAATTGTTTTGTCTATTATAGGAGTACAGATTTTTCAGAAATTCATTATCCATCTGGATATTTCTTTCAAAATCTGCATTTGCTTCGTTATCGCTCGTCCGCTAACGCTCCTACTCACTACCAATTTTTTAACAAAAATTGGACTCAGCGTCAATCAGCAATAATCTTGGCAACAACTCCGGATCCTACTGTTCGTCCGCCTTCACGGATAGCGAAACGCAGGCCTTCTTCAATCGCGATTGGTGTGATCAGAGTAATTTCCATTTGAACATTATCTCCTGGCATTACCATTTCCACGCCTTCAGGTAATTTGATGACGCCTGTTACATCCGTTGTTCTGAAGTAGAACTGTGGTCGATAGCCATCAAAGAATGGGGTATGACGTCCGCCTTCTTCTTTGGTTAATACATAAACTTCTGACATATAATGGGTATGTGGTTTAATGGAACCTGGTTTAGCCAGTACCTGACCACGTTCAACCTGTGATCGTTCAACACCGCGAAGCAGTGCGCCGACA
>NZ_DATCHP010000107.1:0-63674 GCF_036508315.1 Acetobacterium sp. | reverse complement strand
GGACATCCTGCGTTAAAATCAAGAAAAGCATGTTCTGTTATATTAATATAACGTTCCACCACTTCTCCCAGAATCTCCGGATCTGACCCGAAAATCTGAATCCCCACCGGAGCTTCTTTCTCGTTTGTAATCATGAGCTCCGCGGTTTTATGATCTTTATAATAAAGTCCCTTTCCACTGATCATTTCTGTAAAGACCATCCCTGCGCCATAGGCTTTTGACATAAGCCGAAAGGGTAAGTTCGTATAGCCTGCCATAGGTCCCAGAATCAATGGTGTTTTAATGTTAATATTTCCTATTTTAAATGTTCTATTCATCATACCTGTTAGCAAATCTCCCTAAAAAGTAATTTTGTCTGTCACCCTTTGCAATTTTTATCATAAATAATTTTTAGCCCCTTAAGTGAGAGCTGAGGATCGTATACGTCAATGGCATCTGTTTCCTGATGAAAAAGCCGCCCATAGCCGCCTGTGGCGACAACCTTCATATCAGGAGTTCCTGTTTCCTTTTTTATTTGTTTAATAATATACTCGACCTGGCCAATATATCCATATACTAATCCGGCCTGCATACTGGTTACCGTATCCTTTGCCAGAATAGAAGCCGGCTTTTTAATTTCGATATTTGGCAGCATTGCTGCATTTTTCCAGAGAGCATCAATGGAGATCTGGATTCCCGGAGTGGTAACTGCTGCTGCAAAAGCACCGTCAGAAGTAATATAATCAAAAGTAGTTGCTGTTCCAAAATCAATGACAATCACCGGTCCGCCATAAATATTATAAGCAGCAACTGCATCCACTACCCGATCAGCTCCAACTTCTGCAGGGTCTGAGGTATGAATGGGCATTCCGGTTTTTATTCCCGGTCCTACTACCATGGGCACTAAGCCTATGAATTTTTTAATCCCATTATTAAGTGAATACATAATATTTGGAACCACCGATGCCATAATCACACTGGCTATTTCTTCTGATAGAATGCCGCTATTTTCAAAAAAGGACTTAATGAGCACCCCATATTCATCTGAAGTTCTTGGAGTTTTTGTTACAAATCGCCAGGAATGAAGAATCTTATCCCCTTCAAGCACGGCCAATTCTGTATTGGTATTTCCGACATCAATTCCTAAAATCATTATTGTCCTCCTTCAAGCTCTTTTCTCGATTTTCAATAGGGCTTTCTCTATAAATCGGCTCCTATCCACAATGAAACGCTGATGGATTGCTTCCCCGATTTTTTCAATGTTATCCCATGCTTCCAATTCAATGGTCACGCTTCTTTTTTCTTGGGATATCACTGTTCCTTTAATTGTGACCTTCATTCCAATGGGTGAAGCTGCCAGATGCTTAATTTGAATTTCGGTTCCAACGGTTGTTTTTCCCTGATCAATTGCTTTTTCAAGACCTTCGAAAGCCGTGTTTTCCATCCAGGCTACTAATCGCGGGGTTGCTAGAACCTTTTCTCCTCCGCTTCCCATTGCCAAAGCGGTATCCTCCTGGGTTACCTTAAACTGCTTTTCATAAATTGTTCCAACCTTTATGGTTTCCATTATTTTCCTCCTGATTATTCGACTATTTTAACCTAAAAAAAAAACTGTCGCAAAGATCTTGCAACAGCCTCTTTCGGGTGTTTCATTATTTTATCTATTCAATTTCTGCTTCAATTTCAACTTTGACTATTTTTTCATCATCATGTTTTTCATCGAACATGGCTCTGAAATCTTCTCCGGTAATGGTTCTTTCGTCAAGGAGTCGCGCTGCCACTTCTTCAAGCTTTTCTTTATGCTCTTCAAGAATGGCACAGGCACGTTCAAAAGAATTTTCTACAATGGTGCGAATTTCCTTATCGATGACTGCTGCCACCTCTTCACTATAGTTACGGGATCTGCCTAAATCCCGGCCCATGAAGACTTCCCCGCTATCAGGATGTCCATAGGTTATGGGACCAAGGTGTTCACTCATTCCCCATTCAGTAACCATGCTTCTGGCAAGGCCAGTTGCACGTTCGATGTCATTGCTTGCGCCGGTACAAATATCTTCCAGAGCAACCTTTTCACCGGCTCGGCCTCCAAGGAGACTTGTAACCATATCTAAAAGTTTGCCTTTACTCATGTGCTGAGCATCTGTGTCAGGAAGTGACAGGGTATAACCGGCTGCCATTCCCCTGGGAACAATGGAGATTTCATGTACGGAATCGCAATTTGGAAGCAGGTGCATCACAATGGCATGTCCGGCTTCATGGAAAGCCGTGATGATGAGATCTTCCTGGACCATAACCTTGCTTTTCTTTTCAGGCCCGGCGATCACTCGCTTAATTGCCTCTTCAAGCTCAACCATGGTAATTAATTTTGCATTTTTTCTGGCAGTCAGTATGGCTGCTTCATTCATCAGGTTTTCTAAATCTGCTCCGGTAAAACCGGGGGTTCCTTTAGCAATCACGCCTAAATCAACTTCCGGTGCCAAAGGCTTTTCTTTTTTATGAACATTAAGTATTTCCTGACGACCTTTGACATCCGGAATACCAACGGTAACCTGACGGTCAAACCGACCCGGACGGAGTAAAGCAGGATCCAGAATATCGGGACGGTTCGTGGCGGCAATAACAATAATACCTTCATTGACACCAAAACCATCCATTTCAACCAATAGCTGATTCAGGGTTTGTTCACGTTCATCATGACCACCACCCAGGCCGGCACCACGGTGACGTCCAACAGCATCAATTTCATCAATAAATAAGATACATGGTGCACTTTTCTTGGCGGTTTCAAAGAGATCCCTTACCCGGGAAGCTCCAACCCCAACAAACATTTCCACAAAATCAGAACCACTAATGGTAAAAAAGGGCACTTCGGCTTCCCCGGCTACCGCACGGGCAAGAAGCGTTTTCCCTGTTCCAGGAGGTCCGATCAAAAGAATCCCCTTTGGTATCCGGGCTCCCAGTTTTCGATAGCGCTCTGGCGCTTTTAAGAAATCAACCACTTCTTCCAGCTCTTCTTTTTCCTCATCGGCACCTGCCACATCTTTGAAAGTAACTTTTATGTCACCTTTCACCTGAAGCTTAGCCTTGCTTTTTCCAAAGGACATGACTTTTCCGCCACCGCCGCCAGCCTGTTGACTGAAGACAAGGAAGAACACAACCATCAGAATAATAATGACTACCGATGGTATCAGTGAGATCCACCAGGAATCCTGCTGTTTGGCAATGGTAACCTTCACATCATTCTTTAACACATAGGGTGTAACCTGCTGATCAATGATAAATTGTGGCACCACTGCCTCAAAAGCTTCCCCGCTTCTGAACACACCCTTTACATTTGCATTGTTAATCTCAATTTCTGCCACCTGGTTATTTTCAAGGTTCGTCAGCAGTTCACTGTAAACAATGGTTTTGACCGTATTCTTTGCGGGATTTAAAAAGGTCACTGCAACAATAATAATTAATAAGATTGCCAGATAAAATCCGATCATTTTTAGATATTTATTCAAAGATCATCACTCTCTCTCATAATATTTTTTTCTCTTCATTATTTCTTTGGTCGATATTGGTATATTTCTTTTTTTAAAATTCCAATATATGGTAAATTGCGATACTTTTGGGCAAAGTCAAGGCCATAGCCTACCACAAATGCATCCGGGATTTCAAATCCGATATAATCAGCAACCACATTCTGTTCCCGACGCCCGGCCTTGTTTAAAAGCGAACAAACTTTGACTTCTACCGCTCCCAGGCTTGCAAAACGCTCTAAAAGATATTTCAGAGTGTTTCCTGTGTCCACAATATCCTCAACTAGAATAATCGTACGCCCGCGAACATCGACGGATAAATCATTTTCCAATTGAACAACCCCGCTGCTTTGTGCCGAACTGCCGTAGCTAGATGCTTTTAAAAAATCAATTTCCATGGGAATGGTAATCTTTCTCATCAAATCCGATAAAAAAATACCACTTCCTTTGAGAATCCCGATAAGAATAGGATTCATTCCATCATATTCCTCTGAAATTTTTGCTCCCAGCTCGCTGACACGCTTTTCCAATGCTTCTTCATCAAGCAAAATTTCCTGTATATCGGCTCTCACATTTTTCTCCTAACATAAGGTAACTTTTACCTTTAAAATATTTTTTGACTCCAAATCTGCTAATAGCCGCTTGTTAATGCCATAACCAATAATCCAGAGTATCTCCGAATCCATTGCCAGAAGGGGGATTGCATCACGTAAATTTCGATCAATTTTTTTGTCAATAAAATATTTTTTTATCATTTTTCTTCCGGAAACCCCGACAGGATGAAAAAAATCGCCCTGCCTTCGACTACGTAAATACAGTACGCATCCTATTTTATCATAATCAAAATATTTTTCACTATGATTTTCAATTTCTTTTGAAAAAAAACAAGAAATTTCCTTGAATTGTTGCTGATTGATTAATTTTGTTTCTAAAACTAACCGTTGTTTGGAAAAAATCCAGGTTTTGTCAGGTAATATTTCGATGGGGGTGATGGATTTATCGATTTCTGCTTCTTTTATTGTCACCATAACCTGTTCATAACGCCGGCTTAAACGAATATCGCGAGGTAAGTGGAATTCCCATATCGTTTTATCGCTTTTTAATAAACTATAAAACGCAGTGATATGATTGTACTCAATTTCCATTAAACTTCCCTTAAGTTTATAAATAGCGCGACGCAATATTTCTTTTTGGACCACCGGTTTTTCGCAAAGCCAGAGATCGCGATTAAGAAATACTGTTTTGTCTTCAACTCTAAGAAGCCGTTTTTCAACCTCATTAACATAGTCTTCAAAAAACGTCTCATATTCAAGCGCAATTTTTGTAAAATCATTAAAATGAACTTCTGCTTTAGGATTGATCTCCCGGATCATCGGCATGATATCAAGACGTATTTTGTTGCGGGTAAAATCCTTCTGAAAATTTGTTGCATCGGTTCGGTAAGCCAAATGATTTTCCTGACAATAGTCAAGAATCTCTTTCTTTTCCAAACACAAAAACGGACGTATAAAAAGGCCATCTCTGATGGATTTAATTCCCGAGACCCCTTTAATTCCAGTGCCTCTGATCAGTCGCATTAACAGAGTTTCCGCCTGATCATTGATGTGATGGCCCATGGCAATTCGATTGTAGCTGTTCTCTCCGGCTATCCACTTAAAAAAATCAAAACGTTCATTACGCCCTGCCGCTTCAATGGATATCTTTTCTTTTACTGAAATTCTTCGAATATCCCGTCGTCTTGAGAAAAATGGAATGGCTTTTTCCCGGCAAAATTTTTTCACAAAGTCTTCATCCGCATCAGCCGCTGCTCCCCGAAGACCGTGGTGCAAATGAGCAACACCAATACAGATTCCAAAAGCCTTAGCGTATTTATCCAAAAAATATAATAAAGCCAGCGAATCTGCTCCACCTGATACTCCGATGAGGACATGATCGCCAGCTACTAAAATTCTCTGTTCTTTAATATAATTGATTATTTTTTTTTCCATGGCATCACCACTTCAACAATTTTGCTAAAAAAATGGTGGTCGCAATAGGGCTCGAACCTATGACCCCCTGCTTGTAAGGCAGGTGCTCTCCCAGCTGAGCTATGCGACCACGAAAAAACCGGATTATTTAATTCAGGATGCGAATCCCTTTGCGATTTACCTGTTACTGAATCTATATTTTAACCGAATTTATTATTTTTTGGTGACCCCTAGGGGACTTGAACCCCTGTTACCGCCGTGAAAGGGCGGTGTCTTAACCGCTTGACCAAGGGGCCATATATTGAATATTATTTTTAAATTATGGTAGCGGCGAACGGAGTCGAACCGCCGACACTACGGGTATGAACCGTATGCTCTAGCCAACTGAGCTACGCCGCCATAAATAAGTGATTTAAAATTTGGTTGCGGGAGCAGGATTTGAACCTACGACCTCCGGGTTATGAGCCCGACGAGCTACCAAGCTGCTCCATCCCGCGATGTTAAATTGGTTGTTAAAAAGTGGTGCCGAAGACCGGAATTGAACCGGTACGATCGTTAGGATCGCAGGATTTTAAGTCCTGTGCGTCTGCCAGTTCCGCCACTCCGGCATTAATTTCGTTTCGCCGCTCTCTTGAGGGACAAGTGTTATTATACGCCCTTTCAAAAACAATGTCAAGCTTTTTTACGATTTATTTTATTTTGCAAATCACCGCTCTTTGTTATCTCTGAACGTGTCATTTACACGAATTCTCATTTTACAACATTTTAATTTCAATGTCAATATTTTTTATGGCATTTTTTATTTTTTTCCCATTACAAAATGGCGGTATGCCGCACCTTCAAGGTTGTCATAATCAGAAACGGTGAAACTTTTTTCCCCGGTCACTTTAAAAACATTAAGCAGAATGAAAGCTCCTGCCAAAATAATATCCGCTCTTTTCGCTTCTAAACCGACAATATGCTGTCGCTCGGCAATGGTTTTTTTTGATAATTCTTCAATCATGACTTCCAGTTCATCCCGGGTAATAATACTCTCATGAACTTTTTCGCTGTCATAGATCTTCAGCCCCTGTTTAATGGTTGAAAGGCTTGTGGCTGTTCCACCGATACCAATAAGCCGATACGGTCTTTGTGGTATAAAATCTTTGATTTCTTTTATCAGCTCTGCATAGATGTCCTCATTGAGTCGTTCAAGCTCCTGAAAGGTCGGCGGATCCGAAAAAAGGTATTTCTCAGTTGCCCGGACACATCCCATGTTCAGGCTGATCATTTTTTCCAGTTGCCTGTTTTCGCCAACAATAAATTCAGTACTTCCCCCACCAATATCAAAAATCAGCAGCTTTTCATTAAAACTTTGCGAGACCCCGATAAAACCAAGTTCCGCTTCAGTTTCTCCTGAGATCACTTCAATGTCAAGCCCCAGTCTTTCTTTGACCTGATCGGTAAATTCTTCGGTGTTCTCGGCATCCCGCATCGCACTTGTTCCAAAAACATAAAATACTTTTACATCATAGTCTTCTGCGGCAATGTTTTTGTACTCTTCCAATGCCTCTAAGTTTCGTTTTTGAGCGTCGGGATGAAGTTGACCGGTACGATTGACGCCCTGGCCCATTCGGGTATATCTGACTGTTTTATTCACCCGAAACAAATTCTCATGATCATTTCTGAAGATAAGCATCCGGGTAGAGTTTGTTCCGATATCAATCACCGCAACATTATCTTTAATTTTTTCCGACTCTGTTTCATTGTTTTTTGTTTCATTTTCCAATTGTCTGGTCATTGCTTGCGCCATCCTTTCCAGCTTCCACAGGAATCACAATCACTTCGTCCGGATAATAGAGTCCCAGGTATTTACGGGCAACGAATTCCACATAGCTTTTACTGCCTATTTGCTTAACCTGCTCGTCTAATTGATTGCTTCTTATTTTTTCTTCCTCAATTCTTTGAACAAGCTGACTTTGCTGATCCTGTAATTCATAAAACTTTATGGCATTACTGGCAAAAAGATAGGCCGTAAAACCAAATATAAATACGAGCATCATTATTATCAGTAGCCGCCGCCTAATAAATCGTTTCTTTTTTTCAGTCATTATCTTTCACCATTTTTATTTTAGTCCTTTTATATTTCTCGATACATATCTGTTGCATGATCCTTTGGCGCATGTTCTAAAAGTTCAAGTACTTCCACCTTTTGTTCCCCATCGCCATAGCGTATTGTTATAATATCGCCTGGTGATACTTTGTCTCCGGCCTTGACTACCTTTCCATTAATGGAAATTCGTCCACCGTCACAAGCCTCTTTACCGACCGTTCTTCTTTTTATAATTCTTGCATTTTTTAAAAATTTGTCTATTCTCATTTTTTTCCTCGGTATTCCCATGGTTTCAGATAATTAAATTCTGATAAAATAAAAAGCCAGGGCATTGCCCTGGCTTTTATTTTATCACTTACTGATTAATTTCGTCTTTAAATCCTTTGCCTGCTTTAAAGCCAGGAGCTTTTGAAGCGGCTATTTGGATAGGTTCTTTTGTTCTTGGATTCAGACCGGTGCGAGCTGCACGATCTCTCACTTCAAATGTTCCAAAACCGACCAAGGATACTTTATCTCCATTTTTTAAAGTATCAACAACTGAATCAAGAAAAGCACTTAGTGACTTTTCTGAATCCTTTTTCGATAAACCTGACTTTTCAGCCATTACAGTAATTAACTCTGATTTGTTCATTTTTTTTCCTCCATTATTTAGTTTTCCAGTATTCTATGTTTAACATTATAAACGTGTTGCCCTGTATATTACAAGTTTTTTTTGTTTTTTTCTACTTTTTCCACTTCTAAAGCCCTTTTGCCCGGTTCCAGATGGCATCTAATTGATCTAAAGTGTAATCATTCAAGTTCTTTTTCTCCTGATTTCCAATTTTTTCCATTGTTTCAAAGCGACTGATGAATTTTTTCGTGGCTTTCCTTAGGGTCATTTCCGGTTGAATTTTAAGCAGACGCGCCACATTAACAACGGTAAACAATAAATCCCCAAGCTCTTCCTCGATATGTTCTGAATGATTCTCCCTGAGTGCTTCCCATAATTCAGCTGTTTCCTCGGTAATTTTGTCCATAGCAGGCAAAGCATCTTCCCAGTCAAATCCGACTTTTGCAGCCTTCTTCTGAACCTTAAAGGCCTCCATCAATGCCGGCATTGCCTTTGGAATATTTTTCATTTCCCGGGAAATCTGATGGTGGGATTCGCTTTTTTCCTGGGGTTCACTTTCGTTTTTTTCCAGACGTTTAATGGCATCCCAATTTATTTCAACCTTTTTAGGATCAAAGTCAGCTTTGTCTGAAAAAACATGGGGATGCCTTCTGATCATTTTTTCATTGATACCCTTAATGACATTATTCATGTTAAATCGACTTTTTTCGCTTCCAATTTCCGCATGAAAAACAATTTGAAACAGCAAATCTCCTAATTCTTCAGTGAGATTCTCCCAGTCCTCGTTATCAATGGCTTCAATCACTTCATAGCTTTCTTCCAGGAGACAATTTTTCAGGCTTTCGTGGGTTTGAATCCGATCCCAGGAACACCCATCGTCACTCCGAAGGGTCTTCATTATGGCAAGAGTACCGTTAAAACCGATGTTTCCATTCTTTTCAGCCGGAACATAGAGACTGGTAAGATGATTAATTTCATCCACCCAATCCAGCTCATAAAGAGAAATTTCTTTTACTATTTCTGCCCCGGGAATGCCTGAATTAATAAGGAGCACCACTTTTTTTTCAGGATCGTAGATCTCCATCAGTCCCAGCTTTAGTTCGGATGCCATGTGTTTATCATAGACCTGGGTTATTAATAAACCAACCCCGGGATCCGGTGGATTCTGTTTAAAATCAAAAGCATCCATGATTTTAATGCCCTGGATCGGGTCTTCTTCCAGGGCATTCATGGTCACATCCACAAAGCTTACCCCGGGACTGATATAATAATCCACCCCTTGAAGTTTTGCAACTTTTATGAGTATCTCAACGGTTTTTTCTCCGAACAGGGGATTCCCCGGCACCGCGTAGACAATGTCCTGTCCTTCTTTTGCCACCATCATGAGTTTTTCGACAATCTTTTCGTAAACATCCTCAAAGGATTCTTCTGTTTCATAAAAAGCATCAAAACTTTCATAGGAAATTTTTTCTTCCCGAATAAAATCCATGACCGGATGGATTTCTGTCCGAAAGAAATTTTTATTAGGACTTTTAAGTAATGCTAATGTTTCAAGGGTTATCTGACCGGGGTTTCCCGGTCCTAACCCGACAATATCAATGCGTGACATGGTTCACTTCCTTTTCTGAAATTAAATCTTAGCGCCGTTTTCGGGGTTTTTTTCGACCTGGAACCAATCGGTTGATGCGATCATACACAACAAGGAGACGCTGATGCCCGGGGAAATATCCGATTTCCTCTTCGGTAATTCCTTTAATGAAAATCATGATGATCCCATATACACAAACCGCAACAACAAAGGCGATAACAAGCCCTAAAAAGTTCCCGGCAATGGATGAAACAAAGTTAAATGCATAAAAGGTAATCAGCCCCATTATAACCGCGGCAAACAAGGGCTTAACCAGGGTATGGAATAAATCGATGCGTACTCCGGTAAAACGCCTGACTGACAGGAAATTAGCAACCGTTAAATAGACAAAGGTGATAATGGTGCTGAGCACAATCCCATAAATATTAATGGCCGGAATGGCCAGGAATATCCAGCCGGTGATAAACCGGATAATAATGGCCACCCCCAGGTTAATCAGAGGCACCCGAAAGCGGTCAATGGACTGGAGGATACTCTGGAAAGTATTTGACAGCATCATAAAAATAGTCGCAAAGGATAGAGTGCTTAGTATTTGAGCCCCGTAAGGGGATCCCGGAAACAAAAGATCAAAAATTCCATAGGACAGCACCGATAATCCAATGCAGGATGGAAATGCCACGAGTAAAATAATACGAATGGACAAACTGATTTTTTTATTCGTTTCCTCACGATCCCGTAGCGCATACGACCTGGAAATCGTTGGTATCATTGCAATTGCCAGGGTTCCGCTGAGAATCAATGGCAAATTAATGAGAATTTCCGCATTGCTGAAATCCCCGAACATAATGGTCGCATCAACTGCCCCAAACCCTGCTAATCCAAGTCTTGTAACGTAGATAAATGAGTCGATGGTAGAAAACATTGAAACCAGTGCCGAAGTCAATGTGACCGGAATTGAGATAATCAGCAATCGTTTTAACAGGGCCTTATTTGAGCGTTGCCGCCTTCCTGTTCTTTTTTTAAGAAGACGACGGTTATCCCTCACAAAAGTCCGATAAAGATAGCCCAGTAATATGGCTGCCGCAAACCCACCGGCAGTGGCGCCAAAAACAGCACCGCCCACACCCATACCAACCCCAAAATTTGCCACGAAAATCCAGCATAGGAGCACTCCGAGAATAACCCGAACAATCTGTTCAACGATCTGGGAAATCGCTGTCGGGGTCATAATCTCAAACCCCTGGAAAAGCCCTCTATAGGCGGAACAAATTGAAATAAACAGTGGTGCCAATGCAATCGCTACAATGGCCGGGTAACTTTCCGCTGTCCAGTTGGCGGTTTCAATAATCCAATCTGCTCCAAAAAATAAGAACAGACTGGCGGCGCATCCCATCGTGACAAGCGCAATAAATGAGAGCTTAAAAACCCGATGGGCAGTGGCATATTCCCCTTTGGCAATATTTTCCGAAACCATTTTAGATATGGCCAGAGGTATCCCGACGGTTGATACCATTAACAATAATTGATATATATTGGTAACATTCGCATAGATTCCATTCCCATAGCTTCCAGCCATTTGATACAGCGGAATCTTGAAAAAGAGACCCAGCAGCCGGGAAAATATTCCGGCAGCAGCTAAAATGCTGGCACCTTTTAAATAATTGGATGTTTTATCTGACATTGATAATCCTCTTTAAAAATATTTTTCTGGAACACCATAATGTTGATGTTCTTCGCAGATTGTTTTTTATTATATCCTTTTAATCAAACTGTGGCAATATAAAAGCACTGGAACATGTTCCAGTGCCTGGCATTTTTATTTAATTAATTCTATTTTCATAAACTTTTACATTTAAGTCTTTTTTTAGTTGAGTGATATAGGTTGCCAGAGGTGTCACAATATCATTCATTTCAATTTTTTGTTTTTTCAGCAGGTCTGCCGTAAATTTCGAGTAATCGGCCGCGGCCTTTTCACTCTTAGCTGCTTCGGTAACCTCTGTTTTCTTGTCTTCTAAACTTGGAATCTGGCCTTGTGTTTTATCATATACATAGATAATATGATATCCGTAATCTGTTTTTACCGGCTCACTCACGCCACCCTTTTCCAGCGCAAAAGCGGCTGCTGAAAATTCAGGCACCATCTTTCCAGAGGTAAATGCCCCCAAATCCGTGGCTTCTTTAACGCCATCCACTGTTTTATATTTTGCGATGAGGGCATCAAATTCTTCGGTTGTTTTCACGTTTTTAGCTTCTTCGTAAATTTGTTTAGCCAATGTTTCATCCGTGGCTAAAATATGTTTTGCTGAAACCGTACTGGTGTCATAGGATTGTTTATTGTCCTCATAATATTTTTTAACGTCACCGTCACTGACTGTGACCTTGCTTGCTAATTCCGACTGAATGACTGTATTTGCTGCTGCAGCTTTGGCATCCTGTTGTTGAAACTCCCGGAATTTTGCCACTGTCAGATATTTTTGATCGAGGTATTTTTGCAGTGCTTCATCTCCCGGTATCAGAGTATTCACAAACGCAGTCTGACTTGCCACATTGCTGTCAATGGCTTCCTGTGGCACCGTTAATTTATTATCCTCAGCGTATTTAATCATTGCCTTTTGTTGAGCAATGGTATTAAATATGGTTTGGTTGGTGGTTTTCACAGTCGCTGCATCTGTTGCCAGCGGTTTTTGCGTTTGATAATAAGTGAGCAATTCTTCATTGGCTAAACGATAATTATAGAGATCTTTTTTTATATCTTCGCCATCAATTTTGCCTACTACAGTGTTTAATTCTTTGCTGGGATCGGCTCTTAATGCCGTATCGTAATTTGTTGACACCGTATTGGCAACCTCGTTATTAACAATAAATTTTGTCATAAAGGCTTCAAAGGATGCCGCATCTGTATTGTATGTTGCCAGGGTGGAATTGTATTTATCCTCCCCAACCATGGTCGTTTTAAGGTTAGTGATCATGGTTGCCGCCTCTGTTCCAAGAGCAGCTTCATCAACAGTGACCCCATCTTTTTTTCCCTGGGCGGTCATGGTTTCTACTCTGACTAAATCATCTAACACATCTTTTTTAAGCTGGACAAACTCTTTTCCTGTCGGTAAGGTCTGTCCATTGGAATCAAAATACATCTGGTAATAAGCCATGTAATTATTAAATTCTTCTTTGAGTATTTTATTTCCGTCAACTTCTGCCACTGTCTGTTGTTTATCCTTCTCAGGATCCACATTAACCAGACTGCATCCAGAGCCCAACAAACTGACAAGGATTGTAACTGCCAGTAATATAACCAATATCTGTGATTTCTTTGTTTTCATATAGCTCTCCTCATATTTCATAAAATCTTAATTAGTGTAACATAAAACTGTTGCCAGTATAACATAGAACCGTTTCTTTTTTTCTTAATTTTTTTCAGGAGCCAGCATTTCAAGAAAATTGCCCAATTCCCTTAAAAAGACCTGATCCTGTTCATGTTTTAAGACAATCCGCCAGCGCAGCTGCTCCCCCTTACCGGCGTTAAACTTAATATTATACTGATCAAAAAGTTGTTTCATCAGTTCAGGTTCCGGTATGGGGACCTCTCTTGAGCCATCAAACGTAAAGAGAACACTGTGACCGCGGTCACGAATCTCCGTCATCCCCAGGGATCTTCCCAAATGCTTGATCATTGCCAGAGCCATGAGGTTATAGACACCATCCGGGATTTCTCCAAAACGGTCTAAAAGCTCATCCTCCAGCTCATCATAATCTGCTTTTGACTTAACATAGGATAACTTTTTGTAAATGGCATACTTGAGTTCTTCATTGCTGATATAGTTTTCGGGAATATAACTGCTCACATCCAAATTGATAATAAGTTCACTTGGAATAAAGGCCTTTTCATCACCCATTCGGCGCTGAACGGCTTCCTCAAGGATCCGACAATAAAGTTCATAGCCGATGGTTGCCAGATTTCCGGACTGGGCTGACCCTAAAATATTTCCTGCCCCTCTTATTTCAAGGTCCCGAAGGGCAATCTTAAAGCCTGATCCAAAGGCAGTAAAATCTTTTATGGCTTTTAAACGCTTCTGCGATATTTCCGAAAGCACTTTTGGTTTGTGGGTCACATAGGCATAGCCCTGAACATCTGAGCGCCCGACCCGGCCACGAAGCTGATACAATTGGGAAAGCCCCATTTGATCACCGTTATCAACAATAAGGGTATTGGCGTTTTTTATATCCAGTCCTGATTCAATAATCGTTGTGGTTACCAGCATATCATAGTCTTCTTTAAGAAAATCCACCATAATATCTTCAAGGTCCGGACCCGACATCCGTCCGTGAGCCACCACAATCCGCGCTTCCGGCACCAGTTTTTGAAGCTTTCTGGAAACCTCGAAAATATCGTGAATGCGATTGTGAACAAAGAAAATCTGTCCCTGCCGACTGAGTTCCCGTTCAATGGCATCTTTGACAATAGCCGGGTTGTATTCCATGACATAGGTCAGAACCGGTCGCCTGCCGGCTGGCGGTTCATCAATAACACTCATATCCCGAACCCCTACCATTGACATGTGAAGGGTCCTGGGAATAGGGGTGGCACTCAGGGTCAGAACATCCACGTTTTCCTTAAGCTGTTTAATCCGCTCTTTATGCCGGACCCCGAATCGCTGCTCCTCGTCGACAACAAGCAACCCTAAATCTTTAAAAATTACATCCTTTGATAACAGGCGATGGGTTCCGATAATCAGATCCATTTGTCCCGCTGCCAGTTCTTTTAAGGTTTGTTCCTGCTCTTTTTTTGTTTTAAATCGGCTCAGGAGTCCGATATTTACCGGGTATTTTTTAAATCGATCGATTGCGGTCTGGTAATGCTGTTGGGCCAGAATAGTGGTTGGTACCAGCAGTACCACCTGCTTGCCTTCCATTACGGCCTTAAAAACAGCCCTCAGGGCGACCTCTGTTTTTCCATAACCGACATCCCCGCAAAGAAGCCGATCCATCGGCCGCGGCGTTTCCATATCCACCTTAATTTCCTCAACAGCCTGGAGCTGATCATTTGTTTCCATATAAGGAAACGATTCTTCGAATTCGGTTTGCCAACTGGAATCAGGCCCATAGGCATACCCCACCAGACTTCGTCTTTTAGCATAGAGAGCAATGAGCTCATCGGCCATATCCTCAACGGCTGCTTTCACCCGGGACTTTGATTTATGCCAGTCATTGGTTCCCAGTTGGTTGATTTTCGGTTTTTTCTCTCCGGTTCCAACATATACCTGAATGGCTTCCATTTGATCAACCGGGCAATAAAACCGGGCATCATTGGCATATTCAATGACAATCAGATCCTTAATGGTTTTGTCAATTTTAAGTTGCTCGATGCCCCGGTAAATTCCAATGCCATGGGTATCATGAACCACAAAATCCCCTTGGTTCAGTTGGGTAAACGAATCTATTTTTCGGCCCTTGATCCGTTTTCGTCTTTTTCCCGATAGGGATTCTTTTAGAATTTCACTTTGATTAATACAAACAAGCCCATCCTCCGGGAGTTCAAAACCGCTTTCCAGTTCGCCAATGGATAACTGAATTCCCGGGCTGGCCCCGGTTGTAAAATTATGGATATCAGCTTCGGTGATGAGCTGCCTTAATTTTTCAAGTCCGGCCTCATCCCGGGCGCGTAAGTTAATAATGGCATTTTTTTTGAGTTGTTCCCGGATAAATTGAGTAAACAGCGGAAGCTGTCCCAGAAAAGAATCGATATCCTTGGCTTCCATATCCAGGGATATCCCTTTTTTCCCTTTTGATGTGAACAAGTGGAGTTTTAGCTGAGCCTGGCTTTCCATGACTTTTTCAATTCTTGAAAGGGCATAAAATTTGTTCTGTTCCTCGGGGAACATAAAAAATTCATGCATCAGCGTTTCAAAATTCCGCTGGATTTTTTCCTGGAATAACACCTGAGATTCTCTGATCCGCGGGGGTTCATCCCAGATACAAACACAATCTCCCAGATAATCCACAAAAGATGCTTCGCTTTTAATAAAGGAAATCAGGGTTTCATCATGGGCACCGGGATCTTCGGTCATTCGCTCAAGTAATGCGGCATACTCCGAAACGGTGCCATAACGTTTTTCCATAAGGGCCAGAGCTTTTTTGCGTTCATCTGAATCCAGGATAATTTCCCGGCCTGGCGGTATCCGAACACGATCAACCGACCGGGTCGATAATTGTGTTTCCGGATCGAAACATCGAATGGACTCAATGGTATCTCCAAAAAATTCGATCCGATAAGCATTTCTTCCGATGGGTGGAAAGACATCTAAAATTCCGCCTCGGTGAGCATATTGTCCGCGTGCTTCAACCTGATAGACGCCGTTATATCCTAAAGCAAAAAGACGATCCACCAATGCCAGGGGATCCCATGATTCTTCCAGCCCCAGGCTAAATGCCAGTTCCCGGAACTTTTCCAGCGGCATGCATTTTTTCAGGAGCGCCTCAACGCTGGTCACCACAACTTCCTTGTTCCCCAATAAAATCATTTCGAGAACAGCCAAACGTTGTTGATTAATCTCCTGGCTGTGGACATCGGCAAAATAATCATGAATCGATTCCATGGGAAAATAAAGCACTTTTTCCTGAAGAATCTTTTCGATGGCGACCGCTTTTTTTTGTGCCAGATAATCGGTGGCCGTCACATAAAGAATCCGTTTTTCCTGATTATTGTAAATTAATCCGGTCAGTACTTCCTTAAGACTGTTATTCATATTGGAAAGGTTCACAATTTCCCCGGGTGTCAGTGCATTAAGAATAATTTTTGTCTTTTCCAACCCCAGAAGGTCCTCATACAGTAAATCCATTTGTCACTTCTTTCTTTTTCTAAACACTGATAGCCCAGGTTTTGAAACCCGGGCTTTTGATTTTACTATCTTTTTCCATATTATTTTTTAATTGTTTTCTTCTATTGCTGTGGCAGTTGGTTTTTCTGGCTTTTTGCGAACATTAATCTGGTTCATTGCCAAATCCACACCATCCTTCACGAAATAATCCACTCCCCTGGAAACCTCTATGACTGCATCTTCCATGGGCAGCAGCTCACTTTTTGCAAAACAGCCTAAAACGTAATTCACTAAATCAGAGCAGTCCTCGGGTTTACCGATACCAATCCGGATTCTTGGAAAATTCGGACTTCCCAAACTCTGAATAATGGAACGCATGCCATTATGAGTGCCGCCGCTGCCATGCTGACGGATCCGGACATCTCCGGGAGCAAGGTCAATATCATCGTAAATAATCAATAGATTTTCCAATGGGACCTCATAAAAATTGACAAGTCCGGACACACAAAGACCACTGTTATTCATAAAAGTAGTGGGTTTGGCCAGCATAATTTTCTCTCCAAACTCGCGATAAACCCCGGTTAAGCCATTTTTTTCCTTCTTATTGACAGTAACACCCTTTTTTTTACTCAGGTGATCAATGGCTTGAAAGCCCATATTATGTCGGGTCATATCATATTTACTGCCGATATTTCCCAATCCCACAATCAGATACATGATTTTCTGCCAATCCTAAACGTATCTTCCAACAAATAGCTTGCTGAGGGAACGTCCAAAATGGACATAATCAATGGCTCGACCAAACAGGGTGCCGGTGGAAAGGATTTTTATTTTTTCAATTTGTTTTTCTTCAGGAATAACCAACGTGTTTAATGTCACCAGTTCTTTAATGGATGAATCCTGAATGCGTTGGATCGCCGGTCCTGAAAAAACGCCATGACTGCAGGCTGCATAAATGGAATTAGCGCCCAGGTCCATCAGTGCGTTGGCCCCGGAAGTAATGGTTCCGGCGGTATCAATCATATCATCAATCATGATGCAGTTCTTCCCTTTAACATCCCCAATAACATTCATGACTTTGGTTTCGTTTGGACGGGGACGATCTTTATCGATAATTGCAAAAGGACAACTCAGGTGACGTGCCAGGTTACGGGAACGCTTAACACTCCCGACATCCGGAGATACTACCACCATGTTTTCCAGGCCCTTTTCTTTATAATATTCGGTAATAAGCCCGCCACCGGATAAATGATCCACGGGGATATCAAAGAACCCCTGAATCTGGTTGGAGTGAAGATCCATGGCGATCACCCGATCGGCTCCGGCTGTGGTTAACAGGTTGGCCACTAATTTTGCGGTAATCGGATCACGGGATTTTGCCTTACGATCCTGTCTGGCATAACCGTAGTAAGGGATGACGGCATTAATTCGTCCTGCTGAAGCACGTTTCATGGAATCAATAAGAATTAATAATTCCATGAGATTATGATTCACAGGGGCTCCTGTGGACTGGATAACAAAAACATCTGCACCACGGACAGATTCAAAAACATTAACCCCAATTTCTCCATCACTAAAAGAGACGACCTCTGCATTACACAGCTGTACTTCTAAATAATCGGCAATTTCATTTGCCAGTGGGAGGTTTGCATTCCCAGCAATAATCTTAATTCCACTATACTTTCCATCCATAATTTCAGTACCTCAACTTAATTTTCTTTATTCTATAATAATGACATGATTCATAAAATTAGCAAGCTTATTTTTTCAAATAACCGACCTTATTGATCTGTCGTGCTCTGGCAATGGCTAAGCTCTCTTGCGGCACATCATCGGTAATGGTGGATCCGGCAGCAATATAGGCGCCTTCCTTTACAGTTACCGGGGCAATAAGATTGGTATTACACCCGATAAACGCGTTTTTTTCCACCGTCGTCCGGTATTTTTTCTTGCCGTCGTAGTTCACAAAAACGGTTCCGCATCCCAGGTTTACATTTTCTCCAACATCCCCATCCCCGATATAAGTCAGGTGAGATGCCTTTGCGCCATCGGCCATGGTGGAATTTTTCACTTCAACAAAATCGCCGACTTTACAGTGCTTACCGATTCGGCTTCCCGGTCGTACATAGGCATAAGGTCCGACGCTGGTGTCATCATCCACAGAACTGTCTAAAATAGTTGAATTCTGGATCGTCACATGATCTCCGATTTCAGCATTAACCAAACGGCTGTTGGCACCAATCAGACAATCTTTACCAATTATTGTTTTTCCTTCCAGAATAACTCCAGGATATAAGGTACTGTCCTGTCCGACAATGACTTCACACCCAATATAGGTGGCACCAGGATCAATCATAATGACCCCATTATCCATGAGACTTGAATTAATCCGTTTTCTCATCACAGCTGCTACCTCTGAAAGTTGAACCTTTGAGTTAATGGCCTGGATATCTTCAGGATCCGGTGTCATATAGGTGCCGGTTGTTCTACCCATTTGACGCATAATCTCAATCACATCGGTAAGATAATATTCACCCTGGGTGTTGTTGGTATTGAGTTCTTTTAAGGCCAGGATCAATGTTTGAGCGTCGAAGCAATACATCCCGGAATTAATTTCCCGGATTTTTTTCTCTTCCACCGTGGCATCCCGCTCTTCTACGATTTTAAGAAGCTCATCTGCCTGGTTTTTCACCATTCTTCCATAACCTGTCGGATCCTCGAATTCTGCAGTGAGCACTGTGGCTCCATGACCTCTGGCTTCATGCTCTGTCACCAGACCCTTTATGGTTTCCGGGCGGATCAGTGGTGCATCTCCTACCAGTACAATGAGATTCCCCTGCAGGCCCTTAAAAAAAGGCAATGCCTGTAAAACAGCATGTCCTGTACCCAGCTGTTCCTTCTGGAGTATGGTAGCAATTCCGGGACAAAGGCTGGTTTTAACTTCATCAGCCTGATAACCCACAACAACAGCCACATCAGCTATTCCTGAACCTTTACTGGCATCAACCACATAATCCAGAATATTTTTTTCACAAACCTGATGGAGCACTTTTGATTTTTGAGACTGCATCCGAGTTCCCTGGCCGGCTGCCAGGATAATTGTCTTTGATTTCTTCATGGTTTTATACTCTCCAATATTATCAATTTATTAACAACAAAAAAAGGGAAATGATTCCCCCTTTTTTTATATCTTTTTATTCTTCTTCGTAATCTACTTCTAGTTCTACTTCTTCGATTTCTTCTTTGACCGGTTGGATATCATCTTCTATGGCTTTTTCGAAAGCTTTCAGTACCTTTTCCTGCATTTCACGACGGGTACCCATGTTAATGGGATGTGCGATGTCTTTAAACTCGCCATCCGGGGTTTTTCTACTTGGCATTGCAATGAAAAATCCACTTTGCCCTTCAATCACTTTGATATCATGAACAACAAATTGGTCATCAAAAGTAACCGAAACAATCGCTCTCATTTTACCTTCTGGATACGTTTTTCTTACTCTTACGTCCGTTATTTCCATTTCGTAGTAATCCTTCCCCTTTGAAATAAAATCATCTGTCTAACCTTATACACATACTATCACAAATTTATAAATATTAAAACAAAAACCTCAATTTTTTTGAATCAATAACATTTTTTTTAAGGGCTGATCATCCAGCATCCCATACCTCTGGAATAAAAACAGTGACTCCTAATTACACTCCTTATTAAATGTCCTAAATATAAGTGAGGTTTTTTGCTACTTAGAATACAGAGAAACCTTTAATCCGGCACCATCCATATCATCATCGTCCATAATAATAAGAGGAGTAAAATTGTCCACAAGCTTTTCCACCGGCAATTTTGTCACAAAAATAATACAGATCCCCATTACCTTTGCACCGACTTCTTCCATGAGATTTGTCATCCCCTTGGCAGTCCCTCCGCCTTTCATAAAATCATCAATAATTAAAACCTTTTTTCCGATTAAGTCAATGCGGCGGCTCAGATACATGGTCTTAATTTTATTCGATGAACCTGAGATATAATTAACGCTGGTGGTTGCGCCTTCCGTCACCCGATTTGATCGTCTGATCAGGCCCATGGGCACATTAAGATAACGTGCTGTTTCAAGTGCTGCCGGAATGCCTTTCGTTTCTGAAGTAACCACATATTCAATACCCTGGTCTCTGTATTTTGATGCAATGATCCGACCAATGTTTTGAGCGTATCGCGGGTTGGAAAGAATGTCGCTATAATATATAAACCCTCCCTGGATCCTGCGCCAGGGCTCAAGAAGAAGCTTTGCAATTTCATCCAGAATTCCCACTTCCTCTGATGTCGAAACTTCCGGATGATAAACCACTCCCCCTGTAGCACCTGAGAATGTTTCCACAGAACCCACACCAATGATCCGAAAAGCACTTTTAACAATAGCAACATCTTCACAAACGCTTGATTTCCCGGCATCTAAAAGATTAGTAAAATAATTATAGCTAAAGACCTCGTTGGGATGATCCGATAATATCTTAGTTATAATACTGATTCTTTCGTTTTTCTTCATTTCCCACCTGTGTTGATTTTTTTAAAAATCCGAACATTATTTTAGATATTCATAATTTTATTCATATTTTATGAAAAGCGCAAGTTATTTTTAGCCTTTACTCAAGTGAAACTCCTGTGTTATAATTTCTGATGAAGTGTTTAAAGGGGTTTATAAGGACCTCTCTGATCATTTTATTCTATTTAAGCAGGAAAAAAAACACACAAACAAATGAGTTATTAAGAATTTATTAAGAAATTCATTGTTTATTAAGGAGCTAATATTATGAAAGCACAACTTGAAAAAAAATTCAACAAACCCATACATAAATTATTCTTCATTGGCATCGGTGGAAGCAGCATGAGTGGTCTTGCCACAATGTCTTTATCACAGGGTTTCTCCATTGAAGGTTCTGATATGATTACCTCAGCCTACATTGAAAAATTAGAGGGTCTTGGCATCCCTGTACATATTGGCCATGATTATAATAATATTCCACTGGATACCGATTGCGTGGTTTATTCTGCGGCTATCCATGAGGATAATCCGGATATGATTAAGGCAACCGATTTAGGTCTGCCAAAAATTGAACGTTCGGATTTTCTCGGACTTTTTTCTCATATTTTTGATAAAACCATTGCTGTTTCAGGAACCCATGGTAAAACCACCACTTCTTCCATGGTGGCCTGTCTTCTTCACCAGGCCAATTTAAACCCCAGCCTAAGCATTGGAGGAACTCTTGACGAATTCGGTGGTAATGCGGTGGTTGCCTCAAAGGACTTTTTTGTAGTTGAAGCCTGTGAATATGTGGATAGCTTTTTAAAGACATCCCATTCCATTGGCATTATTACCAACATTGAAGCGGATCACCTTGACTACTTTACCGGCGGTCTTCCTCAAATCAAAGAATCCTTTCATAAATTCGGTAAAATTTTGCCATCAACGGGTATCATGATTGCCTATGGGGATTCCCAGGATGTTTTAGATGTTGTTAAAGATCTTGCCTGTCCGGTTGTTACCTATGGTTTAGATCCCAGGAATGACTGGCATCCGGAAAACATTGAATATGACAAAATAGGGAAACCCAGCTTTGACGTATTTAAAGGAAATGATTTTTATGGTCATTACCAGCTTATTATTCCCGGGGAGCATAATGTTCTGGATGCCCTTTCTGCCATTATCTGCGGTGACTTCCTGGGAATCCCGGTTGAAACCTCTATTATTGCCATGGCACGCTTTACCGGTGCTAAACGTCGGTTCGAATTCCGTGGTGAAGTCAATGGTATTAATGTTTATGAGGATTACGCCCATCATCCTACTGAACTAAAGGTTGTTGTGGATGCCTGCCTGAATTATGAACATCATAAGCTTTGGGTTGTTTTCCAACCCCACACTTACTCCAGAACTTTCTTTTTCTTTGATAACTTTGTGGATGCCTTTTCCAAAGCGGACTTTGTCATTCTTAATGATATTTATTCAGACCGTGAAGCCAATGACTGGAACATTTACTCTGAAGATCTTCAAAAATCCATTGAAGAAAAATATCATATCCCAACAGTGACTATTTCTGCATTTAAGGATATTGTTGATTATCTCACCGAGCATTTATGCCCCAACGATTTAGTTCTTGTTGCCGGCTCACAAACCATTAATCATGTGGCCTTTGACCTGGTTGAAAGGTTAAAAGAAATCCATAATTCTTGACTTTCTTTCATGATTAGGTTATCCTGATACTATAATTATATTATTCTTAGGAGGTTCTTATGGAGCAGTATAACAACAAAGCGACGGCGTCTCTGGTGTTAGGAATTATTTCAGTCGTTTCTTCAGTATTGTGGTTTTTTTCACTGATTGGTATTGCCTGTGCTGTTGTGGGTTTAATCTTCGGTATTCAAATCCGTAAAGCCGGTCAGTTAGAGGGTTTTAAACCCAGCGGCACGGCCACTGCCGGTTTTGTTCTTTCTATTATTGGGCTTATATTGTCTTCAGTTCTATTTTCATGTCTTTCATGTGTGGTATGTGCTGGATTATTAAGTGCACCTTACTAAAATTGATTCCCAATGCTATGAATAGACGATATCCATCGTCTATTTTTTTATTGAATCCGTTATTTAAGCATTAACGAAAGGAAGACCATGTATCCAATTATAAGATTTTTCAATTTTTCAATTCCCACCTTTGGGATTTTCTTTCTTCTTGGGGTTGGCTCCGCTTTTTTGCTGGCTATTTTCACTGCCAGAAAATATGAAATTCCCACCATGGACGCCATGTTTTTTGGGCTTTTCGGAATCATCGGCGGCATTGTTGGGGCAAAGCTTCTCTATATTATTGTTGCGCTTCCCACCTTTATTACCCATCCGGAGACGATTATTCTAATTTTCACCGGCGGTACCGTTTTTTACGGAGGTCTCATTGGCGGTATTTTGAGTGGTTTTCTTTATACTGCTATTTACCGCCTTAAACCTGTTGAATATTTCGATATGGCGGTTCCCTGTCTGGCACTTGCCCAAGGTTTTGGCCGCATCGGCTGTTTTTTTAACGGATGCTGCTACGGTGCTCCCTATGAAGGCTTTTGTTCTGTCACCTACCCGGTTGGCTCTTATCCGCCTTCCGGCATCGGACTTTTTCCGGCCCAGTTAGTGGAATCCCTTTTTCTCTTTATTTTAACCGTTGTTTTGTTATGGGTGTTAAAGAAGAGCAAAACTCCCGGTTTTACTACAGGCTTCTATTTAATCGTCTATGGCATTTTCCGGTTTATAAATGAATTCTTTCGCTCTGATCCCAGAGGCTCATTTTTGTTTTTTTCAACTTCCCAGTGGATCAGTCTGTTTGTTATCACACTTGGCATCTTGTTCCTCCTGAAAATCCCCCAAAAACTTTACGAAAAAAATTGGAAAAAATAGTTGTTTTGATTTTTTTGGGGTATAATCATTTAAAGAAATAATTTTATGGAGGTTTTATTATGAATGCGCTTCAACCCTATTATAATGGCGGGATTGGCTCTGGTTCAGGAACGGATGCTTTTTACGGTCTGATACCAGTTCTTTTGTCTGTCTTAATCGTTGTATTAATTACTGCACTTATTATCGGAATACTTTGTTATGTTTTTAATGCCATTGGTCTCTACACTATGGCTAAAAACCGGAACTTGGATCATGCGTGGCTGGCCTGGATTCCCATTGCCAGCAGCTATCTGACGGGTGAACTCATTAATGATGATGTCTCTATTGGTTCAATGCATATTCCCTATGCGAAAATATTTTTGCCACTGTCTCCTTTTGCTTTTGCTCTGATTATGAGTATCCTTGGCTTGATTCCAGTACTGGGTACCGTTTTCATCATTCTCATTTCCCTGGCCCTTAGTTTTTATCAATGCACTGCATTGTTTTGGCTTTTCAGTATTTATAGTAAAACCCATCGGGTACTTTTCCTTGTATTGAGTATTATTTTCCCTTTTATGGGACCGATTTTTATATTTGTCATCCGAAATAAAGAAGGATATGATGAACGACATCCCGAACCCGAAGAAGTATTGGAAGCCAATTATGACTCTAAATCCATTATTGCACTTTCCCTGGGTATTTTTTCGATTATCACTTGTTTTTCTTTTATAGGAGGTGCCATGATTGGTGGTGTTGGTCTGATTTTTGGAATTATCGCTATGAAGGAACGAAAATCCCTGGGACGCCCAACAGGCATGGCCCTGGCCGGTTTAATCTGTTCTATCGTCGGACTTGCTCTTGCTCTGCTTGTTTTCATTGCATGTGTCGCCTGTATGGGCATAGGTACAGCAGGGTTGTTTGGCGGTATGTTTAATAATATGTCCAATGGCATACCCAATGGAACCTATTACTGAATTTAACTTAAATGCTTGAATGCCTTTATGGCGGGTGCTCGTCATCCGCCGTAAAGGTTTCTTTTTTACAGAGAGGTGAAATTATGTTGTCTCAAGGGGAATACGGCCTGGTTCTCAGTGGCGGCGGTGCTAAAGGTGCCTTTGAAATGGGAGTCTGGAAAGCCATTCGGGAGTGTGATTATCCCATCGGTGCGGTTATTGGCACCTCGGTAGGAGCCATTAATGCAGCTATGATTGCTCAAAATAACTTTGACGCAGCCATGGAATTTTGGTCAAAGATTACAATAACTCACGTTTTGAATCTCAGTAAAACGGTCACGAATAACTATGTTGAAACTTGGTCAAAGGAAAGTTTTGATACTTTTCGCGATGGTTTTTTAACGTTACTCTTTTCCGATGGTTTCGATATTACTCCTTTGCGAAATAATCTCACCCGTTTAATCTCTGAAGAAGCGATACGGCGATCTTCCATTCGCTTTGGTTTAGTAACGGTTGATCTTACCAGTCTTAAACCCAAACAATTAATGATTGAGGATATTCCTCAGGGTCAGCTCATTGACTATTTACTTGCCAGCGCTGCCCTTCCGATTTTTCAAAAACAGGAAATTGATGGTAAAACTTATCTTGATGGGGGCTTTTTCGACAATGTTCCCATTAATTTTATGCTGGAACAAAACTTCCATCAGATTATTTCTGTGGAATTTCCAGTTCTGGCAATTCGGAAATGGGTTCGAAATAAAAATATTAAAATTATTACTGTTAATAATTCTGAGTTCCTGGGAGGAACCTTGAATTTTAATTCCAAAACCATTGACCACAGCATTCAGTTGGGTTATCTGGATGCCATGAAAACCTTCGGGGCTCTGGAAGGCAAGTATTATTACATTGATACTCAAAAAAATAATACTATTTTTAAAAGATTCGAAACCCAGCTTGGATTAACATTATCCGATACCTTGAAGCAGCAAAAGCTAATCGAATTACTTCACAATCTTAAAGCTACAGATAAAAATAATATATTGTCCGGCCTTGAAGACCTTTTGAAAAAAACCACTTTCAGAAATCGTCCTTTGGCCCTGTCTCTCCTTGAAATTACCGCAAAAAGTCTTGGGGTTCCGCGATTGGAAAAGTATTCCATTGATTTGTTCTTCCAGGCAATTTTAAAAAAGCTGGGTGCCCTGATGGAAGAAAATCTCACCCTTCTTGAAAACCCAAGAATCGTGATGGAGTTTTTATTACCCGCTAACAATAACTTCCGGCGATACAACTTTATTACCTTTTATATTGTATTTATGAGCATTCCCGGGGATCTTTCCCGTGATAAAATGAATGCTTTCCTGTGTAAATTCACTCCGGACATCTCCCTTTCCATGATTACCCTCTTTTATATCCATGAAATGCTTAAAAAATAACATAAAAAAGCCTTGAAATCCGGAGAAACTCTCCAAATTTCAAGGCTTTTATTTTTAGACAATGCTTAAACTATTTTCCACAGCACTTTTTGAATTTTTTTCCGGATCCACAGGGACAAGGTTCGTTACGGCCAACCTTTTCCTCATTAACCACTGTTTTTGAGCGCTTATACTCTTTTGTGAGTTCAGTTCGTTTCTCTTCGCTCAAAATGTTATCCCATTCTTCTAGGGAATACAGCCATTCTGCCGGTACTGCCAGCATGTTTTTATAAAGCTTTTCAAAATCAATTTCCAGCTTTATTTCTGTATCCAATGCGATTGCATCAAGATCCAGGGATGTTACAAGGCTGTCATTAATGCCATCTAAAAATCCCATAAATTGAGGAGCAATCATTTTATTTTCATTTGAAAGGCCTTCAACTGTGCCTTCAATGATCTGCAATTTATTGCTCAGTATCTTTTGGTATAATACCTTTTCATCTGCACAATATTTTTCCCAAAACTTATTTTGTTCTTCCTCAGTTTTGGAATTCTCTTCTATGTAGTTTTTCCATTCTTCATATAAACTCATTCTTTTTCTCCTCATCATTTACTAGGGTTTATTATACCTCATTTTGATCAAGAATTAAACCCAAATTTATCAAATTGTTCAGACCGGGGTTTCTCTTTGCAGAATCGGACAAGTATTGCTTTATCAGCAATTTCAGTTTACAATAGTGTTACAAAAGAATTTAAAAATAAGGGAGGTGCCTGGGTGAATAATCAGGGCGTTCAAAAAATTTTAGTAGCCGATGACAGTCCGGATATTCTTGAACTGGCAGACATTCTTCTTTCAGCCGAGGGCTATGAAATCGTCAGTGCCAAAAATGGACAGGAGGCTGTGGATCTTACCGATGATACCATTGATCTTATTATTTTAGATGTGATGATGCCTGTAAAATCGGGTTTTAAAGCCTGTGTGGAAATCCGGAAGATAACAACCGTCCCCATTCTTTTTCTAACCGCCAAAACCCAGGATTCCGATAAGGTTATGGGCTTCTCTGCCGGTGGGGATGATTATCTTTCTAAGCCCTTTTCCTGTGTTGAACTTGTTTCCAGAGTAAAATCTCTGTTGCGTCGCTATTATGTTTACCAGGGTGCCGGAATTAAAACTCAGCTCAACCTCTTCATTCTTAAGGACCTGGCTCTTGACACTGATAGTAAAACCCTGACCCGTGGGAATTCTGTGATTAACCTCACCGACATTGAATATCAGATCCTGGAACTCCTGCTGACCCATTTGAAAAAGGTTTTTTCTGCCGAAAATATATACGAAAGTATTTGGCAAGAGCCTTATTTCTATCAGGCAAATAATACCATTATGGTTCATATTCGTAATCTGCGTCAAAAAATCGAAGAAAATCCCCGGGAACCCCAATATATTAAAACCGCCTGGGGGAAAGGATATTACATTGACTAAAAAAAAATTCTCTAAAGAAAACACAGCTCCGCCAACCGAAAACCCTGAAAAAAAATTTTTTCTATTTTCCAGACTGGGATTCACCCTTTTAAAATACATGGCCATTGCGTTTGTTTGCGCCATGCTTTTTAGCGTACTCGTCACGACCTTTATAAAACCCTGGTTTACCATGAGCGAGTTTTGGTCCATTGTTATCTATAGTGTATTACCCTGTATCTTCATGCTGATTCTTCTCATTTCTCTTTTGGGAAAAAAAATACACTATATTAATGAAATTCAAAAGGGCATCCAAATCATTGAAGGCGGCAGCATGGACTATACAATTCCCATTCGAGGTCATGATGAACTGTCTTCCCTGGCCAGAAGCATTAATGAAATGCGTCGGGCTTTGGATGCGGAAATCAAATCCCAGGAAAAAGCCAAACGGGAAAATCAACAATTAATTACGTCTGTTTCCCACGATATCCGGACCCCATTAACTTCCATTGTCTGTTATCTGGAGCTTATCCAGGATGGTCGGGTAAGAGACCCTGTTAAGGAAAAAGCTTATCTTAATACCGCTCTGGAAAAGGCCTACCAGATTAAAGGTCTGATCACCAGTCTTTTTGAGCATGCTTTGGCCGACAATGGTGATGTTCCCTTTCATTTTGAAACCTACGATGGGAATATGCTTATTTCTCAAATTGTTGAAGAAATTACCTTTTCTCTAAAAGAAGGAGGGTTCCAACTGGTTGTTGAAAACTGTATTGATCAGGATTTTTCATTAACCGTTGACCTCAAACAACTGCGGCGGATCTTTGATAATCTGGTTTCTAATATTTTGAAATATGCGGATCCCAAGCAACCGGTTGATCTTGGGCTCATCCTCAATAATAAAGAATTATGCATTATTCAACGTAATAAAACAATCGCTGATTTTCAAATCTCCGGGAACACATCCGTTGACAGTAGTGGTATTGGTTTGGCTACCTGCAAAAGAATCATTGTGAGACATCTGGGTAAGATTAACTATCATCAACTCCATCATCTGTTTAAAGTCGAGCTTTCACTGCCAGTCCAACAACAAACTCCTTTTGAGTCTAAAAAAGAGCTTTAACTAAAGCTCTGTGTTCGTTGACAAACCCATCCTGGGGACAATGGTAAATCGTTGTCTGCTGCATGCTCGTACAGGCTATCGCCTGTGCGCCATGATGCAGACAACTGATATTACGATAGTCCCCAGGACTTACCTTTTAATTCTATCTACAGTCAAAGAGCTTAGCTTAGCTTTTTTTTTTGTGGCTAATTAGTGAACGTTAGTTCTTTAATAAAATATGAAACTATAGAATCAGAGAGTGCCGAAATTACCAATTGACGAATATTAGTTGCTTTGTTAAGAATTCTTAAGAATTTAAGTAACCAGATCTTAACATTTATCCTGTATACTTAAGCTATTAAATTAATTAACGTTAGAGGAGAAACTTATGAAGAACAAAAGAATCATCCTTGGTATTATTATTGGAGCAGTCATCCTGGCCGGTGGCGGAGCCTTTGTTTATGCCAGCACCCAAGCCCCAACCGCAACGATTGTTAAAACAGTACCACTGGCAAAGGGAACCCTTCAAAACACTGTTTCCGCCACAGGCGTTGTGGAAAGTGACACCCTTGTGAAAATCAGCAATAATAGCACTGATATTGTTGAGCAAGTCTATGTATCTGTTGGTGAATGGGTCGGCAATGGGGATTGGTTATACCAACTCTATAACAAAGAGACTGATACTTATACCAACATCAAATCAGATACCAGCGGTACGATCACAGCCATTAATGCCATTAAAGGCGGTATGGCAAGCGGTGAGCTTTTTACCATTGAAGACACCAACGACCTTAAAATTACCGGGAAGATAAAAGAAGCGAATTTAAACCAAATTTGTGAAAATATGACAGTCACTGTAAAATCTGACGCCACCGGAGACCAAAGTTTTCAAGGAAACCTCACTAAAATTGCCCCAACTGCAATAAAGAATGAGCCTTCCACCGGAGCAACGTCAAAAAATGCGGAATTCGAAATTGAGGTTGATCTTCCCACAGATGTACCGGGACTTAAAATAGGAATGAACACCCGATTAACGATTGTAACCGAAGAAAAAAATGACGTTTTCAGTATTCCCTTTGATGCCCTGGTTACGGATGATTCAGGAAAATCATGTATTTATATTGCCAAAGAAAACCCCGACACACCGGGTACCTGGATTGTTGAATCCATTCCCGTTAACTTGGGTTTAGAAACAGACTTGTCCGTTGAAATATCCAGTGACCAGCTCGTCGCTGGAATGGCAGTCATCAGCCAACCTCTGACGATTCAGCCAGGTGCAGCAGTTTCCCTTGAAGAAGGGCCAGTGGTTTAAATGAGAAAAAAGATCATCGAAATGAGAGGGATTGTCAAATCCTATTATCTGGGAACCTCCAATGAACTGGAAATTCTCCATGGGATTGATCTTGACGTTTATGAAGGTGAATTCTTATCCATTGTAGGCGCATCCGGGTCAGGTAAATCCACTCTAATGAATATCCTTGGGGCGTTAGACCGACCAACCCGGGGCACCTATTTTCTGGATCATCTGCCCATGGAAAATGTTAAAGATGACGGCTTATCGAAAATTCGAAATAAAAAAATCGGTTTTGTTTTTCAGACATTCAATCTTATTCCCCGTTCCACAGCTTTAAAAAACGTTGCCCTGCCCATGCTTTATGGCGGAAAGTCTCGCAGTGAACGAACAAAACGAGCAACTGAGCTCCTTAAATTAGTTGAAATGAATGACCGTTCCCATCATCGGCCCAATGAATTATCAGGGGGACAAAAGCAACGGGTGGCCATCGCCCGGGCCATGGCCAATGATCCCGCCATTATTCTTGCAGATGAACCGACCGGAGCCCTGGATACCCAAACTGGCCGTTTGGTCATGGATATATTCCATCGGCTTCATCAGGAGCAGGGTAAGACCATTATTCTGATTACCCATAACACTGAGCTGGCTCTTGAAACCCAAAGAACCATAAAGCTTCGGGATGGTTCCATTGTGGAAAACCATATGAACGGACAAAATCAGTTGGAGGGATGCTATGAATCTGTTTGAGAATATTCGGCTTGCCCTGGAAGGATTAAGAGCAAACAAAATGCGTGCGCTTCTAACCATGCTCGGGATCATCATTGGGATTGCTTCCGTCATGGCCATTTCCACCCTGGGTTCCGCCATGACCGGTTCTGTTACCAGCACCATGGATAAATTAGGCGGGAAAAATATTATGGTATCCTTAATGCCTAAGAATTATGATACGACCTCCAGTATTCAACCGGAAGATTATATCACCCAGGATCAGCTGGATGGTTTTAAGGCCGCCCATGGTGATCAGATTAAAGCAATCAGCATGACAAATACTCTCGGTTCGGGAAAGCTTAACAGTGGCTATATTCATAAGAACGTCAGCATCACCGGAGCCAACTCTGACTATCGTGTCGTCAATAATATCAACCTGATTCAGGGCCGCTTTGTTAATGATCGCGATCTGAGCAGCGCAAGAAATGTTATTATTATTGAAAAATCTCTAAGAGATAGTTTGGTCGGACTTAACGGCGATCCTATCGGTAAGGATATTTCCGTAGAAACCAGAAATGGCAATCAGTCCTATACCATTATTGGTGTTTATGAAAAAGTTACCATTGATAATCCATTATTCTATATGGGTGATGATACCCGTGTGGAATGTTTTATACCTTTTACAACCTTAAAGGCCCTTGATCCGCTATCCCCCAATACTTCGGGCTATGACAACTTTACTGTTATGCTTGGACCCCAAGCCGATTCAGCGGCCTTTACCCTCATTGCCAAAGAATACTTTAACAAAAACATGAATCCTCTATCCGACTATAAAGTTGATGTCACCAGTATGGAAGCCATGGCCAGTGAAGCAACCGGTATGTTAGGCACCCTGTCTCTTGGCATCTCAGTCATTGCTGGAATTTCCTTATTGGTTGGTGGCATCGGCGTGATGAACATTATGCTGGTCTCTGTCACCGAACGGACCAAAGAAATTGGGATTCGAAAGGCATTGGGCGCCAGAAACTCAGCCATTCGCAGCCAATTTATCATTGAATCCATTATTATCTGTCTCATCGGCGGGCTTATCGGAGTTGCTCTCGGTGCAGCTTTGGGAGCATTAGGCAGTACCTTACTCAAATTTCCGGTAGCTCCGCCTCTTGGACCCATGGTCATCGCCCTTTGCTTCTCAATGATTATTGGTGTTTTCTTCGGCTATTACCCTGCCAACAAGGCAGCAAAACTTAATCCCATTGATGCTCTGCGCTACGAGTAACGATCAGATTGTTCCTAAACCAAAAATTCAAGGCCATTATTTATCATTGTGTGCTGCATGCTCGGACAGGCTACGCCTGTTCGCCATGAGGCACACAATTTAGATAAATAATAGTCCTCGAATTTTTTTCAATACCTCTGCTTTAAGTTATATGAAAGCTTTTTAAACCTTTCGTTTCATGCTCCGGATCATGATCTTTTGATCCTGATCAACCTGTCGGGACTCTGTGATCTTCTGTAATGCTTTGTTAAAGGTAAACCTGTCCAGGGTATTGTCATTGAGATAGATCATGGTTATATCAGGGAATTTTGTGTAACAGCTGGCAATGGCCCAGGCAACCGCCATTTTCACATAGTAATCGTCATGATCAATATCATCAAAGGCTTTAAATATGGGTTTCATATAATCCAATTCCACATAATAACAAATGATCATCACCACACCAAAACGAATTTCATAGGTTTCGCTTGATTGGAGGTATGACTGTAAAAACAGCCATACCTCCTCTTTATGATTTTTAGTAAATTTAAGCCCGGTACAAAAACTGTCACATAAACCCCAGGTGTTAATTTTAGGAATAAAACCCTTTATCAAAGCCAGGCGTTCTTCCAATCCGATTTTCACCAGGCCAATGACCATCCCCTGAAGCATGATCTCCTCAAAAGAATTATCATGAGCTGTTTTCAAATAGGTTTTCCAGTCTTCTTTGGCAATTTCTTTTGCCAGCTTGCGAAGCACCGGCAGTCGCACTCCCAGAATATTTTCGGTTCCCGGTGTCAGGGCACTTGAAAATTTCCGATACTTTTCATCTGTCAGGGATAGAAGTTCGATATTTAAAGCTTCAGGAGTCAGTTTCATGTTTCCATTATCCTTTCATATTGAGAAAACCCATAGAAAATTAAATTTTTCTATGGGTTTTCTATGTAGACATACAGATAAATCAGTACCGATAATTGTTATATCGTGTTGTGTGCATCTAGGTGAACAGGCGATAGCCTGTACGAATTGAAGCATACAACTGATTAACAATTGGTCGGTACGGTCGTTTGTTGGCCCAATTTTGATTGGGGTTATTTCAGTTTCATGGGAATGCCCGAAACCGTAAAATAAGCTTCATCGGCTCGGCTTGCCACCAGCTGATTCATACGTCCTGCAATATCCCTGAAATAACTTCCCAATTTATAAGCAGGGACCAAACCCATTCCTACCTCGTTAGAAACCAGAATAAGCATTTTATCTTTGCAGACGTCCAACAGGGTTTCCACTTCTTTTTTAATGGCCGCTTCGACTTCTGCAACCTTGTCCATGGAACAGGTGTCGTAATCTATGGGAAAATCCAACATATTATTGGTGGCCATAACGGTCAGGCAGTCAAAAAGAACAATTTCAGCCTTTTTAAAAGCCGGATCCTCTTTCATGGTTTCAAAGTTTTTATACTGCTCGATAGTTTCCCAAAGAGCCGGCCGCTGTTCCTGATGTCTGGCAATGCGGTCCTTCATGCCATCGTCAAAGGGAATGGCTGTTGCAATATAAACCACTGACGTTAACTCTTCCTTTGCCAATTTCTCAGCGAAGGTGCTTTTTCCGCTTCGGGCACCTCCGGTAACAAATATTAAATAACCCATTTTATCCCCTCCACTGCTTCAGACAAGCTAAAAGCTGATTATTGTCTTTTTCCTTTTTTATGGCAATACGGAAATAGGACTCATCCAGACCCTTAAAATCCTCACAGGTTCGGATATTCATACCATGACCTTCTAAATAGGATTGAAGATCCGTCACTTTGCCGTTAATCAGTCGGCAAAGATGAAAATCCGTTGTGCTTTTAAATACCATTATAGTGTCTATTTTTTTAAGTTCATTATAAACCCGCTGGCGTTCCCTGGCAATGTAATCCCGGGTTTTTTTTTCATATTCCTTTTCATCATACACCGCTCCTGCTGCAATAAGCCCAAGAGCATTAATGGTCCAGGGTTCCTTATAGGCTTCCATGGATTTGATAATGGATTCTGTGCCTACTCCATAACCAATACGAAGGCCGGGAAGCGCGTAAAACTTTGTCAGGGATCTTAATAAAAAAACCGGATGATCGGGATTTTTAATCAAAGGCAGTCCATCTTCCTCTTCAGTAAAACCCATAAAGGATTCGTCTAAAAACCAAATAGTTTGCTTTGATGATTTTTCAGCCAGCTGGGTTATAAACTCCCGGGAATAACCACAGCCCGTAGGATTATTGGGATTACAACAAAAAATTGCCTGTGGTTTTATGGTTTCAATGGCTTTTAACAACTTTGTCGGATCAATGGTAAAATCACTTTTTTCTTCCAGAATAAAATGTTCTACTTCCCAGCCATAGAGCTTTAAAGCCCGTTCATATTCATTAAAGGTCGGTTGAATAATGAGTGCCTTTGCTGGTTCATGACTTCGGGCAAATAAATAAATCAGTTCAATGGCGCCATTTCCTAAAATTATATTTTCAGGACTTACCCCGATATCAGTTGCCAGCTTCTCAATGGTAGATTTTCCTGAAATTTCAGGATAATTCACCAATCCATCAATGCCTGCAATAAGCTTTTCTTTAATTCGCTGTGGAATCCCAAGAGGATTGATATTGACACTGAAATCAAGCATTTCAGGATTTTCTCCGTAGTACCCGCCATGTTTATTCATAAAGATCCTCCCATGCAATCAGATTATAATGAAAAAATAATGAATGCTATTATTATACTTAAAATAACCACCAGTATTTCACTGCCATACATAATACTAATGGTTTCCCGGATATCAAAGGGTACCATTTCCGTTGTAGGGTCGCCAATGGTGGGTTTCTCTAAAACTTCCCCAAAATATTGATTATTTCCACCAAGCTGAATGCCTAAAAGTCCTGCCACCACCGATTCAGGATGTCCGGAATTCGGGCTTTTGTGCCTGGTCCGATCCCGCTTATAAATCCGGTAGCCTTCTTTAATATTAAAGCCTAAAGCAATGCCACTAAGCAGCATGAATATGCTTCCAATTCTGGCAGGGATAAAATTTAAAAGATCATCAAACTTTGCAGCCGCATAGCCAAAATCCTTATAGGGTTCCTGGATATAACCGACCATGGAATCCATGGTATTGGTTGCCTTGTACAACATCACCAAAATCCCGGGATTTAGCCAGGTCACTGGAAATAGAAGCCCTAAAAACAGGTAGAAAAGAGGTGCAAGAACCCCATCAATGGTATTTTCGGCGGTTGTTTCAACTGTGGCTCGAATAATTTCTTTTCCTGAAAGCCCAGAGGTATCTCGTCCAACTAAATAGCCAACCTTAGTCCTTGCTTCCTGTAAATTTCCTGACATTAGGCCATTCTTCACTTTCTCAACTTCAACTGAAAGTGTTTTTGCCGCAAGGGAAGTCATAATCAAATATAGATTAAACAACAAATATAAAGCGATATGGACTTGATATAATAGAATCTGAATAAAAAATAGTATGCCACTTGTCAGGCCAAGAACTAAAAATAAAAGAACAAATCCCTTTGCCTTTTTATGCTTTCCGCGATTAAGTTTTTTATTTAAAAAGCCAATGGTTTTCCCCATTAAAACAATGGGATGGGGCAACCACCGAGGATCCCCAAGCCACCAATCCAGAAGTACCCCGATTATAATGAGACAAAACCAATAGCCCGCTCCTGTACCCAGGGGAAGAGCCTCATATAAATTCATAATCTTTACTCTCCAATGATTTCCATGATTTTTTTCATATCCAGGCTTGATTCTACTGTTTCTGCCAAAAGATCATATTGTTCTTCTTTAAAGGCTTTAAAATCAAAGGCGGCAGGCCCTTTTTCTAAATTCTTTTTTACCCGTAATGTTTCGATGATTTTTTCTCTAAAATCATCATTGTCAAAAATTCCATGGAGATAGGTACCCATCACTGATCCATCCTTTGAGACGACACCATCCATAGTACCATCTTCCAGAACAGCAAAACTTTTGGTATTCTCCGAGGCTTCACTTTCTCCCATATGAATTTCATAACCTTCAATCATCAGATCAGTCAGATCCATGTCCATAAAATTTCCCTGAATTTTTCCGGATGTCCGAACGGTTCGTTTTTCTTCACCGATGGTTGTGATGATATCTAATAATCCCAAACCTTCAATGGTTCCTTTAGATGATTCGACGCCGGATGGGTCCCGAATTTCATTTCCCAAAAGCTGATAACCCCCACAAATCCCAACAATGGGAATACCACACTCATGAAGGCGCCTTATTTCTCCCCCCATTTTGCTTTCCATGACATGACAGGTATCGTCAATGGTATTTTTACTTCCGGGGATCACCAGTAAATCCGGATTGGCCAACTGGAGCTCCCGTTGGTTCCTGTAATATTCCACCTTAACCTCTGGATGCATTTCAAAGGCAGTGCAATCGGTAAAATTAGAAAGATGTGGCAGATAAACCACTCCAATCGTAATAAGACCCTCACTTTTGTTATCAAACCGTTCACTGACACTATCCTCATCATCAATGACAAAGCGTTTGTAGGGAACAACCCCGAGACAGGGAATATTAATTTTTTCTTCAATCATTTGAATACCAGGCATTAATAAGGCGACGTCTCCGCGAAATTTATTAATGATGAAACCTTTAATCCGTTTTTGTTCCTCTGGTTCCAGTAGCATTATGGTACCGTAAATCGAAGCAAAAACCCCACCCTTGTCGATGTCTCCAATAAGAAGCACCGGGGCATCCACCAGTTCTGCCAAACCCATATTTACGATATCGTTGTCTCTCAGGTTAATTTCTGCCGGGCTTCCTGCCCCTTCGATAACGATCACATCTTTTCCTTCAGCCAATGTGTTATAGGCTGAAACAACCAGTTCCACAAGTTCTGGTTTATGGGCATGGTAATCCTGGGCATCCATATTATATTCAGCTTTTCCCATGAGAATGACCTGGCAACCTACATCAGAATTCGGCTTTAAAAGCACCGGGTTCATTTCCACCTGGGGTTCCATTCGCGCACATTCTGCCTGAACAACCTGGGCCCGACCCATTTCCTTACCGTCTTTTGTGATATAGGAATTCAGCGCCATATTTTGCGATTTGTAGGGTGCCACCCGATAACCCTGGTTATTTAAAATCCGGCACAGTGCGGCAGTGAGAAGGCTTTTCCCCACCGAAGAACCGGTACCCATGAACATAATATTTTTTGCCATTGTTTCTCCTTCTTTTTTCCTAATGATCTCTATCTTAATCTGCTTTTATTCCCAGGTTGACTGCGTCTTCAACCGTAGATACAACTTTGGGGTATGCTACCACAGGCCGGCGAATAAATAAAATTTTGGCTCCCGCTTTTTCTGCTGCTGCTACTTTTTCAGAAACACCGCCAACGTCACCACTATCCTTGGTGACTACAAATCCAATGTTATATTCCATCATGATCACGTAATTCATTTCTATGGAAAATGGACCTTGTATTCCAAAAATATGTCGGGGTTTGTATCCAAGATTTTCGCATTTTTTCATAACGCCTGAGGTTGGCAGCACCCGAATATACGTGCGTTCTTTGGGGAGCCCTTCAAAGGCTTCCAGCTGCCTGCTGCCGGTGGTCAATAAAACATTCTGATCACTTTTTCCCATGGCACCGATTAAATAATCCCGTGCCCCTTCATAGGTGTCATAGGATAAAATATTGGCTCCCTTGCTAATCATGTATGTAGGGCGTTCCAATCGAATGTATTCAACATTCATGGCGTCACAGGCCCAGATAGCATTTTCTGATATTTCCCGGGCATAGGGATGGGTGGCGTCAATGCAAAGTTTCACATTGTAGATGGTCATGGTTTCCCTAAGGGTAATCCCATCTAACAGTCCTGAAATTTTTGTTAACCTGGGATTACTGAGAAGTTTATCTGTGGCAATATTGGTAAGGGATGAATAACAAACCTCTTTCCCATTGGCAAGAAGGGCCTCGGTAAGCTGTCGACTGTCCAGGGTTCCTCCAAGCACCAGAATCATAGCACGTAGCCCCTTGGGGTAATCATTTTGAGATGATCTTCGGTGATATAGGTTTTTGAATTTCCAATAATAACCATAGAAAACATATCAATCTCTGCCTCGCTCATTTTTCCCAGGCTTGTAATTACATAGGATTCATCTTTTCTTTTGGCATTACGAACAATGCCAACCGGGGTTTCGGCGGCTTTGTATTTCAGCAGAATTTCCTGGGCGGCTTCAATGTTATGCGGCCGGCCTTTGCTTTTAGGGTTATAGAGACTCACAATGAAATCCCCTTCCCCTGCACAATTGAGACGTTTTTCAATCACTGCCCAATCAGTAAGAAGATCACTGAGACTGATCACCACATAGTCATGCATCAGGGGTGCTCCCAATGTGGATGCTGCCGCATTAGCCGCCGAAATCCCTGGAATAATCACAACCTCAACATCACTTTTTTTAGCTTCGACCACTTCGAGCATAATCCCGGCCATACCGTAAACGCCGGCATCCCCACTGCTGACCAGACAAATGGTTTTCCCGTCTTCAGCCAGCTCCAATGCTTTTTCACAGCGGTCAATTTCCCGACGCATTCCTGATGATAAGACTTCCTTGTCTCCAATTAAGTCTGCAATAATATCAATATAGGTTTTATACCCTATAATAATATCCGCATCCGCAAGGCTTGCCTTGGCGGCTTCTGTCATATGTTCATAAAGTCCGGGACCAATCCCTGTGACATAAATTTTACTCATGTTGTGCTCCTTCTTTTATCCACAGGCATTCAAACCCATGCTTAATATTCTTCTAACCATACTGATAGGGTAATGCCATTCAGCTTTTGTTTTTCCAAAAGACAGGTTCCAAAACCTGAGGCAATATAACCGCAGGGTTCCGATACAGCATATAAACCTGTTGTTTGAAAGACAAACTCCGAGGCTTCAAAACGGCTTTGAACCACTTGAATCATTTCATCAGGAATAATCACCTTTTTTGCCTTAAAGTAGTCACATGCCTCCTGAATACCAGTCTCATTTTCTTTCAGGCCAATGGTGGCAAAGGTTTTAATTCCCTTGTCACTAAGGGCTATAGACGCTAATGTGGATTGAATAGCCAAAATAATTTTCTTTCCAGGTGTATCCTTGCGACATCCCACTCCCAGCACTATTTTTTTAGGTACAAGCTTAACAGTTGGCACCTTCACTGAAGTCTTTTCGATCTCTCGGGAAATGATAATGAGCCCTGCATATTTTTTAAGATTACTCTGATCTGATAAAAGTTCAATGTTACCCGGGAGTACAATATCGTCAAGGTCAACGTTTGACTGATTAATCAATCCAATGGCTTCGCCGTTTAAAATGAGTGCAGTGATATCCTTGGCATCAGTAAAATCATCAATAGTGCATTGAATCTTTTCTGCCAGAACATCAACCGCCATGGTTCCCTTAACATCAGTGCCTGTGGTAATCACTGCTTTGGCACCGAATCGTTTTGCCACTAATCGGGCAGCATCATTGGCACCACCCAGGTGTCCTGATAATAGACTGATGACATAATCCCCATGGGTGTCCATCACCAGGATTCCAGGGTCTGTCGATTTGTGCCCAAGAAATGGTGCAATGGCTCTCACCACAATGCCTGTTGCCATAATGCAACATAACACATCATAGTCACTCATAATACTTCCCATGAAAGTTTCAATATCGGATTCAATGATTTTTATATTTTCTCGTGCATATTTTTCTTTTGTATAAATGGTGCAATTCTTGTCAACAAGGCATTTAACAAGATTCTCTGCCAGGCCTACCCCATCCTTGGACAGTGTAACAATGGCCCATTTTTCCCGCTTCACAGCTTACTCGATTCCCTGTCGATATTCATGGGTAAAGCTGGGATCATAAAGCTTGGATAAACTATAGTCATCCCCTAAAAAATCGCCGACTAAAATCTGAGCAGTTTTTGTAATCTTTTCATCCTTAACTTTTTGGGCAATGGTTTCCAATGTTCCCATTACAATTTTCTGATCTTCCCAGGTTGCCCGTTGGATAACAGCAATCGGGGTGGTTGGTTTGTAATGGATCATTAAGCTTTTTACCACATCATCAATCATTTGTACCGAAAGGAAAATGGCCATGGATGCCTGATGGGCAGCTAAGCTCTCCAGTTTTTCCTTTTCAGGTACTGGGGTTCTGCCTTCCAGACGGGTCAAAATAACGGTTTGAGATACATCCGGCAGGGTAAATTCTTTTTTAAGGGCTGCAGCCGATGCTACAAAGGAACTAACCCCTGGAATAACATCAAATGGAATCCCTAAAGCGTCAAGACGATCCATTTGCTCACGAATGGCACCGTAAATAGATGGGTCTCCGGTGTGTACCCGGGCAATTTTTTTGCCTTGATCTGTTCCCCGTTTAATCACGGCAATGACTTCGTCCAATGTCATGGATGCGGAATTAAAGATTTCTGCATCAGGCTTGTGTCCTGCGATAATGGCTTTATTCACCAGGGAACCTGCATAAATAATAATATCGGCTTCGTTGACAATCCGTTGGCCTTTAACGGTAATCAGCTCTGGATCTCCAGGGCCTGCTCCTACCATATAAACTGTATTCATAAATTTATTCTCCTATATTAATATTTGTCCGGCAATTGCGACATTCATAAACACAATTGTAAATTGCTTTGATGTCAGTTTTCATAAACAATTTTATAACGTATAGGCGGACATCTCGTTAGAGTGTCCGACGTATAGTGGAAAAATTGTTTCATGTAAACAGACAGCGAAGCTCACAGTACTTTCGCAATTACCTATAATACCGTCACTACATTTCTGTAACGGGTTTCGCCTTTTTTAAATGCTCTAAAAACATGTTTTGAATCCCCGGATATTCGCCAAGGCCTTTAAGAATACACTCCACTTTAAAGCGTTCATCTTCCAAAATGGTTTTCCATGAATCCTCTTCATCGCTGGCCATATCATTGGTGGCATGGTCTCCGGCCACTAACATAAAGGGTGCCAGATAGATCTTTTTGTATTTTTTCTCTTTAAGCAGCGGAATAATGTTTTCCAGTTCAGGAAAACCTTCCACGGTGCCAACGTATACATCTTCATAACCCTTCATTTTAAACATATAGTCTAAACAAGGGTAGGTGGCGTTGGCATGATGATCGGTGCCGTGGCCCATATAAACCAGAGCTTCGCCTTTTTTCAGCTTGGGCATTTCCTTCATCACAATATCCACCGTTTCTTCATAATCTTCGACGGTTGTTAATAAAGGACGACCCAGGGTCAGCGATTCAAACTCTTTTTCAAAGGCTTTGAGTTCTTTCAGGGTGATATCAAATTCATAGCCATTAATGATATGCGTGGTTTGACAATGCACATGGGTGTACCCTGCATCCTTGAGTTTCTTCAAGACTTCTTTTGGCAGGTCCACAATTTCATTGTCCCGTTTTTTCAGCTTATTAATGATCATACGAGAAGTAAAGGCCCGATAAAAATCATAATCCGGATAAGCTTTCTGTAAAAACTTTTCCGTTGCCTCAATGGTTTTTGTCCGGGTCTCAGGATAGGATGTTCCAAAACTGATCACCAGTAATGCTTTTTTCTCCATAAATCAGATCTCCTATTTTTATTTAATTGCAACAGTGCGCCGAGCTTCGCTGTCTGTTTTCATGAAACAATTTCTCCACTATACGACGAACACTCTAACGAGATGTCCGTCTATACGTTACAAAATCGTTTATGAAAACTGCCATCAAAGCAATTCAGTTTTATACTATTTCATAATTATCTGTTTATGTTTCTATTTTAAGTTTTTCAGAGCCTGGTAATTGTCCTCAATGGTTTTTTGAATATCTTCTATGGTGTGAGCCGTTGAAAGAAAAATGCCTTCAAACTGGGCTGGTGGCAGTAGGTTTCCTGCATCCAGCATGGATTTAAAGTACCGAGTGTACGCGTTAGTATCTGATGTCATTACCGCTTTGTAGCCATTAATGGGCTGGTCGGTAAAGAAGAGACAGGTCATTCCTTTAACGCGGACCATTTGGGCCTTGACTCCGGTTTTTTTTATGTTTGCTTTAAAACCTGCTTCCAGGAGTTTTGCTTTTTCTTCCAGTTCCACATAAATCTCAGGATGATCTCTTAAATAGGTTAATGTGTTCATTCCCATTTTCATGGCAATGGGATTTCCTGACAGGGTGCCGGCCTGGTAAACCCCACCGAGCGGAGCCACGGTTTCCATAATATCACGACGTCCGCCATAGGCGCCGACCGGCATTCCGCCACCGATAATTTTCCCAAGGGTGGTCATATCCGGTTTAATTCCAAATACTTCCTGGGCGCCGCCGTAGGCCAAACGAAATCCGGTAATAACTTCGTCAAAGATTAAAACCGTGCCTTCTGACTCGGTGATTTCCCGGAGACCTTTCATGAAGTCCATATCCGGCGGAACAACTCCCATATTACCGGCTACGGGTTCGACGATGATTGCCGCAATTTCTCCAGGATTTTCTCTAAAAAGAGCTTTTACACTTTCAATGTCATTATAGGTGGCAACAAGGGTGTCTCTGGCTGTTCCAGGTGTTACCCCGGAGCTGGTAGGCACACCAAAAGTCAGTGTTCCCGACCCTGATTTTACAAGAAGTCCATCGGCATGACCATGGTAACAGCCTTCAAACTTAATGATCTTATCACGTCCGGTAAAGCCACGGGCTACCCGCAATGCGCTCATGGTTGCTTCGGTTCCTGAGCTGACCATTCTTACCATTTCCATGGAAGGATAAGCCTGGGTCATCAGCTTTGCCATATCAACCTCAATGGCTGTCGGGGCGCCAAAGCTGGTGCCTTTTTCAAGGGCTTCCTGGATGCCGTCAAAATAAACCGGTGAGGCATGCCCTAAAATAAGGGGTCCCCAGGAACAAATATAATCCGTATATTCGTTACCATCAACATCATAAATCTTGGAACCCTTCCCACGGTCAATAAACACCGGGGCCATATTCACAGATTTAAAGGCCCGAACCGGACTGTTAACCCCACCGGGTATAACTTTTTCCGCTTCTATAAATAATTTCTCTGATTTTTCTCGATTCATAAGTTCCTCCCATAATGATCATATTTTTCGTCTGAATTCTTGATTTTTTTTAGGATGAATTCAGCCCAAAATTACGTTAGCTTTTATACCGGTCACACGCTCACGCTTAGTGACCTACCAAATTTAAAAAAAAATTGGGTAAAAGTGTCATTGATAGTCTTTAAGCATGGCTTGCAGTTCTTTGGCAAAGTAGGTAATGATAATGTCAGCTCCGGCGCGCTTAATGCAGATCAGGCTTTCGAAGATCACCCGGCGATCCATGAGGTTGGCATCCACAGCGTTTTTAATCATGGCATATTCGCCACTGACCTGATAAGCTGCCATCGGCAAATAGGAAAGTTCCTTGCCCCTGGCAATAATATCAAGATAAGGCATGGCTGGCTTGACCATAACAATGTCCGCACCTTCGTCGATATCCATTTCCATTTCCTTTAAGGCTTCTCTGGAATTGGCAGGATCCATTTGATAGCTTTTGCGGTCCCCAAAGGCTGGGGCCGAGTTGGCTGCATCCCGGAAAGGGCCATAAAAGCTTGATGCAAACTTGGCTGAATAAGCCATAATGGGAATGGCTTCATAACCCTCATCATCCAGAGTTTCTCGCATATGACCAATACGGCCATCCATCATATCCGATGGCGCCACCATATCCGCACCGGCCTGGGCATGACTTAAAGCGGTTCTACTCAGGGTCTTCAATGTTTTTTCCCTTTGGATATCGCCGTTTTCTTCAAAAAAGCAGCAGTGTCCATCACTTTTAAATTCACATAAACAGACATCGGTAATCACATACATGTCAGGATCCGTTTTTTTAATGACGCGAATGGCTTCCTGAACCAGTCCGGTTTCAATAAAGGCCGGTGTTGCCTCACGGTCTTTTTCATCTGGAACCCCAAAAATAATGACATAACGGATTCCCAATTCTTTAAGAGCCAATGTTTCAGCTCCCAGCATATCCAAAGACAAATGGTACTGATCCTTCATGGAGCTGATTTCTAATCGAATACCCTCTCCATCGACAATAAACAAGGGATAAACCACATCGTTCATGGAAAGCTGGGTTTCCCTTACCAGGTTTCGAATGGCTGTATTTTTTCTAAGTCGTGTTGGTAACATAATGCTTCACTCCTTAATCAATTTTTCTAGGTAATTGCCAAAGTATCGTGAGCTTCGCTGCCTGTTTTCATGAAACAATTTTTCCACTATACGGCGGACAGTTCTTCGAACTGTTCGCCTATACGTTACAAAATTGTTTATGAAAACTGCCATCAAAGCAAAATTTGTTTGTGTTTTTAAATTCCGAAGTTATCGTCTACTTTTCTGCATCCTTTAGGATGGCATCCAGCATTCCCTGAATGGTATAAGTTTCAGCTTCTATATCAACATCAATGCCTAATTCAAGACATTTTTTTGAGGTTTGGGGGCCAATGGAAACGCATTTGGCTGAGTTAATATCATCCAGATGTTCGGCTCCAATTTTTTCCACAAAGAACTCAACGGTGGTGGAGCTGGTAAAGGTGATATAATCAATTTTATTATTTTTTAACATTTCCAGAGGATCGACAGTGGCGTGATCTTCTCTGACCGTTTCGTAGGTTTGGACCTCATCCACCGGACAAATCTCTGATAACTTTTCAACTACATAAACCCGGGCATTTTTAGACCGGGGAACAAGAACTCTTGAATCCCTGGTGAGCAATGGTGCCAGGCCGTTGACCAATTCTTCACCAATATATTTTTCCGGGACAAAATCTGCAGCCAGTCCCCGTTTTAGTAAGGCGTTCTTTGTTCCTTCACCAATGGCGGTAATATGAAGCTTACCAAAGGCTCTGGCATCTTTACCGCAGCGTTTCAGCGAGTCAAAGAAGATTTCCACTCCATTGATGCTGGTGAAAATAATATGGGTATATTTCTCAAGCATCATGACTTTTTCGTCACAGGCCGCTTCGTTAATGGGAATAATTTTAATGGTAGGGTATTCAATGGGATTTCCGCCAAGCTCAACAATTTTTTCTGACATTTGTGAACTTTGCTCCCGGGACCTCGTCACAATAATGGTTTTTCCAAACAATGGTTTTTCATCAAAGAATCGGAGTTTTTGTCGTTTATTAACCACTTCTCCCACCACAATAAGGCTGGGGGCGGTAATTTTCGCCTGGGTTGCAATATCATAAATGGTTTCCAGATTGCCAACCACCACCCGTTGATAGGGAGTTGATGCCCGATGGACAACGGCCACCGGCATTTGCGCATTCATGCCGTTTTTTACCAGCTCATCGCAAATTTTCTTCAGGTTTTTGACTCCCATTAGAAAAACAATGGTACCGGTAAGTTTTCCCAGCACTGGCCAATCTAAATCTGAAGAGCCATCATAGGCATTTGATTTTAAATGACCGGTAATCACATGAAACGAGGAAACACAATCACGGTGGGTAATGGGAATGCCGGCATAGGCCAGGCCACCAATGACTGAAGTAATTCCGGGGATTACCTCAAAGGGCACACCGGCATCGTACAGTTCTTCGCCTTCTTCGCCGCCCCGGCCAAATACATAGGGATCCCCGCCTTTTAATCGAATAACGGTTTTTCCTTCCAGGCCTTTTCTGACCAGCAAAGCGTTGATTTCTTCCTGGGGCATGGCATGATTTCCGGCCCGTTTTCCCACATAGATGATTTCCGCGTTTTCCTTTGCCTCGTTTAAGAAACTCTCATTCACCAAAGCATCATAAACCAGAACATCCGCTTTTTTTAAAACACCCAGCGCTTTGACAGTTAATAGTCCCGGATCTCCGCAGCCGCCACCGGCTAAATAAACTTTTCCCGGTTTAGTATGCACTGACTGATAACACTCTTTAGCCAGGCGTTCTCCTAAGACTTCTACATCCTCAACTGGTCCTTCAACGGATCGTGTCACCACAACACTGCCATCTTCCAGGCCATAGAGACCATAAAGCTTAACAGTTTCACCCTTTATTTCGCAGTAAGCCCCAATGGGAATATGACAGCTACCGTTAAGGGCCTTGAGGAAGCCTCGTTCCCCTTTCATCTGAATAATGGTATCTTTATCACAAATGACTGTCATTAAATCTTTAACCGTTTCATTATCGTCTCTTATTTCAACAGCCAGAATTCCCTGGGCCGGTGCGGGAATAAAGGTGGTTTCCGGCAGTGCAATGGTGTGGAAGCCTTTATCCTCAAAGCGACCGATGCGTTTCAGGCCTGCTGCTGCAAGGATAATACCATCCAGGTTTTGTTCCTGCATTTTGCGAATCCGGGTGTCGATATTGCCACGAATTCCGACCACTTGAATGTCTGGTCGCTGTTTTTTTAGCTGATAGATCCGCCGTTTACTTCCGGTCGCTACAGTGGCTCCCTGAGGTAGTGCTTCCAGAGAATCAATATTATGGGGAGTAAGCAGTACATCCCGGGGATCTTCCCTTTTTGGTGGTACGGTTAAGATTAACCCGTCGGGGAGCTTTGACGGCATGTCTTTCATACTATGAATGGCCATGTGAATTTCTCCGGATAACAGGGCATCTTCCAATTCCTTGGTAAACAGACCCTTGTCTCCGATTTTATCCAGGGGTTTATTCTGGATCAAATCCCCTTTGGTTTTAATAATAACCATTTCGAAATTGATCTGGGGATGTGCCTTTGCCAAAACATCAATCAGCCATTGGCTCTGGACCCTTGCCAGGGTGCTTCCCCGGGTTCCAACTTTTATATTCATAAGATTATCTCCAATTCATCTATTGTCATATCATCCCAAAGAATGAGATCTTTTATTTCTTAAGTTTTTCTTTCAGCTCTGCAATGGAGCAGTGGGCTAAGACTTTAAGCTTTTGACTATCGTCGCCTTTTTCTAAACTTCTTTTTCGACATTCCCGAAGCAGTACGGTTCTTTCAGTATAGCTTTCATCGTAGCGCCGGGATAAATCTTCGATAATGGCTTTGGTTAAAAAAGGACTGGCGCCTTCTGTACAAACCGACAGGGTTAAATCCCCTCGCCTGATCACACTGGGAAAAATAAAATCCGAATCATCCGGACTATCCACCCGATTACACCAGATACCCAAAGCTTGACAATCTTTTTTTACCTGGGCATTAATGGCTTCGCTATTGGTTGCCGCCACCACTAAATCGATGCCTTCCAGCTGATCGCAATGATAAGTGTCTTTAATCAATTTTAACCCTTCATCCTGGGTTTTCACAAGGCAATCTGAAAACTCGGGACTCACACATACAACCCGGGCGCCATTTTCGAAAAGTGTTAAGCTGCGACGTGTGGCTACTTTACCGCCACCGACCACCAGAACCCTTTTGTTTTTCAAGTTAAACAGCAGCGGTGTCATCATTTTTTTCAACTCCTGAAATGGCTTTTTTAGGGTTTCCCGAGAAAAGATAGGTCACTGTTTTTTCAATCCCTAAAATTTCCTCTTCAGTGTCCAAAGATTTTAACTGCTTAATGGGAGCCATGACCATTTCCCGGAATTTTGACTTTACAATCTTGGCCAGATATTCTTCTTCTTTTTTTGTGAGTTCCAAATGTCTGCAAAGATTTGTTATGGTTTCTTCTGCTAAATGACGGGATTTTTCGTTAAGATCCCCCACCATATTATCAACCTTGGCATGGGTTATCCATAAAAGGAGCCCATCAATTTCCTCTTGTATTTCAATGGCGATTTTTTTTGCAATTTTCTGACGATAAACCATTGTCTCATCCATCATTTCCTTAAAATGATCAATGGTCAATAATTCAATATCGGCAACGTCGCCAATGGCTTCTTCAACATCCCGGGGTAAGGCCAAATCGATAATCGTTAGCGGTTTGACTCGCTTGGGCATATTTTCAGCCTTTAAAATGACATGAGGGGAAGCAGTTGCCGTAATAATCACATCCATTTTCGGTATGATGTCATAGCGTTTTTCATAATGAACCATTTGGACATTTTCATGAATCGCTTCACACTCATCCATATTATGAAAGGTTCGGTTGGTCATATAAGGATTTTGGAAGCCCTCGGCCTTCATGTACCTTAGCGCTAATACCCCCATTTTCCCTGACCCGATAATCAGTATTTTTTTATTTCCATAATCTTGCGGGTATTGTCGTTTAATATGTTTAACTGCCGTTGAACTTAATGACAATGGGGTTTCTGAAATTTTATATTCGGTTTTCACCTTTTTTGTAAAGGTAATGGCTTCCCGAAACATTTTTGTCAGATATTTTCCGCAGCCTTTAATGGCCTGGGATTTTTCCAGAGCATCCTTGACCTGACCTAAAATCTGATCTTCTCCCAAAATCATGGAATCCAGTCCGGTGACAACTTCATAAAGATGGACTAATGCTTCTCTGCCCTTTTTTTCAAAAAGATATGGAGCTAATGCTTCAGATTTCTCCCTGAGATAAAATTGGTTTAAAATTTCAACCACAGCATTCTCATTTCGGGTCGAAACGTATATCTCACTGCGATTACAGGTCGAAAGGATAATCACTTCTGCGATGGCCTCTTCATTTAAAAGGGTTCGGATGGCTTCGTTAAGGGCTCGATTAAGAAATGCGCCCTTTTCCCGAATGGCAAGGGGGGTATCTCGATGATTAATTCCTACTACAACCAGTTTCATCTTTTTGAACCTCCTTTTTTTGCTTTTCCACTGCGTTTTCCAGTTCAGCAATACTTCGATATCCTCTAATTCCCAGACACGCCTCGAGACGTGTCATGGTTGCCTGTTCTAAACTCGCGGTTTTCAGTGCTTCATCATTTTTAAAAACCTGGGTGGTTTCGCCTTCACAAAGGACTTCTCCATGATGGAGGACATAGGTGTAATCACAGAATTCATAAATGAAATCCATATCGTGACTGGATAAAATAATTTTCATGCCATTTCCCAATGCATTGCGAATAATAGACTTCACTCCGGCCTTGCTTTTAGGATCAAGTCCCAGAGTTGGTTCATCCATGAGCATAATCCCGGGTTCCATGGCCAAAACGCCTGCCATAGCCACTCGTTTTTTCTGACCATAGCTAAGATAATGGATGGGACGTTCCGAAATCCCAGTAACCCCGGTGGCTGCCATGGCTTTTTTTACCCGTTTATCAATCTCATCAACATCCATTCTCATGTTTCTTAGCGCAAAGGCAATATCATCATAGATACCTGAATAAAAAACCTGTTTATCGGACTCCTGGATCACCAGGCCAATCTGTTTTCTGAAAGCATACAAGTCTTTCTTTTTGTAGGAAAGGGGTTCCCCTTTAAAAGAAACGCGACCCTCGGTAGGCTTAATGAGACCGATTAACGCCGCCATCAGGGTGGACTTGCCGGCACCGTTTTCACCGATAAGAGCAATACAATTTCCCTTGCTACCGTCAACTGAAACGTTTTTCAAAGCCTTTGTTCCGTCAGGATATTGATAAGTTAAATTTTCTGTTTTAATCATGGGAAAAACCTTTCTTATAGCTTACATGAAAATCCCCCTGGTATTGCTTTAATTCCAGGGTCTGGGTCATTTCTTCATAACTTTTCACAGCCATCAGCAAAAGATTACTTAATATCATTGCAATGGATTGAAAGGTTCCTTTTAAGTTGCGATATCCAAATCGCAATTCCTGAGCAGTAGCCATTAACTTGATTTTATCCCAATAATCAAAAATAAAGCGATAGGTCAGAATAAAAATTTCTAAAAAAGTATTGCTGATATGGGCTTTTTTCATTACCCCGGCGATTTGCATCACAGGCGTGGTGTATATCAAGAAAAGCATACAGGATACGCCTGACATGGCCCGGCAGAAAACAAGGCTGGCAATGGCAATATTTTCAGGGGTAATGCCAACTGTAAGGTTAAACAATTGAAAGGAAAACAGATAATTCCCTTCCCCCTGGGAAATCGTTAAAAGCAAGGCCAGTGCCCCCGGGATAATAAAGAGTGAATCAAAAATCAGGGTATGCAGATAAACCTTCACCGGAATTTTTGCCCACAATAGCGTGCATCCCACCATAACACCAAAAACCCCTGCCATATACAGGGGTTCCTTAATAAAAAAAACAGAAAGGAGCATTATCAGGGAACCCACGACCTTTAATGTAGGGTTGGCTTTGCTGAGTCTATTGGTATGTGCAATACGATCAATCATGGTATTTTCCTTTCATCAATGCAGATGCTCAAGATGATTTATCAACTTTTGAAATATTTTTTGATTTCTTATATAAATAACCGAAACATACAATCAAGCCGCCAATTCCCAGTGCCTGCTGAAAATGAAAAAGATTTTTTTCCATATCTCCCGGCTTAAACAAGCTTTCAAACCAGGGTTTATAATTTGGATCAATGGACGTAATCGCATCGCTTCCCTTATTATCAGCCCCGGCAAACGTTGCATTGGGCAAAAGAATCTGCGGAATAATAATGAGTGCCCCGATTATTAAGACTAAAACAATTTTAGTTATCAGTGAAAGTTTCATCAGATAATATCCCCTTTTCTTTATATTTATAAATGGTATTAATCACTAATACCGTCAGTATGCCTTCAATGATGGCCAGCGGCAGTTGCGTGATTGCAAAAATCCCTAAAAACTTTGTCAGGGAAGCTATAAACCCACCAATGGGATCTGGAAACGCCAGGGCCAACTGAACCGACGTCGTTACATAGGTCATGAGATCTCCCAGAAAAGCAGCAAAAAAGATGGTTAACGGTTTGGGACAATTGAGTTTTAATAATCCTTTGTAAACACCATAGGCCACAAAAGATCCTACAATAGCCATCGAAAAGGCATTTGCACCCAGAGTGGTCAAACCCCCATGAGCAAGCAACAATGCCTGGAATAACAGGGCAATTGTTCCAACCACTATGGTTGCCCAGGGTCCAAGGGCAATCGCACCTAAACCAATTCCCGTCATATGAGAAGAACTTCCTGTGACTGAAGGCAATTTAAAAGCCGATAATGCAAAGATAAACGCAGCTGCAATAGCCAGCAATACCTTTTGTTCCGGTTTATCTTTAAATATTTTTCCCACTTTATAAAGCCCAAATGCCATGAATGGCAATGACAATGCCCACCAGAAAATTGCCCAGCCAATGGGAAGAAATCCTTCCATAATGTGCATGGCATTAACTGGCTGTGCTACAATCACCACCAGAAAGGTTAACATTACAACCATTGCAACGCTTTTCTTATTTTTTTTCATTTCTTTCTCCCGAAAATTTATAGTTCAACCATTTAAAGACTATCTTACGCTGTCCAATCAAGCAGACCCACTAAAAGTCTATAATAAATGGAAACGAAAAAAACCTCTCTTTCCATATTTCTATTGAAAAAGAGGTTAACTATTACACTTATCCATTGATCCCTACTATTGTGATGTCTCAGAACCAACTTTTGTTAACGTTACTAATTTCCCTTTTCCCTGGAAGGATATTCTAGCACTTCAATTTAGTAGGTTTCCTGACTTATAGCTTTTATTCTCCTCGCCTTCCCAGACAATACGTGCCCAGTGACATATTAAGGAGACATAACTAATTACAGTGACCGGATCGTTCTGGATTCTAACCAGATTCCCTCAATGAATTTGTTCATCCTAAATGAATTTTACATTTCTTATTTAATTGTATCTTCATTATAACATGGTTGATTTAAAAGTCCAGATTTTTTTGCTGACTGTGATACTAGCTTAAATTTAAATATAGGTCATTGCGAAATTCATAAACACAACCGTAACCTGACAGCGAAGCTCACAGTACTTTCGCAATAACCTAGACAATGCTTTTACCATTATTTTCTTTTTCCCTGCAACTTTTACACACGCCATAGATTTCAAGTTTATGACCAAGAATAGTATAGCCCATTTTTTCTTTTATCTTTTTTTCATACTCATCAAATGGACATTCATCAACCATCGTTATTTTTTTGCACCTCATGCATACAAGATGATGCTTATGCTCGAAACTGTTGAGCTCGAATAACGTTTTATTATCGCTTACCGTACTCGTTTTAATGATCAATTCATTTTCCACAAGGGTATTCAAAACTCTGTATATGGTCGATAAATTTATAGAGATCTTTTGGTTGCTGAGTGCCAGATAAATTTGATCCGCCGTTAATGGTTGGGTGCCTTCTTCCAATAGTTTTAATATCGAATTTCGGTGTTTTGTATTCTTTAAACCCTTAAGCTTTAAAGCTTCCTTATAGGTTGTTATTTCACTCATATTACTCCTCGTTTCATGACAAATCATAACGTGATTTTCCACAGTCTGCATAATTTATGGCGGTTACTTTTATTCGAATTTACTTTTAAATGCAAGGGTTAAGAAGAAAATAATTCCGGATACTAATACGATTGTCGCTCCGGTTGCGGTATTCAAATAGTAAGAGGCTATCAATCCGCTGATCCCTGAAAAAACAGCAATCATTACCGATACCAGGGTATACTGCCTCACATTACTTGTAATATTTCTTGCACCTGCTGCAGGTAATACCAAAAGTGAGTTAATAATAAGAAGGCCCACCCATTGTATTGAAATTGTGACGATCACAGCAATCATCGTTGTAAATATCATTTCAACCAGAAGTGTGTTTACCCCTCTGCTTCGTGCAAGAGATTGATTGATACTTACCATCAATAGCTTATTAAAAATGACACTCCAAAGAAAAATAACGATGATAAAAGCCCCGATTAAAATAAGGATTTCAGATGTGGTTATGCTGAGCAAATCTCCAATTAAATAGGATGAATATTTATTAAAGCTTCCACCCAGAGACATTAACACCAGCCCCAGAGCAATGGCAATTGAGGAAAAAACACCGATAATGGTATCGGTTGAAGCCCGACTCTTATTTTTGATGACTGTAATGACCAAGGCAAAAACAATTGAAAAGGCCACTGCTGCAAAAATGGGACTGACTAAACCAATCAGTGATCCAATGGCGATTCCGGTAAAAGCTCCGTGTCCTAAGGCGTCTGAAAAAAACGCCATTTTATTACTGACAATCATGGTTCCCAATAAGCCAAAAAGAGGGGTTATTAAGAGTATGGCCAAAAGAGCATCTTTCATGAAATCATAACCTGCCCATTGAAATGGTAACATAACAGTAATAAGATCATGCCATAAACTAAGCATCATTTGCTTCACCCCAGTTATTCCCATGATCACTGGATCTGTGTTTAAACCAAGTCATTCCAAATATTTTTGATGTTATTTGATTGTTGAAAACCTCATTGGGCGATCCACAGCATAGAACGGTTCCGTTTAATAAAATAACACGATCCGCATACTTTTCAACCAAATCCAAATCATGGGAAACCAAAATAATCGATAAATCATATTCTTTTCTTAACTCAGACACCGTGTCATAAAAAACCTCTAATCCATTCTGGTCAATCCCGGATACAGGCTCATCCAGTAACAATAAATCAGGAATGGGATCAAGGGCCAACGCAAGCAAAACCCGCTGAAGCTCTCCTCCTGATAAGGCCCCAATTCTTCGATTGATGAGATGTTCTGCTTTGACCTTTGAAAGACTTTCTTTCACTTTATTTCTTATATTTTTCGTGCTGAGCAACCATGCCGGGATTTTAGAATTACATACCATAAAAAGATCCAGAACACTGGTTGGGGTGCCACTGTCAAAGCTTAAATTCTGAGGAACATACCCAATTAAAGGAACGCCGCTATCCTTATTCTTTTCATCCAGGTATTCGAGTTGCCCAGTGTGCTTAACATCTCCCAGCATGGCCTTTAACAGCGTACTTTTTCCGCCGCCATTTGGTCCTATAATCGCTGTTAATTCGCCGCAATGAATATGAAGATTAACATTTTCAAGAACTTTCGTATTACCAAAGTTCACATTAAAATTTTTGACCTTTGTACAACACAAACCAGAGCACTGGTCATCGTGGATCTGCTTTTCTTTTAACTCTTCCATTATTTTAATGCCTCTTCCAGAGATTTTAAATTATTTTCCATGATGTTCAAATAATCATCATAGGCATTTTCGGTTGCCTCACCTGTAACCCCTGGATCAAGGGGATAAATCTTAGCACCGGTTTCGTTGGCAATGGTTTCAGCGGCTTTTGCAGGATATTGGGGTTCTGTAAAAAGGGCTTTGACCTTTGAATCGTTAACTATTTTAATAGATTCTTCCAGTTCTTTAGGGGTAGGCACTGTCCCAGGTTCTCTTTCAATAACATCCACGATATTGAGATTAAATTCCCTGGCGAAATATGGGAAGGCTTCATGGAAGGTTATAATATCCCGACTACTCACATTTTCCAGAGAACTGTGCATTTTTTCTTTTAAAGCCTCTAACTTAACAATATAAGCGTCTGCATTTGCTTTGTATTGTGTTGCATTTTCCGGGTCTGCCAGAGAAAGTTGATCTGCAATATTTCTTACCTGGATGATTGAATCCGAGATACTCACCCAAACATGAGGATTGTCTTCCCCGGATGGATCTTTAATGAGCTCTATTCCTTTGCTGGCATCAATAATAATAAGATTTTCCTGCTGTTTTAATATGTCACCAAGAAAGGTTTCCATTCCTGCGCCATTAATAACAAAGGCATCGGCATTCCCAACCGTGATTAAATCCTGGGGGGTCAACTGATAATCATGAAGGCATCCGGTTTGAGGTTTAGTCATATTAATAACTTCAACCGCAGGAATATCTTTGGTCACATTAATGGTTGAAATATACATGGGATAAAAAGAAGTGACAATCGTAAAGTTTTTTTCTGTTGAGGTACTGTCTGAGCTTGATCGACTCTCAACCCCTTTATTTGATCCGCATCCACTTAAAACGGTAATGGCAACGAGAATAATAATGAAAAACCCGATCTTTTTTCTGTGCACAATAACTTCCTCCAAATAATAATGATTTGCATTTGCATTTACTATTATACCCCAAAATTTTATAAAAGAACAATTTAAAGGATTAATGACAATTTATGCTAAAAAAGAAGCGTATCAAACCCTGATACGCTTCTTTTAATTGTTCTCAAATTTCTGATCAGGAAAATCTGAGCAGATGAATTTTTTCCGATATCATTGTATATGAATGAAAGTAATTTTATTTTTTTATCGCTCCTGTTTTACCAGCTTATAATAGGACTTAGCCGTCAGCATAAAAACCAGGGCATAGAATACTGCAAACACCAAAGCCGTAACTCCAGTGCATAGGATGATCAGCGAAGTTTCAGTCAGCCTAAATACAGCCAGCATTTTGATCATTACCGGTAATGCAAAGCCAACATGAATGAAAGCCACTGCCAGAGGTAAAAAGAATACCATAAGAATTTGTTTCCCAATGGTTTTTTTGACTTCTTTTTTATCCATTCCAACCTTTTGCATGATCTCAAAGCGCTCGCAATCTTCATAGCCCTCGGATATTTGTTTGAAATAAATAATCAGTACCGTTGCCATGATAAACAGCGAGCCTAAAAACACGCCAAGAAATAAAAACCCGCCAAAGAGTATATACCACTCGGACATCGATAAATATAGATTGTCCATACTTATATTTGGATTTGTTTGCGCCAATGATCCCTCCAGATTTTCCGAGAAAAGCATTTTAGCATCTTCTGTGCCCTTGAGATTAAAGAGTGTAGCAGCTTGAAGGGCATTGGACTGTTCATTTCCATTCAGGGACTGGAGCATGGTGGTCATGGTTTGTTCATCCTTAACAATGAGATAATATTTATTTCCGATGGTCAGTCCTTTTTTCTGATCCATGGGAATGGATTCCAATTCTTCTTTAACTGAGAATTGATTATTTCCAAACATCATGGAATTTTCCCCATAATTTTCACTTACCGAAAAAATCATCACCTCATTTTCAGTAAGGGTTTTATCACTTTGAGTGATGCGGTTGTAATCATCCAATGGAATCACCCAAAGTTCACTCATTGCTTCATAATTCATAGCATCTGAGTTGCTCTCATTTAAGTTATCCGGCAAAAAAAGATTGCCATCACGAATGGTCCTTATTTGATTGAAATTAAATACCAACACATCCGTCACTTCCACATTGGCCTTTGTTTTTTCTGTTGCAATCAGGCTTTGAGTGGCTAAGGGATCAACTTCACTGGCCGTTCCAATAATACCCACATCCAGGGGATAAAGATCCCGCATCATGCTTTCCTGACCGATGTACAAGGATACTGTGGTGGAGATCGTCACCAGCACCATGGTGCAAAGAATACAAATACTAGCCAGCCCAACGGCATTTTGTTTCATACGGTAAATCATGCCTGAAACAGAAATAAAATTTCTCGATTGATAATAATATTTCTTATTTCTTTTTAATAATTTTAATAGGGCAATACTCCCTGAAGTAAACAATGCATAGGTTCCAATAATGACAAACAATACGGCGACAAAGAAGAGAAAGATCGCTTCAACCGGGGATTCCACCATCAATGCAATGGTATAACCCACACCCAAAGAAATAAGCCCAATAATGGTGACGATCCAGGAGGCCTTTGGTTCTTTTTCCCCTTGTTCGCCGCCCTTTAAAAGATCAATGGGATTTGCCAGTTTAACCTGCAGAAAATTTGTCAGCAACGTCAATAAAAACACAATGAGAAATACAATGGCTGTAACAATCAATCCGAAAACATCCACACTAAAAGCCAGGGGAATCTGAAAATGAATCATCCGAAGTAATAACAGAAAGAGCAATTTCCCAATGAGTATTCCTCCCAGTAATCCCAGAACCAAACTGATCGTACTGGAAAACAAGGTTTCATAAAACAATACCCTGGCAATATGTTTCTTCTCCAGGCCTAAAATACTGTACAGGCCCAGTTCTTTTTTTCGCCGTTTAATCAGGAAGCTGTTGGTATAAAAGAGAAAAATCACTGAGAAAATACCGATAAAAATGGTACCCAGAAAAAGAATGATTTTTAAATTTTCAGAACCCGGCATGGTGTCCAGGCCCTTGTTCCCATAAATGGAAATCATGATATAAAAGGTAACAATCGAACCAATACAGGTCAAAATGTAAGGAATATATGTGTTGGCATTTTTTCTAAGATTCAGAAATGCTAATTTGGGGTAAAATAGCCTATTCAACGTCGTTACCTCCGGTTGCCAACAATGCCAGGGTAAAGGATATTTTCTGATACATGTCCTCATTGCTCATGGAACCCCGGTAGATTTGATTGAAGATTTCCCCATCTTTAATAAACAATACCCGATTGGCATGACTTGCCGCCACAATACTGTGGGTCACCATTAAAATTGTTTGCCCCAAAGCATTAATACTGGAGAATATTTTTAATAAATTCATGGCGGACTTTGAATCCAGGGCACCGGTGGGTTCATCGGCCAGGACCAGTTTAGGTTGGGTAATCAGGGCTCTCGCCACTGCCGCCCGCTGTTTCTGTCCTCCGGAGACTTCATAGGGAAATTTTTTAAGGATGTCATTAATTTCCAGCCTTTTAGCAAGCGGTTTTAACCGACTGTTCATATCATCATAGGTTTTCTGTGCCAGTACCAGGGGCAGAAAGATATTATCCTCGATGGAAAAGGTATCCAGCAAATTAAAATCCTGAAAAACAAAACCCAGATTTTCCCGTCGAAACGCTGAGATTTCACTATCCTTAATCGTTACGATGTTTTTGCCATCTAAAAACACTTCTCCGCTGGTGGGCTTATCCAGAGAAGCCAATATATTAAGCAAGGTTGTTTTCCCTGAACCGGACTCGCCCATAATGGCCACGTATTCCCCTTGATCCACAGAAAAAGTCACATTAGACAGCGCCTGAACCTGATTTCCGCCAAAACGTGTTGTGTATATTTTTTTTAAACTCCTAACCTCTAATAACCGCATGTTTTTCTCCCTTTTAGTTTGAAATTTTAATAACTTTATTTACAACTTAAGTATAATAAAAAAGAAAATGCTCGACCATCGTTTTGGCTTACATTTTCCATTTTAACCTTACAGTTTTGTAAGGTTGCCTTATAAAGCTTCAAACTCCCGGGTGGATAAATCAATTCTGACTTTTGTTCCCCTGCCAACTTCTGATGTCACCGTCATCGAATGGGATAACTTACTCAAAACCTGCTGGGACAGATAAAGGCCGATGCCGGTGGATTTTTTGTCCATTCGTCCATTATAGCCGGTAAAGCCCCGATCAAAAATCCGGAGAATATCTTCGTCGCGGATGCCTACCCCGGTATCTTCAATAATCAGGGTTTTTTCTTTTTCCTGGTCCATATAAATTGCAATCTTTCCCTGATGAGTATATTTCAGGGCATTTGACAGTATCTGTTCCAGAACAAAAACCAGCCATTTTTCATCGGTGATCACCTGACACTGTATTTCTTCCAAATCTAAAGCGATCTTTTTATTAATAAATATCATACTGTATTTTTTAACCGCCTGTTTCACACTTGAAAGCAGGTCATATTCTTTTATAATTAAATCCGAAGTCATACTTTCAAGCCTCAGGTACTGGAGCACCATTTCCACGTATTGTTCAATTTTAAACAATTCCTGTTGGTATGCCCTGGTTTGTTCACTGGGTTTATCCTCGGTTTGAAGCAATAATCCCATGGCTGATATGGGGGTTTTTATCTGATGGGCCCAGAGGGTATAGTAATCAATCATTTCAGTTTGTTTATTGTCAAACTGAAAAATCAGATCCCGGCGATTTTCAGCCAGGCATTTAATCAGATTCTGATAGTCATTTTCCAAAAGATTTTTTGGATTTGGCAATTCTTTCATATTGAATGCTATTGAAGTGATCAACCCCGATAGGATTTGATGTTTTTGATAGAACCCCACAAAGTCAATGCTAACAAAAACAGCCCCAAGGACAACCACCAATTCAAGGCTATAAACGATGGGTTCCAGAGGCAATCCATACAAGGCATAAACGATTGTAAAAATAATGATAAATAAAACAAAGACCAACAGCACTTTTAACCGACTTTTTATATATGAATAAAACATAAATCTCATTGAACTTTTCACGCTAATCCCCAATCAAATAGCCTATTCCTTTTTTTGTGGTAATAAAATCAGCAAGTCCTAATCCATCCAATCTTTTTCGAAGCCGTGTGATGTTAACCGTTAGTGTATTATCATCCACAAAGCAGTCACTGTCCCAAAGGCGTTTCATAAGGATGTCCCGGGATACTGTTTTCCCCTTATTTTCCAAAAGAATCTGAAGGGTTTTAAATTCATTTCCGCTGAGCTCTGCCTTACGATCCTCATAGGTAATACTTGCATCATTCAGATTGAGAATGGCACCCTTGTGTTCCAGGAGATTCATCTGTCCCTGAAACAAGTAGGTCCGTCTCAGCAGGGCTTGAACCTTTGCGACCACCACGCTTAGATCAAAAGGCTTGGCAATAAAATCATCTCCCCCCATATTCATGGCCATGACAATATTCATGTTGTCACTGGTTGATGAAATGAATATAATGGGAACCTTTGAGATCTTTCTTATTTCACTGCACCAATGGTATCCGTTAAAGAATGGTAATGAAATATCCATTAAAATCAGCTGGGGATCATAGGCCACAAACTCATTAATCACCTGGTGAAAATCCAGGATCGACTGTGCTTCAAATCCCCATTTGCACAGGTGGGTTTTTAAGGATTGTGCAATGATTCCATCATCTTCAATGATTAATATTTTATACATGGCTTCCCCGCTCTATTTTTATTTTTCACTGTTAATTATTTGAATTTCAGTTATTACTTTCTATTATAATTCAAATCTTAATAAATTCAAACTATGATAAACATTATGGCAAAATATTACGCCCATTATAATGATTGTTCATCACATAATTATAACCAGTATTTGTGGGTATTGACTAACTACATGGGTTGAGTATTGATATTCACTAGGAATTATTTTAATTTTGGAGGGTTAATCATGAATACTCAGGAAAAGGAAGATGGAACCATTGAAGAAAATTTTGAAAGTGACGAATTAATTTCAAAAGAAGCGCATTCAAAAGATCCTGAACCAGTGGTGGTGACTATGTCGTCGTTGATACTGCTTAAAACGGAGGCAATATTAAAGTAATAATTATTATGATTGAGGGCTATAATGCAGGGGATATCCCCATTGAATTTGATTTTGGCACACCAGGCGATAATAAATTGAGTTGCCGTCATGAAAATAAAACATGGTTCGAATATAGTGCTGCAGAATATCTTGGCAATGGCCAATATCGTTTGCCATTTGAATTTGCCGGATCGGATATTATTACAATGGACTAAATTTCAGTGTCAAAAAAAGTGAAAACTCCCAGCCTGAATTTGACTGGGAGTTTTACTTTTTTAGACGTTTTTTTGTGATTAAAAACTGCTAATGCCATCTTCCATGCTTAATGCTTTTGAAATGTTTTATGGTTAATCATCTCATCATATGCATCTGCAAATGCAATAATTCTTTCAGTAATATTTCGACTTACACTCACAACTTCGACTTCTCCATCAGCATTGAAGCGAAGTTTTTTTGAGAGTTCAACCCAAATAATATCCCCGTTTTTACAGAACTGCTGAATCTCACTAATGTAATTTTTAGGATTTTCCGGATCCCTCAAAAACTCATTCAGGCATCTTCCTGCATTTTTTCTTTCAATCACCAGTGTTTCAGGGGTAAGCTTTTCCTCCAGACCCTCCTTCATTGCCTCTTCTGCTGTAAATCCTCTAAATTGGAAGACGGAAGGGCTGATATAGGTGAATTTATCATTTTTTATATTATATACTGAAATGACGTCAGATATGTTTTCTGCGATGGTCCTATATTTTTCTTCACTTATACGTATTTTATTTTCATCATTTTTACGCTCGGTAATATCATTGACGGTGACTCGGAATACAGGTTTGCCATCTTCATTCTGGACAACCGTGTCCACCATATGAGCCCAAAAGAGTGTTCCATCTTCTTTGACCATGCGCAACTCACATTCCTGAGGCTCCCTGATCTCAAAGAGCTGTTTACTGATAAGGTAATAAATATCCTGATCCTCACTGTAAATGAAGTTGGAGATTAATTTGCCCTTTAGTGTTCCCCGAGTTCGGCCTAGAAGCGTTGATAACGTAAAGTTGGACTCTAGAATCTCTCCGGTTTCGGAGATTGTGCAATAGCCAACCGGTGCCATATCATACAGATCGAAATAGCGTGCCCGGACACGGTCCACTTCTAACTGGGCTCTTCGCAGCTCTTCATTCTGCAACTCCAGTTCTATCTGATGCACAAGCAGTTCATGAACGATTTGTTCTATTTCTTCCAAAGTCATTAATTCAAGGTCTTCAGGAACTGATTTCTCCCTCCCTTTGGACAAATCTTCAGCACGCTTTCGCAATTCCCGCTTTTCATTCGCGGTAGAATCAGATTTTTCAGATTTTGTATCCTGTCTTTTCATCATGCACCTCTCATTATTGATCGTTCTGTTGTCGCTATGGCATATATTTTTCCATCCCCATTTAACAAAGCTGAGGAGGTCATCCATATCTCTACATCAGACCCATCTTTAGCTATTCGCCGAGTCTTGTAGGGTTTTAAAATTTTTGACTGGGTCAATTGGTTTATCTTTTCTAATTCTTTCGCAATCAGGTTCTTTGGAATAAGTTCACTGACATTCATGAGCAGCGCTTCAGATTCACTAAACCCATACGTCTTCTCTGCAGCAGGATTCCATGCTTTGATGTTACCCTCCAGGTCCTGTACGGTAATGGCATCATGTGAATCTCTCACTACGACAGCCAACCGCAACAACTCAATGTTGGCTGTACGGAGGGCTTCCCGGGTCTTCACATTTTTAGTAATATCAATGAAATTGATTACCGCCCCTTCAATCACATTGTTTTGGGTACGATAGGGCAGAATACGCATGATGTAAAACTTACCTTCCACTGTCTGCACTTCAATTTCTTTGGGAATGAGGTTTTTTAACACCGCCTTTGTGTCCTGGACCAGACAATTGTAGCCAACCAGATTAGGCACGATATGTCCGACAGGTCTTCCAATATCTCCCTGGATCAGATTGATAATTTGTATGGCAGCAGGTGTAAAGCGCAAAATCTCCATTTTTTGATTTAAGAAGATGGTTGCAATTTCGGTTCCCGCCAGGAGATTATTCATATCATTATTGGCCTGGGAAAGATCCTCCACCTTAATCTGCAGCTCCCCATTAACGGTTGCCAGTTCTTCATTAACGGATTGCAATTCTTCCTTGGATGTTTCCAGTTCTTCGTTGACGGACTGCATTTCTTCATTTATAGATTGCATTTCCTCATTTGTAGATTTCAGATCTTGGTTTGATGTTTCAAGTTCATCTTTTATTGTGAGCAGGTATTCATCTTTTGCTTGAAGTTCCTGTTTAAGGGAAGTGATGATTTCGTTATTAATCTCCGGATTGTCGCCTGCTTTTACTGGGACCGCATCTGAACACTCCTGTTTCGCTCCTGGAAGTGCCGTTGTTTTTGCATCCTCAAAGACGACCAGATACAAAAGCGACTCTGGCCTCTTATCTGAACCAGCTGATACTCTGCGAACGGTAAGGTTAACACCTGTAAAATGACTATTTGTTTTAACCAACAGTCCCGGATGTTCCACTGTTTCATTTTTCACCACAACACTCTGAATAGCCATGGTGAGTTTGTGCCTTAATCCTTCCCTTGCCATTTTTAAAATATTGTTCGTTCCCGACTCTCCCGATACTGGTTCAAGGTACATCCCAGTGCGACCATGGAGATACAATATATCGCCGATACTATTGACAAGTGCCGCAGCCAAACCGACCTGTTGCAAAAGTGCTTGCTCAGTGATTTCCCGGAGCGGTATTTTTTCAACATTTCCGATCCTTTTATTGACATGGGGAGTCATTGGATTCATTAGCGATAATGGCTGTATGACGCCATTCATCTTCATGCGTTGTTCACCGAAAGGAATTTCTTTGCTTTCATACAGTTTTGCTTTTTGGTTCAGTACATTAAATAGCTCCCCATGCTCACCAATGGTTTCTGATGATCCCAAAAAGAGAAAGCCACCTGGTTTTAGAGCATAATGGAATAATGGAATTAATTTTTTCTGCAATGCTCCGGTCATATAGATCATCAGATTACGACAACTGATCAGGTCGATTTTTGAGAAGGGAGGGTCTTTGATCACGTCCTGTTCGGAAAAAATCAGCATGTTGCGAATGCTTTTGTGAATCCGGTAATTGGCACCATCAGACTCCAATGTGAAAAAACGGGCCAGCCGTTCCGGTGAAATTTCGGCAGCAATACTTGCCGGGTAAAGCCCGGCTCTGGCAGTTTCAATGGCATGGGTGTCAATATCGGTACCGAACACTTTAATAATATAACTTTTCTTAAGCATATCCATGCGTTCCTGAAGGAGGATCGCAATGGAATAAGCCTCCTCACCTGTGGAACAACCTGTGGACCAAAC
>NZ_DATCHP010000106.1:0-10522 GCF_036508315.1 Acetobacterium sp. | reverse complement strand
GGGGTCTCGAAAAAGATCTTTTACTCCCATACAATGAACAAACCACAAAAATTCAAAAAGGCCGGGATTATTTAGTATATCTCTATTTGGATAAAAGTGATCGACTTTGCGCAACAATGAAAATCTATCCACTGCTTAAAGTGGGTGCAGACCATAAAATCGGTGAATGGGTAGAAGGATATGTTTATCAGATCAACCCTGAACTAGGAGCTTTTGTTGCAGTGGAAAACCTCTACCATGGGCTGATTCTTATGAAAGATGCTGATGTAGATATCCAATGCGGTGACAAAGTTAACGCTCGGATTTCAGAAATTAGAAATGACGGAAAGCTTATCCTAACGCCTAATCGACAGGCATATAAAGAAATACCAAAGGATGCTATTTTAATATTAACAAAGATGAACGAAAATCAGGGACTCTTGCCCTATAATGATCACACCAACCCACACATCATCAAGAAAGAATTAAATATGAGCAAAAGTTCTTTTAAACGCGCTGTTGGTAAATTATTAAAAGAAAAAAAAGTGCGAATAACCGAAAGAGGTATAGAAAAAAATGGAAAATAATAAATCAAGGGTAGTCATTATGGGGTGTGAATCCTATGAGTGTGATCTGGTTTATAAAAAACTAAAGATGGCCATCGATTTGCTTGGTGGAATAGAAAACTTTGTTTCTAAAGAAGATAAAGTTTTGCTAAAGCCAAATTTATTGCGGGGGAGAAAGCCAGAATTAGCCACAACCACTCATCCGGCAATTTTTGAAGCCATGATCCGCATCTTAAAGGAACATCAAATAGAAAATTTATTTTATGGCGATTCGCCTGGAATTGGGTCACCATCAGGGGCTTCAAAGGAAAGTGGTCTTACAAAAATCGCCGAAAAATACAAGGTACCAATGCTTGATTTCAGTCATGGCAGGACCATGGATTTTTATCTGGGACTAGTGAAAAAACGATTTGAAATTGCCAATGGTGTACTGGAAAGCGATGTGATTATCAGTCTGGCAAAAATGAAGACTCATGGCTTAACCCGATTAACCGGTGCAGTGAAAAACCAATTTGGCTGCGTCTATGGGCTTAATAAGGGTACTTCCCATGCCTGTTACCCGGATGCTTTAAGTTTTTCAAAAATGTTGGTGGATCTCAATCGATTTCTGAGTCCAAAACTACGACTCTTCATTATGGATGGGATCGTGGCCATGGAAGGAAATGGCCCGGCATCCGGAACGGCGGTACCAATGAAGGTGATCCTGGTTTCCGATGACCCGGTGGCTTTAGATGCTACTTTTTCCCGAATGGTCAATTTAGATCCGACTTTTGTGCCCACCAATGTATCTGGGGAGGAAATGGAATTAGGAAATTATTCTGAAGATAAGATTGAACTTTTAGGTGAGCCAATGGAAAAATTCTTCAATCCTGGTTTTGATGTTATTCGTGAACCGGTTGATGAAAAAGTGGCTTCAGGTCTGGGCTCCTTATCAAGATTCAAAGGATTTCTGGTTCGAAAACCAGTAGTGAATAAGGATAAGTGTATAGGCTGCGGCATCTGTGAACAAAGCTGTCCACTTGAGGAAAAAGCTATTAAAATGGTCCATCGTAAACGAAGAAGCTATCCACTTTATTATTACAACCGTTGCATCCGCTGTTATTGTTGCCAGGAAATGTGTCCGGAAGGCGCTATTTCTGTAAAAACACCATTATTAGGGAAACTGCTTGTTTATAAATCAAGAGAATAATTTAATGAAAAGAGATCAGGTTCTGTATATTTTCAGAAACTGGTCTTTTTTACTGTTAAGAGTTGCTTTTTATAAAAAAACCATTGACAGATCACCCATGATTTTATATGATATTTTGAAATACTTAAAAAGGGAGTGATTCCACTGTTAGCAGCAAAATTAATTCTAAAGTGTCTCGAAAGAGAAAAAGTTGAGTTTGTGTTTGGTTATCCGGGAGGATCAGTGTTGCCCCTTTATGAAGCTTTCAGGACATCACCGATAAAACATATTTTAGTACGAAACGAACAGGCAGGACCACATTATGCCAGTGGATATGCCCGTGAGTCCGGACGAGTCGGCGTATGTCTCGCAACTTCAGGTCCCGGTGCCACGAACCTGGTGACCGGCATTGCCACGGCTTATCTTGATTCTATTCCGATTGTGGCCATAACCGGCCAGGTCGATCGAGCACTTATTGGAACAGATGCTTTTCAGGAAGCAGACATTACCGGAGCCACTGCACCCTTTACGAAGCATAGCTATTTAGTGAAAGATGCTGCAGATATTCCAAGAATTATCAAAGAAGCATTCTATATTGCATCAACCGGCCGACCGGGACCTGTGCTGATTGATATTCCAAGAGATGTTCAATTGGAAAATGTCAAAACTCCACTGACCTGGGATAAAGTTGATATTTTGGGTTATAAACCAACCTACAATGGTCATAGCGGACAAATTAAACGTGCCATCAAAAAGATAAAAGAGGCGAAGCATCCGGTGATTTATGCCGGTGGCGGTGTAATTTTGGGACACGCCGAAAAAGAACTTTTGGCTTTTGCCGAGAAAAACAATATTCCAGTCATTACGTCGCTTATGGGGATTGGGAGTTTTCCCGAAGACCATCCATTATACTGTGGCATAGTGGGAAGCCATGGCTTTGAATATTCAAATGTCGTTATGAATGCCTCAGACTTGATTATCAATATTGGTGCCCGAATGTCGAATCGCGCAACCTCAAATCTGACAAGCTTTGAAAATAATATTGATTTTGTTCATATTGATATTGATCCTGCAGAAATAGGCAAAAACATGGAAGCCAGCATTCCTATCGTAGGGGATGCAAAAACAATTTTAACGTGTTTTTTAGAAAAGGATGCTGTTAAGGATCATACTCAGTGGCTTTCAGAAATTGAAAAAATGAAGAGTGAATATCCTTTAATATATGATGCGGATCCACCCTGCAGTGAATTAATTAATCCCAAGATTTTATTCGATGCTCTGTCTGGAATGACCTCTGATAATGCCACCATGGTTGCAGATGTTGGCCTAAATCAGATTTGGTCAGCCCTTTATTATCGCATCATTAAAGACCGTAAGTTCTTTACTTCAGGCGGTCTTGGCACCATGGGCTACAGTATCCCAGCCGCCAGCGGGGCCTGCTTTGCGACCCTGAATAATCCAAAAGAGATTTTTGTGGTTTGCGGTGATGGAAGCTTCCAAATGGGAATGGGCGAGCTTGGAGTGATTGCAGAGCACCAGCTGAATATAAATATAATCCTGATTACCAATAACAAGCTGGGCATGGTAAGACAACTTCAATTTGATACCTATGGAAAAGGCCATTACAGTGGAACCGACCTTAATTTTGAAATCGATTTTATGAAGCTGGCCGAAGCCTATGGTATTAAAGGATTTAAAGTGGATAATAATGCGGACTTTGAAAAGATCATGCCGGAAGCCATTAAACATAAGGGGCCAACCTTAATCCAGTGTCAGGTCCATCCGGATTTCATAAGAATATAAAGGGAGAGATATGGAAGAAAAAACATGTTTATCATTACTTGTTGAAAATAATTTTGGTGTTTTAAGTCGGATATCCGGCTTATTTGCAAGACGTGGGTATAATATTGATAGCCTTACCGTAGGAACTACCGTTGATGCAAAATTCTCTCGGATTACAATTACTGTTACCGGAGATGAACAAGTTCTGACTCAAATTAAAAAGCAGTTGAATAAGCTTATTGATGTGATTACTGTTATTGAATTAAAACCTCATGAATCCATTACAAGAGAACTGGTCTTTATTAAAGTAAAAGCCAATAATATTACACGATCTCAGATTGTAGAAATTGCAAATTTATTCAGAGCCAACATTGTGGATGTAGCAAGAGAAAGTTTAATTCTTGAAATTACAGGAACCCGGGAAAAAATTGATGCCTTTTTTAATATGATTGAACCCTATGGTATTTTAGAATTCATTCGTTCAGGAGATACCGGGTTACAACGGGGAGAAAATGTTTTATCGTATTAGCCATAAATTCTGAGTTGTATAAAAATATCATCGACAGCTGGAAAGTAAACTTTCCAGCTGATTTGCTATCAAAGGATTGCCATATTTAATGAAAGATCAAATATGGATACATATATTCGTATTCAAGAACTTAAGCGTCAAGGTTGATGATAAGGAGGATTACGCATGGATTTATGTGATATCATGAGACAGAAATTTTATAAAGAGTGGGAAATATTTTCACGAACAGGCGAGTGTGATTCCAACGTTATTCGACCGATCATCCTGGAATCATGGAAACGATGTCGAAACCAAGGGATTGATCCCTTGGACAGTAAAAACTATTTTATTGAAGACCCGCAACGATTTGACAAGATATTACGTGCAAATAATTATTTAATTGCGTTAGCAAAGCCATACATGGAAATATTAGGGAAAATTGTTGATGAAACAGGTTTTATGGGAATTTTGGCGAGCAAAGAAGGATATGTATTAAATACCATTGGGGATCCTGAACTAGTGAAATCTGCAGAGGTCGAGTTCATTAAACCTGGAAGCATAAGAACGGAGAATGTTTCAGGTACAACAGGCATAGCAATTTGCCTAATTAATAAACAACCAGTGCAGATTTTCAGTTCTGAGCATTATTGTAGTTTTTATCATAATTGGACCTGTTGTGCGGCGCCAATATTTGGTGAGTTGGGAGAGCTAGTTGGGGTTTTGAATTTAAGCGGGGACTATCGATTTATTCATAAACATACCCTGGGGATTGTCATAGCCTTAGCGAAAGCGATAGAAGATGCGATTAAATTAAGCTCCATAAATACGTACCTTCATAACTGCATCGATAGTTCGGAAAATGGGATGGCTGTTCTAGACACAAAAAATAATGTGAAACACCTAAATAAAAATCTGAAACAGTATAGCACGCCTTCAGAAAATGAATTACTGGAAAAGCCCGTTAGTGAAGTCTTGATTTCCGAGCCTCCTTTGATTGAATTATTGGAGAAAGACAACAAATTCTTTGAAAAAAGTATTGTGATCAAAAATAAAAATAAATATACAACGTTATTGGTTAATACCCAATCCGTGTACACTGAAGAAAATGAACTCATTGGAAAGCTGATTGTGACCAAAGAAAAGAAAGAAGTGCACAATTTAATCAATCGAATGGTAGGAGCCTACGCCACCTTTACTTTTGATGATATTCTGGGGAAAAACGAAAAGCTTCTTAGTACAATAGAGCTTGCCAAGAGCGTGGCGTCAACTGATGCCAGAGTATTGATTCAAGGTGAGAGTGGAACTGGAAAGGAGCTCTTCGCTCAGGCAATCCACAACATGAGTGATTTGCGAGACGGCCCATTTATCGGCATCAATTGCAGTGCCATACCCTCAGAATTAATGGAAAGCGAATTGTTTGGATATAATGATGGCGCTTTCTCAGGGGCTAGAAAAGGTGGTATGCCAGGCAAATTTGAGTTGGCCGATGGTGGAACTATTTTTCTCGATGAAATAAATAGCATGCCTCATTTTATGCAAATAAAGTTATTAAGAGTTCTGGAAGAAAACAAAATAGTTCGGGTTGGTGGGAATGTTGTTTTACCCATTAATGTGCGAATCATAGCGGCGAGTGGCGAAAATCTAGGAGAATTGGTTGAACAAGGCCGCATGCGACTAGACTTATATTATAGGATTAATACTTTTATTCTAGACGTTCCGCCCTTACGGCAGAGAAAAGATGATATTCCGTTATTAGCTAAACACTTTGTTGACATGATTTGTTGTAAAATTGGTATGGAGGTGAAGGAACTTTCAGAGGATTTTATTTCGGCTTTAATGAAGTATGAATGGCCGGGGAATATTAGGGAACTTGGCAATGTACTTGAAAGAGCTATCATTATTTCTCAAGATGATACTATCTTAACCGCAAATCATTTAGATACGACTAGTTTTAAAGTTTATAGTCGCTCTTTCGAACCAGTTGTCGATTGTGAAAAAACCCCTCCCGATGTAAAGACATTAAGGCAGATAGAAAAAGAAACGATCATAGAGGTTTTAAAACTAACTAATAATAATCGTGCTTTGACTGCAAAACTGTTGGACATACACCGAAATACGCTTAGAAATAAACTGAAAGAATATCAAATTTAAAAGTTGTGCATAATGCACAATATTTGTCCACAAAAAATGTGCACCCTTAAAATGGTGCACATTTTTTGTGGACAAATAGAAAACTCCTAAATTCAAAGAATGGTGCCCATAGGGGGTTTAAGACTTTTTTTTACTGAAATTTTATTTTGGCATAGTTCTTGCGATACATACAAGAGTAATTAAAAATAATTGGAGGTTTTAAAATGACTGAAATCAAAAGACTTAAGTATTTCTGTAATGGCCAATTCATCGAATCAGAGACCGAAAAATATGAGAATATTGTTGATCCCAGTACGGGTAAAGTAATAGCCCAGTCCCCGCGTTGTACCGAGGGAGAGGTGTTAAAAGCTATTGCAGCGGCAAAGAATGCATACCCGGCATGGTCGAATACGCCTCCCATGAAGCGGGCGCAAATCCTTTTCAAAATCAGAGATCTTATCATGCAAAATTTAGACGATCTTACCCTAAGCCTTGCTACTGAAAACGGTAAGGTATGGAATGAGGCCCAGGGTGATGTGTTAAAAGCCATCGAAGGTACAGAGCTTGCTTGTGGCATTCCAACGCTTTTAATGGGTGAATCGTTAATGAATGCGGCAAATGGTATTGATACGGTTTTGTACAAAGAATCAATCGGCGTATTTGTAGGATTAGTTCCTTTTAACTTCCCCGCAATGATTCCTTTCGGTTGGATGGCTCCTCTTTGCATTGCTTCCGGTAATACCATGGTTTTAAAAGCATCCAGTACCACGCCCATGACAGCCTATAAAATGGCTGCAATTTACAAAGAAGCTGGGGTTCCCGATGGGGTAATAAATGTAGTAACCTGTAGCAGAAACGAAGCTGAAATTTTTCTTACCCATGAAGACGTCCGGGGTATTACCTTCGTTGGTACAACCAATGTCGGTAAACATATATATTCAGTGGCGGCTGCACACGGCAAGCGGGTTCAAGCTCTTTGCGAAGCTAAAAACCATGCCCTTGTTTTAGAAGATGCTCCTCTTGAAAGAACTGCCGCCGGTATCATTAACGCCGCTTTCGGTTGTGCTGGAGAACGATGTATGGCACTTCCCGTTGTTGTCGTGCAGGAAAGCATTGCAGATAAACTGGTTGAATTATTAGTGGAGTTATGTAAAGAAACGAAAATTGGACCAGCTTATGATAAAACCTCGGATCTTGGTCCCGTTATCACAGATGATCACAAGAAGCATGTTTTAAAATGGATTGAGACCGGTTTAAAAGAAGGCGCAAAGCTTGTGTTGGATGGCAGAGACATTAAAGTTAAAGGCTGCGAAAATGGCTCCTACATTGGCCATACTATATTTGATCATGTGACTTCTGATATGACCGTCGGCCAGAAAGAAATCTTCGGACCCGTTTTATGTATCAAAAGAGTTAAGGATTTTGAAGAAGGTATTAAAATTATGAATGCAAATCCCTATGCCAACGGTTCAGTGATCTTCACACAAAATGGCTACTATGCAAGGGAATTCGCGAAGCGTACTGATGGCGGTATGGTTGGTATCAATGTTGGCATACCGGTTCCGATTGGCATATTCCCCTTCAGTGGACATAAGAATTCTTTCTTCGGCGATTTACATGCTCTTGGCAAAGATGGGGTAAAATTCTATACAGAAACTAAAAGCGTTACAACGAAATGGTTTAATCAGGAAGAAATGAAACAAAAAACTGTTTCCACTTGGGATGGTACAATCTGATAAAAGATGATCTGTTCCTCATTGTTGCAATAACAACATTGGTTACGGTTCTAGTCAAAAATAAGTATAAGGAAGGATGATGGAGTCATGGCCAATTTATTTTTGAGCCCAAGGAAAATTTTATCCGGCAAGGAAGCATTAGAGACGTCGGGTCTATATTTGAAAGAGTTAGGGAGTAAAGCATTAATTATCACCGATAACATTATGGTTAGCACAGGAAAGGTGCAGAAAGTAACAAAAGTATTGGAGGAAAACGCTATCCAGTATAAATTATGGCCTGGAATAAATAGCGAACCTACCGATGAAATGGTTTATCAGGGCATTGAATTGTATAGTGAAGCAGGCTGCGATTTTCTGATCGCCCTTGGTGGTGGAAGTCCAATTGATGCAATGAAGGCAATTGGTGCTTTGATTACAAACAAGGGGAGTCTCACAGATTATATGGGAAAAGAGTTAAAAAAAACGATTCCCAATCTAGTCGCAATACCAACAACTGCCGGAACTGGTTCCGAAGCCACTCAATTTACAATCATAACTGATACAAAAAATAATGTAAAAATGCTTTTAAAGGGGGCCGTGTTAATGCCATCATTAGCTATCGTAGATCCAGGTCTAACGATTACCTCACCAGCTACAGTTACAGCAGCTACAGGTATTGACGCTTTAACTCACGCAGTGGAAGCTTATTCATCGAGAAAAGCACAACCTTTATCAGATGTTTTTGCAATGTCGGCATGTAAACGGATTTTTGGGAATCTCAGGCAAGCATATATCAATGGTTCAGATCTAGAGGCTCGAAACCAAATGGCTTTGGCAGCATTGGAAGCTGGGATCGCATTTAACAATTCGTCCGTTACCATTGTTCATGGTATGAGCAGGCCGATAGGAGCTTTGTTTCATGTGACGCACGGAGTTTCAAATGCTATGTTACTTGGGGCATGTCTAAAATTTGCTGTAGAGGGCGAGGGTACGGAAGCAAGATTTGCTGATATTGCTAAAACGATCGGTATTTTCAAGGAAGGTATGACAGCTAAAGATGCATCCTGGGAACTTATCAAAGAAATTGATAAACTGTGCAGTGATCTCCACATTCCTACCCTGAAAGATTATGGTGTGGCAAGAGATGAATTCTTTAATAATATAGATAAAATGGCGGATGATGCTTTAATCAGTGGTAGCCCAGATAACACCAGAAGAAAACCTAATAAAGATGAAATCACAGAGATTTACAAGAGTCTTTGGATTTAGGCTATAGTTGGAAGAGCAAAACAGAAGATAATTAGGGTATTGGAAGAAAAATATTGCCCTATAAATGTGATTTAAGTCAGAATATTCAAAAAATATGGAGGAAAAATAAATGAGAATGTATGATTATTATGATTATTTAGTACCATCTGTTAACTTTTTGGGAGCAGGAGCAGTAAAAGTAGTCGGCGAAAGAGCTAAAATTCTAGGTGCAAAAAAGGCGTTAATAGTAACTGATAAGTTTCTTAGAAGTGTCCCGGATGGAGCAGTAGCCCAGGTTGAAGTTTCATTAAAAGAAGCAGGAATTAGCTATGTATTCTATGATTCAGTTGAACCGAATCCTAAAGATAGAAACGCAGTTGAAGGAGTAAAAATATTCAATGATGAAAACTGTGACATGATTATTACAGTGGGTGGCGGAAGCGCACATGACTGCGGTAAAGGCATCGGTATAATGGCAACTCATCCAGGGGAATTATTTGATTATGCAGGTATAGAAACTCTTGCAAATCCACTGCCTTCAATTATTGCTGTTAATACTACAGCTGGAACAGGCAGTGAAGTGACACGTCATTGTGTCATAACGAATAGTAAAACTAAGATTAAATTTGTAATAGTCAGTTGGAGAAACTTACCCTCAGTTTCAATCAATGACCCATTACTAATGGTTGGAAAACCAGCAGCGCTAACAGCTTCAACGGGTATGGATGCTTTGACTCATGCTATAGAAGCTTATGTTTCAAAGGATGCTAACCCTGTGACAGATGCATCTGCGATCCAAGCTATAAAATTAATATCAAACAATTTACGACAAGCAGTTGCATTAGGGGATAACTTAGTGGCTAGAGAAAATATGTGTTATGCTTCAATGCTTGCAGGAATGGCTTTCAATAATGCTAATTTAGGTTATGTACATGCCATGGCTCACCAATTAGGCGGACTTTATGATATGCCTCATGGAGTAGCAAACGCTATATTACTTCCATTCGTTGAGAAATGGAACGTTATTTCTAATCCGCAGAGATTTGCTGATATAGCAGAATTTATGGGTGAGGACATACAAGGGATTTCAGTATTGGATGCAGCTGAAAAATCGATTGATGCGATGTTCAGACTTGCAAAGGATGTTGGAATTCCAGCTGACTTAAGCTCACAAGGAGTTAAAGCAGAAGATTTCGAATACATGGCAGACTGGGCCTTAAAAGATGGTAATGCCTTTAGTAATCCGAGAAAAGGAAACAAGGAAGATATTGTTGCATTGTTTACATCGGCATTCTAGTTCTTGTTTAATAGAACTGAAAATTTAAAAGAATAGGCAAGACATCTGATAACTGCTTAGTACCTATAGAAACGATTAATGTCATCAGGGGGAAAGGCAGTATATCATCAGTCATGGTAACGAAAGAGG
>NZ_DATCHP010000105.1:0-11793 GCF_036508315.1 Acetobacterium sp. | reverse complement strand
TCGTATTGGCGGCGATTTTACAACCTTGTCCGAAGGAGAGTGTCAATTGCTGGCCATCGCCAGAACCATTATTGCAGATCCCAAGGTATTGATTTTAGATGAAGCAACCTCTTCGGTTGATACCCGAACAGAAATATTAATAACCCGGGCCATGGAAGCCATGATGAAAGGCCGAACAACCTTTATTATTGCCCATCGTCTGTTTACCATAAAAAATGCCGACAAGATTATCTTTATGAAAGACGGTGATATTCGAGAAGTTGGCAGTCACACCGAACTCATGAAGCAAAATGGTTTATACGCAAATCTCTATTTAAGCGCATCAGATAATTAAAACACAACCCTATGTACGATAGGGATCCCAGGGTTGAAAAACTGGATACAGATTAGACAATTAAAACATAAATCTATGTACCTTGATGTCAGTTTATATAAACAATTTTGTAACGTCTTAGGCGGACATCTCGTAGAGTGTCCGACATAGAGTGGAAAAATTGTTTCATATAAACAGACAGCGAGGCTCGCCATACTTTGGCAATTGACTAACAATAAAAATACAAGGAGGCTGTTATGAAAGGTTGGTTATTAAGAAATCCCGGGAAAATGGACGATCCTTCAATAGTGAAAATTATGAAGGTTGTGGCAGAAAACAAAATTGATTTAACGGTGATAGACCCATTAAAGATCCATGTGATCTGTGATCATGATTTTGATGGGAAAATTTATGTGGGCAATGAAGTCAGGGACGTTCCGGATTATGTTGTGGCAGCTTTTTTTACAGAAAAAAATTATCACACAGCCGCAGTTTTAAGAATGCTGGAATCTGTCGGGGTATTGTGCATCAATTCATACGACTGCATTAAAAATGTTGATGACAAACTGCTGACATTTCAAAAAGTTGCCGAGGCCATTGAGGACATTAACTTTCCCAAAACATTGTTGGTAACAGAAGAAACAGATGCATCCTTTGTGAGTCAGCTTTTTGACTATCCTCTCGTGATGAAGGTAATGCATGGCAGTAAGGGCAAAGGGGTTGTTCTGGTTAACACAGAAAAAGAACTGGAGAATCTCATTAGTATGATGACAGCCAGTGAAGTGGGCGATGAAATTATCATCCAGGAATGCATTGCCGCTTCCAAAGGGCGGGATTTAAGAGTTGTCTTATGCAACGGAAAATATGATAATGCATTTGTCAGAGAAAACGAGAAAAGTTTTCGATCCAACCTGGCAAAAGGCGGTAAAATTATTCGCTATTCACCCCCTGCGTCAGTAATGGAAGCAGCGGAAAAAATAGCAGAGCTTTTAAAAATTAACATGGGAAGCGTGGATTTCCTATTTGGAGAAAATGATTCCTTTTATTTGTGTGAAGCCAATGCCATGCCGGGAATTGCCTTTGATCTTCATGAAATGTTCAAAAACTTAATCGAACAGGTGGACAATATGCCTGAACCACTTTGGAAAAAACGTTTAAGAGAAGAGGAAAAAACATGTTAGGATGGTTATTGGTCAATCAGCAAACCCTGGAAGAACCTTCTATACAAATGATTATAAAATTAATCGAAAAAATGGCATTAAATATAAAAACCGTTGAGGTCAGTGAAGTAATGGTGCTTTGTGAACCGGGAATCAGTGAAAATTGCTACATCAACGATGAGGCCACACCCGTTCCGGACTATGCACTGTGTGCCTTTTTCGGCGGGAATAATTACAATAGCAAGGCCGTGGTTAAGATGCTGGAATCCCTTGGGGTTTTCTGTGTGAACAGCTCAGAAAGTCTTAACAATACAGCCGATAAATTATTAACCTTTCAAAAACTGGCAGCAGCATCAGAGTCATTTTTATTTCCGAAAACGGTATTAATGACCCCAAAAACAAAGGTATCCTTTATTGCAAAAGCAATCGGGTTTCCCTGTGTTGTAAAAGTCATGCATGGCAGCAAAGGAAAAGGCGTGATTAAGGTCAATACTGAAAAAGAATTGGAAAACCTGTTGGATATTAACGCAGCCCTGATCTATGATGACCAGATTCTGATTCAGGAATGTATCCTCGCTTCACAAGGTCGGGATTTGCGCATTATGTTAAGCGGTAAAAAATATGCCACAGCCTACATCCGGGATAATGGGGAACACTTTAAATCCAATCTATCCCAAGGGGGAGAACTTCAGTTTCTTACCCCGACCGATAAAGTGATCGAAATGGCTGAAAAAGTGGCCAATGATTTGGATATTTACTTTGGAAGTGTGGATTTTCTTTTTGGTGAAAATGACACCTTTTATATTTGCGAAGCTAATTCAATGACGGGATTAACCTATTCATCCGAAGCATTAACCGATAAAAAAAGCAACCCATTGATTTTAACCCTCAATGGAATTATGGAAGAAGCCCAGAAACGCAAGAAAAATTAACAGGAAGTTTCGAGTTTAATCATCTTCAGATGACTCTGTTTCAGTTGCGCCTGTAATTGCAGATGGCTGTGTCGTGCTGTAAGTGGAAGCAGGTTGGGTTGCCTGGGTAGTTGCCGCCGGTTGTGTTGGGTCGTAAACTGTACCCGGTGGAGTCGCAACCGTTGTTGTGGACGGTTGTGTTCCTTCGTTGGCTGTCGTCGGTTTTAGTGCATCGGCGGTTGATCCAAGCAGCATTGCTGAAATCCCTACAAATAATAGTAAAATAGATAAACCAAGCAGAATAAATGGAATTTTCAGTGGCTTTTTATTTACATTATAAATAATTAAAAGAATCACGCATGCAACAACCCCAAAAATACCCACTGCAATTAAAACCATACTCATTTTCTTTTCCTCCTGTTTGAAAATATTATGTTTGTCTTTTTAAATATACCCTAAATTTGTTGTTTTAATACATAAGAGTAAATAAAAATAAACACTGAGTCCGGTTATTTTCATATGCTCCCTGATAACAGGCCTTAAAACGGTAAAACTGTTTGGTCAATTAAGGGAGTATTTTTTTATTGCGCTAAAATAGCCAGAGTTTAAAATTAAGCAGAAATTGAGGAATATTTTAAGAAAAAAATATTACAATTTCATCAGATGCTTCGATTAATGAGAAATTGATGATCGTTGCCACAGTTTTATAATATATTTCCAAAATGGAATACACTGTGTCCCAAATTATAGCAAGCTAGGATGTATTAGTCGGTAATGCAAGAATAGAAACAACAAATTTGAGGAGAAAAAAAGATGGACTCAAGCATTAGAGAACGAATAAAAAAACTGTTGGCGCTTGGCACAAGCCCCAACCAACACGAAGCAAACTGCGCCATTCTTAAGGCTAAACAGCTCATGGCTGAATACAAGCTCACAGATCGGGACTTTATTAAAAAAGACGAAAAACCCATTAAAATTGATACCAACATTTATTACACCACCCGTAAAGAACATTGGATGACGGGTTTAGCAGATGTAACTGCTGAAAATAACTGCTGCGTATTCTACATGGTTACGCCCCATGGCAGTCAAAGACACTACATTGTTTTTTACGGCTACGAAGAAGACGTCATCATTTGCAACAGCACCTTTACCTATGCGGTTGATTGTATCAGAAGCCAGTTAAAGCAAATTGTTAAGGCAATGAAAAAGGAAGATAAAACAATCCAGGATATCAGAAGCGCAAGCGAAAGTTATGGAAAAGGTTTTTATCAGGGGCTGGATGACGCCTATAAAATTCAGGATGAAGAGAATCAGGAATGGGGCCTGGTTATGGTGGTTCCACCAGAAGTATCAGAACTTATCCAGGACATGAAACACGCTCCCCATAAAGAGGGTGCTTATAAAGATGATCAATCACTTTATGCCCAGGGGTATGAAGAGGGAAAAATTTTTACAGCCCAAAACAGACTGGAATAATAGGAGTTTGAATATGAAAAAGCTGATATTAGTAACATCGCCACCGGCAAGTGGAAAAACATATGTATCTAAGAAACTGGCTGAGGCCTTATGCCATGTAGTTTATCTGGACAAAGATACGCTCATAATACTATCAAAACAGATTTTTGCTGTAGCAGGAGAAGAATACAATCGGAGTTCTGATTTCTTTAATAAGAATATTCGTGATTATGAATACGAAACAATCGTAGCACTGGCACTGGAAGCTCTGGATTATGATGATATTGTTTTGATCAATGCACCATTCACACAAGAAATACGAGAGTTAGGCTATATCAGAGGTCTTAAAGAAAAATTGAAAGAAAAGAACGCGTCTTTAGTTGTTGTCTGGGTAGAAACGGCAATAGATGTGACAAAGCAAAGAATGATTGGAAGAAATTCTGAAAGAGATACATGGAAACTAGCCCATTGGGATGAATATGTTGCAGGTCGTAATTTTGATATTCCCATTGCCCTGGATGATCCTTGTGTAAAAGATGATTTGCTGATTTTCAAAAACTCAAATGATAAAGAATTCAAAACTTCGTTAAAAGAAATAGTGTCCATACTTGATTAGACAACAGAATAATTTATTGATAATGCATATAAAGAATGCCGGGATTTCTATTTGGAACGAGGCGTAGACAATATACTGGGAAAAACAGATGGTGAAATAAATCAGGATAAAAACCTGGCAGAGAAGTTTTTATTGGATGATCAAAAGATAATAGCAACAAAAACAGCTCTATTCAATGAAGTAGTCTTTCAAAATAAAGATGGACAAAATAAATGTAGCGAAGTTGTTAAGATACCTGTTATGGATGGTAAGGGTAACGTTATCGGCATCGTGGGTCGGGAAACGGATATTACTGAGAAGAGGAATCATCAGGAAAGACTTAAATATCTCAGCTATACTGATGTTTTAACCGGAGCCAATAATAGAACCAGTTTTGAAGAAAGTGCCCGGGAATATGATAAAGAATGTTAATTACCCTTAGGAATAATTATGGGAGATGTCAATGGCTTAAAACTGGTAAATGATACATTTGGCCATAAGGATGGGGATAAGCTATTAATAGAAATGGTTAATGTACTCAAGCTGGTTTGTAAAGATATCAATGCCGTTAAAGTTGGGGAGAAACTCGATCTGGAAATGTCGGAAATCGATGAATTACGAATAGTTGCAGAGCTTCATGATATCGGTAAAATTGGGTTCGATCAGGATATGCTGCTAAAGCCCGGGAAATTAACCGTTGAAGAATATGAAATCATGAAAACCCACTCGGAAAAAGGCTATCGAATAATAAAGGCATCCAGTGAGCTTCAAAATGTAGCACTGGGAGTATTGCATCACCATGAAAGATGGGATGGTACCGGCTACCCAATGGGATTAAAGGGAGCAGAGATACCACTGTTTGCCAGGATTATAACCCTGGTTGATTCCTATGATGTTATGACCAACGACAGAATTTACAAAAAAAGGCCATAAGCAAAGCAGAAGCCATTGAAGAAATTAAAAGATGTTCAGGAACTCAGTTTGATCCCAGGATAGTGGAAGCATTTTTAGAGCGTAACCAAATTGGGCTTGCTCAAAAGACACTTATAACAGGATGGGAAAGTCCGTAAAAATGATCTCGTCAATTCCAGACTGGCTAAATACTATGCCGGAAAAAAATAAAATGAGGTTAATCATAATAGAAAAAGTTGAAGCTAAGCCAATGGATGTCCTGGTTTTAAGGACATCTTTTTTTATGGTTTATAAAGAACTTCATAAACATAGGATAATATAGGCTTAACAATTAATAAAGACAAAAGTAAAGGTTGAATGATATAATAAACCATTTAGAAATCTGTTTGGTTCATAGATTAAAGAAAATTAAAACATTAAAGGGGAATTAAATTGATAGAAAAAGCAATCGTATTATTGAGCGGGGGAATTGACAGTACAACCTGCCTGGCCATGGCGGTCGACAGGTTTGGTTTTGAAAACGTCACAGCTCTGTCCATCCAATATGGTCAGAAACACAGCAAAGAGTTGGAAAGTGCGAAAAAAATTGCAGAATATTACGAAGTATTGCATATCGTCAAAGATATGTCGGATATCTTTTCGTTTAGCGATTGCGCTCTCCTGAAGGGCAGAGACACCAGTATCGAACATTCGTCCTACGCTGAACAGCTTGAAGCGATTGGCGGAGAAGGAACCGTTTCAACGTATGTTCCTTTTCGAAATGGATTACTTCTCTCTTTTGCAGCAGCAACAGCAATCAGCATCGGAGCAGGTGTTATCTATTACGGCGCACATGCAGACGATGCCGCAGGGAGAGCCTACCCCGACTGTACCCCGGAGTTTGAACGCGCAATGAATGAAGCAATTTATGAAGGATCAGGACATATCCTTAAAATGGTGGCACCACTTATGGAAATGAATAAGGCGGGAGTTGTTAAAACAGGGTTATCCCTGGGAGCACCATATAAATTTACATGGAGCTGCTATGAAGGTGACGACGTTCCATGCGGAACCTGCGGGACGTGTATTGACAGGCAAGCTGCATTTGATGCCAACGGACTATCCGACCCGGCGATTAAGAAAAGAGGTTAAATTATTTATTATATAAAAAAACGTTTAGAAATCAGTGCGTCTCATAGTTTGGATCTGGGATACGAAAGCCCTTGCCGAAATTTACATGGTCATAATTGGATCATAACAGTTTATTGCAAAAGTGAAACCCTGGATGTAAATGGCATGGTCGTTGATTTTGCTCATATCAGCAGGAACATTAAAGAACGCCTTGATCATAAAAATTTAAATGACGTTCTCTCATTTAATCCAACAGCTGAAAACATTGCTTACTATCTGACGACGATCATCGAAAATTGTTACCGAATCGATGTTCAGGAAACAGAAAACAGTTTTGCAGCTTATGAGGTTGATGAACAATGAAAGTTATCGAAATCTTTGACAGCATTGAAGGAGAGGGCAAACGTACGGGTCAATTAGCGACGTTTATTCGTCTTGCCGGTTGTAATTTGCGATGCAGTTATTGCGATACCACTTACAGTTACGATGACGAAGATGCCGTGGAAATGACGATTGAAGAAATTATTTCCAGGGTTACCTATTTATCTGTTACAGTCACAGGCGGAGAGCCTTTAATTCACAAAGATATTAAAGATCTTGTCAGAGCTTTGTGTTTAAAGGGCTGCCAGGTCAACATTGAAACAAACGGGAGTGTTTATCTCGGCTCCTCAGTTTTTTTAAACCCGGAGTTTGATGTTTTCATGACCATGGATTATAAATGCCCATCCAGCAAAATGGAAAAGCATATGGAACTGTCGAATCTGACCGATCTAAGACCCATTGATGTCCTTAAGTTTGTTGTGGGGTCCATTGAAGATCTTGATCGAATGAGAGAAGTGCTCAGTGCGTTTCCGATAAACGCCCAAATATACATAAGTGCCGTATTTGGAAAAATCGAGCTGGATGCGATTGTTGAATATATGAAGGCATTTAATTTAACGGATGTTAAATTGCAAATTCAAATGCATAAAATTGTATACCCGGAAAACATGAGGGGGGTATGATGAAGACAGTTTTATACTGCATATTCAATTCGGAACGCAGTGCGTAGCGAATAAATGTTTTTACACACCATAAATGCAGAAAAAATACAAAAGAGAACCTCAACGGTTCTCTTATGCAATTCTTATTGGTGGAGATGAGGTTAATGAAGCGATAATGATCAGGCAAGGTCGAAACGGTCTGCGTTCATCACTTTATTCCAGGCCGTTACAAAATCCTGAATGAACATCGGTTTCGCATCGTCACTGGCATACACCTCTGCGATTGCCCGAAGCTCAGAATTCGAACCGAATATCAGGTCAACGCGGGTACCCGTCCATTTGAGTTCACCAGTCTTGTAATCTCTCCCCTCGAATAGTTCACCGTCTTCAACGGTCGCTTTCCACTTGGTGTCCATATTGAGCAGATTTACAAAGAAGTCATTTGTAAGACTTTCGGGGTTCTTAGTAAATACACCATGCTGGGACTTATTGTAATTGGCGTTTAATACCCGCATGCCACCAACTAGAACCGTCATCTCAGGTGCTGTCAATCCCAGTAGTTGTGCTCGATCAACCATCAATTCCTCAGCAGAAACGCTATATTTGGCTTTACTATAGTTACGGAACCCGTCTGCTTTCGGCTCAAGTACCGAGAATGAACTGACGTCGGTTTGTTCCTGCAACGCATCTGAGCGACCCGGAGCAAAAGGAACAGACACATCAAAGCCAGCATTCTTAGCCGCTTGCTCGACACCTGCGCATCCAGCCAGGACAATCAGATCAGCAAGCGAAACCCTCTTTTGGCCTGACTGGCCACGATTGAAAGCATCCTGGATTTTTTCAAGGGCTGCCAGCATGGTTTGCAGTTGTCCTGGTTGGTTGACTTCCCAGTCTTTCTGCGGTGCTAATCGAATGCGAGCCCCATTTGCCCCACCCCTTTTATCGGAGCCCCGAAACGTTGATGCAGATGCCCAGGATGCAGCGACCAGGTCTGAAACCGAAAAGCCTGAGTCGATCATTCTACCCTTAAGATCGGCTATATCCTTTTCGTCAATCAGGTCATGATCGACTGCAGGCACCGGATCCTGCCAAATCAGTTGCTCCGCCGGAACCTCTGGACCAAGATAACGCGAGATTGGACCCATGTCGCGGTGAGTCAATTTGAACCATGCCCGAGCGAAAGCATCCGCTAACTCCTCGGGATTCTCCTGATACCGCTTAGCTATCGGTCGATAGATGGGATCCATCCTCAAGGCAAGGTCGGCGGTGGTCATCATTGGCGGGTGCCCTTTTGAAGGGTCGTGGGCATCAGGTACAATGTTTGCAGCAGCGGGATCAGTTGGTATCCATTGCCAGGCGCCGGCAGGACTCTTAATAAGATTCCAATCGTACTTAAACAGGATGTCCAAGTAGCTGTTGTCCCATTTTGTTGGTGAGGGGGTCCAGGCCCCTTCAATGCCGCTTGAGATCGTATCGCGGCCTTTACCACTGCCCATACTGTTCTTCCAGCCAAGTCCCTGATCTTCAATGCCGGCAGCCTCGGGTTCCGGGCCGACATGGGTTGGATTGCCTGCGCCGTGACATTTACCAAAGGTATGGCCCCCTGCGACCAGCGCAACCGTCTCCTCGTCGTTCATGGCCATACGTGTAAAAGTCTCACGGATGTCTTTACCGGAAGCCATTGCACTCGGCTGACCGTTGGGTCCTTCCGGATTGACATAAATCAGACCCATCTGCACTGCAGCAAGAGGATTTTCGAGTTCCCGATCACCAGAATAGCGCTTATCGTCAAGCCATTTGCTTTCGGCACCCCAGTAGGTATCCTCTTCAGGCTCCCAGATATCCTCGCGACCGCCGCCAAAACCAAAGGTTTTAAATCCCATTGACTCCAAAGCGCAATTACCGGCAAGAATCATAAGGTCGGCCCAGGAAATATTTTTGCCGTATTTCTTCTTGATCGGCCAAAGTAAACGGCGTGCTTTATCAAGATTCACATTATCCGGCCAACTGTTTAGAGGCGCAAAGCGTTGATTACCCGACCCTCCACCGCCACGGCCATCTCCCATACGATAGGTGCCGGCGCTATGCCACGCCATCCGGATGAAAAGTGGTCCGTAATGCCCGTAATCTGCAGGCCACCAGTCCTGTGAATCGGTCATTAAAGCGGATAAGTCATTTTTCAACGCCTTATAGTCCAGTTTCCGGAATGCTTCAGCATAGTTGAATGTTTCACCCATAGGGTTTCTCATAGCAGGGTTCTGATGAAGCATCTTAAGATTCAACTGGTTCGGCCACCAGTCCCTATTCGTCGTGCCGGCAGCAGTCTTATTATTGGTCATTCCTGTTACTGGACATTTCCCTTTTTCAGACATAAATAAAATCCTCCTTTATTTAAAAGTTTTGTTACTATAAAAATATACCCATTAAATGGATATTGAATCCATTATTCCACAATATGTGATACCGATTTAAAGCGTCATGCTATTATAAGTTACGTTGAATCTGACAACGATGGTATGTTTAGCAGATCCCTGATAATTAAGCGATATTTTCTCTGATTCTTAAAAAAGTTGAGTTTTCCCCTCTCTTTTATTATAATGTGTGTAGAAAAAAAGAATAGCAAGCACTTTTTTGAGTGATACTCACAAAGGAGATCCTCTTTATACCGGAAATATGAAAAATTCCTTTGGTATAGTCCTACTAGGTTCTCCATGCAAAGTCGCTCACATTATCTCTGCCGATGAAAAAAGTTTTAGTTTTTGAGGCGGAACTTAATAGTAAATTAAAAGACCTCAGGAATAATCTTGGAAAATATGAGAAGAAAAAGGTGATAAAATGAGTAGAAAACAAACAAAAGAAATGAGAAGAGGTAAGAAAAAAATCCGTATTGGTATTAAGATTTCAGTCGTCCTGCTGATCCTGGTAATTATAGGTGCTGGGGCTGTTTATACAATTGAGGCTGCTTATACTGCTTATGCTGCTAAGCAGATGGATATTTCTGACTATCAATATCAGGTTAAAGAAAAAACAGAAATTTATTCGGCAGATAATGTGTTGATTGCTGAATTGTATACAAAAAACCGTACCAATGTAACCATCGATCAGATTCCGGTTCAACTGCAACAGGCACTCATTTCTGTTGAGGATTCCCGATTCTACGATCATTCCGGCATTGACCTTTTTGGGATTGCCCGTGCGTTTTTCGCAAATATCATAAATAAAAACAATGGGGAGGGCGCCAGTACCATTACCCAACAGCTGGCCAGAGTATTGTTTTTGCCGGATATTGCCACAGAACAAACCTTTAATCAGTCACTGACCCGCAAATTAAAGGAAATTTCCATTGCACTGCAATTGGAACAAAAATATACGAAGTCCCAAATTCTTGAAATGTATTTTAATGAATACTACTTTGGGTCCGGAGCTTATGGGATTGAGGAAGCCTCAAAAACCTATTTTAATAAAGATGTTTCACAGGTGAATCTGGCAGAAGCGGCAATGCTTGCCGGGCTGCCCCAGGCACCAAGTGCCTATGCGCCAAACACTCACTTTGAAGCTGCAAAAAAACGGCAACTCCGGGTATTACAGCGAATGGTCAAAGAAAAATATATTACCCAGGAAGAATCCGATGCAGCAGCAGCCACAGAAATTACGATCAGAGACCCGGCAACCATCAATAATGATAATCAGATTGTGGATGGTTATGAAGCATTCGTCGGGAAAGCACTGAATGAATATGCTAAAACCCAGGCTTTAGCTGTTATGCAGGAACGGGGGATCACCGAGGATCAGGCAATTAACTATATTAAAGAAAATATTGCCGGCGGCGGTTACCGTATCTATACTACCATTAACTCTGTTTATCAGAAAGATGCCATTGACAGTCTGACAACCGGCCTGGATAAAAACGGCCTGGATAATGAAACAGGGAGTATTGTCACCACTGATTTAGATGGCAGTGTCAGAGCCTATTATGGTGGGAATACCCAGATTGACATGGCAGATACCCCGAGACAGCCGGGGTCTAATATTAAACCCCTCTATTATGCAGCAGCCATAGATAAAGGTTTAATAACATCTTCAACTAAAATTCTGGATGCCTATACTGATTTTGGCGGATACGCCCCTAAGAACTACGGCGGAGTTTATCACGGAAATGTTACCGTGAGACAGGCTTTAGTCTATTCCTATAATATTCCTTCAGTTAAGATCTTTGATAAAATTGGACCTTCAAACGCAATTGCCTTTATGCAGACAATGGGAATCTCAACCTTTGAAGACGATGATTATTACCTTGCAACAGCTCTTGGAGGGATGACCTACGGAATAAAACCGCTTGAAATGTCAGCGG
>NZ_DATCHP010000104.1:0-79386 GCF_036508315.1 Acetobacterium sp. | reverse complement strand
AAAAAGTGTTTTAATGGCGGTGATATTATCGTGATACTTATCTCTGGCACTACCATAACCCAGTTTGTCATTTGTGATGTGGAAATTGGTCGTTTCAACTTCTATCGCATTAAGATTTGGTGCCATATGGATCTCAGCTTGCGGATCCACGTTCCTATTGTCAATAGTTGGTGTTTGATTAACAACTTTACGTGGTTTTAAGATTTCACCCATACGCCAGTCTAGATCAGTATTGATCGTTGCTAAAAAGTCATCGGTCAACATTTCTTTCTCGGCATCAGCTAAATAATTATCAGACTGAATTAAGTCACCAATGAATACTTCTAACTCCTTCCAGGATAGAACCACATCAAGGTTTTGAGCGGCATCCGTATGAACGTGTTCAATGTGTAATCCTTGTGGATTGGCGTACATATTAACGCTTGTTCCCGGAATGATCGGATGGGCGCTATAACTTCCATATTCGTTTTCAAGAAATTCAGCTCTTAAATCAGGTGAAATATTGCGTTGATACAAACAATAAATCCGAAATATGCCGTTTTCATAGCCACTTCCCTTTTCTAATATAATGTCAGTGACTTCATTTGGAATGGATGGTTCATTGTTCGGACTAAAACCCAACATCGAGAGTTGGTTGCTGTTTGAGGATTCTTTAACTTGGTCGAGTTCATTAAACAAGATCATATCGGCAACATGATCTGAAACAGTCTCCCAATCATAATCACTCTCAACCTTTGTATTGTTCGTGTCGATTTCCCAAATAATTAAGGCCTTTGGATAGGCTTCATAACCAACATTGCGAAGGCTTTTGCCTTCTCCAAGGATTAGGTCTGTAGCATCGATGTTGAAAATACTCTTAATGTATTCGGCACGTTTTATACCATTGGAATTATAACGAAAGAAATCCGTGATTTCTTGTTTAGTCGCTGATAGATAGGGGGCTTCCCTGAGAATATCGTTCAAAAGGAGTGCATGGCCTAATCGTGGAACACTCCTGGGTTGTGGTTCATAGTACTCGCATTGAGAAGTTCCGGATGTGCTGGATTCCACGAAAGGTTCAGGGTCTGTTTCATGTTCTAGACCTTCCTTATTTATTCGAGGTTCTGAAACAGCTTTTATTCGCCAATCAATATCGGCGTTTACCTTGTTTATAAATGCATCGTCAGTTAGGCTTTTCATTTCTTCTTCAGTGAGATACTGGCTTTTTTTAATAAGATCTTCAATACGGTTGGATATTTCACTCCATGAGAATGACAGTTTTGTATCCCCTCGATCAATGTGCAGACCCTTTCCATCATTATGCACACTGATATTCGTCCCACTAATGGCAGGAGCACGACCGCCGGTTCCGTATTCATTTTTTAAAAAATCAGCCTTGACCCTGGCTGTTTCGTTTCGCTGAAAAAGTTCGTGGATACGATATTTGCCTTGCTGAAAGCCACTGCCATCTTTCAAAATGGCATCAAGGACACCGCCTGGAATCGGGTCTATTAAGGGGTTATCTTGTCCGGACATTAACAATTGACTATTCAAAGAAGGAAAGGCAATCGCGTCTTGATCCAGTTCATTAAGCAACACCATGCCGGCATAATATCGGGTGATAACATCCCAATCATAAAATCCGTGAGCCGTTTGATTGTCATAGGTTCCTTCATAAAGAAGCAGGACGTTCTGATAGGCCTTGTAACCAACGCCACGGTTGTCGTCACCAGGGGTAAAGTCGATGACATTATTATTGAAGATGCTTTTAATATAATCGGTGCGTACCTTCTCGCTAGCATTTGAATGAAAGAAATCTGTGATTTCCTGTTTGGCAGCTGACAGATAGGGCGTGGAGCGAAGAATCTCATTAATCTCTTTTGATAATAAAAAAACCGGAAGCATGGTGTCTTCCGGTCTCTGCTCATAATATTCTAATTGTAAATCAGTTCCGCCATCACGATTTCCTCGGCTGAGTGTTTGAGATTGTTCATGTATCCCACCCATTCCATTTGTAGTGTCGCTTTGTCCGGCGCTGGATTTTTTTTCAATGAATCCTCCATGATCTTGTCGATCCGGATCTCGGCTGTCTGGTCGATATCCAATAGGTGTTGGGTTAATGTTTCCGACATTAACAGGTATTGGTATTTCCAATTCTTGCTTTTCATCAGGTATTGCCGTCTCAGTTCCCCGTATTTCCCGATGTGTTCCTTTGGCTGTTCCGTCAGCTCCAGATTGGGGTAATTGTAATCCCCCTCTTTGCGATATGTTATTTTCATGTTGTTCCCCTTTCGTTTCTTCGATTTCGATTTCTTTTTCCTTGTTAAGTGCCTGAACTATTTTACCAAGTTGCATCAATAATGGTTTTGCAATATTTCCAACGTTGACTCCTAGAAAATCCAGGGCTTGCAGATTGTCGAAAAGGCTGATGTTTTTAAAATCTGATTTTCCAAAATATGGTTGAATATCAATGTTACACCGTGATAAAACAAAATAGCTGGTGCTTTGGATGAGCATATCAACGAAAGCAGCTTGTATCTTGTGAAGATTCGGATTATCTTCGTCAAACAAATCGGATTGATATAGATCTAAATCTTCCAAAATTCTATTCTCAATTATTAACTTAAGTGTTTGACCTAAATCCAGGTCTTTGAAATTATCTTTTGGTTGATTTCCAATCAGTTTGCAACGTACCGCCTCGGCTTTATCTTCCCCAAATTTCCACAAGGAAAACTCTCTCCCATCCGGTTTTGATTGATGTGTATCATTCACATCGAATACATATTTAAGTTGTGTCTGTTTTCCGCCATCATCAACCACCAAAATGCTATTGGATCCCCGATTGACATAACGATTCAGTTTCTTGTTCCAGGCATCCATGGTTGTGAGTGCGGTAGAATCTGGATTTTGAGCATTAATAAGGAGTTGATTGAGAAAAGAATATTTATAGTGCCATGATGCGGATTTTAGAAAAGATAGCCAGTTAGCTTCATCTCTAAATTTTTTAACTGCATCTTTTGGAACGTCCATTATTTTAATTTTTTTATTGTTCATTAAAACAGTCCTCCCGGTTGTAAATTTGTGAGTCTTTATTTGGATATTGAAAAGAAAAGCTTTCTTTGCGTTGATCCCCAGGACTCATGGGCGTGACCGTTGTTGAACACACCCTGATTTTTATATCAGTTATTGCTGATCCTTTTTGAATTTTCTGACAATACGCTGAACGGTACTTGCGGATATTTTAAAGGTATAAGCAATCTCTGTGACGGAGATCCCCTTTTGATGTTGTTGAAAAACAATAATTTCTTGCATTGGCACTAATTTCCGTGGTCGTGGCAAAGACAAAACCCCCTTTTATTTAATATGTAATGACTGTCAATATGTATTGTACCAAAACATAGTATTGACAGTCAATACTATTACATTCATAAACAGATCTCTGGTCTCCGGCTTCACGTATTTTTGGTCTGCTTATTTTCGTCTTTATTCCCTGGCTTGTATCCACAAGCGAGTCTTTGTAGTTTTTCGAAGACTTAATCTCTTTATTTAGGCACTCAAGCTTTTTTTGGGAGACACATATTTCGGATTTCAAGTCTAAAAGTTCTTTGATGGCTTTTTCTTTTTCCAATCCCAATTGATCCGTTATCAATCTGTTAATTGAAATATCCCTTTCTTTATTTTCATTCCGTAGAAGTCTAAATAATTCAGTATCAAGAAGTTCGTTATCCGGCATCATTACCCCCTTTCGTGTTTGAATAAAAACATAAAAAAAAGACTTCTTAAAGTCTTACATTTCTTGATCCCATTCATCTTCGTAATTATATGAAGGGATGTTATTTAATTTTTCCAGGTGTTCTTCCATGGCATCAATGTGATCTTTGTATAGATCATTGACCGTTTTTAATGAATTGTCCAAAGAATAGCGATCTTTTTCATCATCCGGAAGCTTATCAAGTTCGGAATTAAAAGCTTTGTACTGGGTTGATAGATGACCTCGTGTACCCTCTGTGATTTCAAAACCGAAATGCGACATAAACATGATGGTTAATCCATCGGCTTCAAATTCTTTTAAATAAGTATCAATGCTTGTTTCGCCGGCTTTATGATCATGGTCGAGTAGTCCATGGGACATTTCATGAAGAAACGTTCCAAGTTTTTGAGTGTCTTGCAATTTATTGTTTAACTCAATTGATTTTGTGGAAGGCGTATATTGGCCTCGTAGTTCAATGGATCTCAGGGATGTTTCAGCCACACTAAACCCCTGTTGCTCACAGTAACCTTTTAGCTTCTCATAAATTTCAGCATGTGGGTGGGATTTTTCGCCAAACTTAATAATTTTAGGGTAATCTTCCACCGGGCAATCGGTTTGAGAAATATCAAAAACACTTCCCAGCTTAAACGACATGGCTTTTTTAACTTCAATTTCTCCACTGGCTATCTTTGATCTTTCATCAGGCGTTGCGTCCGCAAGCCGTGTTGACGTCTTTTCGCCGTTTCGGTAAAAATACGAGCATGGCACCGGCACAAATACTTTCATCGACTTTTGACCCTTTTCTACATGATACCCTTTTTCTTTATAAGACAGGAAACTCCCCACGAAAGAAGCGTATTGATTCTGGTCATAGATCAGTTGTTGATTTTTAGGGCTGTATTGGTAAAACTTTGAAGAAAAAGCAAAGTAATCGGCCATATCTTCCGGATCGCTTTTGAAGTTTTCACCAAGGGCTATAATTTTTTTATTATAGCCATCCATTTCATTCTTTATTTCTTCCTCACTCTTTCTTTTATATTTAGCCATATTACCACGCCAATTCCTTTGCAATTATATTTTGTTCGTTTATATCTAATGCTGCTAACGGGGTTAGGTCATCTTCAAAAGTCTGCTCTCCCGGGGAAACAAATTCTTCCGGAATTTCAAGGAAGAACCACTTCCCAGAATCATCTTTAATGATGGCCTTCCCATTGACATAGCCCACAATATCATTTTCTCTATGCTGTGTATTCATTACCACTCTCCTTGGCCTCTAATTGATTTTAAAAATATCATTGTACAAATTGACGTTTTCATGCCAACCCATGATGTTAGGGGCATATTTCACGTATTTTGCAGCAGTGTATAATTTTTTTGATTGTTCTTCCTGTGAAAGAAAAGTTATTAAAGTATTCACGTCTTCAATGTTTTCTTTGTTGCAAAAACTTGTGGCAAACAACAACTGATCTCGCTCAAAACAATTCCCAGAACCACATATTATTTTAATGTTGCCTTGTGAAAAAGGTTCAATGACATCTTCATTTAATACCCCAAGATCGAAAATAATATAATCGTAATCATTTGAGGAAACCCCATCACTTAATAAATAGTCCACACCCTGTGTCTGCCACCACTCTCCCATAGAGTCTTCCTCTTTGGTCATACGGTGGGCTTCGATAATGGATTTTAAATGGTTGTGTTCATTGGCTTCAACATAAGCCACCAACTTTCCTTGATTGGCTAAATAATTAGCTATTTGAATGGCGGTTGTTGTGGTGCCAGTTCGGTTTTGAGAACCGGCAACCATGATATTTGCAACTCTATCTTTTTTCTTGATTGGGACTTGACGCACAATGATTTTAGGTTGAGTGACGATTTTAACTTCTTCTGCAATTGATCGTTCTTTTTCTATTGGCGCTTCTCCCAATACAGTGTTATTAATATGATCCTGATAGGTAATACCGCCTTCAGAAAACACGCTATTAATGAGGTTTTCCCATTCATTCGGATCTCCGGTGACAATATTGTAAATATTGCGATCCAGAAGCCCTTGTTTGATTTCAGGGGAAATCTCACGAGCAAAGATTATAAGCCGAAGCTCAAACCACATCCGAATTGATTCAATGGCTTCATATAGACCTTCCGGAACATCCAAAAGGCAGTCTAAATCCACCGCTAAGAATCGACAGCTATCAACAAATTTACTAAGGTCGTTGGAAACAAAATCCAATAAGGTAAATTCTCCAATAAAAGGTCGAATAGGTATGCCGTTTTCCTGGGTTTGACCGTCAAAAACTCTTTTGTTTTTATCGCTGGTTAAGTATATTAGCAAAGTTAATCATCCTTTCATTATTTAATAAGAAACAGGGCCAGAAGAAGGAAAAAATTGAGACCGGCCATAACACTTCCGCCATAAACCAAAAATTGCTTAACCCCTTCTTTTTTTAGCAGATCTTGGGATTCTTTGTTTAACTGTTCAACATTGTTAAGTGTGGTCGCACTTTTCTTCTCTATCTTATCCAATGTTTTAGCCCAGGAACTTTCGGTGATTTCCATGGACTTATCTTTTTGATTGGTTAATTCGATGTTGTTTTCTTTTATCTTTGCAATGATGTCAGCGTAGGCCTTTTTAGTTTCGGCATTCGAAGACACTTCCCAGTCTTTAAACCCTTTTTCAAAAGCATCCCCAATGATAACTACCTTATCGCATTGCTTTTTAACATCTTTTGCGTTATTTTCAAAGACATCAAGCTGATGGTCCATCTTTTCCAGTTCTGCATGGATACTGCTCATATTATTTTTAACATCTTCACTGACCTTTTTAAAAACCTTTTCTGCCCCTTCAACACCTTGTTTTGTCTCAAGAAAAACACGCTCAACGGTTTGCATCCGTTTATATTCCTGTTCTTCTTTTTCGGCATCCTTCAGATAGGCGTCCATATGTCCCATTTTCAAGGTGGAATCATTAATAACATCCAATAGAATATCCATAGCCTCTGTGTCATTTGCAGCGTTTTTATAGTCAGCATTACCATTATCGACAACTATTCGAATATCTTCAAGTAAAACGGCCAAATGATGAATATTTGTTGATTTTTGGTCATAAGCTTCTCTGAAATAGATAAATGATGCTGAAAATTCATTAATATTTTCTAAAAATGCCTGCTCGTCCGATACACTCATTTTTTTTCCATTAAACTTATTGAGCGTTTCTAAAAACAATAGTGAATCACTGATGAAATTATGAGCCTCCAAGTTTTGTTTCTTTACATCTGCAATCATATAAATAGTATCCTTTCTTTTTTCAAAATTATATATTAACGAAAATCGTATCCGCCTAGATCGACAATACGTTGTTTTTTCAAACTGATATCTTCTTGTATTACAAAGATTGGTACATACTGACGTCCCCATGAAATACATTCGCTCTCGGTGGCTAACCACATATCAATGACTTTACGTTCATCATCAACGGCGCCTCCTCGATCTTCGACCACATATACCCCACCATTGGGTTGATCTGACCGAGCTGGAATAAATATGCGTGTTCCTAATTCCAGACTTGGATATCCAGCGACGGTTCGATCTGCCGTAACTGTTGTTCCTGAAGATGTTTGCTGAGCGCAATCGTAATAAGCTGTAATTTGAGCATTAACCTGTTCGGCTGTGGTTAAATCAATTTCCCCGGATGCAGTGGCTTCGCTGTCACTGACGTAAAGCATGGGGTCTGCATATTCCCCATCGGCTTTAATTTCAAAATGGATATGACCACCCTGGGTCTGGCCGGTTGCTCCGGTTAATGCAATTTGCTGACCACGCTTTACTAAATCCCCGGAGTTCAATGAAAATGAACCGGGTTCCAAATGGCAATAATAGGCAACTATTTCTTTCCCATCTTTGGCCTTGCCTACATTAATGACAATGGTATTTCCCCAAGCACCGTTGGGCCCGGCAGCAATGACCATGCCATCGCCAATGGCATAGCAGTTTGAACCGTTCGGGGCTTGAATGTCAATGCCACTGTGAAACCGGATATCTCCGTAAATGGGATGTACCCGGTAGCCAAAAAGATTATCTTCTTGATCTCGATTCAATTTGTGTTCATAGTCCAACGGCCAGGCGTATTGACCTGAACCATGGGCTGTTTGCGGCATCAGATATTGATACTGAGCCTTGAAACTCAAGACTTCAGCCAGTATCTCCGGATTGTCTGCAAACTCGGTTAAAAGGGTGATCGGGGACATTAGAATATACACCAGAAGCATAACCAAAAGAATGATAAGCCCGAAAAAAACAGCTAAAATTCCCAAAAATACATTTCTGAGCTTTTCATCGGATGCAACAACGGTTGCGACTTTCGCTACAATTGCCGGAATTGCCATTAACGCCCTCCTTTATCACCAAAGTATTTAAACTTGTACTCAGGAATTACAAATGAAGCATTGAGCCGATCACTGCCGATCAAAAACAATCCCCTCCCCCGAATTTTACTGGTCAAGACTTCAACTTCGGCTTCGGTGAGTGTGTATAGATTCTTCGTTTCGTGCATATTGGCACCATCGGTTCCTAACATAATTTTAAAACATGGCTGATCCAGAAGGGCCTGACCATACAGCTTGATCTTTGGATCAAGAAAATCAACAACCCCGTGGGATGCCACAACAATGCCGGCCTCGTATTTTCTGGACCGTTTCATAGCGTTTCTTAGAAAAATAAGGCTTTGTGGCACACGATCATCAATCATGAGGTATGCTTCATCACAGACTAAAAGGATGCGTTCTTTTCGATCCCTTGTCATTTCTTGCCATGCCCAATTCAACAGATTGAAATACTGGGTGCTTTTGATACTATCTGAGGAATTGTCTAAATCATGGGTGTCCAGGCAAATGCACTGTGAATTTGCTTTGAGTGTGGTGTGACCGCTCCATAAAAATGAATCACTTCCCTGCGCAAGATCTTTTAATAATAGTGACAATTCGCGATAGGCTAACTGTTCGCTTTCCTTGCCGGGTTTTTCATACAGTTGTGATTTTTTAAGAATCAATTCATATAAATCATTAAATATTGGGAAATCATCGTTTTTCATGGTATCAACGTCCGTGTCCCAGAATATGTTAAAACAATTATAAAGTTGGATCACTTCATCTTTTAGAATGGCTCTCTGAATATCAGTAATGTCTTTAAAATACAGATTGAAAAATACGTCTAATGTTTTTAAATGAAGGGCCATGGCACCCATGTCGTTTTCTTCTTCTTCATCATCAGCGTTAAAGTCCCACATATCCTTTGGTATGGGACGAATTTGCAAAGGATTGATACGTCCACGGCCATCACCGCCGGCGTTAATCCAGTCTCCACCGAGCATTTGGGTCATGTGCTTATACTCGCGTTCTGGATCAATAAAGATGATGCGTGTTCCTAATGCCCATTCCCTTAAAACAATGTGCTTAATGGTGGATGACTTACCGGAACCGGTGTCCCCCATGATAACAAAATTACTGTTAGTTCGGTCTCCCCCTCGTTTCCAGGGATCAAGGATAATCAATCCACCGGTTGAGTCTTTTCCGTACAGATAACCTTTCTGGTCGTTATAACCGCTGGATGCAAAAGGAAACCCCCCAATAAAAGTGGACAGGGGCATGACCGTTTTTAAAATCTGATCAACATCTTTATCCTCGGAATAAGCCGGGGATAAATTTTTAAAGCCTTCTTTCTGGAGATAAGGCAAAGACCTGATTTTGCATTTTTCCATAACAAAAGCGCTTTCAACCTTCTCACACAGCTTTTTAAACCTTTCTCTTTCATCGGCCATTGGCATGATTGAAATAGCGACTTCTCCAACGATCTCACCATGCTGGTCAATCTGAACCATGATTTTTTCAGCATCATCAGCCATGCGTGTTGCCCTTTTAATGGTTAAAGGGTCTTTGCTTGTTTGAATACGACCACGATTTTGAACCACTGCGCTATTTAAAGTTGACAAAAACTCGCCATTATCAATCGGTGTAAACTGAACGGAAGCCACGGTGCCTGGAATGTTAGTCAATCGCCCTAGCCATCCATATCCTTTTTGTTGGGGATATTTGACAACGCCATAAACTTTTGCGTGATTTTCACCAATCATTAATTCATTTGGTTTTACGATCATCCCGACTGGCCCAATAATATTCATTAATGAATGATTGGTTGAAATCACTTCTTTCTTTGCTCGCTTAGGTTTATTGCTGCTATCCTCATCTTGCCGAAATCCCACTCTGGTCGGCTCGACTACGGGTTGTTTATCTTTCTTGTTAAATAATTGTTTGAAAAATCCCTGTTTTACAGGTTCGTCTCTCGGCACATTTCTTGGCCTTTCTGATCTTCTGTTGTCGTGTTTACCCAACTAATTCTCCTCCTTCATATTCATCACGATTACCGTATAAATCGATGATGGTAGTTATATTCGCATCAAATTCCATATCTTCAACGGCTGAGTAGGCCGGGTTGTTTACTAAATTACACAAACGCACAATTTCCTGCTGTTTTAAGACGTCCCCGGTTAGCCGGCAAGTAATGAATTTGTTTCTAAACTCATTGATCCGCTTTAATAGATCACTCTCAATGCCGGGTTTCCAATCTTCCCAAAGCATGAAATAAAATTGGCGTTGAACCACTTCCCCTGAATGAGCGTAATTCATCATCACAGTCATTTCATTTGATAAAATATCTCTGACCACACTATTGTCGGTTGACGACCAAATTTGAGAATAATCACTGATCAACGGTGAAATATCCACCGGTCGGGAAACGGCCAGAAACTTAAACGGCCGTTGTTCACTTGCCAATTGCGAAGAAAGCAGCTGGCAAAGGGCTTTTTTCTCACGTTGGCTGTAAAGGTCAACGGAAATTGGGTCCACTTTAAAATAGGCGCATATTTTATTGTCGTTGGTGTAGAGAAAAGAGTCTCGAATATCCCGAATATTTATTAAACTATGAATGCTTTTTTCCCCAACGCTTGCTTTGTTTGAGTTAGATGATCGCTTGTTCTTATTCCGGTTATTCCATAGGGTCGCACCTCCGAGGACGATTATACCGATAACGCAGGCAATGATTGGCAATATTGTTTCCATGTGTTATCTCCCTTATTGTTCCTGATCGTAATCGTACAATTGGTCCCATTCATCTCTTGTGATTTCAGTGGCCACATTTGGGTCTGGATCAACCCCTTCATGATAGGCTTCTTCTTCGTGATGACTGTAATCGGTCAAGGTCACATCTTCAATTTCTTCTTTCACCGACGCAACCGTTTTTAAACCGCTTTTTTCATTACCATTAAGGGCTTCAAAAGTCCCAACTGTTGGATCAAGTTCGGTTCGGATTCCCACAATATTTTCACTCTCTTCCGTGACGACTGGTTTGCTTTTGAGTGCAAAATCAAGATACTTAGCATCATGATTGATGACAGCTATATCCTTTTCTAAAACGCTCAATAACTCTCTGATTTTTTCTATGAGGCTTTTATCATCGACCATTGAATGTGTCGCCTGTACATCTTCAAGATTGGGCAAAAGGCTTTTATCATCTGTGGGTAAATTTGAATTAGACGCTATTTCAACACCAGGAGTTAAGCAGTCATTGAGTGATCTGGTAAGGTTCTCCATTTTATTTGTGATATCTCGCAAACTCCCAACCACTAAGGAAGCAAAGCTTTCTTTTATTTGCCCTGGCAAAGCCGTGAAATAATCACTGATTTTGTTGCTTAAGGCTTCTCTTTTTTCATCGAGTTGCAAGAGCTGTTCTCCCAGGCTTTTTAAAATGGATTTCCTTTTAATTTCTTCGGTTTCAACCGCAACTGCCGTCATTGCTATTTGAGAGTCTGTAATCAATTGTTTAATTTCCTTCAAGCCGGAGACAATTTCTATTTCCACCAGTTTGATACCTTTATTTAAAGAAAGGTCAATCGCTTCATTTGGCTTCTCATTGGATTGTTCTTTTATCTGAGCATCAACCTCTCGGCCAATCCCTGTGAAAGTTTGCATCAACTCATCAAGTTTATGAATGGGTTTTATTCCAACAACCGACTCTTTTAATTGATTGTTCTCCGCTTTTATATTGAGTGCATCCGGTGCTTCAACCACCGCTTCATTCTGGGTTTGAGCTATCTTCATTGTTACCTTTAATATTTCTTCGATCAATAAAAACAATTGGTCAAATTTTTTACTGAAATCATAGGTAGTTGCCTCATTTTTAGCCATTTTAATTATCTCCTTTTTCTTTTATAATATAAGCCATTGCATCTTTTTCATTGTTAAACAACGTTGCTTGAACATCCATCAAGTCCTTGGTTGTTTTAATGGGCCTTACCAGGCTTTCCATTTTATCTATATCCACTACAACAAAAGGGAAAATAGTCAAAGCGGTATCCCGATAAAAAACATTTCCATTTTCTTTTTTTCTAAATTCAAATCGTATATTTTCATTGTTTGAATATCCCATTACATATCGCCAATTTCATAAATCAGTGTCGGTGTTTCGTTATCCCATATCGTCATTATTTTCCTCCTGTTTTTCATTTTTCGCTTTTCTGGCAAGCGTAGCACAATGTTGGTTGATTGCGTTTCTCTTTGGTGTGCGTATAATAATCAATGACCTTGCTGCTCAAAGGCTTTCCGCAGTGTTTACAGAAGTCTTTTTCATCAGTAGTGATGGTTGCTTTAACGTTGTATTTTACTAACTCATTTATGAGGATTTCCCGATTCCACAGCTCAACATCATTTGATTTTGCAAGTTCTATTGCAGCTTTTGTGTAGTGGCTGTTTGTCACCACAATCGCTTTGTCACACTTGTAATGTTTAATGGAAGCAACAACCTCCTGAACTGCTTTGATGCCGACATTGGACTTATATCGCTTTGCCTGGACGACTGTTTTTATTTTGTCCTTTTGAATAACTAAGTCTGCCCCGAAATCTTTTGTATAGGATGTTTGAAGCACCTTGTATCCACGTTCTTTGAATACAACTCTCAGATAGGTTTCAAAGGTTTTTCCGTCAAATTGATCAATGTCCAGGATACCTGAAGATTTCAATTTTGCTTCCTGTTGATTCTTTTTTATAGCTTTATATGAAAACCGTATGCACTGAAAAACGATATACACTAAAACGAATGGCCAAAACACTTTAATGGCCGGGGTTAATAGTGCTGTCATAATTTCGATTATTGTCATTCAATCCTCCCATTCTTTGGTTATTGAAAATAAAAAGAGACTCGTTTGAGTCTCCTTTAGTTAATCTTATTTGCTAGTCACTTGCCAATCATCATATACGGTTCCTTCAATGTCTTTTCCCGAGGTCACAGCCGTTGATAACATTCCACCTGGGGTCCAGGCATCAAAAACTTCGGCGTAAACCTCATAATTTTTGTCTGGAAACCAAAGGGGTGTAAAATGAACCCGGCTGTTATTGGCTGAAAAAGGATTTTCTTCAAACTCTAAGGTTGTCTTTGCATACTCATTTTCATTTGTTGTTTTCGTAATTTCGGACATTCGGCTGTATTGACCGGGTACGTTGTTTATGGTTACACCCTTGAGATAGTTAAATTCCGGAAAAAAAGTGCTGACGTTTTGAGCGCCGGTAAGAGTGGTACTAGCCGTCACCCCGGTATTACTTGCAACATTGGTGTTAAAAGCGATGGAATAGCCATAGCCGGATTTAAAACCACTGTCTTTATTGGCTTCCAGTGTTCCGTTTTTAAATTCTTGGTTAACGGTTAAAACCGCTCGGTATGTATTTTCTACAATACTGCTGCCACTATACGCATACCGCTTCCATTCATTTGACTTGCTATTAATAACAAGGTACGTGGAGGATACAATCCCTGACTTTCCCGAATTGTCTTCTCCGTGAATTTCAATGTAGTACATTCCTTTGTCTCCACCATGGTCGGTTGTCATATCGACAGTGTATGAATAACTGCCGTCGGCGTTAAGTGCCATGGTATTCGATTTAATATCATTGGTGCTTCCTGTGGCACTCCATACTGTACATGATAGGTTATTGATGCCATTAACTGCTTCTAAATTAGATACAGACACGACAAAAGTCGTATCTGTATCCTGTGTGGTTAATACCCGTTTGGCCGATATGGTATCGTGGGCAAAAACATTGGGAATAAATAATAGTAAAAACAAGAAAAGAAGAAAGAAAATTCTACCCCCTTTTTTAAATTTGTTCATTTGGAAACCTCCTTTTATTGAAAACCGACTGTTTTATGACCTGTTAGCTTTGTTGTGATAGGTCAACATAAACATCTGTATTGATCCAACTCTGTTCCACACTGTTTTTATCACTTATTTTATTAAATGATAAAATTAATACTTTAAGATTTTTTAGGTTCGTCATGGTTTTTGGTAGGCTTTTTAACTGATTCGTATTAGCATTTAATACGGTTAGGTTGGTTAAGCTGCCAATCGCATCCGGTAAAACGGTAATTTTATTAGCAACCACATTGAGTTGAGTAAGACTTTTTAAGTTACCGATTTGCTCTGGCAATGTGGTGATTGAATTACCGTTTAGATTAAGGGTTTTTAGTTCTGTTAAATAACCAACCTCGGTTGATACGGTTGTTAGATTTCCTTGACTATTGCCTTCAAGTGTTAAATTTGACAGGTGAGCGAGATATCTGATTCCAGTCATGTTTTTAACCCCGGTGGCTAAAAGTGATGTAACACCGTCTAAATCAGTTTGGATAACGGCTTTGTCGTTAACGGATGCTATTTTCACATTTCTGCTTTTATTCATTTCAGCAAGCACCGCTGTGGCCATGGTTTGATCGGGCATCAAAGAGATGAGAGATTTTCCTTCCCATTTGGCATAAAGTGTTGTGTTTGCTGTCACTTTTTCACTTGTAAAATTCCAGGCTGTTTTAAACGCTGAATCCTTATACCATCCAACAAACAAATACCCACCGCTACGGGATGGGGTTGGTGGTATCGTAATCGTTGTGTTATATGGAGCATATTTGGGTGTGATGGCGCTTCCACCTTGTGAATTAAAAGTAACGGTATAATCATTTGCCAACCATTTAGCATATAAGATAGTGTCTGCTGTTACTTTACCGGTAGTAAAATCCCATACTGTTTTATAGGCAGAATCCTTGTACCATCCACTAAAGGTGTACCCGGTACGTTTTGGATCGGTTGGTTTTGCAATGATTGTGTTGAGATCAGATACTTTTGCTGATACCCCACTCCCACTCATGGAATCAAAGGTTATTGTTGCCACCCATTTGGCATATAAATTGGTATCGGTTAGTACTTTGTCTGTGGCAAAATTCCAGACGTTTGTAAATTTGCTTTCTTTATACCATCCGCCAAAGGTATAGTTAGATTTGGTAGGATTTGTTGGTTTGGTAACTAAGGTTGATTCCGTTACGGTAAGAGCTGCAACCGCAGTGCCTCCCTGAGATGAAAAAGCAACCTGCATTTGCTGTTCAGTAAGATTGATACTGACGGTTTTATTAGTTAATTTAATCGGGTCCACGATTGATTTATCTTTTATTGAATTTTGTGCTAAATTCAAAACTTTTAATTTAGTAAGTTTATTCATGGTTGGAGGAAGGGTTGTCAAATGATTGATATGGGCAGTTAAATAAGTTAACTGTGTAAGATTCCCAATTTCATTTGGCAGTGCTATTAACTGATTAGCAGATACATCGAGGGTCGTTAATCTTCTGCAATTCCCAATGGCTGCCGGCAGTGTTTTGAGTTGATTCGCTGTCACACCTAAATAGGTCAGATTGGCAAAATTGCCAATGGTATCCGGCAAAGATGTTAGTTTATTATCGCATAATGTTAGTTCAGTTAAATATTTTAGATTTCCGATTTCCTTAGGCAGAGAAGTGATCCCGGTTCCCACAATACTAAGATTTGTAATCTTTAGGAGCAAACCGATTTCCGAAGGAATCGCCGTTAACGACCTTCCGCTACTGATACTAAGGTTTGTCAAATTCGTCAGATTACCAATTCCCTTGAGGTTTGTCATACCGCTTACAGCAAGGTTCTTGATGGTCTTCAGATCGGCTTCGATCACCACCTTATCATTAATCGATGCAATTTTGGTGGTGCGTGTTTTGTTCATTTCAATAAGCACCGCTTCAGCCAATCTGGTATCCGGAAACAATGCGATCAGTGATTGTCCTTCCCATTTGGCATAAATGATGGTGTCATCAACCACTTTATCTGAACTGAAATTAAAGGCAGTCTGGCACTCGGGGTCTTTGTACCAGCCGGCAAAAACATAATATTTTTTTGTTGGATCAGTTGGTTTGACAATTGTTTTATTATAATCATATTTTTGGGACAGAATCGTGTTTCCACCCTGGGTGTTAAACTTTACCAAATAAGCGACATTCTCCCATTTTGCATAAAGGATAGTGTTCCCAGCCACCTTATCCGAATACATTTTCCATTCGGTTGTACCGGCAGCCTCCTTATACCATCCTCCGAACTTGTAGCCTACTTTTGTAGGTTGAGAAGGACTTTTAATTAATGTGCTTCCCTGAACACTTAAAACCGAAATACTGCTTCCTCCCTGGGTATTAAAGGTAATGTCATACATAATAGGGGTCCACTTCGCATGGATCGTGATATTATTGGTTGCTTTGTCTGTGGCAAAGTCCCATGGAATTGTATAGGCGCTGTCTTGATACCATCCATCAAACTTAAATCCATCCCGTGTCGTATCGGATGTTGGTTTAGCAATAATTGTATCCCCTGGAAAACTTAAGGATTCAATACTGCTTCCACTGTGAGTATTAAAAGTCATCTTGTAAATAACCGGTACCCACTTCACATAAAGGGTTGTATCTGCTGTTACAGTATCCACTGAAAAGTTCCATGCGGTGTTGCCGGCTTTATCTTTGTACCATCCATCAAATTCATAACCTGAATAGCTTGGCTTAGACGGTTGGAACAGACTTGCGTTAGCCTTAACCGATTTTGAGGCAAGACTGCTTCCTCCCTGGGTATCAAAAACCACTGTAAATGTTTCTTCGGTATCCGTTGCTGCCGTGGTCATCTTCACAGTGCCCACAGTCTTAGCGTTATTATTTTCAATAACCGGGGCCGTTGTTCCGGCTCCATAAACAACACCGCTCAATGAACACATACACACCAACATCACCGAAAGAAGTTTTGTTTTATTTTTAAATAAACCATTCATTTTTTATCCTACTTTCTTGTTTCAATTATTTTTTCAAATTGATTGCCGTTAATACTTTCTGTTTATTAGAAGCTTCCACCCTCCCTGATTTTTAGATGCCATTCCTTATGATGGCATTTTTTAAAAACCGAATTTTATTTTCCCGCTTCTAATTTTTGTTCTTACCATCGCTTTTAAACTCCCTTTACATATAAAGCACCCTTATTTTATTAAGGGTGCTTTTGTGAATCCATTGATTGACTCTATGCTTATTTTGAATTGACGTCATTGATTATAATGTCTGTACTGGATAGATACTCATCTACTGTTTTGCTGTTGGTGGCTTTAATGGAATTGGATAGAAAATCGTTAACACCATCGGTTCCATAATAAACCCGGACCTGTTTGGTGCCATTATCATATTTTCCGTTTGTCCCAACCATTGAAGACAAGGCATAACGCATACTCTTTTCCTCTGTGACGCTGTACCATCCGTCATATTTTTCTGATTTAGTGACGGATTTTTTAACATTGCCAAAAATATCAGGATCGCCAACGTCTTCAGCTGTGAACTCAATGCTTGTATAGTAGGTTTCCCCATTATCACCGGTTACTTTATAAATAAAAGTGGGGTTTCCTTGTTTGAAATTGATGCTACTGGCTTTAATGGATTTTGTGATTGTAAGATCGCCCTCCACCTTATTCCAAATGAGACCACAATCCTGATTTTTTAATTCATAGTTGTATTCCGGCAGCGTTTCGGCTGTGGTCATCGTGATATTTTCAACGGCGATTGTATTTTGAGTATTGATGATTTTGACAACCGCATTATTATCTTTGTCAATGGCCACTCCAGAATTTTGATAGCCGGTGGTTCCATATTTAACGGCATCGGCATTAAAAATCACTTGATAGGTACCGGCTTTGAGATTGCTAAACAAATAAGCCCCGGTAACGGTCGTTTTAATCGGGTTAACAGTATTGCCATAGATGTCGGTTACTTCCTTCCCTTGATTGTCCACAAGCCGTATGTTGGTATCTTTCATTAGGTGTTCGCCTGTGTCATAGGCACCATTTCGGTTCAGATCCAACCATATTTTACCGGAAACTGCACGTCCAACGACGGCGACCTTAACTGGCACCGCTTGGATGGGTGCTTCCCAACCTAAAGCATTTATGGTGGCGTCACCTTGATAAAGATCACCTGGGAGGTTCCCAGAAGGCGTGATCCCCAACATAACATTTAAATCTGTAAACCCACCAATCTGTCCAACAACGAGAACGGCAGTAGCGGTGTCATTAATGGTATTTCCGGTGACCTTGATCCAACCATTTTCCGTAAGCTTAACTGTATCAATGGTCTTGTTTCGCACCTGTGTATCTTTTGTATAATAAACTTCGATATTGGAATTGGCACTGTCACCATCAACCGAAGTACTAATAGTATTTAATTTATAGGAGCCGTTAAAATCTGTTCCACGACTATCGCCATTGTACGGTAGAACATCAAAAAGCTTAACATTTCCGACCGGCTGAGTACTCATGTTTCGGTAGTTCATGGCATAGGTAAAGATTTCATTAATTTCAGCTTCACTTTTATCCACATTTTTGTACAAACGACTGGCTAACGGTACGGATACAGTAATTCCGCAAGATGTGGTTTTCAGTGATTCTGTCCGTTCATCAAAGTCTCCAGTTGAGCTGATTACCGACTTGGTTTCAAAGGATGTTCCATTGGGTGTATTCTGAGCAATGATCGCCGTAAAGTGTATGGTTTCCATGGCTTTATCTATCGGAACGTTTTTAAATAGCCACTTTAATGTAGTGGAACCATCAGCGTTTTGAGTGATTTCATCCGGCGCTCGGGATGTTCCATTACTCACTCCACCCGTTCCGTTATTGGCTTCTGCAATATAGGTTCCGCCTAATACTGCACTCCCTATCTTATACTTCAATCCTTTTGGTAATTTATCTGTAACCGTAACATCAATCAGATTTTCAGCATCCGGGTTATAGGTGTTTCCAGTTGATGCTATTGGCGTTAGGCTGTAAAGAACATTATAGGCATTTTGGGATAAATCATAATTTGTTTTCGGACTCGTCCCTGATTTCTGATCCACCGAATTACCAACTGATAATTTACCGCCCATCACCAACAGTGAGTTCCCGCAAGTCCAATCCGGTGAATGGGTGCCGGCTTTGACTTGACCATCCACATATTCCGATTTAATATAGCTTCTTTTTTCAATCTTTATTTCAGGTGTTGGATAGGTGGCCGATGGAATCAGCCGGGTTTGAGTGGTGCGGTCTAACGGCGCATACCATCCCCTTACATTGTTTGTCGTTTGATACACATTGCCGACAACCGCACTGTTTTTCACTTGCAAATAATATTCCATATGTTCACGGCTTCCGCCTCGCATAACACCGCCGGTGGATTCAAAGAATACGCCGGTACATATGCGCCCCTGGGCTTTTAATTCCGCCAATGTTCCAAAGTAATCAAAGTCATCTTCGACGGCTTGTTCCATATCATTATCTGACAACCAGCCCCCATCGGTGTCCGCATGAGCATTCCCTTCTTTTAATGCGCAATAAAGCATCTTATAGGTCATGGTACTGCCGTAGTTGATACCGATTGTCTCATGACTAATCATATAGCTTTTGCCATTTACAGAGGTTGGCTCCACGCCTTCATCGTCAAACTTAGCGAGCAGATTGGCACTGTAAGCATCCCATTCGGGATCACCGTTTGCACAGGTAAAATAACTGTCGCCACGAACAATACTGCCTTTAACCGCCCAGGCATCCCCACTGACCCACAAATATGAAGCAAGCTGTACGCCTGATTTCGAATAATACCAACTGCCAAGACTATATCCTCCCGGTATACGGATTACATGATTGAGTCTCGCCAGGTCATCCGTTGTTTTGACCTGTTGCGTCACAACGGCCCCTGATTGTGAGGTGGCCTTAAAATTGTCATCATTTACAGTGAGGTAATAATTTGCCGTTTCACTTTGATCCGATGGTAACGGCATGAGTAATTCAACGTAGCCGGCAATAAAAACACCAAGGTTTGTTGGAATTGACCCCGTAGTTCCGACATAAGACTCTCCCGCCACTGCATAGGGGAAGATGTTTTGTGGACTGAATTGATAATTATTAACGTTAAAGGTGATCTTATGCTCTGCCTGTTTTTCCTGTGCTGTGATCTGTCCAGAATCATAACAGGCATTGGCACCTCCACCTTTCCCATAGGGTGTACTTCCCAGTGCGTATTGGGTATTGACACCAAACATCATGGTGCGTCCTGCAATATTGCCAGTGACTCCACCAGCATTGACTTTATAGTTCCAGAGTATGGGGCTCATGGCATCGGTAACATCGGTTAAAACTCCGCTTCCCGGCACGGCTTCTTTCTGGACCAGGTAGTCAAGATCAAAGGTAATCTCGCCATTGGGCACTTCAAGCCCTTTAAGGCCTTTATTAATCGCTGAACCGCGGTTGTCTAATTGGATACTGATGCCATAGCCATACATGCGTCCGTCAACGGTTTTTCCATTGACGGGAAGGCTGGCTTTTTTTGATATGGATGCGTTTCGAATCAATTGCACATTATAGTTTGGAGATGCACTGACAACCACCGGGGTATCAGTGACGCTTTTAGCTTGTGCTTGTGTATTGCCAGTTAAGTAAGTTGTAAAGGTTGGTGTAATTTGTGTCCCATTGCTTGCTTTGGATATTGACAGTGGAATGGGCAGAGTACGATTCCCCGGGATCGTGGTAGTGTTTTTCTCAAAAATATAGTCGAAATCCAAGGTTAGTCCATCGGTGGACAATACCACGTTTTGAGCGTTCAATCCCAAGCTTTCAATATCCCACCGCACCTTTCCGTCATTGGTTTGTGCGGTATTCGGAACCACACATTTTACGTGGAGGATCCCGCCGGTATAACTCAAAACATTGGCGGTATCAGGGTTTTCTCCATTAATGCTGAAGGTTGATTTAACATTGTAAACCACTTTATCAAATGTTCTGACGATGTTGTCAGCAGAACTGATGTCGTTTCCTACCCCTTGGGCCGTATCAAAAGGTGCCGTTCCGGTTATTCGCAGATCATCTTGCATCTCAATAGAGGAAACGACCGCTCCGTTTGGGTGGTCGTCTAAAAGTCCTCCTGGTGTTTTTGTTGCTGCATATACCATGGTGCTATTGAAAAAAGAAAATGAGCTTCCAATTAAAAGCGTTATCAGGATCATAAATAAAAGTATCCCTCTTGGGTGAATATGTTTGTATATCAAATAATTATCCTCTCTTTCTAATTCACTGCACTGAATGCTTTCGCAGCGGTGTCAAAGGATTCCGCTTGTACAGATTCCGCATATATAATCATATCTTCATCAAAATCATTAAACAATTCTTTTTGTATCTCGGTCATTTCAGCTTCTCCCTTAACAGTAATGTGCGTGAAAAGCGGTGTAGTCATTCCTTGTGGATTGATGGCCGAATTGTAATAGTAATAGCCATCGGATATGTTATATGTCCAGGATGCCGTATCAAAGTTAATATCAAGGCAATCCTTAACATTACTGTTGGATATCACGGCTTTAACACGCACATAACATGGGACGTTTTTAACATTTGAAACAGATGGGTTCATTGCGACTGTTGCTCCCGGCAAAAAACCAGAAGTTGGAACAGTATAGGCTTGCCCAATTGAAATGGTGTTAACCATTGTTTCTGTTATTAATGTTTTATAGAGATTATTTCCAGCTCCCGCCGTTGAGTAAGCGGTTGCCATTGTCGTAATTGATCCTTCGCTTTCAACAGTGAAGGATGTTGTAAATATACGATTACCACCAGATACATAATATGAATCCTCTGTGACATATTCACCGTTTGGTGTTTTAAAAATGATATAGTCTGTATCCGCATTGGCTGTGGCCGTAACTGCAACACTATCGTACACATAAGCAATTACATTTCCCTCCCCGTCAGTATAGGTCCATTCGTGTTCCGTACTGTGATAGTTTAAAATTAGCACTTGGGGATTGACAATGTTAGCGGTAAACGATACTGTTTCTCCTGATAAATAACCAGTTGATTGTTCGCCTTGACCTGTCAGGGCAAAGGTTTCAGATCCCGCTTTGTCGGCATTAAAACTTTTGCTCCAGACTTTTTCCTTTTTAGTCAAATCAATGGTGTCAGGACTCTTAATAATAAACGTTCCTTTACTTGTTTTAAACACCATCTGATCCGTTTCAAGTGGTGTCACAGCGTATAGTTTAATCGTGGAATTTATCATGTATTTATCAAGATCCGGGTCCAGTCCGGCGGTAATAATTACCGGGTTTTTGTATTCTTCTGCTGTTAATGTTAACGACTTGGTTTTCCCTGTATAAATATCTGAGGTCATCGCCAAACGCTTTGGCGTAAAAGCCAGGGTGCTTTCTCCATCGATTCTTGGAATCCATCGGATCTTCCATTGATATTCATTTCCTACTTCCGTTCGGGTAACTTGTTTCCCGTGAAAATAGCAGTTATCCATGGCACAATCGCCATCTAAATGTTTTTGCATCGCTGTTAAATCACGGTTGTCAATTTTATTATCTCCGGTAAGATCCTTTGCTCCACAATGAGTACAGGGTACCTTTGCCGTGAAGTTTTCACAACTTCCGTCAATATGAGCTTTTAAGATATTATAATCGGTTTGGTCAATCAAAGAATCATTGTTCATATCCATACTTTGATCGTCTCCATGAATATCTTCATCACTGTATTCCGTATAAGGCGTTAATGTTTTATTACCTTGTGGTGACGTCACATCAATCTGATCCACGTTCTTATCTGTCATAATAGTAATGGTGGCTTCCTGATACTGGGTATATATGCCATGCTCTGTATAAGCTGCATCCGGTTGGGATATGCTTATGGAATTAATCACAGGGTTATAGAGATCACTGAGAACATCCGCATTATAGGCATAAGCATTTCCCGCACCATTTAAGGCATTGTTCGGAGTAAATGAGTAATGGTTGATTCCTAAACCTTTAGGTGTAAATTCAAGTTGCCATGTAATTTCGTCTGATAATTCGTTGAGGGTATATTTAGCAAGTATTCCACTACCTAGAGATTCGATTGTTAATTGTTTTCCTTCTCCAGTATCCAAGTTGTTAAAGCTGAGGTTTTTAGTGGCTCTGTTTGTCACAACTTCCAACACAATGGACGCATTTAAATAATGAGGAGCTTGTGTTATTTCAGTAACGCTTTTAATCAATGCTGTTTGCCCTTCATAAGCTTTATCCTCGGAATCAATAATGGTTGGGATAATAATATCTGCCGGTAAATCAATTGGCATCTTATCACCAACCTTGGGGTCCGGAGGATTATTTGCTACTAACGGCCTCACAATAATCTTTCGGTGGGTATATTCATTCCCCCCATTATTCAGGGTTCCCTTGGGATAAGGGGATACGGATATTTTTAAATCATATTCCGTTTCCACGTCCACATCTGGGGAGTGCCACTTAAAGTAACTAAGTGATTCGGTTTTCATTGGGGAAATGATTTTATCGGTAAAGGTTTCGCCATTGATTTCATAAGTCACCGTCAATTCGCTACCCGGCGTGGTATCGATATTACTGTAGACGGGAGTGGTGATAATAACATCCGTATTGGGCCGATAATCGTTACCCGTTGGTTTGCCAAATTCAGCCGGTTTTAACCATCGGGTCATACCCCAACCGCCATATTTAATCTCATTGGCACTGGTCCATCGGTTGTTGGGTATCGCAGCATTTTGATCTACACCGGTACCGGCCTTCAGACCATACCATGTATTTTTTGTTAATACCGAGTTACCCATAAGCAAATGACTGAGCCGTGAAACATGTTGACGGTTTGCATTGGCCTTCCAGGCATCAGCTTGAAGTCCGGTCCACGCCGGCCATCGTGTTTCATCATAAAGCCAATCCATTTGGTGTTTAATCTGGGATACTGCAAAATCGGTGGCGGTTAAAGCATAACCATAATAAGAACCTGGGTTGGCAGTGTTTTTCACATAAACAATGGATACCGGTTCGTATACGATCAGCCATTCTACCTGATTGGTGGGATTGTCGCTAATTACCTTAGGCAATATACCTTCAGGGTTCCATCCAGTACGGGTTTCCCCATCAATGGTAAACTCCAAGTTTTGGATCAAAGCCTCCTTTGAAATTCCTTGTTTACCCGCATAAAAATTCAACAAATCAAACATCGTTGAAGGATCATTAAAATATTTGGTCACATCAGTGATGGTATTCATGCAATCCTTGTAAATCACACCATTGTCATACACATCCCCATCATTAAGTTGTGGTACGTATTTGGGTGTATTGGTTGGATTTAACACATAAACGCCATTTGCTGTTGCAAGTTCAACAGGATCAAGTGCGTTCACATTTCCCCCTTTGCTTTTTAGTTCATTCAAAGTATCCACTTTATTTTCTTTAGAAAAATACAACCCTGAAATGTTAGACGGCCGGGAACCGGCATACCAGTCATTCCAGTTTGATACTGGGGTTAGATATACTGCATGGCTTCCAATCCGATGAAAATCATCCATTGTGGAGGTTTCTTTGTTCACCGTATCCGATTTGGCCACAAACAATGAAACCTTCCACATATATTGATCTGAATAATAAAAAGCATCGTCCGTATATGCGGGATTCCCAGGAACAGTGGACGAATTATCTTCTGCTTTTGCAATGGTTGGCGTAACGGACCATATAAAACCTACTATCAAAACGATCGTTAAAAACAACCATAGGGACTTTAACCACTTTAGCACAATAGAATCCATGCTTTCCTCCTTCAATTTTTGGCAATAAAAAAGAACAATCCGTAAATTGTTCTCGTGTTATAATTATTTAGTTTTTTTGGTTAATTCCCAACGCCCCAACCGCCATTTTCAGCCCCTGAATTGTCGCCTTTTGTTGCCCCTAAATTTCCATCCCAACCGCCACTGCTTGCCGGTTCACTGGCTGCCGGTGCTTCATAGGCCGGTTCACTGGCTGCCGGTGCTTCGTAAGCCGGTTCACTGTAGGTTTCCTGGGGTGCTTCATATCGTCCCCCGGTATCTTCTGTTGTATAATATTCTTCTGTAACACTTTGAGGTGTGTCCACGGTAACAGCATTGTTTTCTACGACCGTACTCAAGTCTTCGGTTGCTTGTACTTCTTGAACAACGGTGCTTTCTGCCGGAGTGGAAACAACCGGGGTGGGTGTTTTTGTTTCAATATCTTTTACTGTAACATTTTCATTGCTTGTTGCCGAGATCGGGGTCCCGGTATTTTTAGGAATTGCTAAATACACGCCTGTCACCACTAACGAGGTTGCCAATAATCCACCAAGACCGACAATTAACTTTTGCTTTGTAGTTGAATTTTGGAACCAGTTCATAATAGTTGTTACTCTTGCTTTCATCATTTTAGCTTCTCCTTCAATTTGTTTTTTTAAATTAAATCATTGTATAGTAACCGATATCATCTGTCAATACTTCTTTGAATTATTTTCACGGTGTCTCTTTGTGCTGCCTTGACAAACAATTGTTTAATAATTATAATACTTCAAGTAGACGCTTACTTGTCTATTACCAGATTCTTATGTCTAAGCACTGATTGCCTTAATGGGGATCGGTGCTTTTTCATTTTAACTTCTTATCTCGAAGATAAAAGGTTAAAATTTCGGTGTGTACTGACACTCAGTTGTTCGATGAATAACCAGCGGTTCAGCATCTAGCCAAAGCCCGGCAAACATCCAGGGAACAGTGATTGTATTGGTTGTTTCAATAACTAAAGCCTCTCTCTCTGTAGCCCCAAGACCGGTGTTGATGATTTTCACTTCTGTTTCTTTTGGTTCAAGCTGAAACAAAATCCTTCCGCTATCATCCTTTTTTACCCAGGACGTTCCAACGGTTTCAAAATCAATCATCTCGTTTAACTGACTGAGAATATTTTGTCTGGTCATCACATCATCCCATCCATCCAATACATCATTTTTGGTATAGGCTCCGGCATAGCCTTCTCTTACGCCTTGATAAATGTTTTCCCAATTTTCTGTCGCCACTCCTTCCACTGATAATTCAACCGCATGATCCAACTGCATAACAATGGTCACCATGCGCAAATATTCCCAACCAACGCAAAAGAGCAAAAGGGAAATCAACAGGACGACAACAACCAATGGAGCCATCGAACCTTCATCCTTTCCTTTGATCCTTTTTATAATTTGCATCATTTGTAATACACTCCACTTCTTCCGGTTGCTGTTGACGATAATTCAATGTTGATGCCCTCATCCATCAGGTATCCATTAAATAAAGAAAAATTGGAGATTAATGTTACTCGGATCGTATCGTTTATTTGTACATTTTTAGTAGCCCCGATATGTTCAGTGCCATCAAAGCTGATTGATTCTGGCTCAAGTCCGGTATCGTCTTGAACTTCATTGTATCGTTCCAAAGCCTTTGCCCCGGTGTTTCCTTGAACTTCGGCTGTTTTAATAACTTCGTGCGCCATATAATCGAGATTTTGTTTCTGCATAAAAACAGGCAAGACGCCAAGGATAAGACTTAATCCAAGCATTGCAAAAACAAAAACAAGGATAGCATCTATATAAGCAAAACCATCATCTGATTTTAATATCTTTTTCACGCTTTCCCCTTTCTAAAATATCGTTGGCAGCGTAGTAAATATTTGATAACCGATTATGACGAAAAAGGAAGCAATAAACGAAACTAAAAGCAGTACCGTATATTTTTTTATTTTAGACGGCCTTTTTAACACTTCCATTTTCAATTGGTTAATCTCTAAAGCCCGCATTTCGTGATTGAGCATTTCAAAGTACGCTTTACCATCATCCCCTCTTAACACAGCGATTAAGCCTCTTGTAATATTAGCCAGACCCGAAGATCCAATTCGGCTTTCCATTCGAGTCAGTGCATTTTCATAATTACTTGATTTCATATCGGCAATCGTGACATCTAATTCTTCACCAAAAGCAGTGCCGGCGTTTTTTCGATAATCAGTAAATATTCCCAAAACATCACGTCGACTTTTTAATTCTTGTTCAATGGTACCAACAAACCGTGGTAATTCACGATCAATTTCTTCCCTTCTCTCCATCATTAATGATGTTGGTGATTGCAATTCTTTGGTATAAAGCAAAAAAGCCAAAACCACTAAAGGAATGGCAATGAGCGGAACAATAAATCCCATAATCACAGCACATAACAAACAAATACCGGCTTTAATAATTGCTGTTGCATACACAACTTCCGGCGTTTTCATAATTCCCAGCGCCTCAAGCATCGCTTTCATTTTTTTGCGTTTGTATGGATTAATGGTAATATGCTTTGCAATGGCGTGAGAGCCTTTAAAAAAAGCCACATCCAACGCACTTGATTTTTCTCTTTTGATTTTACCTACGGCCACAATGGTATCTATCTCTCGCTTGCTTGGTACATTAAAAACTCCGGCAAACAACTGAAATAAACCAAAACTCAATAAACAAGTTAATCCAATATAAAATAATAGATTTAAATTCATTTTTACCTCTTGTATTCTATGGGTTTAGTTAAACGAATGCCAGCATTGACGGCAATAAAAGCCAATAACCAATCAATGGCCAAAACCCCTTTTCCTAAGTATGTGTCAACCAAAATACGGAACCATTCGATATTAACAAAATATATGAGTAGTGGAAATCCAACGACCAATCCTGACATAATCAGCATTTCTCTTAGTGGATCATACAAGGCCATGGATAAATCCCCAGTAACTACTCTCACATCCGAAAGTTTTTTAACGATGGGGGATAACGTATTTTTAAGGTTGCGATTGTCCTGGCAAGCAATCAGTGCGTAACACCATTCTTTAAACACGCTGTTGTTGATTTTAGTACTCATGCGCAATAAAGCATCTGAAGTACTGGCACTGATGTATTTGGTGTCGTTTAAAAAGCTCTGAAACACATCTGCTACCGGTGGTTTTATATGGTAAATGTTTTCCTCCACAGCTTTTATAATATTTTCATTTCGCGTATACGTTGTGGTAATAACGGATAATGATGTTTCCAGCTCCTCGTTCAATTCCTTTTGGAAGGTATGTTCTGATAATTTTATATACCAGAATGGAATGAGCGCCAAGCCAAAGCCTAAAACAAGCGATAAAAAACCATTCTGAATCAAGAACCCAAAAGTAGCTCCAACCACTAATAAAACCATGGAAACTGCACACAATTTGGAAAACATATTTTTTCTGCCGGTTATTTTTAAGATTGTCTGAGTCTCGGTGATCAGTTGTTGAAACCCTTTGAGTGGGCCTCTGTTTCTTTTGTTTAAGGCTTCGTTAATCAAACTTTGAATATCGTCTTTACCGTTTGACGCTGATTGAATCAAATCTTCCGTCATTTCAAAAGCGGAGATATTGAATAATAAAAAAGAACCGACCACTAAAAAGACAAATAGCGCCATCATCATTGTGGTCATTCCACTGTACCTCTTAAGAGAGACTCGATGAGATTAGTCGGTACGCCATTAGCTGCAAATCGGCGTTGCAGTGACTTTGAGATATTGTTGCGTTTAACAAATCTACCTGTAATAACCGGCTGTCCATCAGCATCAATATCGTTTCTTTCGATATCATATTCATACAGTGTCTGAATGGTGATTGAACGAGCATCATCGTGGTGGATACATTCGGTGATTTCCATAACTTTTCTGGTATTGTTTTTTAATTTCTTTGTAAAAACAATAATCGGAAATGCCTCTGTGACTAAGTCAAACAGGGTATCGTAATCCATATCACTTGTCAGTTTGCAAAGGGTAATGATCCGTTTATAGGTGGCCCGACACGAATCGGCATGAGTCGTTGTTATAACCGCATGGCCCGTACGTGCAGCCTCTTGTGCCGAATAGGCTTCGTCGCTTTTCATTTCCGCCATACAAATAATACGCGGGGTGTTGGTGAGAGCCTGTTCCAGAAGACGTTTCATGTCATACTCACCAAAGGTAACCCACTGAACCACATTGTTGTCAATAACACCATCGGCGTTTCGATGGACCAGGTCAAACTCGCGTGTTTCTTCTTCAATGGTGATAATTCGCTGATCTTTTGGAACTTCACCTAAAATACCACTCATTAAAGTGGTTTTCCCGGAGTTGGTGGCCCCGGTGATGCACATACTCACTTCATGTGAAAGGCAAATGGATAAAAATGCAAACATTTCACTGGTTAAAGTTTCATGCCTAATAAAATCCCGGCGCTTCATGTTCCCCGGATTAATGATTCGAATGGAAGCCTGTACACCTCGGATGGCATCAAGAACTGGTGTACTTGATGCTGAAATACGAATATTGTTTTTTAAATGCCCTCGAACGATGGGCTTTTCTTCATCAAGCAAAACCTCTGATTCAGCCTGTAACAATCGGATAATAATATCTCTTGCGTGGGTTGCTGATAAGAAGCCATCCGCTAAGGTTTCGATGGTTCCGTTACGCCGATGGATCTTAATGGCATCCCATGAGTTGATGTTGATTTCTTCCACATCTTTATCATTAAGATAAGGGGTAATCACGCTATACTCAACCATTTCCCAGTAAACCCGATTGATTAACTGTATCCCAGTAAAACCAACCATGGTCACTTTATGATCTTTCACGAATTTCTCGATAAAACTTTTAATGTTTCGTTCATTAACCGTATTGTTCGTTAAGGCCAGTGGGAAATTTGTTCTAATATGAGTTTGGCATCTCCCAACAACCTTTGCGAGTTCTTCATTGCGATCCAGCTTCTGGACAGTATTAATCATACTCTATAACCTCCTCCACATTGCTCTGACGTCTTGATGCTTTCTTTTGCTTTTTTTCTTTTTTTACAGCTTTTTTATTTTGCACTTCCAGACCTAAAAAATGGCAGGTAAGATCCGTCATTTCCGTCATAAATTCTTTGTTCTTTTTTGAGTTGTCAAGGGCTTCAATGCTTTGTTCTTCTAAATACATTTTTTGTATCTCAGTACAATAGGGGAAGAAGTATTCCGTACCCGCATATTTTTCTGCAACCAACCGCCAGGTTTCAAAATCCCAGGGATTGTTTACCGCTTTTATTTTGCGGTCTCTGAATCCCGGGTAATCCTCCATGAGCCGTAAGGTTCCATTAAAAAAAGCGATGCTTTTCAGATCACCGCCTCCGAGCATCAGACATTGTCCTTCTTTTAAAATATACTGGGTAATCAGATCGGTTGTAAAATCAGATTTACAGTCAACAACAATATATTTAAATATATGATTAAGGGTTATAAATAAATCAATGACTTGTGATTCATTGACGGTTGAGTATGTTAGCTTTGATTCTTCATTGCGATACCCTAAAAAAGCTAAACGATCATTTCTAGGGTGATTCACTAATGATTTTTTTAATTCATCTTGGGAAAACCCAGCGGATGTAATGATTCTGCCAAGGCTTCCACCCGTCTTATTTAATCCGGGAAAAAAGAAGCTAAGTGGACTTCCTTGATCTTCGCAGAAAATAAGAAGGCAATTTTCGTTTGTTTCCTTAACAATATTTTTTGCCAATTCCAAACTTAATGTTGATTTCCCACTCCCCGGACTTCCCCAAACTCCAATTAATTCCATTTTTTAATCACACCTTTCTTTATCTACAAGTTGCCACTGCTGGCAAGGGTTTCATCTTGCTTCTTTAAAAATTGATTGGCTGTTTCTTCATCCCCTCGGTAAATCAATGTAAAATAGATGTTTCCATTTTTCTCTAACCCTGAAAGCATCTGGGCCTGTGATTTATTAACGAGTAAGGACACGGTTGCCGGTAGTTCTGTTCCATCGGTTGCTTTTTCCCCACCCATATCCACTCCGGTAGGGCTTGTGACCGCTAATACTTTCACATATTGCAATTCAGGATAAACCGCACTGCGATTGTTGACTACTTCCGCATTGTTTAATACTGCCACAACATCACCAGGCATGAGTTTCCCGGATATGCCATTGGCAAAATCTTTGATGGTGACTGAAATAATCTGCTTATTGCCGTCTAAAGCATTCATGTAATTTCCGCTTGTAATCATGTTTTCCACCAATTTGCTTTTGAGGATATAGTCTCCCGGCTCTAATTTAGCCGTTGCATATTTTCCAAGAACATCTTTTTGGTTTTTTATGACATTCGGCGGTAAATTGTAGCCACTCACTTTGACGGTTACCGTATTTTCTTTGCTGATCGTTTCCCCCACAACGATTGTATCTTTAACTCTTACAATCTCCGTTGTCTGGCCGATTAATCCAATGATGAGCGGATATAATACGAATGCAAGCAACCCCGATATGATCAGGACCGAAACACCCAAGATGGTTCTACGGCTGATTTTTCCTTTTTTACTCACTCCATCACCTTCCCTTCAAGGTATTTTTTATATGGATAAAACATTTAACAGGTAACTAACAATAAAGCCACAACAAAGAAACGGGGCAAAAGGAAATGATGTTGACTGGTTCATTCTTTTAATCAAACACCAAAGCAAAGCCAATGCCAAACCCACAAACAACCCCAATACCCCTTTATTAATTCCAACCACAAAACCGCAAGCTGCAATTAATTTAATATCCCCAATTCCAATGTTTTTGATTGGATCTTTTTGTTTTTGATAAAAATAAACAGCCATCACTGGAAATGGTAAAAACAACATTCCGGGGATCGCCTGATTAATGAGCCAGGAAAGATTGATGCCAATCAGTCCAGTTATTAATAAAACAAAATGCACAAAACGTGGAATGGTTTTTGTCTGATAATCGTAATAAGCCACAAACAATAACACCCCCATAAAAACGCCTGTTTTTATGATTAAAGTCGGATCTTCAATGAGAAGCAAGCTTAATATACTTGGAATGCAGATAAGCCATGATTTAGGCAATATTTTAAGATTCAAGCACCAACCAAGCAGCCATCCCAGGAAGATCCAAATGAACAGCACCAATATAAATGAAAGGCAGATCATGTCATCCCTCCATTATTCCCACTCGTTTAAGTATCTGTATTTATATTTCTTTTGCCCCCTCCAGTAATGTATGACGTGTGTTAATAAATCAAGAACTGATTGATTGCTTTCGCTTTTTTTGAGAATCACCAGTGTCGTTACTCCCACTATCATACAAGTAAACACAGCCCCAAAGCTGTCCTGAGATATGCCATAATAAATTGACACCAGAATCAAGGTAATAGCGCAAATGACCGCTATGATGAAAAGCTCTTTATTTCCAAACCCTGTAATTTTATCTCGTTTTGACTTGATTCCCATGGGAATGTATAGTTCTTCATTTTCCAAATTTATTCCTCCTTATTTATGCTCCTGGATAATAACTCAGGAGAACATCTTTAAATACAATGAGTAAGTTTGCCATGATCCCAAAGATAATGGCATTTTTTATCCGTTTAAAATAGATATCCTTTTCCTCATAGGAAGAAGCAGCAATGATTGCACAATAGATCACACGTAAAATAACACCAACATTAATAAGCACTAAAAGCATATTTCTCAATGTTTGTATGTCTCCAAGATAATCCATCTTTCACCCCCTCACTTGACCGCACTACGAACCACATCGACAATACGAACAGCCGAATACATTTTTCCGGATAGGTTAGCCCCACCGCCGGTTGGTACCATAAATTGTTGCAGCAGCTTAGGTGTCGAAATGCCTGTAAACAACATCCCCAGACTAATGAATGTGTCTCCGGTTAACATGAGTGAAAAAGCTAATTGCATTAACGTTAATTGAACCACCGTTGTCACCGCACATTGAAAAAACGTCATCATGTAGGGTGCGAATGCTCCATTATCACTTTCCAATAACCCAATACAGGCCAAAGGAAATCCAATGCGCATGATATATATTTCAATACCACGCATTAGCAGTTGAAAGTAAAGGACAATGTTTCCAATCCAGAAAATTAATAAAATCACCAACCCGCTAGACATCGTTTCAATGATATTTGTCATACCATCTGCCCACTCCAATTCATCCGTCACACTATTCAAAAGTGCTGCCAATACCCCAGTACAAATACGAGCGAAAAAATTGTATAGAACTGGAAAAGCGATCATTAAAATTAGCGCCTTAACAAAACGAGTGAACATAGCAAACGGATCAGCATCAAGATCCCCATCAGTCCATGTGATATGGGTTTCAAACCCTTTTTTCGTGAACTTTAATATTAATAGCCATATTGCCAGTGAGTAAAGAATCGTACTCACACCGGAAAAAAAGTTCATTTTCGAACCATCCCCTATCCAGTTTTCCAGATAGAATACATTATCCGCCAAAAATTGGAGGGCGCCCATTTGAATATCACCAGCCTTTGATTCAGCAAACATCTGACTGTTCTTCACGAGTTCCTTTATGAAAGCCTCAAAAATAGCAAACAATTAAACACTCCTTTCTGTTGTTATTAAAAATGGAGGGGTGAACGTATACGTCCACCCCTCCATTTCATTTAACTATTATGGTGTAACAGTTGCATTTCCGAACATATCCGTAATGCTATCCGTAATCATTGGGAGAACATTATCACCCATGAGTGCGATTAAACCAACCAGCAACAAGCTGCCAATAACAATGGCAATAACAATTTTAACCCCGGTATCAACATAGGCTTCACCTCCGTCTGTTTTTAAAACATCCGCAGCTTTATTTTTCGCGAATCCATTAACCTCATTTTTGGCCACAACAAAACTTCTTAATAATTTTTCTTTCAATTTAGTCTCCATTTCTTTCTTTGAATACTTGTTTAACAAAACGCGATCTTATAATGGTCCAAGGTGGCGCTCGACAAAAACCCATCTTCATTTACCCTTTCTTTTATTAACTGTAATAACCAAAAATAAGTTTAACCAACGCACTTGCAATAACCGCAATCCCGCAGCATATCCAGGCGTTTTTAATTCGCTTTCCCCACATTTTCTGATCCATTTCATCAGAGCCAGAACGTTGAATAGCAAAGTAAATAGTCAAAACAATTGCCACAATCGGCGCCAATATAATAAGTATCCCAATGAGATCATTAATTAATGATACTGTTCCTGTATAACCTATAAAACCATCCATTTTATCACCTCCCTTCATTTTTTATTGGAATGCTTAAAAAGAATATTCTTCCCAGATCCTCCATAGTTTTATTTTTTCTTCGCGTTTTTTGGGTCTTGCCTCATCACGAATAATGCGTAGCTTTGTATTATGATTTTCGCTTCCCATGCCAAAGAGATCATTAAACACCCATCCTGAAACATCGGGTGAAATCATAATGGCCGGATTATTGCGACTGGTCACCAAATTGTAAGGACGTCTTATTTTTTTGACTTCATCCGGCATTAGCAATTCACGCCCAACCAGATTAACTGACTGTGAAGAAGAGCCTTCGGCAAAACGTTGTTGTGAACTGCTTAATGAGTATACCGAAGTGGTATATTTTCCTAATTTATCACTAATCTCTCTGAGCGTTTCAGGGTCGTCGGTTTGTAAGTAAATCCATGTTTCACAGTTGCCTTTAATAATTCTGGCAACTTCTTTCCCATACTTTTCTTCCAACTGAGCAAAGGATTGTAAAAACAAATTAAAGCGAATGCCTCGTCCACCACCAACTGTTAATTGGTTGGCAAAATCCGGAATGGAAGTAAAGTTCCCAAATTCATCAAGCACAAAGTTTGTGCGTATGGGCAAACGCCCTCCAAGGCCGTCTGCAAGATTAATCAATGCACCATATTGTTGTGTGCAGAAAAGACTGGCCAATGAATAATAGGTCGTTTTTTCATCCGGTAAAATCATGTAAATGATGGTTTTCTTTTCCCCCAGCTGTCGAGGTCTGAAATCACTCTTTCGTGTCATTTCATAAATCAAGGGGTTCGTGAATAACCGCAAGGTGGCTAAAGCAGCCGTGTAAAAACTCCCCCGGGTTCGGGATGGCGCAATTTCTGAAATGGCCAACAACCCCACCGCCGGATGTGTAGGATTTATTCCTTTTAAATCGTTCATGTATTTAACGATCGCCATATCTGGATCTGGATGTTTTGGCGGTTTACACATTTTCGAAATGAAGAAATAAACGTTTGTCATGTTCTGTAAATCAGGTTGATCTTGGTTTTCAATCACAACAACCAGGATGGCACTGGCAATAATACTGGCTTCACCTTGATTCCATATTTTTTCACCTTTGGCTTCGCCTACCATGGCTCTTGTGATATCCCAGGTAATGTCTATCGCCCTTGATTCATCCCCTTCATTGATTGCATCAATCACCGGTTGCAAGAAGTTATAGCAATCGCTTTTAAGCGGATTTTTGAAATCCAGAGCATACACATCAAAACCACATTTTTTTGCAAAGGCGCTGGTATAATTATGAAGTTCACCTTTGGGATCGCAAACAACCATGGATTCCGATGCTAAAACCAAGGTTGCAATAGTCTGTAATACAACCGTTCTAGTTTTACCGCACCGGGTAGAACCAATGATTAAACCGTGTACATCTTCTCCAATAAAATAAATTTCTTCGTTACCATGTTTAAGATCACTTTTACCTACCACGAGGCCCCCATGTTTTAGTGGTTCCTTGTCGCAATGCTGTACTGGATCAGTCCAACAAACCCTTTCTCTGATCTTCATTTTTTCTTCGTTCCCGCTTTGCATCACCCCCTTCATAAAATCGCTGTTTTTCTTGAGAATAAATGATTCGAAAGCCTCCTTCTTTTCTTTTTCGCTCAACCACACCGCCGATCCACATTGGTATTGGCCTGTGGCAACTGGTGTTTTAATCGCCGGAGTAATTTGGTTAACATCACTTCTGTATGATTTATTACTTGAAACAAAAAAAGACACAGCCAATAAAAAGACGATGCCAATTAAAAGGAAAAAGATCATTCGTTGTGGTTCGCTGTCCAGGACACCGCCAAAGACAAGACCAAAAGGAACCCATAAATTCAGAACACCTTGTCCGGTTAATAATCCGTCAATGACCCTGGCAAAATACAGGCAAGAAAACGATCCACCAAAGAATATTAAAATCGCAACAATAAGCTGCTTTTTCTTTTCTTCCATCTGGATCACTTATTCCTTTCATAGTAAAATTGACCGGCATCATTGGTTAATAACAATCGGTCTTTCGTTGCAAATTCACAAGTGAATACTTTATCTTCACCAATACCTTTAAGTGTTAGTTGACTATTTTCAAGGACATAATTTCCGATTGCATCTTCGGAGCCTTCCGTGTTTTCAATAATTGAATATTGATTATCTTCTTTAAAAACAAGTGTCAATCCTCCTTTTTCATAATTCCATGTTCCGATAAGATTCGCATTTGTGACTTCTACGCTTTCACCCCCAATTTTATCGTAGAGTATATTTCCACCTTCTGACTTAATGAGCATTTGGTTGGCGCTTTTAAATTCATAAGGCATGACGATTTTACCGCCTTTACCAAGGTTGCTATTTTTATCCCAGTCTTCTTTATTACCATCAGCTGTAATCGTGTATTCCAGGTGCAAGGTTATTTCTTTCTTATCAGTTGTATACGTTCCTCCGGTATTGGCATTACCTTTTCCGTATCCCATTGTAAACTTCCCATCATCCTTTAATGAAATATATGTTTTTGTCTCTTTATTGTACCAATCACCAGCCACCGATGGGGTACGCATCATGTCTGATAAAATATCACCTACAAAACATCCGCTTGTGACAATTCCACAAGCAATAATTAAGCAGCACACTAGACCAAGTTTTCTATAGTGAAATCTCAAAGCCTTTTCCTTTCTGTTTTAACTTCTTATCTCGAAGATAAGAAGTTGCATCTTTCAATTCGCCATTGTTTCAATCTCATATTCTAAAATCATTTGGCCCTTCATTGTTCTCTATCCCAGTCACCTTCTACTTCCCTTTGATTTACAACTTCGTCTGCTTTATTCGTCATCCTTACCAGACTGTTATTCCAGTCTTTTTCACCTTCCTCCGGAACCCTCATTTCAATTTTATACTTTTGAGGATATTTTTCATCAAGAATATTGCTTAGACACGCTGTATTCATGGTCCCGGCCAGGTCGTTATCTAGACAAAATATAACCTTATCAATGTTTTTATGGCCTTCTAAATAGTGAATCAAAGGACCACTAATAACACCATTTAATGCGATGTAATGATCTCCTTTCTGTTGATCCAGATCACCAAATCTCTTTTGCATCGTTTGAAAACTCATAAGATCAATAGGGGCCTCAAAAACGAAAACCTTATTGCCTTTCCCCGGGAATGCAAAAGGATATATTTTGTCTGAGCCTTCGGGCATCCCTTTAAACGGATCACCTTTAGTATCATAGGTTCCTCTGAGCGAAGCGTTTTTCATAACTCCCTTTTCATCGAAACAACAAAAAACACAATTTCTATGATCATCTTCATAAATCAAATTTCTATTGGTATAGCAAGCTAAAATATCTTTGTCAATTTTTCGTGTGTTAATTAAATAGGAGTAAACGTGTTTCACTGTTGTATTTTTCTTTGGCGGTTTAAAATCGACTTTCTCAACAACTTTAGGTTTAAAGGTTTTTTTGAAAGTAGCAACGGCACCACTAGGCTCATGCTGAATGTTGCCGTAAGCAATTAGATCCTTAACTGCATCTACCCATGATTTTTCTTTGGTGTACATAACAAACTGTACAATGCCACCACCAGCACCTTTGGATTGATCCGAAGTGCGATTCCATTTTTCACCATTTTGTTCAAGTATAAAACCACTGCCGTCTTTAATTTTATAATCGCGTCCTTTTTTCAGAACATCATATCCTTCATGTATCGCATACTCAATCACATTGACTTTATTAACCTGTGCCATTACTTCATCGGAAAATCGAGCCATCGTTACGCCTCCCTATCCCATTCATCTTCCAATTCCCTACTGGCGTTGCCTTTTGCTCTATCCCACTCAATGCTCAAGCGCATATTTCTCATTTCACTGACAGAAAAAGAAGGTCTTGAATAACTGGAAACATCCGCCTGGGCATCCAACCCTTTGCATATTTCTTCCCACTGTAAATCGTTGAAAGATTCTTTGAACACTTGTTGGTGTGCCATCAACTCCGGATATACCGCCCGGTCCATGTGTTTTGCAATGATTGGCATTCCCATATTTGAGGCCAACATGATCTCTGCTATCATTCCTTGGGACAATGTGTTTCCATGCACCCAGACTTCATCGCTTTTTTTCAAGAGTCCAATTCCCAAGGCCAGTCCGTTTTTTCGCTGTGATAAAATCGTGTCATCTAAAAACAAAGTGAAGTACGTGTGCGGAGCAATTGGTATAATCCCTGGAATGCAAGCCGCTTCCGCCACCCACTTTAAAGCCAACCGTTGATTTTCCTCCATACTTCTTTCTTCATTCCCTTTCAGTGGGGAACAAATATAAATCAGTTTTTCTTCCAATTGTTGTATTTCCATCGCTTTCTCCTTTTTAACTTCTTATCTTCGAGATAAGAAGTTCGTATGTATTTGGTTTTGAGCAAATAAAAACAGGCCTTCATGCCTGTATGTGAATTTAACTATTTATTTATCTAAAAGGAACGTCATCAGGCATCAATTGAAAATCTTCGTCAATTCCCATTGGTGGCGGACCGTTGTAATCTTCCTGGGGTGACGGTTGCTGCTGTCGTTCGTTTTTGTTTTTTTGGCTTGATGATAAGAACGTTATTTCATCCGCAACAACTTCTGTTATATAACGTTTTTGGCCGTCTTGCCCATCATAATTTCTCACTTGCAATCTTCCGGATACACCAATTTGACTTCCTTTATTCAAGTATTGTCCAACCAGTTCAGCCTGTTTTCCCCAAACCACAACAGGTACAAAATCAGTTTCCTTTTGACCATCCTTATTTTTAAACCGCCGATCAACCGCCAGGCTAAATGTGGCCACCGCTTTTCCGGTGGTGGTGTTTTTAACCTCCGGATCTCTGGTAAGTCGTCCAACTAAAATTACTTTATTCATGTCATCCTCCTTTTTAAATTTGAGTAAATAAAAACATCTATATCAAACGATTGAGTTTGATGTAAATATCATTCATTGTTGATTGAATGGATTTTAGATCCGGAGCTGTAATTTTTCCAACATGGCACATTTTTGTTAACTGATTGAGATTACGACCTATTTTCATCTGTTCATCCATAAAATCTTTAAGCCCGTCGATGACAACTAAATCCCCTCCTTCATAGGTTAGTGCTACATAAGTGCCAATTTTTAGATTAGCCTTTTCAGCGTTTTCTTTTATTTTTCTATAAACCTCATCAGTTGCTCTGAATGATACGTAATTTGGTCTTGGTGGATTCGGCTTTTGACCAACATTCAATGTCTGTTCCAATTCAATTTTTGTTATATGCAATATAAAACACAGTTGTTCTTTTTCAATATCCCCTGGCGTTGAACGGCCATTTTCCCATGAAGATATTTTCAAACGATAAATTTTCATAATGTCAGCAAGCCTTTGTTGGGTAAGTCCATTTTCAATTCTCAAACAAGCCAATGTTTTTATTTCATCAATGTTAATCCCTCCTTCTTTTTATTATTTAACCATTGTGGCGAAGTGGTAAATATCATGTTTAGCCTGTACTGTTCTAATACCACCATATAACTTCCACCCTTTTTCTAAATAGCTTTTAAATAGAGTATCAAAAGCCGTTGTACTTCTTTCAGTGATTGTTTTTACATCCACAATCTCACCGCCTTACAGTTGACTTATTTTTGAACGAGAATTTTCAGGGGGTTTGGGGTCTCCCCATACTTAACTTTCTCCCTAGAGAAAGCAAGTTCTGAAAGTATAATAAGGTGCGTTAGCACATTAGTATACTTTCGGGAATCTTGCCCTTCTTACATAACCCTATGGTATGTTTAAAACAAATGTAATTTGCATTTTTTTCGGGTATTGAAAAAGAAAAGACCTGGCTTTTAGTGCTATTAAGATACGTTTTCAAGCGTTCCTCCCTCGTCTCTGATTATTTCTTCCACGTTTTGAATGGTTAACTCGGTATTGTATGATATTTGGCGAATGGTTTTTCCGGTTTTATGCATCTTCATTACTATTTCAACCACCTCAACTTCTTTTTGGGGTTTAATTTCAATTGTTTTTTCTTGAATTATTGTTTTATCCTCTTGCTGGGGCTGTATTAATGCTTTTTTCTCTTGGTTTTCCTGAATCATTGGGCTTTGTTGAGGTTTTTGTTCGAATAATTGAGACATTCCTAAGTGCAAGTTATTTATAAAATTTCCGTTTTCAGCAACCACCATTTCCAAGTGTTGAATTACTTTATTTTTCTCGATTAATTCAATTTTAGTCTTTTCGAAAACATCCACTTCTTCACCCAACCCAATATCAACTAGAATGCTTTTTAATTCTTTACGGCAAAATAAGTTTTTGTCGTTTTCCTTTTCAATTGTTTCGAGCCTTTCTTCCAGGCGTTTTATTGTATTAGTCAATTTTTCATTCTCTTTCATGGCGGTTGTTATATCATCAATTCTGACATTTGTGGAGTTTTGAGTGGATACTTCGGTTTTTATTTCTTCTTTTATAATGGCTCTATCTTCTGGGACTTCTTTGCTTTTTGAGATGTTTTTAGAGGAATGGTTTGTATATGTCGCTCTTTCATCTTGGGATTCATCAAAGGCGTCCACTTCCTCACAGTCTACATCTTGCACGTCCCGACTCATATCAATGCCATCTGATTCCGTAGCTGCTTCATCATCACCATCTACTTTTACTTGGCTTATCCAATCATCACTTTCGCGTTTCGCAAACATTTTGCTGAATGGTTTTCTTTTTACAGTTGATTCCATACCTTCTCCTTTATCAATTATTATGAAACGATTCTTTTTTGCGGATATTTTTTATTATTTTCTTCCACTCCAGGTCTATCAATTCATCTTCGTTTTTAATATCCTTTAATCTTTCACCTCTTTCCCGGATTCCAAATCTTTTGCTTATTGGATTTCTTTTCACACACCTTTTATTAAATTGAAATAGCCAGGCCATAATGATTATCACAAACCCAACAACAGGAACAATCAATTCATTCACATTATCACCTTAAATATTAATCTTTGGAACTTCTTATCTCGAAGATAAGAAGTTCCAAACTTGAATAGTTTCCCAGGTATCACTGTTATCTTTTATTTAACTTCTTATCTTGAAGATAAGAAGTTAGAATATATTTTAATGTTAATTAAATTTAATATAATTCCCATTCATATCCACTATTATCTTTCTGTTTCATTTTTTCTTTTAAAGCTTCTCCTTCCAGTGCTTTTTTTAGATTGGTGAGTGGAAAATCACTTTTCTTTCCTTTTGAACCCTGATATTTGATGGCTGACACAATGTTTTTTATCACTTTGGCGGTGTCATCCATTTCTTTTAAATGTTTGACCTGTGTTTTTTCGCTTCTATTTTGAGCGTTTTTCTCAAATTGTTTCAGCAAGCTTTCTTTTGTCCATTTATCTAAAGGATACAATTTATTGTTTCTGCATTTTTTACCATCAGGGGTTGTGAAAACAATGTATTTGTGATGATCCCATTGGACTTTGTATCCCAACTTATTCATATTTAAGATAAATTCATCCTGGCTATGGGAATGTTTCAACGCCTCCTTAGCAGATAGGAATAGTTCGTATTTCCAACTGATTCCGTTTTTTTGTTTTTCCCACTCTCCCTGTTTAGTAGTGTGCAACCGTTCGCCTTCAAGATCCGGTTTCTCTTTATTTGCCCACCATATTTCAATGTCCTTTTCCTTGCATAAACTTAATGATTTTTCTTTTATGTTTTTTAAGTCGTTGGACGATATGTGCCATTTTCCACCATTGTCTGCATTAACGCTGTTAATGCAAAAATGGTTATGTATATGCGCACAATCCGTATGTGTTCCCATTACAACCTGAAACCCATTAAATATAGGTGACTCATTGATTAATCGCTGTCCTATCTCCTGGGCTTGCTCAGGGGTAATATTTGCATCCGGGGGAAAGCTTTGTTCCATATGGAAATATAACCGTCCAGTTTCTTTGTGGTATATCTTCTTTATTAACTCAAATTCTTCGAAGGCCGAATTGCTATCGCAATTGATCCCTTGGGCCAAACCGCCTTTGTTTTCCATTTTTTTTGCATATTCAATGCAATTTTTCATTCCACCCTTTGTTTGTTGATTGGAAGAATTGATCATTTTAATAATTGCCATTTATGCTTTAAAATAACTTTCAAGGGCCAACTCAAGGATTTCTTTTATTTCGGTTTCTGGAACATCTTTGAAAAACTTTTCGATGAGTTGATCGGACAACTTGACCGATAATTTTTTATCATCCTCCTCCTTCTTCTTTTTTACAAGCATCTCATCCAATACTTCTTTTGTAATTTTAATTTCTTTTCCTTTCTTTTTAATCTCCGTTGCTTTACTGGTGGATATTTTTGCCCCACTATTAATGGCCTCACAGACCACGTCTTGTTCATCATCTTCCAGATAACTGATTTCATAACCGGCAATGATGCTTAATTTCCCATCATCCAGGCACTCTTTTAAATCATCGATCAGCTTTTCATTGATTCGAACGTAGCGTGATATTTGGGCAGAACCCAATGAAAACGGTTCATCTTCCTTATCCTTAGCTTTGATATTCGCTTCATCAACTTCTTTTTCCAGATCTTTTCTTGTTCCTTGGGCCTTTATTAATTTATACCATTCACCAACAATCCTAGCCCTTTGAGATAATTTCAACTCATTGAGGCTTCTATGTTTTAAGTTAGTATCAATGACAATCAGTCGTGCTGCATTATCAGTCATATCTTTTGAAATAATTTTTACTGAAATATTTTCCATTTTCAGCCGGCGACACGCTTCCGCACGATTGTGTCCGGATAATATTTCATACTTGCCATCCTCTATTGGGTGTTTTCTCACTAATAATGATTCCCATAACCCATTGTCCTCAATGCTTTTCATTAATTCCAGCATTGCCGTCTCTTGGTAGGGAGGAAAGATATGATCGTAAAAAGCAACCAGACTTTCCGTTGGTATTATGGTTTCCTGATTTTCCTCTGGGATATCATTCCCATAAAACATTTCATCATAGCTATTATTTGCATCCATTTGTGATCCCTCTTTGTTTTTCATTGCTCATTATAATTTCTTTGGCCACTGTTTCATAGGCATCCACAACCTTTTCAATGTTTTCGCGTTCTCTCTTTGATCCAATGGTTTTTATCTTTTCACTTGCACTTAATCCCTCTCTCCCGGCTTGCCCAAGTTTTGCGCATTTCACTATTTTACTTTCAAAAATATGAACTTTTTTTGAAAAAACATCATTGATTATACCTTCAATATATTTTGTTTCACTAAGATTCCCTTCATACTTTGTTATGAGTATTCCCGCAACTTCAATTTTCGTGTTCATTCTTCTTTTTACTTTTGCGATTGATTTCAGCACTGCTTCCAATCCCTTAATCGGCCACAATTCGCAAACAACTGGAATAATGACCTTGTCACAAGTCGCCATTGCATTAATGGGCAGCATACCCAATGTCGGCTGACAATCAATGAGAATATAATCATACTCCTCTTTGTGCTTTTCTAAAACGCCATCCAGTACAAATTCTCTCTCCATTACGCCATTAATCGTATCCCCAACCCCTGACAAAGTTATGTTACAGGGCAGAACATCCACCATTTCTTTTTTTATGATAATGTCATCCTCCGGCAAAGGGATATCTTTCATTTGAGCCATCATAAAATCCGCAATGGTTATATTTAATTTATCCGGCAACATTACACCGGCTTGCATAGTTAAGTTTCCTTGGGAATCAAAATCCACAAGCAAGACCTTTTTTCCAAGCTTTCCCAGTTCCCAACCTAAATTATAGGTCGTGGTTGTTTTCCCGACACCACCTTTTTGATTGAGTATTGCTATCGTTGTGCATTTATTCATTTTGGCTTATTCCTCCTTCATATACACCTTTGTCTCCAACATCATATTGGTTCCAAACCTCAGCATCAACATCGATACCCCTTGTTTTTCCGTCGTCATTTTTCAGGACAATATGATAGGTTTCGTCTCTATCGACAACGATTTCTATTGTTCTGCCAGAAATCACTCCAATGCTTTTTCTGTAGTAGGTTGGATAATGGATCTTTTCAATAATTTCTTCTGTAACAGAACCTGTCTCTAGCTCAATATTGCTTATTGATTCATTAATAGCCTTTAAATCTGTACTTGGATGTAATATTAAATAACTTGAAGCCCATACTATCCCAAATATTAAAGCCAATTTTTTTTTAATAATAATCACTCCTTTTAAATTGAAAATAAAAAAGACCCTTTTGAGTCTAAAATCCATTTCCTTATTTCATACATTCACCAAAAACCCATAATACCTATTTTTCAATATAATTTATTACCTCAGGATTCACTTTTCGAATACATCATTATTCAAAACCAGTACTTTATATATCCATTACGTTTAATTCATTAGTTTATTCGGTACGTAGATCCACTTTTTCAAAGTTAGCTTTAATTCCTCCTAATCGATATATAACCTATATGGAGAACACTCAACACAAGTATTTTGATATTTAGACCCATTTACTCGATATGAGAACTCCTTACCATTTGCAATGGGTTCGAAACATCCACCAAAGATTTCAATATATCATGGTGCTTTTATTCAATTTTTCTCCATTTTTTTTCAATATCTTCTTAATTTGTAATTTAAAGCCTACCCTAATCTTTCCAATTCGCCATATCCGTTGCTACCTGATTCAGCATAAACAAATTGGATTCTAAAGCTTCATTGTAAAGCATGGTTTGAATATAAGCTTTACTATTCGTTATTCGTCCACTTATGTTGTTAAACTTATAGATGACATTATCAATATGCAATGGTTTTAATCGCATTAAAACAGCTCTTACGATCTCTTGGCATTTGCGTTCTCCATTAATAGTTATTGCCTCACTAAAGTACATATCCAAAACATTTAGCTTAATTTCATCAATTAATGCAAGCTTAACCCCGGGGCTGCTTCTTATATCTGAAAAAAACTGATCTTCGAAAAATAATGCAACATTTTCAAATTCATTCAATCCATCCATCTGATCACTTATTTTCTTTTCTTTATTTGTTACACCATTCTTTTTGTAATCTGACTGATTGATAGATAGATCAGTATTACTTATATTAGTATTATTTATATTAGTATTGATTGCCCGTCTTTTTGACGGGTCCAGAGCCGTCTTTTTGACGGGTCCAGAAACGTCTTTTTGACGGGTCAGGGAAATTTCATACTCATTTGAAGATTTATTATGGATCACAGATATATCTTCTAAAAACTTTCCAACGTAAATAAGATTAGGTTTCTGTAATCCCTGTCTCTTTTCTTCGACCAGTTTTTTTTCTTTTAGTTCATTAAAAAGCTTTGTTATTTTCTTCTCACCACAAACTAAGATATTACTTATTTCCGCTCGAGTAAAAATAATAAATACCCGGCCCTGATCATCGACCCAGCCATTCTTTCTAGATAAACTAACTCGATCCAATAACAATCCATATAGAAGCTTACTTTCTGCACTCATTTGACGATATTTTTCATTCGTAATGAGTTCCTTTGGAACACGTAAAAAAGAAAATTGATCTGAATCATACATAGTAAAATATTGCATTTTAACCTCCAATCAATTTCTGTTTTACACTCTTCTTCGGAATATTGAAGGATCTCTCCACACTGATTCAAACTTTTAACCAAAAAAACAGTCTTTAATTCATTAATGCATTCTAAGATGATTTTTCAGAAAACCTCCACTCGTGGTTTAAGTCTTTTTTCGTTTAACAAGCATCTAGGAACACAAAAACTAGAGAATGAACGCCTATTATTTTAAATCATACAATTCATGATAGCCTCCTTTTTATTCTTTTTTCAATAACTTACCAATATACCTACTTATTGTCGCCCCGTTGTAAACATTAAAAGCAGATCAATATTCAAATACGCCTATCTGCAAAATGTTATTATTTATTTTTAATCCATTCTTTGTTTATATAAATTCATATATTATTCTCATTGAACTTCATATTTGTTATTTTTTTACTATTTTGCCCAAAACTGATCCTCCTTTCTTTTTAATAATTTACTAATACACCCACCTTTTTAGATCCATTGATAAATCATCAAAATGCAGATGGATATAAAGTCACATCCACCTGCCTAATTTATTTATTCACCGGTTGTATTTTACATCGTACCCCCAACCTATTGAGCATATGGAAGCCTCTGGGCATATTAAAGAACTGCTCTGGTTAGAAGCAAACGAAACTGAATCCCGCCAAATAGGCCAGCCCCAACAAGGGTCGCATTGTCCATTTTCCCGTATCTTTGCGATTGCTCCCTACCACGAGATCATATTTTCGTCATCAGCGTGAATCTAACGCTATGTTACGTCGCTTGACTTTTAAATCGGGGATCATGGAATTTCTATAACATGTAATATTTATATGTCAAGGACCATTTAAAGGAAAGCACGGGGCTTGAACCCGACAGTTACCAACTAACACTATCCATATAATAAATTGCGAAAATTATTAACAGTTGATATTATTTTTTCAAACGAATAATCTTTCTAACATTTCATCAGAATCAATTTGAAATGTCGTTTAATCGATTTTCATTCTGATCTTTCTCACTATAAATACCAAAACACCTGCGTTCCACTTTTTCCACCTTTCCCTGGTAAATTCGTTTAATATCATCAGGAGCTTTTGATTTACACCAAAACGAACATATCAATCTTTTGACTTCGAATCTAAACGTTTTCCTATAATAAGATTATTCAAACAGCTGTAGCTAATATACTTGACTAAATCTTCTTAGCTATATACGTTTTCCTGCTCATTTTCTCTAATTAGAATTGCAATTAAATACACCATTTTTGTTCTCATCAGTCTCCATGTTGATCCTCCATTGATCTAGAATCCTGTCGCAAAATAATTTAGGCACTTCAAAATCTCCTTCAACCTCCCGTTCATTGATTACAGTTGACGACCCAGTTTTTAAATTTATATTAATTGTCATTTCCATCAGCATCTTTCATTCCTCCTTAGGATCAATCTCATTAAAATATTCATTCGAATTCCTTCAAATTTTTTTATTTTTTACTGATCACGCTCAACACCTCGGAACTTAAATATTTCAAATGGCCATAAATTTTCTTTTATAACTTTTCCCGGATAACGATTTAAGTTGTTTTCTTTAGAATCACGTTTGACATACTATCCATAATCCGAAATCTCTATTCCTTATGGAGTATTTGTATAAAATCCTTTTTTAAATCTGAAAGGTCATGTAGTATTTTCAAATATGTTTCTTTTCGAAACATTATAAATTAAAAAAAATATCATCATTGAAATAATCTAATACCTGTTTTATTCTCATTGCCACTTGTAGTGACGGATTTTTAGTACCCAACTCAATATTTGTATAAAATGAGCGTTCTATGCCAACTTTTTTGGCTAGTTCATGTTGAGTATAGTCTTTTTTAATTCGCATTTCTTTTAAATTTTTTCTCATAGCATCACCTTGAATGTTTCTTTACGAAACCCTTATTTTAATTATAGTTTCTTTAAGTAACATTGTCAACTGTTTTGTTGTTTTTAGTAACATACGTTTCTTCTAGTAACTATATCAAGTATAATACTATTAAAAGGAGTGGAATAATGACTATTTTTGGCTTAAGATTAAAACTACTGCGGGATTCTAAAAAAATCACGCAACAGGATTTAGCAACTAAAATGGATGTAAGTAGAGCTACCATTGCTGGCTATGAAGCAAGCGGTAAACAAACTGATTTTCAGAAACTTCTGTGGCTTTCTAACTACTTTAACGTTTCTACTGACTATTTATTAGGCCGAACAGAAAATCCAGACATATCCTCTCATCAATTAATTTCACCGAATGAAACCTTAACGAAAAATGAATCTGAATTACTCTCTATCTTTCGACGACTAAAAGATGAGCGTGAGCAGTGCAAATTAATTGGACGGGTTGAAGAAATAGTAGATAAAACAATAGGTGATTTTAAGTCCGTCAATGCCCAATCTACAGCTTCCAAGAAAAACGTTGGATAAACTCATAGTTTTTAAGTGCGACAATTAAATATTACATTCTTCTGTTATTCAGAATGTTTTTTAGTAGCTTTAGATTGCAGGGCAAGGGTTGTTTGTGATTTACCTGTTTTTATTTTAGTTTTCTCTGCCTATTTTCCACTGGTTTAATGCATGATATTCTTGTAATATCTTTATTAAATGATATAGAGGACTTTCCTATTAAAACTAAAAACATCCACATCTTAGCAGTAAGCACCAAATCTATACTAGATTCTGTTTGGAATCAGTATTTTAATAGCAAGTTCTCTACTAGCCCAAAACTATTGTGCAACGAAATTGATCAGAAAAGTTTATAGTCACCCAATTGAAGACGGATATTTTTAGAAAATTTATAATTCATTATTTCAAATAATAATGCTAGTTTCATAACACCTTTAGCTCGAAAGGAACTCCATATGCCCAAAATAAAAGTTGTTGCTTACGCTCGATTCTCAAGCGATAACCAACGAACAGAAAGTATTGATGCTCAACTAAGAGAAATTAAAGAATATTGTTTAAAAGAAAATTATCAACTTGTAAATGTTTACTTAGATGAGGTGAAATCAGGTCTATCCGATGAACGCCCTGGCTTCCTTTCAATGATTGACGATGCTGAAAACAATAAATTTGACGCTGTCATTGTTCACAAATTAGATCGTTTCTCACGAGATCGCTATGATAGTGCCATATATAAAAGAAAATTGAAAAAAGCTGGAGTTAAATTATTTTCTGTCCTGGAACGTCTTGATGACAGTCCTGAAAGCATCATTTTAGAATCTGTTTTAGAAGGCATGGCAGAATATTACAGTAAAAACCTTGCCAGAGAGACTTTAAAAGGATTAACTGAAAACGCCTTAAAATGTCAGCACAATGGAGGTATCCCTGCTTTAGGGTATCAAGTTGACCCTGTAACTAAAAAATATGTAATTGATGAATATGAAGCCGATACCGTAAGAAAGATTTATGAATTGTACTTAAATGACTATGGTTATCTTGAAATTGTTGAGCATCTAAACGCAAATAGTCGTCAAACTAAGCGTGGGAAACCTTTTGGCAAAAACTCTCTTTATGAAATTTTAAAGAATGAAAAATATATCGGTTATTACATTTATAATAAAGTAAAAAACCGTCGAATATATGGTGCAAATAATCATAATTATAAAAATGCTGAAGATATTATAAGAATTGCCGGCGGAGTTCCCCAAATTATCACGAATGAACAATGGAAAAAGGCGAGAGAAAAAATGGAAAGAAATAGAAGAAAAGCAGCCCAATACAAGACTAAGTATGTTTATCCACTGTCAGGCTTAGTGTATTGTGAAAGATGTGGTGCTTCATACTGTGGTCATCATAGTACATCCCGAGGTTGTATTAATTTTTATTATGCCTGCAGTAGGAAACGCAATAAAAAAGATTGTGATGCCCCATTAGTAAACAAAGAACTTCTTGAAGAAACAGTCATGATAGAACTTGAAAAACGATTATTCACTGCAGAAGGTTTGGACAAAACAGCTCATTACATAAGAGATTATGCAATTTCTTTAAGCATGCATAAAACCAGTAAAGTATCCAGCTATAAAATTGAACTTGAAAAGGTTAATTTGCAAATCAATAAGATGCTCGAATCAATTATGGATGGTATGTACCATTCATCCATGAAAGAAAAAATGACTGAGCTTGAAATAAAAAAATCTTGTCTTGAAAAAGAATTAGATAATTATGAGTACACTGAAAGCCCTGTACCATCTTTAAATGAAATTAAAGGACTTATCGCTTGCAAAAACGTAAGGGTAATGAATGAACTCGAATTAAAGGAATGCTTTCAAAAATATATAAAAAAAGTCACCATCAGTGATGGTGACAATATCCAGATTGAACTGGTCGTGAATACGCATGGTGTGCCCTGAGGGATTCGAACCCACGGCCTCTCGGTTCGTAGCCGAACGCTCTATCCAACTGAGCTAAGGGCACCAAGAAAATTGTGACCTAGGATAATTCCGTCGGCCACAAGATTTATTATAGCACAATCAATATATTTTGCATAGCTTTTTTTATTTTTCTATTTCTTTTTCTTTTTCTTTTTTATTTGTATATTGATGTTTATGCTCTTTCTTCTTTTCATCCTCTGTTTTACGTCGCAGCATAAACCGAGGAGCGAATTTTCCTTTTTTTCGATTTTTAATATAAACATAACCAATGATCGAAAAAATCACTGCTCCCATGAAATTCACAAGTAGGTCTGACATGGTATCATGCAAACCGATATCAATATATCCCCCATAATTCCAGGGAATACCATTGACAATAACTGAATTAATAGGAAGCACCACTGCCACATTTTTTCCTTCCGGGTTGAATAGTACCGAACTGATGGATGTAATGATTGTATCTTTTTGCATATCCATTTGGAAAAAAGTATCCATTCCAAATTCAAAAAACTCCCAAATAACACCAACTGTCATTGAAAAACAAAATGCCACCATTGCTACAAAAAACGGTGATAGCGAAAAAGTGATTTTCTCATGGCGATTTAAAATATCAACAAGTGAAAATCCTATGGCTGCACAAAGAAAACCATTAATGATATGGAGCATATCATCCCAACGGTCAAATATTAAATAATATTGATTGATTTCACCTAGAATACCAGCTCCAAAAATAAACAACAACACAATAATTTCCAGTGTTTCCGGCATGACAATGTTTAACCGTTTATTTAAAAAGGATGGGCTCATAAAAAGAATAAGTGTTAAAATACAAAGAAAAACATTATTATAATTCATGTTGAAAATTTCTGCAATTAGAACAATCACCACTAACAAACGCAGAGCAACATAAACAAATGTTTTTGCTTTATTCGCTCTTGCCACTTTTAAAAAATCCTGCCATCTTTCATTTACGTTTATTTTTTCTTTTTCGCCTGACTTTTTATTCATCAATCATCCTTTTCTGAATTAATTCGTCTTAATTTCTTCCGATTATATCATTTTTTACCCGTTGTTTACAAATATAATTTTATCACTTATAATGCATTTATAGTTAAGCTGCAAAAAATAAGGAGTAACCTTTAATGAAATTTTATTTATGTATCGATGATACCGACAACCTCGACTCCATCGGCACCGGCACCATTGCCGAGCAGATTCTTGAAAGATTAATTTCCAATGGTTTTGGTCCTTGTTCCCTGGTCACCCGTCATCAGCTTTATATTCATGAGGATATTCCCTATACCTCCCATAACAGCTCAATGTGTTTTTACAGTGAAGCCCCTGAAGAAAGCCTTTCAACAATTATAGATCTGGCCTCGCACCATTTAGATACGGTTGCTGCAGAAGGTTCGGACCCTGGTCTCTGTGTTTTAAAATATAATGCTTCAGGTGACTATTCTGATCTCATTGCATTTGGAAAAGCTGCCAAAAAAACGGTCTTAACCAAAGAGGATGCCATTAAATGTGCCCATTCCCATAACATACATTTGTCCGAGCATGGCGGATCCGGTCAAGGGATTATCGGTGCATTAGCTGGAGTTGGTTTGCGAGTTTTCGGTAATGATGGTGAAATCAAAGGTGCGCTCAAGCATATTGAAATTAATCGTGATTATACGGTCACTGAGTTAATGGAATTTCCTGAAGTTGACCAGGTTTTGGACCTCGAGACAAAAGAACCCCTAAGTAAAACAACTTCAATCAACATGGGCAGCCGAAGCAAAACGGTGATGTATCAAAATCAATCCGTTCTTTTTGCCATAAAAGCTGACAATGGCCAATATGAATCTCTGACAAAACCTAAGATACGACAGCTGGGGGAAAACTTTTATGAGTAAGGAAAATCATCTTAACCTTGATGATTGGAGTCAAGGCCATGCCACAGCCCTTGCATGCTCCCAGTTCAAACAGGATGTTGAAGAAGAATGGGTGGCTGAAGAACTAATCTCCTGTTACAATTGCCGGTATCGCCGTTGGACACAAACGGGCATCCAGTGTATGAAGGCTGCAATGGAAAACACTGATCATTGAATCCATTGGTTTTTTACCGATTTACATATTATTTTGCAATATTTTATTCAGAAGGAGCAAGAAAAATGAAAAGAAAAAGAATACTTCAACCTGTCCTGTCCTTATTATTGCTGTTTTTACTGGCATTAAGCCTTTGCGGCAGTGCCCTTGCAGCTGGTGGTGATGGATCCGGCGGCGGCGGCGGAAATGGGACTGGTGGCGGTCAAACCCCTGTGGCTGATACCCCGGTTGTTGATACCCCGGCCGTTACCACCACCGATCCTGGCGCTGGTGATGGAACTGGTGGCGGTAAAGAAGAACCTCTTGCCATGGTCAGTTCCAATCCTGCCACCACTGCCAATGATATTCTTGTGGGTTCAACCTTTACCCTTGAGTTCAACAAAAACATTGCTTATGTCACTGTTCGTGATGGCAATCTCAAAGCCTTTACTCTTTGGGAAGGCAGCACCCAGGTCCCAGCAGACGTCACCATGGCCGATGACCAACTTGAACCAGACCTTAAGAATTTTGTTATTATCACCCCTAAAGAGGACCTAAAAGCAGGGACAAGCTATACCCTTAAAGTAGATAACACCCTGGTTGCCAAAAGCGGCGCAGTTCTGGCCGCCCCTTTGGAATTGACCTATACAACGACGACTCCTGCACCGGGCCTTTTCTCAACTTCAAATATTATCCTTTTTATTGTTTTAGGTATTATTTTGATTGTGGCCATTGTCATTATTGTGCGGAAACGTAAAAAATCATAAATGTCTCGCCGAAAGAAAATACTTGTCACCCTTCTGTTAGTCTTTCTTCCCGTTGCCTTTTTTTTGGGAACCATTTGTATTGGGCGCTATTACGTTTCTTTAACGGATGTTTTCCTCAGCCTGTGGCAGGGAATCACCGGCCACAGCAGTGGTCTCAGCCCTGAAACCACTGCTGTGGTTCTTAAAATACGGTTACCCCGGGCATTTTTAGGTGCCATCGTAGGCGCATCTCTTGGGGCCAGTGGTGCAGCCTTCCAGGGGCTTTTTCGTAATCCCCTGGTTTCCGGAGGTATCCTCGGGGTTTCCTCAGGTGCGGGGTTTGGAGCGGCGTTGGCCATTATTATATTCAACAATGTTTTTTTAACCCCTGTTTTTGCCTTTTTCTTCGGCATCCTCGCAGTCATTCTTAGTTATTTTGCAGGGCGCATTGATAACACCTCCCCGGCCATTACCCTCGTCCTTGGGGGCGTCATTATCCAATCTATTTTTTCTGCCCTGTTATCACTTTTAAAATACGTCTCGGATACGGCAACCCAACTTCCAGCCATTACTTTTTGGCTGATGGGGAGTCTGGCATCTACCAAAACAACGGACATGTTTTTATCCTCTATTCCCATGTTTCTAGGATTATTGGGTATGCTGGCCATGCGCTATCGCCTGAACGTCCTTTCCATGGGGGATCGGGAAGCCAGAACTCTGGGGATCAATGTTGTTGGCAATAAACTCTTTATTATCGCCTTTGCAACCCTAGCCACCGCTGGGGCGGTTTGTGTCAGTGGTGTCATCGGTTGGATTGGTCTCATAATTCCCCATATCGGACGGATGCTGGTGGGCAATGACAACAAGTGGCTGATACCTGCCAGTATGTCCCTAGGCGCATGCTTTGTCATTTTCTGTGATACGATCTGCCGCAGCATCACTGGCGGAGAAATCCCATTGGGTATTATGACAGCCCTGATTGGCGGTCCATTTTTTATTTATCTCCTGAAAAAAACAAAAGGGAGGAGTTGGTAATGTCCTTATTATCCGTAAAAAATATTTCATTCGGTTATCGTGAGAAACAATTAATCTTTGAAAATATCAGCTTTGAAGTAAAACCGGGCGAGGTTTTTTGTATTATTGGCCCCAATGGTTGCGGAAAGTCCACCCTCGTTGACTGTATCTTAGGAATCAATCAACCCAAAGACGGGACCATCGAGGTGTCCGGTCGAAATTTGAAAAATATGAAACCCCGGGAATTCGCCCAACACATTGCCTATGTTCCCCAAAGTCATACCAAAACATTTCCCTACACCGTTCTTGATGTGGTAGTAATGGGGCGCACCTTTGAAACAAAAGTGTTTTCATCCCCGAATGAAACCCAGCGAAACTGTGCGAGAGCAAGTCTCAACCAAGTCGGGTTAAAAGGTTTTGAAGATCGTCTTTATACTGAGTTAAGCGGCGGTGAGCTCCAGCTCGTATTGATTGCCAGAGCACTTACCCAGGAATCACAACTCCTGGTCATGGATGAACCTACTGCTCACTTGGATTTTCGTCACGAGCTCATGGTTTTGGAGATTATCACCATGCTAGCCAAAGAAAAAGGGCTTTCAATTATTATGGCGACCCATTATTTAAATCAGGCTTTTTATTTAGAAAATGCCGGGGTTAAAACCCGGGTCGCACTGATGAATCATGGTGGATTTGATACCATTGGAACCGCCACCGAGGTTTTAACCAAAGAAAAATTACAGCATGTTTTTAAAATTATTACAACCATCGGCACTACCGTAGCAGATGGTTCCACCCGAAAATATATTGTTCCTCTGCGAAACCAGCATTAATCATCAGTGTTTTTAGTTTAATCGATAAAAGAAAGGAGTCCTATGCAAACAAAAAAGAGCCAATGGTTTGGCCTTTTCCTGGTCACCCTCTTATTAATGTCACTGGTTTGTGGCTGCAAGGCCCAGGCCCCCGTGTCGGACGTCCCGACAAAAACCGTGGTAGACTGTATGAATCGGGAGGTTGTGATTCCCAAATACCCCCAACGGGTGGCCTGTCTCTATGCGTCTACGGCACATATCATGGCGATGCTGAATCAGGAAGATAAGATTGTGGGTATCCCGAATGGAATTAAACGCGATGTTTTAATGGCCTATAAAAGACCGGATATTGAATCCGTTTCGGTTCCCTTTCGAGAAAGCGCCATTAATGTTGAGGAACTCCTGGCAACCAACACCGATTTAGTGCTCATTCGCCAAAGCACCGCTGAAAATAAAGGTGAAGTTGAAAAACTTGATAAAGCAGGTCTTCCATGGGTGGTGGTGGATTATGCAAGTATAGCAGATTTGAAAAAAGCCATTACCCTGACTGGCAATATTTTTAATGTGCAATCAAAAGCCGAAGGCTATAACGATTATGTAAATGATACGTTAACTCTCGTGAGCCAGAGAGTGTCGGCAATTCCTGACGCTTCGCGGGTTCGGGTTTATCATGCCGTCAATGAAGCCGCGCGAACCGATCTCAAAGGCGATATATGTACCCAGATAAGTGACGCAGCCGGGCTTATCAATGTCTCTACCCAGGGAGGCAACCTGATTTCCGATGCGGAAAAAACCATGACCACCCTGGAGCAGATTTACAACTGGAACCCTGATGCCATTATTGCCAACGATGCCAACACAACAAACTACATTCTCACTGATTCCAAATGGACTGGCCTGGCCGCTGTTAAAAACCAGCGGGTCACCACCCTGCCCGTTGGCGTAACCCGATGGGACCATCCAGGGTCCATTGAGCCCCAAATGGCCGCCCTTTTTATGGCCAAACTTTTTTATCCCGAACAGTTTAGTGATATCGATCTCGTCCAAACCACCAGGGATTATTATGGAAAATGGTTCAATCTTGAGCTAACAGACGAAGATGTCACCGCTATTCTCTCAGGTAAAGGAATGCGACTTTCAAAATAAATTTCTTAACCTTTACTTAAGTCAAACCGTATCCTCATTTTTATCTTTGGAAGCTTCAACAAAAGCTTTGAAGCAATTCAAGTTGGTTTCTTCTTCCCTCCAGAGAAACTCCGGATGCCATTGAACGGCCAACCAAAAGTAAGCTCAGATATTTCAATGGCTTCGATTAAATCATCCTCACTGCAAGCCGCAACATGAAGTGAGGTATATTTGCAATCAAAGTATGATTGCTATTAAGTCAAAAGTATTATAAGATATACCGATACTGTAAATAGGAGAAAAGCCATGCTGAAAAAATCAATACCAATCTTTATCATTTTTATTGTTCTTATTCTAGTTTTTACCGGGTGTAATAAAGAAGTAGCAGGCCAGACCACCTTTATTTCTCTCATGTCAGTTCCTACGGACGCAACCATTCCCAATGGACTCCGACTTGATTCCATTCTGAGTATTACAAATGAAGATCCCGGAACGCCCGATGCCCTGCCACCCGCAGTTCAACTTGGTGTCTTTGGTTTTACCAATAAGAATGGCGAGATCGAATACTATGTTTATGGAAAAAAACAAACGGTTGTAAATGACCAGGCCCACCTCGAAGAGCAGGGCTTTTATGCCGTGGATTATTCCCGTAAAGACGGACTTGTATCACTGTCATTAAAAAATCTCGAAGCGCCTATTAGCAAAATTGATCTTGGTATCGGCGTTCCCACGAATTATGATGGTGAACTTCCTGTAGCTTTTTATTCCCCAACCGGACAACCCGGAGTGTACAGCTTTACCGATGCTAAAGGCAATACCATGCTTAGGGTTTATGCAACCTTTCTTGGGAATAACGGAAATTTCTTCCCTGCCAGCGAGGACGGTACTATGATTCCCGGTTCCCTGCCTGTAGAGAAAGCCATTGAAGAGATGCTTAAAAGCGAGGGATCAAATGCGGCTTCCCGGATACTGACTACCCCCATTGATTGCAAAAACATCAAGCTCTCTTATGAAATCTGATACCAATCACAAAAATGAACCAGGCATACGCCTGGTTCATTTTTTATTGTGTTCTACTCTTTTAATATTCCGATATTTTTAATCAAAGATGGGAATAAAATTTGGATCGCTATAGGCTTTAAAACATAATGCCAATTGTTCCGCAGTTGTACGTCCTTTAGAAAGAGGTGGCAACGCATCCAATAAAAAAAATCTGCTTTCATCCGTTTCTGTGTTTTTCTGAAAGCCACCTTCTAATAAATCACAAAGTATAAATATTTTATAGATTGTATAAGGACAGACATCCTCCACCCACTTACTCCGATCCAGCACTCCCACTAATCGGGTCGTTTCCACCAATACTCCGGCTTCCTCAAAAGCTTCTTTCTTTACATTTTCACTGATACTCCGATTCACATCGCCCCAACCTCCGGGAAGACACCAACGCCCATCAACTTTTTCCTTAACTAAAAGAATTTTATTATCTGAAATCACAGCTCCCCGAACATCCACCTTCGGTGTTAAATAACCATCTTCTTTTTTATAATATTCTTTAATTAACTCTTCCGGTACATCTGTATGCCTTTTAATAATTTCCTGCGATAATTTTTCAAGTTCTCTATATCGATCCAAATCATAGTCGCTTTTACAATAGGTAAGACCTGACTGGGATATTGACTGTAATTCTCTTGCCCAAAGCAGCCATTGTTTTTCCATTCATTCAGTCGGAGCATTTGCTCCTCCCCTTTCTTTTTTTTATAAATAATTCTTCCCCTTTCAGGGTTTTATGCTATAATACAGATTAGAATAAATCTAATTCATTGATGTTTAAATCTATTTTTTTAGGGAATATAGTTGATAACATCGATCATGACTCAGGAGGTCAATTATGTGTAAAGAACCGAAATTTGTTGTTTGTAAAAAATGTGGCAATATTGCCATTATGATTCACGATTCTGGTGTAACAATGGTATGTTGTGGCGAACCTATGACTGAAATGATTCCTAATACAACCGATGCTGCCAAAGAAAAACATGTTCCTGTGATTACCGTTAATGATACCACAGTTAGTGTTGATATTGGAAGTGTTCCTCATCCAATGACACCTGAACACCATATTGCTTGGGTGTATCTTGAAACAACAAATGGCGGACAACGAAAATGTCTTCCAGTTGATGGCAAGCCCCATGCTGAATTTGCATTATTACCTGGAGAAAAGGTTATTGCAGCCTATGAATATTGTAACCTTCATGGTTTATGGAAAGCAACCCTATAATTTAATCTTTTGTATTAACAAAAAGAAGCTGCCTTTTACAGGTAGCTTCTTTGCTTTTTGTCAATTTAAAAAAATTCGCCTATAAATTCATTGTAAGTACCATTATAAATATCCATATCTATAAATTTTTCACTTCCCTTGTAACCTTCTAAAATATTCCGCTGGCTGTATTGCCAGAATTTATACTCATTGCCATTGGGAAGAGTCTTTGGGGTGGTGTTATCAAGATCCACAATCCAGATTTTATAATCTTTATAATCCGTTCCGATGTACAGGTTATATACATTTTGATTGGTATAAATAATAGGTTTCACCTTATAATTATTCTCAATTTCTTTAAGAAAATCATCTAAAATGACCTTAACTTTTTCTTTTTCCATTGGTGTTGTTAGATAAGCTCCGTACAATTCCATATCAACCACCGGTGGCAGATTTTTATCGGAAACAGGCACATTGTTGATAAAATTCTTTGCCTGATCTTTTCCGGGGCTATCAAAACTGAGGAAATGATAAGCCCCAACCTTTAATGCAGTTTTATGGCTTGCCTCCCAGTTTTTCTTAAATTGTTCATCCACAAAATCCTTTCCTTCAGTTGCCTTAATATAAGCAAAGTCAATGCCTTGTTTCGATAATACCTTCCAGTCAACATCTCCCTGATAAGCAGATAAATCGACACCTTTCACCACGTAGTCATCCCCTTTTTTTTCTCCGAAAAACTTGCTGCAACCATAGATCAACAAGGCAATCAGGATTAAAATTCCAATCCCAATAGCAAAAGGCATCCATTTTTGTTTACTCATTAATTAATTCTCCTATATCCATATTATGCTATTTGCATTATATCAAATTTTTTACTGGTAGAAAAGCCTTTTAATCAGTTATAATATAATCATTAATGCGACGCCTTTCCTCAATCATTCTTTTGTCGCAATTTTAGGAGAACTCATGAATAAAGCAACTAATCTATCCCCGGCTCTTCAAGAAAAGCTGAGCACGCTGCAAAATAAAATCAAGGACCTCAACCGCGTCTGTATAGCCTTTTCAGGTGGAGTGGACAGCACCCTTTTATTAAAAGTCGCTTTTGACATCCTGGGAAAGGATGTGATGGCCATTACCGTTAACGGTGCCATGCTCCCGGATTCTGAATTTTTTGAGGCCCAGGCTTTAGCCAAAACCATTGGTATAACACCAATGGTCATTGATGCCGATGTTTTCTCATTAGAAAACTTTGTTAAAAATGCATCGGATCGCTGTTATTATTGCAAAACATATATTTTCACCCAGATAAAAAACGCCGCCATTCAAAACGAATGTAAAATTATCGTCGACGGTTCCAATCTGGATGATGTCAAGGACTACCGCCCGGGGATTCGGGCCCTGGGCGAACTTGGCGTCTATAGCCCTTTGAAAGATTCCGGCCTTACCAAACAGGATATCCGTGATCTTTCAGCCTATTTTGGCCTGGCCACTGCCACAAAGCCCTCGATGGCCTGTTTGGCAACCCGAATTCCTACCAACACCCCCATTACTCCAGCTGCTCTTAAGTGTATTGAAATTGGTGAGGATTATCTCAAAACTCTGGGTTTAACCCAATACCGCCTGCGATTATTCGGAGATACTGCAAAAATCGAGTGTGATCCCAAAGATTTCCAATCGATTATCGCCAATCGCCAAACCCTGGTAGATACCCTGAAAGAACTGGGACTTAAAACAGTAACGTTGGATTTGGCCGGCTATGGCTGTGGAAATATGAATGAATAAAATGATACTTATTTTATTTATATTCACTATCTATATCATCCAGATCACTATACATTTGATACAGATCAAAATAAACACCTTCTTCTTTAAGCAGTTCTTCATGGGATCCCTGTTCAACAATGCCTTCATCAGTCAGCACAAGAATAATGTCCGCATTTCTAATGGTCGTTAACCGATGGGCAATGGTGAAGGTGGTTCTCCCTTTGCCCAATTTTTCAAGGGATTTCTGAACAATCCGCTCACTTTCATTATCCAAAGCCGAGGTCGCTTCGTCCAGAATTAAAATAGGTGGGTTTTTTAAAAATACCCTGGCAATGCTGATGCGTTGTTTTTGCCCTCCGGAGAGCTTCACACCACGTTCCCCGACATAAGTGTCATATTTTTCCGGCAATTGCATAATAAAATCATGGGCGCCTGCCTGGGTGGCAGCAAGGATCACATCCTCTCTCGGTGCCTCAGGACGGCCATAAATAATATTCTCATGAATGGACCCTGAAAATAAATAGACGTCTTGCTGCACCATGCCAATTTGGGAACGAAGAGAATGGAGAGTCAAATCTTTTATATCCTGACCATCGATACAAATCCGGCCGGAAGTGACGTCATAAAAACGTGGAATGAGATGACAAAGTGTGCTTTTTCCACTTCCGGAAGGGCCTACCAGGGCAATGCTTTCCCCTGGTTTAACATGCAGATCTATGTTTGAAAGCACCTCCTTATTACCATCAGAATATTTAAAGCCTACCCCTTCAAATCGGATATCTCCCTTAACATTGATCAATTCTTTCGCTCCGGTCGCATTCTTTATTTCTGGCGGCTCATCCATGATTTCTACGAACCGTTCAATCCCTGTCATTCCTCTTTGGAATTGCTCGGAAAACTCAACAATCCTAAGAATAGAGGTAAGAAGAGTAGAGACATACAATAAGTATGCCATGAGATCTCCAAGGGTAATAGCCCCATTAATCATAAACAGCGATCCGCCGACCACCACTAAAATATACATCAGTCCGTCAAACAATCGTGTGGTGGTTTGGAAACCAGCCATGTAACGATAAGTCTGTTTTTTGATTCCTAAAAAGATGCCATTGCCCACATCAAATTTTTCCTCTTCAATGGCTTCATTGGCAAAGGATTTAACGACTCGAATCCCCAGAAGATTATCCTCGACCTGGGCATTAATTTCCCCGGTTTGAACCCGGGCCTGTTTGAAAGCCTTTCGCATCCGTCGTCTGAAATAACCGGTTGTAATCAGCATAATCGGTAACGCCGAGAAAATAATCAGAGTTAACCAGATGTTAATGTTCCCGAGAATCACGAAAGCAACGGTAATTTTAAGGCCGGCAATGAAAAATTCTTCAGGACAATGATGAGCAAACTCGGTCACATCAAAAAGGTCAGTGGTGAGCCGTGACATCAACTGCCCGATTTTGGTATTACTGTAAAAAGAATATGATAGCTTTTGCAAATGCCCAAAAAGGTCCCGGCGCATATCGGTTTCAATTTTCGCACCCATGACATGGCCAATATCCGCCATGAAATAATTGGCCGCAGCGTCAATAATAAGAAGCACCAGGTATAAAGAACCGAGGCTCAGAATTATTTCAAGGGTTAGGCCTGCCATATCATTGATGCCCTTATCAGTAATAAATCGAATGATCAGGGGCAGGACTAAATCACATATGGTGGTCAGACCCGCACAAAAAAGGTCCAGTACTAATATCCACCTGTACTTTTTATAATAGGGAATAAAACGTTTTATTAAGGTTGAATTTTTTTGTTGCATTTCCAATTTTCACCTACCGGTTTTTTTATCTATAACTATTATACCCTAAATAATAAAAAGCCTGACTTAAGTTTTAAGAGATTATTCATTTTTTTCCTTGCACTTTCAAATTTTGCGTGTATAATTATAGTTAAGTAAATAAAAAAGCGAACATATGGTGCCTTAATTTTAAGGAGAATAGGGAATCGGGTGAAAATCCTGAACGAACCCATCACTGTAAGGGAGGAGCGAACCACAATCACCACTGTTTTTATGGGAAGGTGTGGCAAGCGTTGATCCCCAAGTCAGGAGACCTGCCTATGTATCGATTATGTATGAATGAAGGTAAAGTTCATGGCTATTATTTTAATAATAGCCATGGGCTTTTTTTATTACAAAAATTTTGAAACTAAAAAAGTTTAGGAGAAAATATGACAATTTTAGAAAAAGCGCGTGCCGGTGAAATCACCGAAGAAATGATTTATGTGGCTGAAAAAGAAGGCATTGATCCTGAGATGATTCGTCAGGGTATTTCAACCGGAGAAATTGTTATTCTAAAGAGCTCCCGTTCAAATATTAACCCTGTGGCTGTTGGTAAAGGCCTGTATGTTAAGGTTTCTGCCAGTGTTGGCATGTATGAAAAAAATGACACCATTGAAGGCGAAATGACAAAGGTTAAGTCTGCTATGAAAGCGAAAACTGATACCATCATGGATTTAAGTGTCCGAGGCCCTATTGATGAAATGCGTGAAACGGTTTTATCCACTGTGAATCGCCCCGTTGGAACCCTTCCGCTTTATCAGACCCTGGCCGTTGCACAGAAGAAATATGGCACAGCTCTTAATATGACTGCCGATGATATGTTTGAAATGATGGAAAAGCATGCTTCCGAAGGTGTGAGCTTTTTAGCCCTTCATTGCGGTACCACCATGGATGTGATTAACCGTGCCAAAGAAGAAGGCCGTATTGATCCTTTAGTCAGCTATGGCGGATCCCACCTCATCGGCTGGATGGTTCACAACCAATGCGAAAACCCTTTCTTTACCCAGTATGACCGTGTTCTTGAAATTTGCAAGAAATACGATGTGGTTTTAAGCTTTGCCGATGGCATGCGCCCAGGTTGTATTGCTGATTCCCTTGACGGAGCCCAGGTTCATGAACTGGTTATTCTCGGGGGCCTGGTTAAAAAAGCCCGAGCAGCCGGCGTTCAGGTTATGGTCAAAGGCCCGGGACACGTGCCTTTGGATGAAATCCAAACCACGGTTCAGTTACAGAAAAAATTATGTGGCGGTGCTCCCTACTTTGTCTTCGGTTGTCTGCCAACCGATTCCGGTGCAGGTTCAGACCATATTACCGGAGCCATTGGCGGCGCCATTGCTGCTTACTACGGCGCCGACTTCCTCTGCTATGTAACTCCTGCTGAACACATTGGCATGCCAAATGCAGACGACGTCTACATGGGTGTGATGGCCAGCCGAATTGCTGCCCATGCCGCAGATGTGGCAAAAGGCCACCCTGCTGCCCTTGCCTGGGACTTGGAAATGTCTACTGCAAGGCGAAAGCTGAACTGGGAAAGACAAATGGAATTAGCCATTGATCCTGAACAAGCCTCACGGGTTTGGAAAGATCGCAGCACCGACTTCTCATCCGAATGCAGCATGTGTGGTGATTTTTGCGCCATGAAAATTGTTGCCCAGTATTTACGAGTTGAACCTAAGGAAGCGAGGATAAAATAATGACACAAATGATAAAAGCCCGTGCGGGAAAAATTACCGAAGAAATGGAAATGGTAGCCCTTCAAGAAGGTTTTACCCCTGAATTTATACGAGCAGGCGTTGCCTGTGGCCATATAGTTATTCCTAAAAATAAAAATCGCAATCGCTCAAAAATCTGTGGTATTGGCGGCGGACTGGATGTAAAAGTCAACGGTCTGATGGGAACCGCTCAGGATCGCGACGATATGGAAATGGAAGTCAAAAAATTACAGATTATCGAAGCAGCCGGGGCCCATGGTTTTATGGATTTAAGTATGGGAGCTGATATTGATAAAATGCGTAAACTGAGCCTTGAAAAATCAAACATCGCTGCCGGCTGTGTTCCGGTTTACCAGGCCTGTATGGAAGCCGTTGAAAAAAGAGGCCTGATGGTTAATATGACCTCTGACGATCTTTTCGAAGTGGTTGAAAGACAATGTGAGGCAGGCATGGATTTTATGGCTGTTCACAGTGCTTTGAATATGGATGTTCTTAAAATTCTCAAAAGAACCGGCCGAGTCACTGATATTGTCAGCCGTGGCGGTTCCCTGTTAACCGGATGGATGTTCCATAATGATAAAGAAAATCCATTATACGCTGAATTTGACCGTCTTTTAGAAATTCTCAAAGCAACCGATACGGTTTTAAGTATTGGGGATGCCATAAGGCCTGGCTCCAATGCCGATTCCCTGGATCAGGTTCACCTTCGTGGTATCATGGTTGCCGGTGAGCTGACCAAACGTGCACTGGAAGCCGGAGTTCAGGTTATGGTTGAAGGTCCCGGCCATGTGCCGCTGAATCATATTCCAACAGCCATGCTCCTGCAAAAACGTCTTTGTTTTGATGTTCCCTATTATATTCTGGGCTTCCTGGCCACCGATATTGCTCCCGGCTATGATAACATCACCGGTGCCATTGGCGGCGCATTTGCCGGAATGCACGGTGCTGATTTTCTTTGTTACCTGACCCCGGCCGAACATTTAGGCCTTCCTAATGAAGAAGACGTGCGTATCGGCGTTGAAACAACCCGGATCGCTGCCAATTGTGCCAATGTATTAAAACGCGGCGGCGCTGCCTGGAATCGTGATTTGGCTATGTCCCGTGCCCGTGTTGGCAGAAACCAGGATGAACAGGTTAAGAATGCCATTAACCAGGCCAACCTTATTGCCGCCTTTGCTGCCCAGAACCCTTCGGATGGCTGTGTGGTCTGCGAAGACACCCGTTGTCCAGCTGATGTGGCTGCCGAATTCTTCGGAATTGCCTAAAAGCTAATTCCTTCGAAAGGATAATATAATGATAGAAACTAAGTATACACTTAAACAGGTTATTGAAAATACCGAACTTGCTGATCCCAAATGGCAGGCTGCTGCCCGGGATCACATTGAAAAGCTGGCTATTCCTCCATGGAGCCTTGGTCAGCTCCTGGTTGTCGGAGAACAGCTTTCCGGGATCCAACGCACCATCCGTCCCAATGTCGATAAGAAAATGGTTATTACCATGGCCGGAGATCACGGCGTTGTTGCCGAAGGCGTTTCTGCCTTTCCCCAGGAAGTAACCCCGCAAATGGTAGCAAATTTTGTTAAAGGCGGTGCCGGCATCAACGTTCTGGCCAAGGCTGTTGGCGCAGATGTAATCGTCGTTGACATGGGTGTTGCGGTTGACATGCCTCACCTGGTTGAAAAGGGCGCTATTATCGACTGCAAGGTTGCCTACGGCACCAAAAACTTTTCAAAAGAACCGGCCATGACCCGTGCCCAGGCCATCCAGGCACTGGAAGCCGGCATTAACGTGGCTTCGAAAGTCATTGAAGAACAGGGCATTAATCTTCTGGCCACCGGTGATATGGGAATCGGAAACACCACCCCCAGTGCTGCCATATTGGCAGTGATGGCGGAGTACCCGGTTTCATCGGTTACCGGCCGAGGCACCGGCATTGATAATGCTACCCTTCTCAATAAAATCAAGGTGATCCGAGACGCCATTAACCTCCACAGCCCGGATAAGAATGATCCCATTGATGTTCTTTCCAAGGTTGGAGGCTTTGAAATAGCCGGTATTGCCGGTGTTATTCTTGGAGCCGCCTATCATCAGGTACCAATACTGGTCGACGGATTTATCTCCACGGCCGGGGCCCTCATCGCCAAAGGGCTTTGTCCTCAATCTCTGGATTATATGATTCCTTCCCATCAATCCGAAGAGCCCGGCCATCAATTAATGTGGCAGGCACTGGGTCTACGTCCCCTGCTTAACTTGAATTTTAAATTAGGTGAAGGCACCGGGGCTGCTGTTGCTATGCACCTGGTTGAATCTTCAGCCCGAGTCATGTGTGATGTCCTCACCTTTGAAGATGCAGGAGTATCCAATGGTCATGAAGGGATATGATCCTCATACCCATGGCGGCCAGTATTTAGAAGATCTTTCCACCGCCTATTGGGTTTCGGATTCCCTTTTCACTGCTTTGGAAATGAACCTCTTTGAAACAATTGATGGCTTTGGCACCCAGGGAGCAACCCTTTCAGAGCTTTCCCGGTCAATGCTCTGCGATGCTAACGCGTTGGATCGATACCTTGATCTGCTCGTAAGCCTGGGGCTCCTGGGTCAGTACCAAAAAAGTTATTATAATTCTCTTCTCACCAAAAAATATTTGCTTAAAAATAGTCCCCTTTACCAAGGGGACTCTATTCTGTGGCGTAAAAATCTCACTGAAGACTGGGATACCCTGAAGGCTTCTTTAAAAGCCGGAGGACGTGTGAATTTTTTGCCTGAGGAGATTAGTGAAACCGAAATGGATGCCCGGCGGGAAAATTACATTAAAGCCATGGACAATGTGGCTAAACTAAAAGCCACCGACTGCACGGGCTTTTTTAACGATCTATCCGGCGAAATCCTGGATGTCGGCACGGGTTCCGGTGCTATGGCTCTGGCTTTTTTAAAGAAATTTCCCGGTACTGCTGCCACCCTTTTGGATATTGAACAAATCCTTCCCCATACACAGAAAATGGTGAACCAAACACCCTTCAAAGATCGCGTTCACTACCATTCCTGTAATATTCTTGACCCTCAGTGGGGACTTGACAAAAAATACAAGCTTATTATTTTATCCAACATCGTCCATGCCTATGCCGAAGCCGAAAATGAGTTGGTATTAAAAACAGCCGCCGACCACCTGGCCGATGATGGCGTACTTCTGATTCATGATTTTTTTACCGAACATTTTCCAGTGAAAGCGCAACTTACCGATGTTAACATGATGCTGAATACCTATAATGGCAAAGTTTTTTCAGGAGCCTGGGTCATTAATGAACTTAAACGAAATCAATTGGCAACCACGTCTCTGATTCCCCTGGAAACCGATACCGCGCTCATCTTCGCAGCCAAATCTTCCAGAGCTTTAGATCACTTAGCCATTACCCCGCTCCAAAAGCTCATCTATCCTATAAAAGCTCTCGGCTTTGATGATGTTCTGGAAATTTCTCCTGAATCAGTCATCGTTTCGGAATTCCCGAAAAACAAATGTCGTTTTGGGTGCAGGTCCTATGATCAGAAACATTGTGAAGCCAATGACATGAGTCTGGAAGAAACGACAAAGCTTTTGTCCGGTTATAAAAAAGCCTTCCTGCTAAAAGGTGAACCTCCCACCGGTGATTTTCAGAAAAAATTACTGGAAGCTGAAAAGCTTGCTTTTATAAACGGTTATCACAAAGCATTTGTTTTTTTCGCAGGACCTTGCAGCATTTGTTCCAAATGTGATCCCGAAATTCCCTGTGAAAATACGAAAAATCGCCGTCCTTCAATGGAAGGTGCCGGCATTGATGTTTTTGAAACCGTTCGAAATAACGGTGAAGTCCTGGAAACCCTTAGCACCAGAGATGCCATTGTGAAATATTATGGCCTCTTATTATTGGAGTAAAAACACAAAAGTTAATTGCAAAATTCATAAACGCAACCGTAGATAGCTTTGATGGCAGTTTATGGCACTTTCGCAATTGCTTATATAAAATAGATTTCAAGGAGCAAACATGAAAATATTATTCATTCAGGCCCTCTCAATGGAGGGTATCGATATCGAGCGGGTCTATCCCATTGGTATTGTGGTTCTGGCATCACAGGTCGAGCGTGAAACCAACCATGATCTCCACCTTTTTGATATGAACATGGCCATGGACCCCTATAGTGAACTTCGAAAAGAGTTGGATACTCAAAAGCCGGATGTGGTTTGTATTTCCCTTCGGAATGTAGACCCTTTGGGAAACAAAACCTCATCACTGATTCCTCCCTTTGCAGTCACTTTAGCATTTATAAAAAAATATTGCCCGGACGCACGAATTTTAGCCGGAGGCACGGGTTTCTCATTATTCCCGAAACGCCTTATGACTGAATATGAAGAAATTGATTATGGTGTGACCGGAGAGGCCGAAAAAATCATCGCCCCTCTTTTGGAAAACCTTGATAATCCTCCCCTTCTGCCAGGTCTATGCTATCGTGAAAATGGCACTGTCAAGGTTGTACCTGCCAGCGGTGACTACAATATGACGGATTACATTATGCCAAACCGTGATCTGTTGGATCCCCGCCCGTATCTGGAAGTCAATAAATACGTGGAAAGTATTGGCGTGGAATCAAAACGGGGCTGCTGTTTTTCCTGTGGCTATTGCTCCTACCCCTTGCTCCAGGGGAAGAAAATGCGGTGTCGCACGCCGAATTCGGTGGTCGACGAAATTGAGTATTTATATAAACATTATGGGGTCACCCGGATTCATTTCACCGATTCGGTAGTCAATATTCCGGTGGATCATCTCGATAATATCTGTCAGGAAATCCTAAACCGTGGACTTAAAATAAATTGGAGCGGTTTCTTTCGCGAAAACCTTTTAACCGAGGAAAATGTGGCTTTATATACGAAATCCGGTTGTGAATGCTTTTCCCTGTCTCCGGATGGCCTCAGCCAAACCTCGCTGGATGCCATGGACAAACACATGCTGGTTGCGGATATCCTGAACACGGCCCGGGTTCTGGCAAACAGTGGTGTGGTCACTGTTTATCATTTCCTGGTAAACACGCCTGGAGATACTGAGGAAACCATGCAGGAAGCAAGAGATCTGATTGATGCAATCTATGAGATTCACCATCAGTCAAGGACTTTGGGAACCATTGTATTAAACAACATACGCATTCTCCCCGGTACGAAAATTGAACAGCAGGCCCTTGACAATGGTGTAATCACTGCTAAAACTGATTTGCTCTATCCTACTTATTATAATCCTGAACCTTTTGACCGGGTGCGTTACGATTTGGAAATCTATCATACCAAGAAAAATATCTTTATGTGGCAGGAGGTCACTTCATGAAAGTTTTACTTTTAGAACATCCCCGTTCCTTCGGGGACGACCGTTGCAATGACATTGCCAATGCCCCTTTATCTGCCTGTTTAAATACCGGGTATATCGGAGGGATGCTGGCTTCCAAAAATATCGACGTGACCATTGTGGATGGTTACCTTGAAAAACTGGATTACCCGGCCATTGAAGCAGAAATCGCCAGAATACGCCCGACAATTCTTGGGATACACCTAGTGTATCATTGGGAAAACAATCAAACACTCTACCAGTTTATCGAACATGTTAAGTCAACCTACGGGATTTCTTACGTCACGGTTTTTGGCTTTTATCCCACCTTTGCCTATGAAGAAATTTTAAACCGATGTCCAGCCATTGACTCTGCCCTTTTAGGAGAAAATGAACTGACATTTCTAAAGTTAGTGGAAAATTTCCCGGAAGATCATCTCAAGGGTGTTGCATACCGCGATGGCAATGCTATTGTTGCCACCAGAGGAGAAGTGATTTCGGATGTTAACCTGCTCCCTTTTCCACTTCGCAGTAAAGGCGCTTACTCTTTTGGTGAAGTGAACATCTCCGGAAGCCGGGGCTGTTATGGTGGTTGCACTTTTTGCTACATTAACCCCTATTACGGGGACGCTAAACGAAAATGGCGTGGCCGTAGTCCTGAAAATATTATTGCCGAAATTGAAGCTGTTATGGCTGAAACTGACCTTCGTTATTTTTATTTTATGGACCCCAACTTTTACGGCCCCGGCCGTGGAGGAAAAAATCGTGTTCTTAAACTGGCCGCTTTACTAAAGAATAAAAATATTACCTTTGGCATTGAAGCCAGGGCCAACGATATTGAGGATGAAACCATTGCAGCTCTGGTGGATGCCGGACTCAGGCAGATTCTCATCGGTTTGGAAAGTGGCCGGAATGAAACCTTAAAGCGGCTGAATAAATTAACCACAGTAGAGGATAATGAAAATGCCCTTGTCATTTTACGCAAGTATGGCATTGAGCCCAGCGTCGGTTTTATTATGTTCGAACCGGATTCAGATCTTGAAGATCTCCAGGTGAACTTCGATTTTCTTAGGCGCAACCATTTATTGGATAAACTTGAAATCAGCGTTAATGTTCTCTACCATCATATGATTATCCTCCAGGGAAGTTCATCATATAAAGAACTTCAGGATCAAGGGCGATTAAATATTTCCGAACATTCCACCTACGAGGCGGAAACTGATTACCTCAACCCAAAGGTTGCCAACCTGGCTTCCATGATGCGGGATATGACAAACCATATTTTTGCGTATATGAGAAATACCTGGACACTGAGTTTTAATGGTGATCCTGTGATTCTTAAAAAATACACACGGGTTAATGCTTTATTAGTTGAAAACTTTCATGCATTTTTAGAATTGCTCAAAAAAGCAGATTTTACTGAAGAAAAGCGTGATAGCTTTGTGAAGGATTTTAATGAGGCAGTGGATAAAATAATGGCTTAGTTTCTGCCTAAAAACAGAAAATGCTCCTGATGGGTTACCATCAGGAGCATTTTAAAATTTAATTAGTCGGAATTAAACCAATACCATAACAGAGGTAGATTTAACTACTGCGGTAGCTTCTTTACCAACAGCAAGGCCAAGGTCTTTTACAGCTGCAATTGTAATATCTGCAGTAATCACATTGCCATTACCAATATCGATTGTAACAATGGCATTGACTGCACCTTCTTGAATGCCGACAACTTTACCTTTTAACTGATTTCTTGCACTTAATTTCATTTTTACCTCCTATTGAAATATTTTACATCATTATATTTCCTTAATCTTAATTTTGACTTAAGAAAAGTTAACTATTTTTCTAACTGTACATCACTCTCTCTATTACACTCAACTTCAAATAACATTTATTGCAATCACATGCCGGTTATCGGCTTTTAGAATGGCATCAATAACCTCATCATGTTCATCCCAGATTTCACCTACAAGTTATTCTGGTGGATTTATGAGTTTGTTTTACCATCGAGTGCCGCTAAACTTCGAAATAAGTTAATCACAGTGGCTTCCAGTTCTTCTTTGGCGTGATCCATATGCCACTCCAGATTTTTTGAATTATTGTAAGTTGCAAACGCAGCAGTGATCCCTTGATCAAAAAGCACTTCATACCCTTTTTCCAGGGCACCGGAAATAACGATTACAGGAATTTTTTGGTCTTCTCCCCTTTTTCCTACCCCTGAAATCACCTTACCCCTGGTACTTTGTTTGTCGGTTTTTCCTTCACCTGTGATAATAAGATCCGCACCTTGGATAAGCTCATTAAAGTTTATCCTGTCTAATACAATTTCCAACCCTGATTTTAATTGGGCGTCAAATAATGCCACTAAAGGTAACGCCATTCCTCCGGCGGCGCCTAACCCTGGTAAATCAATCAGCTCTTTTCCTGATACCTTTTCCAATAATATTCCCAAGTGCTTGAGACCCTTGTCCAGGGATATCGTCATTTCTTCGGATGCGCCTTTTTGCGGTCCGTATACCTGAGCTGCTCCCTGTGTCCCAAATAAAGGGTTATCAACATCACAGGCAATGATAATATCCTTTTGAAATATTATCGGATCTATGTGTGCGGTATCAATGGAGACTATCTTTTCAAGGCTTTGTCCACAAGGGCTGAGCACATCATGATTTTTGTCATAAAACTTAACCCCAAGGGCAGTGGCAACCCCCATTCCACCGTCATTGGTTGCACTGCCGCCAATGCCTAAAATAACCGTGTCACATCCCTGGTTTTTTATGGCATCAATAATCAATTCACCCGTTCCAAAAGTCGTGGTTAGCATTGGGTTTCGTTCCTCATTAGTCAGCAAGGTCAGACCCGATGCAGCTGCCATTTCAATCACTGCTGTTTTACCATTTAAAATGCCATAGGCTGCATTAGTTTTCCGGAATAATGGATCTTTCACCGGAACTATTATCTTTCTACCGTCTTCTAAATTTAATAGAGTATTCACGAGCCCTTCTCCGCCATCAGAAATTGGTATTTTTATAATTTCCGTTAACGGAAGTACTGTTAGAATTGCTTTTTCCATGATATCACAAACCTCTGCAGCAGATAAAGACCCTTTAAACGAATCCGGCGCGATAATAATTTTCATAGTTTTGCTCGCTTTCTTAATACGATTCCAATTAACGCAGTAATGACCAGTGGTAACAAATGCTGCCCATAAAAGAAAGAACCCAAACAAATCAACTGATCTGTTTAAGGTTCTTTGATTAACTTACTATCGTCTGATTTCCTGCATTTTTATTTTCAAATCATTCTCAAGCTTCTGCAGCTCAGCTTCTACTTCTTTCCTCTTTTGTCGGCCTTCAGCCTGGATCTGGAGTACTTCATCAAAGGTGGAAATCAAGGCTTCATTTGAATAACGAAGCGTATCAATATCTACAATTCCTCTTTCTGATTCCCTGGCAATGGCAATAGATTCGACCTTTAATGTTTCTGCATTTTTGCGTAATAATTTGTTGGTCATATCGGTTACTTCGCGCTGAGCTTTTGCGGCTTGTCCGGAATGAACAACCCCAAGTGCTAAAACCATTTGACTCTTCCATAATGGGATGGTATTGACAATGGAGGATTGAACCTTCTCAGCCATTAATGTATCGTTATGTTGAACCAGTCGGATCTGAGGAGCCATTTGAATTGAAATTAACCGTGTCAGCTCAAGGTCGTGGATTTTTTTCTCAAAACGATTGAGCATTGCTGATAAATCATTCACGGCTTGAGCGTCTTCCGGTAAGCCGCTCAGTTCGGATTTTTTTATCAAGGCCGGCAAATCAGTATCTTCAACAATCTTAAGCTTCTTTTTTCCTGCTAAAATATACATGGATAATTCTTTAAAATAGGTTTTGTTCGCTTCATACAATTTATCCAACATGGCTACGTCTTTTAAGAGTTGGACCTGATGGAATTCTAAAGATTCGCAGATGTGATTAATATTGGTCTCAGCTGCTGCGTATTTAATCTGCAGGGAATTTAATTTATTGATATTCTTTTTAAACATGCCGAAAAACCCTTTATCTTCTTCTTCCACATCAAAGTTTTTCAGTTCCGAAACCATATCTCCAAGCATCTTCCCCACTTCTCCGAGATCTTTTGTTCGAACGCTGTTTAATGCTGTTTCAGAAAAATCCGCTATTTTCTTTTGTGCCCCTACTCCAAACTGCATAATAAGACTCGAATTGTTGAGATCTATTTTACTGGCAAAATCATCCACCATTTTACGTTCTTCAGGGGATAATCGACTTTCATCAAAAACCTGTTTTTCCGGTGCTAATTCCTGGTGTTGAGCTGCAACAACCATTTTTTCTTCTTCAAATGGATCAAAAGTCAAACTTGGCGTTACCTGGGAATAATCATTTGCGTTGTCATCCATATCTATTCTCCTTTATTTTCAAAGTCTCTTTTCGTTAATCCTTCTTGGGCGAGTATGGTATTTAAAACTGAAATATCAGTTGAAACGTCTATGGCAGTATCTTCATAAAAACTATCTAAAAGATTTTCAAAGGCATCATTTATCGTATCCAGTGTCTCTTCAATCTCTTTTTTTGTTGCTACAATATTTGCGCCCTGAATCAATTCTCCATCTAAATCCTGATAAACTTTTACAAGCTTTAGGGTTGTTGGTAAGTAGTACCCCAAAAATTTTCGTATTTCCGGTAACTCTTCAGGGTTTTCTTTAATGTGCTCAAATATTTTACTGATTACTTTTTCCAGGCGCTCTAATTTCTCGGAAATACTTTCTCCCAGAATAGCTTCATTGGCTTCTCTGATTTTTATGATGGTGTCTTTTCCTTCGGTGATCACTTCCCGAACCGCTTTCATCTCGGGATTCTGTACATCCATCATTTTCTGACGTTGCGCAATTTCAATTCGATCCTTTTCTATTTCTTCCAAATACCGCTTTTGCTCTTCCATTTTCAGGTAAGCCTTATAGGACTCATCGCTGATAAAGAGAAAAGTTTCTTTTTCATCAATTATTCCTTCCGGAAACATAAAAACAGCGATCATTTTTCGAAGGTCTTTAACCACATATTTCGAACTTCGTCCCATCGGATCCGCCAGCTCTTTGATTTCACAGAAAGTTCGTCCGCTTAACCCTTTCACATACTGATAAAACCGCTTTACCCTTCTTCGCAGTCCGGTTCCTTTCGCAACCATAAAAACGGATAACAATAGGATCGGCAACAGCGCTAATAATGGTACGACCAGGGAAGATAAACCCGCAAAAAAAACATTTGCCACAAAGAGCCACCCGATATAAAACAATAACGTTAATCCAATACCAATATCACCGAAAACGATTAACAATGGACCCGCTATTCGACCATGAGGTGATTTTGACACCAACACTTTTTTATTTTTATTAAATGGATTACTTATGCTTTGTTTTGTATAGTCTCTATTTTGTACCTTACTGGTTTCTTTTTTATTTTCCTGAGCAGTTTTCGGCTTTTCATCGGATGGATTTTCATAATTTTTATTATGATTTTGCATCTGCTGTTTCCAATTATGACTGCCTTTTTTCACTTCTTCCAGTGCCCGGTTCACTGTTTTTGAAATATTATTATTTAACTGATTGAATTCAGTGGAATTTAGTGCATCTTGAATGATGTTTTTAATATCATCCCCAATGTTCGAATAATCTTTTTTTTTCATTACCTAACCTCCCAAACATTAGAATAATTATATCTTATAAAACCAAAAATTTCAATTGTGAATCCAAAACTTCATCCCAAACTTAAATTCATTCAGAAGCATTGTTAAATCATCTCATTATATAAGAAATACCCATAAAACGGTTATATAAACCTCTCGTTTTATGGGTAATCATTGCAACTGTTCATCCATTATCCTTGTGAGCACCATATTTTCTAATGAAAACGCAGCTTCTAATTTTTACAGGTTTTACAGCGCTGCATGCACAACGGTAATTCCAGATGACAATTCAATAGCAGCTCTTCATTGAGTAAAATATCTTTGACACTGCCATCAGCAAAAACGCTGCCATGATGGAGGATAATCACTCGGTCACAAATATCAAGGGCCATGTCTAAATCATGGGTGGCAATGATTTTTGTCATTGCCAGTTTACCTAAAGTTTCCATAACATTACGCCGCGCCTTGGGATCCAGAAACGATGTGGGTTCATCAAATAGAATAATGTTAGGATCCATTGACAGCACGGATGCTATGGCAATAATACGTTTTTCCCCACCAGATAATCGATGCGGCATGCGATCTTTAAGATGGATAATCCCGAGGACTTCCAGTGCCTGGTTGACCCTTTGCTCTACCTCAGTCTCAGATAAGAGTTCGTTTCTAGGTCCAAAGGCCACATCATCATATACCTTTGTCATAAAAAGCTGATCATCCGGATTTTGAAAAACCATGCCAACCTTTCTTCGAATGTCTTTTAGGGTTTTCTTTTCCACTGAAACACCATCAACCTGAATCGACCCTTCACCAATGTCTGAAATACCAACAATCAATTTAAATAAGCTTGATTTTCCGGCGCCGTTTGCTCCTACGAGAGCAATACTTTCACCGTCTTTTATTTCTAAATTTACATTTTTAATGGCCGCATGACCATCCGGATACGAATAGCTTAAATCTTTAAAATATATCATCATAACTCCTTATTGTAGAAAACTGCCAATGAACTGGCTTAAATTAAAAAATCTCAGAAGTATCAGCATCCCGCAGGTGCTCAGCATAAAAATCCAATCGCTTTTTTTCATGGGGTCGGGTTTGGCATAAAGATAATGGCCATCATATCCGCGACATTTCATAGCAAAATAAATATTTTCAGCACGATCAAAGCTTTTTAATAACAATTGTCCAACAAAAATACCCATGTCTTTCATCTTAATGCCTTTTGCGTCCGGTGCCCTTAATATATAAGCCGTATACATGTTGGAGACCTGTTCTAATAGTACCGAAATGTAGCGATAGGTTAACATGATCTGTTCCACAATAATTTTCGGCACTTTAATAACCAGCAACTGATAGGAAATCTGAGGCAATGGCGTTGTGGCAATAAGAATAAGTACACCCATCACGGTAAAAACTGTTTTGATCATAATCGAAAAAAATGAAATAACACCATATGTGATGGGCGTGTTCCCCACCATAAAGGCGGCATTTTGATTGAAATAAATATTCGAAATGCCTGCAAAAAAAGAAAAGGGCAGTGCAACGAGTAGTCGTTTTAATAAAGGTTTATACGGGATTTCCGCCAGTGCCATAAGAATTACCGGATAAAATAAAAAAACAACCAGACCCGTGACATTATAGGGGTCAAAAGAAACCACCAGAATGATATACAGGAACGTTGTCACTAATTTAACCATGGGATGGAGTCTGTGGATAATTGTTTTGGCTTCTGCCATTTCTTCCAGGGAGTGAATTGTATTCATAGAATCCGTTAATGCTGACATTTGATTTTCCTTCCAAGCTTATAATAAAGAATAATCTCTGTTATTAACAGAGATTATTCTAATAATTATTTGTTTTTAATTTTTAAGCTGATTTTTCTTTTTTACGTTTAACCGCGTAAATGATGTAACCAGTTCCGCCTGCCAATAATAATGTAAGTCCACCTCCCAGAAGTCCTGCTACACTTTTACCTGCAGCTGAACCTTGTCCATCAGTTGATTTAAAACCATAGCCTGGCAAAACGGCCGTTGTTTTTTGAACATCTGCAGCATTCTCATGAACTCCGCCTGTTGCAATAATTTGTGTCGTTCCTGCTACCCCATTCATAGCCCATTCCAAACCATCAGGATTGGAGGATGCAAATAATGAGAAACCACCACCAAGGAGAGCAGCAAATATTAACAGCGTGACTGATACTTTTTTTAGAGAAAGCCCAGAGGATATTTTTTTATTAATTAATGACGATTCTAAGATTTCGGGACGCATTTTATAAACAAATACTAAAACACCTGCGGTTACAATTCCTTCAACAATGCCAATGGCCAAATGTATGGGCATCATTAATCCAAGGAAGGCTGTAAAAGGCAATTCAGTAATTCCCGAAGCAAGCGTTTCTATTACTACAGAAAAAGCCCCTCCTAATAAAGCGATTGTTACCGAAAGGATGGCTGCCACGGCAATGCGCCTCGGGGTAAAGCCTTTCTTGACAATGGGTTTGAATATTAAGGGGTATACCAGCAAACATGCGTAAAAACCCATATTCCAAATATTAGCCCCTAAAGCCAACAATCCACCATCTGCGAAAAACAGGGCCTGGATGAGAAGTACAGTTGAAATCACAAGAAATGCAGGAAACGGTCCCAACAAAGCTGCCAGTAAAATACCACCGCCGATATGTCCTGAAGATCCGGTACCTGGAATGGTGAAGTTAATCATCTGACCGGCAAAAATAACCGCACCCATAACTCCCATTAATGGAATCTTCTTTTCGTCCAAATCATCTTTACACTTATACGCGGAATAAGCGATCGCTCCAGCACTTGCTGCAAGCATGATTCCACCAACTGCTGGTGAAAGTAAAGCATCTGCCATATGCATAATAAAATCCTCCTCATATAATATAATTATATACAGGCTCAAAAAAAGGCCACGAAGTACGTCTTTTACTTCTGTAAAAGCAATACCTTCATGGCATCATTAGTTAGTTTATGATAATTCAATTTTTATTTCGCAATTCGTTTGTATTTATTTATTGTAACCCCAAGTGATTGTACTGTCAAGAAAAAAATAAATCTTACGATATTCTTAATGCATATTGATTTTTTATTGAAATTATTTGACAAATAAGGTTTATTGCTGTATCATTGGAAGTAGATTAAAGTGTATTGATTGATTTCACATATTTTTGTAAGTCATTTGCGTTTTAAATGGTTTACAAAAATATGTGTTTTTTTTATTTTTGCATCAAGATTAATTTTAGAAACAGGAGGTACCAATAATGAATACTGGTACAGTAAAATGGTTTAACGAGGAAAAAGGTTTTGGTTTTATTTCGATTGATGGTGGCGAAGATGTATTTGTACATTTCTCAGCAATTATCGCTGAAGGTCGTAAAAACCTTGTAGAAGGACAACGTGTTACTTTTGACACAGAAAAAACTGATCGCGGCTTACAAGCTACTAACGTTATGGTTGCATAGTCACTTAAGAACTTAAATGAAAAAAACCGGATTTTATATCCGGTTTTTTTTCGCACTTTTTTTGATATGACAACCTAGGTTTCATGTGATCCTGGGTCAAGAACAATTGAAAAATGGGTTTTTCAAAATCATACACACTATTTTTTCTTGAATTTCGGCGCATACTCAACGGCTAAACGAATGGCTTCAATCAGACTCACAGGACTGGCGATTCCCTTTCCGGCAATATCGAAGGCAGTACCATGATCCACCGAGGTTCTTAAAACAGGCATCCCAATGGTGATGGAAACGGTCTTTTCGAAATCAACCATTTTTGTGGCAATATGTCCCTGATCATGATATAAAGATAAAACACCATCATAAGCACCTTTTAGGGCAAAATGAAAAACACTATCTGCCCCAATGGGTCCATCAATATTAATTCCCTTTGCTCTTGCTTCTTCAATCGCCGGTATCACACCATCAACTTCTTCCCTGCCAAACAGCCCATGTTCGCCACTGTGGGGATTTAGCCCTGCCATTGCAATATGGGGATTCTCGACACCCAGAGTTTCTAAGGCATCAACACACTGATCAATAAATACGGCCAGATTATCTTTTGTTACGAAATCACAGGCCTTTCGCAACGATAAATGACGGCTTAAAAAGAAGACTCTCAGATTGTGTACTTGAAACATAGTCAAAGGATTCTTTGTATTTGTTAAAGCGCCAATCATTTCTGTATGTCCAATAAAAGGTACTTTTCCCGCTTTTAGGGATTCCTTGTTAATGGCTGTTGTTGTTAAAACATCGGCTTTACCGTCCAGGCATAATTCTGTGGCTTTTTTGATGTATTCATAGGACGCCCGACCTGTCATCCCCTGGACTTCACCCATTTTTAATTGATCCATGGAAATATTCTGAAGATCAATTAAATTTAAAATACCAGGTTCATATTTTCCATCCGCAGGTTCATCGACAACATTTATAATCAAATCAAGTTTGCAAAAATCAATGGCCCTTTGCAATACTTTTTTATCTCCGATTATGATACAATTGGCTTTTTCCTGTACCATCGCATCTGCTAAGGCTTTTACTGTAATTTCCGGACCAATGCCGGCTGCATCCCCCATGGAAACTGCTATCATAGGCTTCATTATTTATCTCCTCATTGTAAATGTTTTTCACTTGAATAAGGTTTCCACCAAAGTTTCTCTGTATTATGGATTACTGTATCATAAATTTAAATTAATGAAAGCAATTCCTCACCGGGGATGTTAAGCACTATCCCCGGTGAGGAATATTAAATACTGACTTGGAGATGTCCTGGGTATTCAAAGAGATTCCGTCGGTTAGGAGTTTTTAGAAATAAAAAATCCTTCTCCAGTGGAGAAGGATAACAGAATCATATTTAATTTTAAATATAATGCTCTTATAATCCTCTAAATCGGAGGTTTTAAGAATTCACTACATACAGGTCTTCTGGCTCAACAATCAACTTT
>NZ_DATCHP010000103.1:0-2832 GCF_036508315.1 Acetobacterium sp. | reverse complement strand
GCTCAAGCCGATGAACAGCTTTTTTCGGGGTTTGTCGGTTTTATTGCGATTGTTTTTCGTTTCGATCAGAGCGGTTGACGAAACATCGCATGGGGCCCTCTGGGAATAATCGTAGTAAAACATCGATACCAGAGCAAAGGTGATTGCTGTCTCAATCAGTTGGAAGGTGGTAAAGATGGCCGAAACAAAGAAGCCAAAGAAGCCAATAAAAATGGAGACGGCCAGGGTATCATAAAGGAGCTGTCCAAGGACAAAAAAAGCCACAACCTCAAGGATGCCAAAAAGCATCGCCAGCAGTAACAGAATCGCAGCATTCCAGAAAGCAACCCAGAAGGCTGTGTGCCAAAAATGACCTTTGATCAGCGTCCGGCTTTTTTTGATGGCCTGAATAAAGGGTTGATCTTCCAGGGTAAAATAATGGATCGAAAAAATCCCCCACATGACCAGCAGAAACAGGCCAATGAGCAGGATAAAGTAGCTCAGGGTCCATAGCGGGCTGGCAAAAATATTGGCCATGATAAATTCCGGGATTTTAACCTCGTTCACAAAACTGGAGGCTAGTGAAAATTCGGTAAAGGGGATAATGATCAGCACAAAAATAATCAACGGAAAATTACGTGGCTTGACAATCCGAATCGCCCGTTCAACACCCTTTTTGCAGAGCGTTAAAAGGCGAACCGGTCGCTGGAAGTGGCTTTCATTAAACAGGACAATGAGGGTGGTTAATTCGAAAAGTCCGTAAAACCCAAGCACCAGGATAAAAAGCAGAAGGGCTAACAGTCCAAGGGGATTGGTCAATACCAGACCAATATTGGCGTCGCTTAGAAAAGGAAACCCTAATAAGGACATTGCCTTATTCAAGAGAAAAAGGCTTCCAGGATAAATAACCAGTGATCCGATCAGGGTGTATAATGCTTCGAAAATGAGGAGTGTTATAAAATTAAATTGCACCAGTTTGAACTTCACTTTGCCATGATGGAAAACGTCAGTTAGAAATGCTTTCATTATGGGACTCCTTTCAATGAGCCGGTTTTATGCTTAGCACACTTATCTTAAAATGGGTTGCTTCACTATTATCCAAAGTATATCAGAAAGTTCCAATGAATTTATAGAAAAATTTATCAAAATACAAGCGAATAACGAAAAAAGGGAGGAAAAGAGAACTCCCTGTGCCTGACAGTGCGGCCGAGCCAGGTAGCGGCTGATGGTGCCAGGCACACTTAGGTTAAACTTCAAAGCGCGAAAAAAAAGGCCTAAGCTCGTTTACATTAATGCAAGTGATATTGCAAATAAGGTTAGCAGGATGTTAATTTGATAAAGAAATTTATAACTAGGTGGTGAATAAATGAGTGTAAGAATCGAAAAAATGCCTGATCGGATTATGGGCAGAAGTTTAAACTATAAGGTTATCCCAACAGTATGCAATCTGAAAAATATGCTGACTAAGCTTATAGCTGTACATGGAGATTTTAACCAACTGAAGCAATGGGAAAAGAGAAGTTACAAAGCTTATAATATTGAAGACATTAAATGTGATATACTGAACGCAAATAAAAATGAGTGGCCGGCGCTCATCAGAAACCATATTTTAACGGGTGATACGAGCTTGTTTGGGGCAAGTTGTATAGATGTGTATCTGGTAGCGTATGTAGCAAATGAATTTGGCGTTGGTAAAGGTGTTTTTAAAAGGCATATCTTTGATAATCAGATTACTGAAAAAATAAATTCAGTGAACGCCATATGGTCGGTTGGAAAAGGGGATGGGATCTATCTTGAAGTTCTTAATACGGACGGTTCCATTAATGATAGTGAATTTATTGAGAAGTGGATTGCAAGGTAAAGTTTGAAAAAACTAACAATGAGGTAAATAAGTGTATAAAAAACTTTTAACAAAAAAATTCTTTCGGGATAATCCGTACTTGGAAAACTCCGTGCAGCGGTTAGTTTACAGCACCCTTTTATTTGATGGGATTGAGAATGTAGCCAATGAATTAATTATGAAGGAAGGAATATTGAACAATGAACGCCTTAACCAGATCACTCGGGAGAAGGAACTCATTCAGGCAGAACAAAACCCTGAGGAGATCTTTCAACTGTTACGAAAAAAAACAGATGCAATTAATCGGGTTGACCTGATTAGAAAGGCGTTGGAGTTTGAAGAGGTGCTCATGCCTATGGTGTTGGAAAAGCTGAAACGCAATAACCATGATATTTTTATAGAAAATTCAGTACAGTTTCTTGCTAAAAGTCAAAAAAACTATTCACTGTTGCTGAAGGAACAGTATGTTGAGATCCGAAGCCCTTATGTGCAGTCATTAATTTGCCTGATTCTTGGCTTTAAAGGGGAAGAGGACACTATTCCTTGGTTATTGGACAGATTCTTTGAAATGAAAAAGTTGTACCCCTGTGAAACGTATGATCAGGGACCATTGCTTGCCTTGCATGAACTAAATTGTCGTTTCTATAAAAGATGATAACAATTTCTAAATAATTGTGACCGGTGCCTGCCCCTTAACTTATTGAGAATCCACTCGGGTTTAGGGAAAGTTGGTTTTAGAACTGGCTTTGTGTACTATAAGGTTAATTCAGTTTTTGAAATGAAAGTGCCTGACGCTGCTTTTAGGCGCAAAGAGCGGCGCAGCTAAAAAGAGGTGAAAGTTTATGAATATCGGGACCATCACGATTTGCATTCACACTCCATGGGTGCATTCACTGAAAGACAAACGCCGGATTCTGAAAAGTCTGGTTGAAAAAACCAGACAGAAATTCAATGTGTCCATTTCCGAAATTGACGAACAGGATCATCATCAGAAAATTGTTTTGGGAATCGCC
>NZ_DATCHP010000102.1:0-7633 GCF_036508315.1 Acetobacterium sp. | reverse complement strand
GCTCAAGCCGATGAACAGCTTTTTTCGGGGTTTGTCGGTTTTATTGCGATTGTTTTTCGTTTCGATCAGAGCGGTTGACGAAACATCGCATGGGGCCCTCTGGGAATAATCGTAGTAAAACATCGATACCAGAGCAAAGGTTATTGCGGTCTCAATCAGTTGGAAGGTGGTAAAGATGGCCGAAACAAAGAAGCCAAAGAAGCCAATAAAAATGGAGACGGCCAGGGTATCATTAAGGAGCTGTCCAAGGACAAAAAAGGCCACAACCTCAAGGATGCCAAAAAGCATCGCCAGCAGTAACAGAATCGCAGCATTCCAGGAGGAGACCTGTGCCTGACATTAACTTATAAACTTATTGACGGTACTAGTACAGCATTGCAAAATATGCTATGAATAAATTTCTACTAGCATTTTACCAACGTTTGATGCAGGTTTCCATGGTTTCGTCACTAAAACATTTTTCGCAGCATTGTTCACACTCTTCGCAGAGAACGTTTTTAATGATGATCAAGCAGTTTTTATAATTCACGACATGGGTCGTAATGCTATCAAATAAATTTCCTTTACAGTAAAAACACATGGTTATGACTCCTTTCTTGTTTTTATGTCAGCTTCGAATTTTTGTATGTTGTGATTGTTAAGGGTCGTATAATAAACCTTCATCACGGATACCATCACTTCCACCCGTTTCAAGGATTAACAAGCTATGAATTTGAATGACTTGATGATAAGTCAGCCTTTTCATTTTGCCAGTTCCATAAAGGCTTCTTTATGTCGCCGGAGAATATTTTTTTGCGATAGCCTGGACATTTTCATCCCCGGTTGTTTCTTCATATGATAATATAATATTTATAGAAAGCAGGTGGGTAATGTATGCAATTAGGTTGGATCGATTTTTCTAAGGAAGAAAAAAATAAAGTATTGGATGTGATTAATCTTCTGGAAGAGCCGGGAACACTGGATGAATTAGGAATTGCGCCAATTCGGGATGGGTTTGCAAATTTGTTTTTTCCTGGGACATCAACCATCCAGACAAGAGCAAAATATTTCTTTCTTGTTCCATATGCCTGTATATCCATTGAACGAAGCAATGAGACAGATGAAAAGCAATTTATTAGAAAATTGGATGATATCGAGCATGAATGTGGAAAGCGTTTATTGAAACTGAATGAAGATGGAACAATTGGAAAAGTAGCCATCACAAATGGCGGCTGGGTTAAGAGACCCCCTACGGCAATTTACTGGGCAGGTATAAGGTCTTATGGTATTTTCAAAGGTGGTCGTATTTCACTGAGAGAGTATGCATATATTAACTGTAAGAGGAAATTGCTTAGGAAGGTATCTCGGTTACAGGGGCTTAATGAGGGTGAATTTGAAAACGAAAAAGACGACAGTGATGCTGGTGGATTTTTGCATACTTCGTTTTGGCATGTTCCTGATTTTGACGTGGACAACTGGAATAAAGAAATAACCATGAACCTGTCATCAGAAGAAAGTGAATTGTTGAAGTCCCAGATAATTAAAAAACATCCGGAATCATTAATGGCTTATATTTTAAAGGAAAACATTGTGGATTTTCTTGAATGTAATCGTTTTGAAGACTTGAGAGCTTCCGTGCATAATGGCTTTTCTGAACAGATGAAAAGAGATTATGAAATGGCTGTTGCGTTTGCCCGGTTCTTATTTGGAATCAGAATACAATATAATCTGATTGTTTCCGGTGGTGAAAATGAAAAAGCAGTAGAATGCTGGACTGAGTTTGAAAAAAGAATGAATAGCGAAGCAGCGATTGAGTTGCAGGAGATCTTTGCGAGATTGCGAATTTCAAATTTTGGTTTGATGCATTTTTTAATTGAAGCAAAGCGGCAAATGCTTGATGGCGATATTGATGGGCTGAAAAACGGGATTATTGCCAGAGAGAAATTTTTAAAAGGGATAGGAAGAGCTAAAACCTCCAATCCAGGTGATTTTCCCGTTGATAAGTGGTTTTCTGGGGATATTCTGAATTATAGAATGGGAAATGCAAAAACCATTATCCGGGATATTTTCGAAGGTGAAGGTTTAAAATGCTAAAACCCAAAGAGAATCGTCTGGATTATGGAAATTTATTGATTCCACCGGTTGGATTTGAAATGACCGGGGCTGTAGGAACAACTTATTCTTTGGACATGGATGCACTCATTGGGGCATGCATCGCATTGGGTTTAGCAGAAGAGACCGATTCTGCTCTGATGAATAATTCCATCTATTTATTGGAAGCGTTAAGAAAGACGACCTCTAAAGTTGTGCTGTTTTGCGAAGCAGGGCAGATTCATGCCCCAGATAATTTAAGAACATTATATTTATTGCTCGAACCAATGATTATACAAATAGCGTTGAAAAAGGCTCAATATGGATATCCTTCGTTTCATCCAAAATTCTGGCTGCTGCGTTTTAAAAGTGAGACTGAAGTACGCTATCGGGTGATCATATTAAGCAGAAATCTTACCTTTGATCGCAGTTGGGATGTATCGGTGGTGTTAGAGGGGAGACTTGTAAATGAGCAACAGGAAAAAACAAAACCACTGATTGATTTCCTTGAATACCTGGCGATTAATGTCAGTGGCGGAAAAGGTTTGCCAAAAGGCCAGCGAAAAATGATTCGCGATATGAAAAGCGAACTAAAATATGTGGAATTCTTAACGGAAAATAAAATGTTCACAGACTTTGAATTTCTGCCGGTGGGAATTAAGTCTGAAGATAAAAACCAGTACACCATGAATCAAACCCGATTATTTTCGGAAACTTTTCATGAGTTGTTTGTGATAAGCCCATTTTTGTCAAAAGAGGTCATTAAAGATTTTAATAAACCGAACATATCTATGAAAGAACAGTTCCGGACACTCATAACAAGAAAGAATGAATTATGCAAAATGAAACCGGAAGATTATTCTAATTTTGCTGTTTATTCCATGAAGGATGAAATCGTGGACGGAGAAGAGAGCATTTCCGGAAATGAGAATGAAACCGATATTAGGCAGCAGGATATTCATGCAAAGGTATATATTTGGCGCAAATACAACGAAGTGGAAATGTATCTGGGCTCATTAAATGCATCAACGAATGCACTTAAGAATAATGTAGAGTTTATGATTCGTTTGACTGGAAGAAGCTATGATCATATCGACAGAATTATTAAGCATGAACTCATTGAATCCGAGGATTCTCCCTTTGAATTATTGACGAATATCCCCCAGGAACCGGATGGAACCGATGAAAGTAGCCTGTTACAGGCAAAGCTTAAAAAGTTAATCCGGTCGGGAATTAGCGGAAAAGTAATAAAAGCTTCCGATGATTTCAGCATTGTCATTCAAGTGCAGAAAATTTGCGATTCTGAAGGAGTCAGCATTTCACCAATCATGAAAGACACCTTTTTACCACTTGGCATGGATGTGCGTTTTGAGAATCTGAAGTTGCTTGAAGTGAGTTCTTTTTTCAGGATCAGAGTCAAAGGTGTGACGTCACAGATTGAAAAAATTCTAAAAATTGAAATGGAAGACATGCCGGAGGGAAGAGAAAGTGCCGTGTTTTCTAAAATACTGGAGACAAAGAAGTCTTTTATTCAGTATATTTCATTCTTGCTGGGTGATGACTATTTATTATCCATGCTGGAAAATATGGATTTAGATAAAAACATTAAAAAGCCAAATCAGAAAACTGGGGATTTTAAAATGCCGGCATTATATGAAAAGATGTTAAAAACGGTTTGCGAGTATCCAGAGCGATTGGGCGAAATCGAATATGTGATGAATTTGCTGAAAAATAAAAACGTCATACCGGATGGATTTGAAGAAACCTATCAGGTATTTAAACGAGTGGCAGGTAAACGATGAGTGAGATTACGAGAGAACTTCAAACGGCTGAACAGAGAGTGATGGATGGTCTGAAAGATTTTCAGCAGGCCACAGTGGAACGGATTGATACATTATTTCGGGGAAGTGTCAGAAGAGTCCTGGTTTCTGACGAGGTAGGACTCGGAAAAACCCTGATCGCTAAAGGTGTGATTGCAAAAACCGCGGTATTGCATAAAGAAATGAATGATTCTTTATTTAAGGTGATCTATATTTGCTCAAATAGAAATATCGCTGAACAAAATTTGAATAAGTTGATGATCACAAATAATGTAACGAAAGAGACCTCAGACGCATCAAGATTATCAATGCAACATCTTCAAATCTATAAGCAGGAAAATGATGAAAAAATTAAAAATGGTTATGTGCAGTTAATCCCACTAACCCCACACACTTCTTTTCGGATGACAAGTGGTGATGGTATCGTACAGGAACGGGCATTAATGTTTGCGCTGCTGAAACGTTTGCCTGACTTGTCTGATGAACAAATACAACGTGGATTGGAGGTTTTGCTGAGTTATCAGGCACCAGTTTCCTGGCATTATTGGGTAAAAAAATGGATGGAGGATGAAGTCATAAAATGTGATGACCTGTCGGGTCATAAATATATTGCGGATTTACACGAATCTCTTAGTCGTCATCTTCGAAAAGGGCAAGTACTTAAAGAACTAAAAGCGATTTGCATTGAAATTGATAACAGCGGTTGCAGTGAAGTTCCGAAAACAGGTATCATCGGTAAACTGCGTAGTATTTTTGCAAAAATAAGTGTGGATTTGCTTAATCCGGATCTGGTAATTATGGATGAGTTCCAGCGGTTTGAATTTCTGATGGATGCTTCAGATGACAGCGAAACGGGGATGTTGGCACGACGGTTTTTTTCAAGTAAACAGGGGAATGAAGCAGTGAAGATCTTACTGTTGTCGGCAACGCCCTATAAACTATATTCAACTTTGGAAGAAATTGATCAAACAGGAATTGATGAACATTATAGAGAGTTTCTGAGTGTCATGAATTTTCTCATCGATAATGAAAGTAAATCGGAAAGTTTTACTGAGATATGGAAAAATTATTCCTTTAATCTCCGAGAAATGACATTAGGAAATACAGCGTTGATTGAAGCAAAAAATAGGGCAGAAGACGCCATGTATGAAAATGTATGCAGAACGGAACGAATATCCCAAATTAAAAGCGGTAATTTTATCGATGATACGTCTGTTTCACAATTTATGCCCATTGTGGAAGATGATATTACATCCTATGTTAAATTCGCCCAAATGCTTGAACATATGAAAATGCGTGAAAAGGTACCGATTGATTATGTGAAGTCTTGTCCATATTTAATGTCGTTTATGAATCATTATCAGTTAAAGAAGAAAGTGGAAGGTCATCTTAAGGAATTACCCGTTGACATTAAATATGCAAAAGAGGCTGAACTGTGGGTTGATGGTAAAGCAGTTTCTAAATATAAAGCGATTCCCTGCAGAAATGCAAGATTAGAGAAGCTTTTCGAAACTGCATTTGAGAAAAAGGCAGAATTGTTATTATGGGTTCCGCCGTCATTACCTTATTATAAATCCGAAGGTGTGTATAAGGATGCTGATTCTTTTTCGAAAATTTTATTGTTTTCTTCCTGGGAGATGGTACCTCGAATGATAGCCTCACTGGTATCATATGAGTCTGAACGCAGAACAATTGGTTATCTTTCAGAGAAAAATGGATCTGAACTTACTTATCACAGAGAAAATACGGCGCAACGTCTTAAATTCAGCGTTTCTGGGGGACATCCAAGATCCATGAGTATGTTTTGTCTGATTTATCCCTCAAAATTTCTCGGGGAATGTTTTGATGCCATCGAAATAAAAAATAATGGAATTAAAAGCATATTTGAAGTTGAAGAAAAGGTGCGAACCTGCATTCAACAGAGAATTAATGAATTGGGTATAAAAGGAGGCGAATCGGTACAGGCTGACCAGAGGTGGTATTATTTACTCCCGCTTATGCTCGATGACGAAAGTTACGTATCGTATTGGATTGAGAACGCCAAACTGGTGGGCGATATTAAGGATGAGTATGAAAGAGAAGATGCTGCAATGGCATCTCAGGGTCAAAAAGGTTTTGAGACTCATCTTGAAAAATTGAAAGAACTTTATTCAGCAGAATTAGAAAACTTGGGTCGAATGCCTAATGATTTGATGGAAGTTTGTGTGGATATGGCCATTGCATCGCCTGCCATTTGTGCGTATCGAACCAACACAGTTCATGCAGCAGAATTGGCCAAATCTTTAATTGACAGATTTAATACACTGGAATGGTCTGCAGTTGTCGATTGCTATTTTGGTGAGGAAGACAGTGCTGTATTCTGGAAAAATGTTTTGAAATATTGTAAAGATGGAAATCTCCAATCAGTTCTGGATGAATATGCACATATGTTAACGGATTCGAATGGTTTAACGAATGTGAAAAATAAAGAGGAATCAATTCATAACCTGATGGTTGAGGGGTTGGATATACGTTCAGCAAGTTATAATGTGGACACGTGGAACGCTCTGAAAAAAAGATCGTCTGGTACCGAAGGTCGTAAAGGTTCTTCTGCCTTAAATATGCGTTCTCATTATGCCGTGGGATTTTATCAGGATAAAGGACAAAAAGAAAGCGGGTATGATCGAAAAGCAAGTGTTAGGAATTCCTTTAATTCGCCATTCAGACCTTTTGTTTTGGCTTCTACCAGTATTGGACAGGAAGGTTTGGATTTCCACTATTATTGCAGAAAAATTATGCATTGGAATCTCCCAAGTAATCCAATCGATCTCGAACAGCGTGAAGGCAGGATTAACCGATTTAAATGTCTTGCCATTAGAAAAAATATTGCAGATAAATACGGTGATATGTCGTTTAAAACTGATATCTGGAACGAGATGTTTGATAAAGCATCGATCTGTGAGAAAGAAGCAGGCAGCAGTGATCTTGTTCCGTTCTGGTGTTTGCCGAACAACCAAAGTGTTAAAATCGAGAGAATTGTACCCATGTATCCTTTTAGTCAGGATATTTCAAAATATGATCGACTGTTAAAAATCTTGTCACTGTATCGATTGACTTTAGGGCAGACAAAGCAGGAAGACTTATTAGAATATATATTCGACAATGATATTGATAAAGATAGTTTAAAAGAAATATTCATTGATTTGAGCCCATTTTCGAGAATATTAAAAGAACGCATAGAAGTGAATTTAATGGGTGAACACTTTCGGTGCCAGGCTCACTTAAGTTAGAGAAGAATGGGGAGTATCGGGTTTAGAGAAAGTTGGTTTTAGTACTGTCTTTGTGTGCTATATGGTTAATTCAGTTTTGAACTGAAGGTGCCTGACTCTGTTTTTATGCGCAAAGAGCGGTGCAGCTAAAAAGCCACCTATGATATTGGAGACCTTTACCCGGTTAACCTGCGGATTGATGAGCACTTTGGTTTTTAATTGATGGTGTCGCACCCATCGCAAGCCTGGTGATTGCATCGTTGTGTTACAAATTGATCCAGAAGCCAAGAACAGAACAAAAAGGCAAAAAAGAGGTGAAATTTTATGATTATCGGGACCATCACGATTTGCATCCACACTCCATGGGTGCATTCACTGAAAGACAAACGCCGGATTCTGAAAAGTCTGGTTGAAAAAACCAGACAGAAATTCAATGTGTCCATTTCCGAAATTGACGAACAGGATCATCATCAGAAAATTGTTTTGGGAATCGCC
>NZ_DATCHP010000101.1:0-45481 GCF_036508315.1 Acetobacterium sp. | reverse complement strand
CATCTTTGTTAATATTAAAATAGCATCCTTTGGTATTTCTTTATATGCCTGTCGATTAGGCGTTAGGATTAGCTTTCCATCAACTCTTATTTCTGAAATCCGGGCGTTAACTTTATCACCGCATTGGATATCGACATCTGCGTCCTTCATAAGAATCAGCCCATGGTATAAGTTTTCCACTGCCACAAAAGCTCCCAGTTCAGGGTTGATCTGATAAACATAACCTTCTACCCATTCACCGATTTTATGGTCTGAGCCCACTTTAAGCAGTGGATAAATTTTCATTGTTGCGCAAAGTCGGTCACTTTTATCCAAATAGAGATATACCAGATAATCCCGGCCTTTTTGAATTTTTGTGGTTTGTTCATTGTATGGGAGTAAGAGATCTTTTTCGAGACCCCATTCCATGAAAGCGCCAACTTTTGTAATATCTGCAACTTTCAAATGGCCAAACTCTCCTAAAAGTATTTTAGGACGGCGGGTGGTTGATATTATTCGATCCTTTGAATCCCTGTAGACAAATACTTCGATATCATCATTTGGACGAGCACTCTTAGGTACTTCTTTTTCTGGGAGGAGCACCACATTTTTTTCATCGGTTCCATCATATAAAAACGCCCCTATGGCCGTAATTCGATTAATTTTCAGTGTTTGGATTTTTCCTGTTTCTATCATTCATTAAACCTCGTCTTTTATTTATTTCATGTTTTTTAATTCATTTCGGTTTTGTTCAACCCTGTCGTTCATTTCTTTTAACTGTAACTGAAACGTATAAAGCAGCTTATCTGCATAATTTTGTGTACCTAATTTTAATGCTTTCGCACTGGCATTGGCATTATTGATCATTTCGTTGGCCTGAGCCGATGCTGTTTTTGTAATCTCATTGGTATCAATCAATTCTTTGAGACGTTTTTCCGCTTCAGATTTAATATGTTCTGCTTCGTCCTGGGCCGCAAAAAGAATCTTTTTTCGTTCAGCCACGATTTTTTTTGATTCAGTTAATTCACTGGGCATCGCATCTCGAATTTCATCAATAATTTCTAATAATTCTTCTGGATTAACTAGGGCTCTGGATGAAAAAGGGAGGGTGTTACCTTTTTCAATCACTTCTTCTAATTCTGCTAATAGTTCCATTACTCTCATTTTATAAATCCTTCCTCATGCTTTTTTTGAATCGCTTTTTCTACATTTGCCGGTATAAAATCAGACACATTTCCCTGAAATTTTACAAGCTCTTTTACCAGACTGGAGCTTAAATACGAATATTTATTACTTGTCATCATAAAGAAGGTCTCAATATTATTATCAAGATGTTTATTTATTAAAGCCATCTGAAACTCATTCTCAAAATCTGTTAAGGCTCGAAGCCCCTTGACAATAATATTGGTTTTTCTTGACCTCACGTAATCGATGAGGAGACCATTAAAGGTATCAACTTCAACGTTATCCAGTTCCTCCAGACTATCGGTAATCAGTTGCGCTCGTTCCTCACTGCTAAAAAGATAATTCTTGCTATTGTTTACCATAACACAAACAATCAGTTTGTCAAAAACTTTGGCTGCTCTTTGAATGATGTCGAGATGACCTTTAGTAAGAGGATCAAAACTCCCCGGATAGACTGCTATTTTAAAACTCATTTTTCTCCCTACAATAATAACTTACAATTGAATTTCCGTATTTTTTTGATTTATAGCATACTAATTTATTTTTTTCTAATGGCATTATAACAGATTTCTCTGATTCTATCACTATTTTTCCGGTCTCAGAAAGAATTTCTTTTTCTGAAATTATTTCCAGGATCTTCGCTAAACCTTCTCCCTGAACATAAGGGGGATCCATGAAGATAATATCACAGGACACTTTATTCATGGATAACATTTCAAGGCCTTTGATTCCCGGGATTTTAAAGACCCTGGCTCTGGATTCATATCCGGTCAGGGCAATATTTTTTTTAATAATTTCAATGCTCTCCTGAGAAATATCAAAAAAGTAGGCGGTTTCAATTCCTCGGCTTAAAGCTTCAATTCCCATGGCACCGCTTCCGGAAAATAGATCCACAAAAACTTTAGCACTTCTTAAATCAACCTGAATGCTACTGAAAATGGCACCTTTAATTTTGTCGGTGGTCGGACGAATCTTGTCACCTGGAATACTTGTTAACTTCTTTCCTCGTTTTTCCCCTGCTATTACTCGCATCCTGTCTCCTAATTTAACGATATTTCTTCAACTTCTTTGAAAAATGTTTTGAGAACCTTTTCCCGATAGGCCATCACTTCTTTATCGGTCGAGTTAAAAAGTGTCTCCGCCAATTCCCTTGTTTTCTGAATCAGGGCCATATCATCCATGGGATTTAGAACACCAAAGTCGGGAAGCCCATGTTGTTTGAATCCAAAATAATCTCCGGGGCCCCTTAAACGATAATCCTCATCAGCGATTTTTTTACCGCTTCGATTTTTGACAATAACTTCCATTCGAGCAAGAGTCTCAGGGCTTTTTGAGTTTGTCACCAGGAAACAAAAGGATTGATGTTCCCCTCGTCCAACTCGGCCTCTCAACTGATGAAGCTGGGAAAGTCCAAAACGTTCAGCGCTCAGTATTGCAATGGCACTGACGTTTGGGACGTCGATTCCGACTTCAATAATGCTGGTTGCCACTAATAGTTGTATCTCCCCCTGATTAAACGCTTTAATAATCTCCTCTTTTTCATCATTACCTAAGCGACTGTGCAAAAATCCGATATTATAATTTTCATCAAAGCGTTTCGCAATAACGCTGTATACCGATTCAATATCTTTCACTTCAGACATTTCTTCAGAGGCTTCAATGAATGGGCAAATCACAAATACCTGGCGGTTTTTTTTCATTTCACTTTCCAGAAAAGAAAATATTTTATGAAGAGATGCGTCATCATAGCAATAGGTCTTAATGGGTTTTCGGCCCTTGGGTAGCTCATCAATATATGATACGGAAAGGTCGCCATAGAGAATTAAGGCTAGGGTTCTTGGAATCGGAGTTGCACTCATAACCATGGTGTGGGGTTGATTCCCTTTTAATGAAAGTCGGCCACGCTGTTTCACCCCAAATCGATGCTGTTCATCGGTAATGACCAACCCTAAATTATAATAATCCACTGAATCCTGGATTAAAGCATGGGTACCGATCACAACCGAGGTTTCACCATTTGCCACTCGCTCCAGGATTTCTCTTCGCTCTTTTGTTTTCAGGCTTCCGGTAATGATTTCAACGGATACCCCAGAGTTTTTCAACAAAGTGTTAAAGCTTCGACCGTGCTGTTGGGCTAATATTTCAGTGGGAGCCATGTAGGCAGTCTGATAACCGTTTTGGGCCATTAAACAAGCCGAAATGACGGCAATAACGGTTTTTCCCGAGCCAACATCTCCCTGGACTAAACGGTTCATTACATGGCCATTTTTAAAGTCTTCCAGAATGTCGTCAATCACCGATTTCTGACTTTGGGTAAGCTCATAGGGCAGGTTGCCAATAAGGGCTTTCATCCCTTCAAAAGTGTTAATCGAAATATTCGAAAATTTACTTTCTCCGGCATTTGATAAGATCCCCATGTTTATTTTCAAGGCCTCATTGAATTTTAACCGTTCTTTGCCATTGAAAACCGCTGCCTTTGTTTTCGGAAAATGAATGGCTTCCAAAGCTGAGGCCATGGTCGGCAGCTGGTAATTTTTTCGGATGCTTTCGGGAAGACCATCCTCTATTTCCAGATGGCCGCTAAAAATCTGGACGAGCATTTTTCGAATGGCATCATTGGGAATTCCCGGGATTTTTGAATAAACAGGGGTTAACTCAAAAAACCGCCCAGCGTTGTTTGCCGGGGCAAACTGGGGGTTCATTATTTTAAATTTTTCGCCGTTTTTTTCAGTTTTTCCGTAAAAATAATATTCCTGATTATCTTTCAGTACGCCCTTTAAATAAGGCTGATTAAAAAAGACAGCTGTAATTTTAACTTCTTCGCATAAAAGGGGAATACTAAAAATCGAAAGATTCCCACGAATACGCTGGAGTCGGCCATAACCACAGACAAGGGCTTTTATTGTTATCGCCTTGCTCTCGGTTCCATCATCAAGTGAACCCGAAACGTTGCGGTCAATATATCTTTTAGGATAGAAATTCACAAGATTTCCCACTGATTTTATCTGATGTTCTTCCAGCGCGGTTCCACGCTTGGGTCCCACACCTTTTAATGTTAATATCGAATCATCCCAGTCCATGGCTACCTCCCGGTTTCGCACTCACAGAAATTTTTCTTGTTATTCAACGGATACAATATAATAATAAAGGGGTTGTCCGCCATAGTGAATTTCTACATCACATTCTTCAAAAGCAACCGTAAGATCTTCTGCTAAAGCCTCTGCATCTTCTTTAGTCGTATCTTTTCCATAATAAATTGAAATCAGTTCGCTCTCTTCATTGACCATTTCACTTAATAGATTTTCTGTAACGGTATGTATATTACTGCCGGCAAACTTTATTTCGCCACCTGAAATCCCTATCGCATTGCCTTTTTTAATTTTAAGACCGTTAATTTTTGTGTCTCTCACGGCATAAGTTACTTCACCTGTTTTTACATTTTTAATAGCATCGTTCATCCCTTTTTCATTTTCCGCAGCTTCTGCTTCCGGTGAAAAAGCCAGCATGGCCGAGATGCACTGGGGAATATTTTTTGACGGAATCACATAAACCTGTTTATCCGATATTTCACTGGCCTGTTTAGCTGCCATAATGATATTGCTGTTATTTGGAAAAAGGAACACCACTCCGGCATTGATCTTATCAATTTCATTTAAAAAATCCTGGGTACTGGGGTTCATGGTTTGTCCCCCTGATATAACCTGGGTTATTCCCAAATCCTTAAAGAGTTTTGTTAAGCCTTCTCCCGGAGACACGGCTATAAATCCGTAGGGTACCGGTGTAAGGTCAGCGGGCTTGCCCTTGCTTTCAAATTGCTCACGCATATTATCGATTTTAATACGGGATAAACTGCCAAGATTTCCTGCCCGTTCTAATGCCAGACCGGGATTGTCCGTATGTAAATGGACCTTAATAATAGCATCATCTTTAATGACTAACACGCTGTCTCCCAGGGTATTAAAGTAGTCTCTTAAATTGTCATCATCAATCTCTGTGGCATTTTTTATAACAAACTCGGTACAATAGCCAAAGGTAATATCCTCAGGTTTCATATTTGAGTCATCCACAAATTTATCCAGGTTGATGGAACTGGCTTCAATTTTCGCTCCAAGTTCCTGATTTGTTAAGGCTTTTACCGCACCTTCAGCAATACAGATCAGCCCCTGACCCCCGGCATCAACCACACCGGCTTCTTTTAAGACGGGAAGCATTTCCGGGGTCCTTAACAGTGTCGCTTTTCCATGTTTAAGGACCGCTTCAAGATAATCTTCCAAGCCTTCAAAGTTGTTTATGTTTGCCATTGCAAACTCACCCATTTCACGTGCCACTGTCAGGATTGTGCCTTCTGTTGGCTTCATAACAGCTTTATAAGCCACTTCAGCAGCCAGCTTAAGGGCATTTGCCATGAGGTTAATATCAAGGTAATCCTGGCCTTTACAGCCTTCTGCAAAGCCACGAAGCAATTGAGAAAGAATAACTCCAGAGTTTCCCCGGGCACCAATCAGTGCTCCTGAGGAGGCGGTTTTTGCTACACTGTAGACAGTCAGCTGCTCTACTTTATCAAGTTCTGATACAGAGTGGTTAAAGGTCAATGACATGTTTGTTCCGGTATCTCCATCAGGCACTGGAAAAACATTCAGCTCATCCACTGTTTTTTTGTTTATTTCCAGATTTTTGGCACCATATTCAAACATTTTTTTAAGCATCTCACCGTCAATTTTCCGGGTTTTCATTCTGTCCTCCATTTATACACGCACACTCACAACATTTACGCAGATTCTTTTTACTTTTAAAGATGTTTGCTTTTCCACCTTGTATTTTACATTGGCAATAATATTTTCTGCAACCACAGAAATTTTTATTGCATATTCCACAATAACGTAAAGTTCAATGATTAACCGGTCATCTTCAATCCTTACGCCGACCCCTTTATTGGCCTGATCCCCGGACAGGATTTCAATTAGCCCATCCTTGCCATGTTTATGGGCCATACCAACCAAACCATAACACTCCATTGCGGCATTGCCTGCTATGTCGGCAATGGCCTTTCGTGTAATATCTATCGTTCCTAGATCACTTTCTATTTTCATTTTAGTATCTCCTTTGTTTTTTCTTTCTCTATTTTATAGAATAATTTATAGTAAGTCAAAAATTTTATTGCTTTATTTTTATTTTTCATGATATAATACACTTTGTTTTATAAAAGGTAAGCGTAAGGGAGGTTATGTCATGGCTAAAGAATGTTTTGTATGTAAAAAAACCGTTGTTTCTGGCAACCAGGTCAGTCATTCAAATAAACACAGCAAACGCGTTTGGAAACCCAATTTGCAAAGAATTAAGGTTGTTATTGAAGGCACACCACAACGAATCAGTGTTTGTACACGTTGTTTGAGATCCGGTAAAGTAGAAAGAGCTTAGGCTCTTCTTATTTTTCAGGAATACGCAGGGGGAGTCTTTCTTTATTGAAAGGCTCTTTTTTTATGCCCTTAATCCTTTGGAATGTCGACTAGCAGAATGCCTTTTTCCAGCGAAATTATCTGCCGTTCCCGGGCAGTAACATTACTGATACCATAGGGATTTTCAAGTGTCATTTTTCCATTTAAAATGGGATATTTAAATCCCTGGATATTAAGTCCTTCGACATTTCCACCCAGGGGTAATAAAGAAATCACTGTTCCGATCGGTAAATTCAAGACTTTTTTATCTTGAATTAAAAAAATATCATTCTTTTCATCGACAATCAGTCCCTGAATTCCCGCTTCCAGAAATCGGGTCAAAAGGTAAATATTTCCCAGACTATGGTCCAGACGTGTTCCCAGAGCACCAAAAACAATCACCTCTGTGGCCCCTATTTCAATGGCGTGGTTAAAGGCGAGCTGAGTATCAGTTTCGTCTTTACAAACAGGATAACGCCGAATTTCGACATCCCGGTAGCATCTTAAGGTCTCTTCGCTGATCGAATCCAGATCTCCCAAAATCACATTCGGAATTAAACCGATCTTTTTTGTAAAATTCGCCCCGCCATCGGCACAGATAATATAGGGTGCTTCGAATTTCTTCAGATATTCTTTATAGAAGCCGGGGTTCCCATAGCTTCCATTTGTAAAAATAATAACAATCATTAACGCTGTTCCTTTTTTATTTCCTCTAACAAATACAGATAGTGGTCATAGCGAGTTTGACTGATTTTCCCGGTTTTTAAATCTTCTGATATTTGACAGCCTGGTTCCCCTTGATGTAAACAGCTTTTAAACCGACATTCGCCTCTGGCAAATTCCGGGAAATACTCTCTGAGCTCTTCTGCTTTGATATACTCTGATAATTTGTAAGAAGAGAACCCGGGAGTATCAAGCAAAAATCCACCGCTTCTCATTTTGAGTAATTCTACGTGACGGGTAGTGTGCTTTCCGCTTTTCAGCTTTTTACTCAGGGGTCCTGTTTCCATGATTTGGTTTGAACAAAGATTGTTTGCCATCGTTGACTTGCCAACCCCTGACGGTCCTGCCATAAAAGCTGTTTTACAGCTTATTTCATGGGCAATCCGGTCCATGGTGTCTAAATCAGCGTCGCTGAAGAAAAAGAGATTATAAGGGGTTTTACTGTAGATTTTTCTAAGAACCTCTTCCTCTTCAGAACTGACCAGATCTTTTTTTGTAAAACAAATCAGTGGTTCCACATTCTGGATCTCCGAACTGATCAAAAGCTTGTCTAAAAGCAATAGATTCGGTTTAGGACTTGTCATCGAAAAAACAATGAGGCCAATGTCAACATTGGCCACAGGAGGTCTTGTAAAAATATTTTTTCGCGGTTCAATGGATTCAATGGTCCACTCCCCGGGGTTATCAGATTGGATTACCACTTCATCTCCCACAGTTGGCACTATCTTCTGATGACGCAATACCCCTCTTGCTTTACATTCCACAATTTCTTCACTGGATTGGGGCTTCACATAATAGAAGCCCCCAATACCCTTGATTATTTTTCCAATTTGTTTTTCTTCTGCTAGCAAATGCCAGGCCTCCATTTTCTAAAAATCAATATAACTGCTGCCGACGCTTACGCCGTCAATAAAGACTTCATAAAGCTGTCGGCCAATGCCTTCCACATTTACTGAAAATGTATCGTTTGACATATTAACGCCTTTATATACGACCTTTTCGCTCTTTAATCTCCGTTATCAATGTGTCTTTTTATATATCACGTGTCTTACCTTTCGTTATGGCGTTGGTGTTGGCGTTGGTGTTGGTGTTGGTGTTGGTGTTGGTGTTGGTGTTGGTGTTGGCGTTGGCGTTGGCGTTGGCGTTGGCGTTGGCGTTGGCGTTGGCGTTGGTGTTGGTGTTGGTGTTGGCGTTGGCGGTTTACCACTGCTCACAATAAGGGTTACTGAACCGCTTCGCGCAAGACTTGCACCTTCTCCCGGGGACTGCCTGATAACCGTATCTTTAGCAGTGTCTGAGCTGGTTTCATAGGAAACCGTTCCAACAGTAAGCTCTGCATTTGAAATGGTATTTCTGGCATCTGTTTCAGTTTGTCCAACCACATTAGGTACGCTGACAAGATCTTCCCCTTTACTCACATAAATGGTAACTTTAGTTCCTTCATTAACCACAGTGGTTGCGGAAGGATTCATATCATAAACAATGTCTGCGTCATAATCACCGTTGAACTCGCGTTTTATTTCTCCAACCACAAAATTAGCTGCTTCTATGGCTTTCACTGCTTCACTTTCACTCTTCCCGACAACGTCTGGTATTGCGGCTGTTTTTGTTCCCCGACTCACGGTCACCTTAACGGTTTTACCACGCTGTAACTCAGTGGTATTTTCCGGATTTTGGGTGATGATCAAACCTGCAGCAACATCAGAATTGTAAACTTCTTTTTCAACCTCAATGACCAACCCCTGCTGTTGAAGGGTTGTCGTGGCCTCAGCCACTGTTTTTCCTTTAACATCAGGAACCTGGACCGTTTTTCCGGTAAAATATGCATAGACAGTCATTCCGACAGCAAAAACGGCAATAACGGCAAAAACTGAAATCAGGATGATGTTGCGTTTCTTTTTTCGCTTTTTAGTCTCTTCCGGTGTTTCATAATAGTATCCGTCATCATCGTCATCCTTATCGGGAGGAACCGGTGGTTGCGTTCCTGTGTTTTCAACGTGGAAGAGGCCTTCACGGACAACCGCGGTTTCGTTTCTGCTACCGCCATGACTGTGTCCATTTTTAGATGCCGAATTGCTGCCTTCAAGAATTATTTCCAGATCTTCCATTAACTCATCTGTATTTTGGTACCGATCCGCCGGCTTTTTCTCGGTAAGTTTAATGACAATGTTATTAACGGCATCCGGTATTCTTGGTTCTAACACTTTTGGTGGAACAATTTCCTCCTGTATATGCTTAATCGCAATGGTCACGGTATTTTCTTCATCAAAGGGAAGTTTTCCCGTGAGTAATTCATAGTATAAAATACCCAGGGAATAAAGATCCGACCGTTCATCAACGAAACCCCCACGGGCCTGCTCCGGAGAAATATAATGGACCGAGCCCATGGTTTGATTTGTCATTGTTAATGTTGAACTGGTAATCGCTCTGGCGATTCCAAAATCGGCTACCTTCGGCACTAAATCACGGGTTAATAAAATATTATGGGGTTTAATGTCGCGATGAATGATTTTATTTTCATGGGCACAGCGAAGGGCATTAGAAATATCCATGACAAACTTCGTTGCTTCACCGTATTCCAATCGCCCTTTTCTCATCAGGTATTGCTTGAGGGTAATACCGTCCACATATTCCATGATGATAAAATAAATATTATCCTGAACCCCAACATCGAAAACGCCGACAATATTCGGATGCGATAAACAGGCAACCGCCTGAGATTCACGATCAAATTTTTTAATAAATTGTTCGTTTTCAGTGTATTCTTCGCGGAGCACTTTTACCGCAACATAACGATTAAGCTTTAAATCACGGGCTTTATAAACATAAGCCATACCGCCCCGTCCAATAAGCTCAATGATTTCATAACGATTTACTAATGTTCTACTGAGCATCTGGCACTCCTTCTAAAGGGTTAAAAAGCACAACAGTGATGTTATCATTCCCTCCATTTTCATTGGCGGAATCAATGAGCATCTTCGCACTGTCTTCAAGACTGTTTTCATTCACAATCGTCTGTATTTCATAATCTGAAAGCATATTAAAAAGACCATCTGAACAAATGAGATAAATAGCATCAGGATTGATATCATACCGATAAAAATCTACTTTTACAGAATTATCTGTTCCCAATGCTCGGGTAATCACATTTTTCTGAGGATGTATTTCTGCTTCCTCCTGGGTGATCTTCCCTTCATCAATCAATATCTGCACTAAAGAATGATCCTTAGTCAATCGGGTTATCTCGTCTTTGGTAATAATGTAAGCCCGGCTATCGCCGACATGACAAAGACACAAATCATTGCCATCAAGAATACACATGGTCAGGGTTGTTGCCATTCCCAAACGGGCCGGCTCATCATCTCCAATTTTTTTCAATTCCTGGTTAATATCATTTACAAAAGACATCATTTCCTCGGAATCAAAATAATTACAGATTTTTGATAAATTATTTTTAATAAAATCCACCGCTGTTTTACTGGCGATTTCACCGCTAAGATGACCACCTAAACCATCTGCGACTGCAAAAACATAGGATATTCGATCAATATTTTTTATGGTCGCAGCCAAATAGGCATCCTGATTCACCTTTCTCAATAATCCTACATTGGATCCATAGGCACATTTCATACATTCACCTTATCCTTATTTCCTTTTTTTCGCAGCTGACCACAGGCTGCATCGATTTCTCTTCCCATTTTCCGTCGCATGGTTACATTTATTCCTCTATTTTCCAGTTCACGAAAGAAAGAATCCAAGCGTGCACTTTCTTTAAAGGACACTTCTTCAATCGCGTTTAAACCAATGAGATTCAAGTGATTCCGGGACCCTCTTAAAAGCTTAACTAAACCATTAATATCCACATCCCGGTCATTAAAACCATCCATCAGTGCATATTCATAGGTTATCTGTCGACCTGTTTTAATAAAATAATCATCAATTGCGGCCAATAACGCATCCAGGTCATATTTTTCAGCAATGGGCATTAATTGTTTTCGTTGTTCCTGAAAAACAGAATGTAGCGAAATCGCTAAATTGATCTGAAGATTTTCTTCTGCCAGGGCATTAATTCCTGGAACCAAACCGCAGGTTGACAGGGTAATCTTTCGCTGCCCGATACCAAAACCTGTGTTGGCAATGCGAATGAATTTAATAACCTCATTATAATTATCAAGCGGTTCTCCGATTCCCATAATGACTACATTTGAGATCCGGAGGTTTTCTGCCTGCTCTATTAAATAAATTTGATCCAATATTTCGCCTGAGGTTAGATCTCGAATCTTTCCACCCTGAGTTGATGCACAGAACTTACATCCCATATTGCACCCTGCCTGAGTAGACACGCAAAGAGAATCGCCATGCTGATAGTGCATCAGAACTGACTCGATGCATTCTCCGTCTGAAAGTTCGATGAGAAATTTTTTTGTGCCATCATGTGAATCTTTTTGGATCTCCTGGATTTTTCCATGGTTCAGTGAGTAGTTTTTTGAAAGGGTTTCTCTGAGCTTGTTGGCGAAATTTGTCATCTCACTAAAATCCTCGGACTTTTTATGATACAGCCACTGAAAAAGCTGTTCGCCCCGGTATTTTGGTTCTCCCTGTTCGACCATCAAGGTTTCACATTCAATTAGATTTTTTCCAAAAATATTTTCCTTCAAGCTTTCACCCCAACTCTTTTAGTGAAGCACTGTTTTCACGAGGATTGCTTCACATAGACTAAATCATTATATCAAAAAACCCTCATCAATACAATTTATTAAGCATGTTTTTAATTATAACCCTCAATATATGGATTTATATTGTGAAAAATAAAAGCTGCTTTATCTCTAAAGCAGCTCAAACAGTAAACAATCCCTTATTTTAATCTTTTTTTAATAAACACATAAAAAATCCATCACTCAGATCCGTTAGTGGACTGGTTTGAGTGAAATCATTTCCCTTCTTGTCGGGAACCACTTTTAATTCAGGATGCCTGATTAAAATATTTTTAATTTGATTTTCATTTTCATCCCGATTAACCGTACAGGTTGAATAAAGAAGCTGTCCTTCATGTTTTAAACAGCCGACAGCATTTTCTAAAAGATCTGCCTGAATTTTCACCAGTTCCTTTCGATCTTTCTTAGTAATGTGATATCGAATTTCGGGTTTCCGTCTGATGACGCCCAGTCCCGAACAAGGCGCATCCAATAATATTTTATCAAAGGCTTCCTGATCATCTTTCTGAAATTCACAGCCATCTTGTGCTTCAAGAACGATGTTTGTACAACCTAACCGCTGTGTTGCTTCAGCAATTAATTTTAATCGATTGGAAGAAACATCCCGTCCAACAATTTCTCCTTTATTTTCCATGAGTTGACTGATATAGGTTGTTTTTCCTCCAGGAGCGGCACACATATCGAGTACCCGATCCCCTGGCTTTGGATCTAATCGGTCAACCGTCACTAAAGCCGCCTGATCCTGAATGGCAAAATGTCCGTTCCTGTACAATGGGGTTTCTTCAATGCTATTTTCAAAAACACCAAGATTGGTGATATGGATAGCATTGGGCGATAAGGACCCTTGAACGGGTTCAACTCCCAGAGCCTGAAGTTCTTCCATTAATTCTTCCATGGTTGTCTTTAAAGTATTGCATCGTATGGTAAAAGGGGGTTTTTCATTAAGCAGAGGTATCATCTCTTCTGCTGCCTGATCACCATAGGTTTCGTAGTATTTATAAATAATCCATAAAGGAAGAGAATAACGAATGGATTGCGCTTCCTTTTCATTATCCCAATTTTCAAACTTAAAGTCTTTGCCATTTTTTTCAATTTTTCTCATTATATTTCTTAAAACACCATTTACAAAGCCTTTGGCTTGTGGTTGAACCTCAACCGTTAAGTTTACAGCTTCATTGACAATGGCATAATCTGGAATTTTATCAAGAAAATAAATCTGATAAATGGCGATTCTGAGGATTTCTGAAACCTCTTTATGCAGTTCTTTAATGGGTTTGCTGCTTTGCTGTTTAATGATGTAATCCAAATAACTCCGGTTTTGAAGGCAACCATAAACAATATTTAAATATAGCCTGCCATCCTCGGCCTTAATGTCATTTGTGGAAAGGACCTTTTTAGTCTCAAGATTGGAATAGGCGCCTTCATAATTTATCCGCAGTAGTGTCTCTAAGGCTTGTTGACGAATATTCATTAATTTCTGGACCCTCTGAGTATGACTAATCGCAATAGATTAAGAAAAGCCATGAGTGCGGCTGCCACATAGGTAAGAGCTGCTGCTCTCAAAACCTTTTTCACGCCGACTTCTTCCCCTGGTTGAATAATTTGATTATCAATTAATGATTTCACTGCACGGCTGCTGGCGTTAAATTCCACAGGTAGGGTAATAATGGTAAAAAGCAAGGCAATGGAAAAAAGTACAATTCCCAAATCCATTAACCAGCCCTGAGCAAAGATTAACCCGATAAAAAACAAAGGCCAGGCTAAATTGGAACCGAAACCTGCAACAGGAACAATAATATTTCTAGCTCGCAGTGGCCAATAGCCATCCTTGTCCTGAAGAGCATGACCTGTTTCATGGGCGGCTACGCCAACGGCAGCAATACTTGCCTTTTGTGATACTCCCTGAGAAAGTCGCATCACTTTTTTTCTTGGATCATAATGATCTGTTAAGTTTCCGGCAATGTCTTCAATGCCAACGTTGCTAAGATCATTGATATTAAGCAGTGCTCTGGCTGCAGCAGCACCGGTAATTCCTGTTTTTGTGGGAACATTACTATAGGTTTTGTAAGCACTGCTTACCTGATATTGGGCATAAGCCGCCAGCAATAATCCTGGGATCAGTATTAAAAAAGTTATATCAAATGGGAAAAAAAACATATTCTATCCTCCGATTCTTTTATTTGTAATTTTATTTTAGCATGGTTTTCTAAAGATCAGCTTTGTTCTATTTCAGGATCTTTCCAATCTTCAGGGCATTGCCTCGAAGGTAAACCTTGGCTTCCATTCTTTTTTTTCCTGGGGCCTGGATCTCTCCAATACTCAGGGCACCATCACCGGTTTTTACCAATAATCCTTCTTGTCCGCTGGCTCTGATAATAGTCCCTGGAGGTTCATTTCCAAACCAGGGTATTATCACCGGCATAAAGCATTTTATTTTTTCATTTTCGTAAATAAAATAGGCGCCTGGTTGTGGATCCGTACCATTAATCAGTGATAAAATTTCATGGCTTTCCAAATCCCAAAGAATATGGCCGGTATCCTTCTGAATTTTTTGGGCATAGGTTGCCAAATCTTCATTCTGTGGCACCGGATCCAGCTTTCCTAAAAGCAAATCCTCCAGGGTTTTCATGAGCAAATCTGCTCCCAGGTCAGCCAGATCATTGTGAAGTGTTTCAAAGGTGGTTTCTGTGGTAATGGGTATCTCAGCTTTTGAAAGCATATCCCCGGTATCCATGCCCAGACCCATTTGCATAATCGATACCCCTGCTTTTTCTTCGCCATTAATAATGGCACGCTGAATGGGTGCAGCTCCCCGGTATTGTGGTAACAGCGATCCATGAATGTTTAATGAACCACTAGCTGGCATAAAAAGAACTTCCTCTGATAACATCTGACCATAAGCTGCCACAATAAAAACATCAGCTTTATAGGATCTTAATTTTTCCACGAATTCAGGGTCCTTTATGTTTTCAGGCTGTAATACATCAATTCCCAGATCCATGGCTTTTGCCTTTAATGGCAAGGGAGTGATTTTTTTTCCGCGTTTGTTAGGCCGATCCGGCTGGGCTATGACTGCCAGGACCTCATGACTGGAATTAATCAGATTTTCAAGAGCCGGAACACCAAAATGAGTAGTTCCCATAAATACAATTCTTAAATTTTTCATTCTACTACGTGATCAATAAATAAAATGCCGTCGAGATGGTCAAGTTCATGACAAACTGCACGTGCTAATAAATCCGAGCATTCCAGCTGAAATATGTTTCCCTCTCTGTCCATCGCTTCTACCACCAAAGTTTGAGGGCGGTTTACAAAGCCTGAACGTTCAGGGAGACTCAAGCAAGCCTCTTCATCGGATACTTCACCTTCACTTTTTATGATGATTGGGTTTATGAAAGTCACAGGTCCCTTCCCTATATCAATAATCACCATTCTTTTTAAAATGCCGATTTGGGGAGCAGCCAATCCAACCCCTTCTGCTTCTTTCATGGTTTCAATCATATCAGAAATTAAAATTTGAATTTTTTCATCGATTTCCTCTATAACCCGGGATTTTTTTCTTAAAATCGGGTCATCATCGATTCGCAACTGTCTCACTGCCATTTTGTTCCTCCTTTATATTCTTTCTAGGTACTTGCAACACAACCGTAAATTGCTTTGATGTCAGTTTTCATAAACGATTTTATAACGTATAGGCGAACAGTTCAAAGAACTGTCCGACGTATAGTGGAAAAATTGTTTCATGTAAACAGACAGCGAAGCTCACGGTACTTTCGCAATTGCCTAAAGATTCTCTTTACGGATTAATTTCAATTGAAACCTTGGATTTTAATTTTTCAATTGCACCGGAACTGATGATTTCCGGCATTATTTTTTGAAATGTTTTTAAATCGGCTATTTTTAAAATAATCTGGTATTTCCGATTCCCTCCGGAAATAACCCCAAGATTAATGGGTTTAAATATTCGAAAGCTCCTGGAATCCTGATTTTTTTCTAAATTGTCCTTTAATGCTAAATAGAGTTTTAAAGCATCACTTTCAGCCTCTTTGGCCTCCTTCTGGAAAACTCCATAAACAACCAAGTTCATTATTGGGGGATACTTCATCACCCGTCGGTAATTAATTTCACCTGTATAAAAATCTTCATAATTTTCATGAACAATGGAGTAAATGGTGTCATTTTCAGGATCATTGGTTTGAATAAGTCCAACAGTGTCGCCTTCCATGGTTTTTCCGAAAAAACGACCATAGGTTTGATACACATTTTCTGCTGCCCGATAATCACCCTGGTTAAGATCACTGTCAATAAGAAGTGCCCCGGCCAGGCCTGCTCCGGATAAATCAAAGTGCTTAATAATAATCTGGGTGCCAATGAGAATATCAATTTTGCCTTTCATTAATGCCTCATTGATTTTTTTTATTTCTGTGGGTTTAAGGTTCCCCTGAACTTTGAGGATACGGGCTTCCGGAAACCCTTTTTTTATCAGCGCTTCAACCTGATCAATACCAAACCCCATGTGCCGAATCTGGTCACCTCCACAGGTTGGGCATTGAACCGGGATTTTTTTTCGAAAGCCACAATAATGACAATTGAGTAATTGTCCGCCCTCAAAATATTTTAAGGCAACACCACAGTGGGGGCATTTTTCGACATGCCCACAGGCTCTGCAAAACACGCAATTGGCATAGCCCTTTTTATTTATAAATAATACACTTAACCGATGATTATGTAAACCGGATTTTAAAAGATCAATTAATCGGCGACTGAAAAAGCCCATATTTCCATTGTGAATCTCTTTTTGCATATCAATGACTTCAATGGGTTTTTGAATCTCAGGGGCTTCGCCGATTTTCAAAAGCTTTATTTCTCCTTTTTCAGTTTCATACCAGGTGGACACCCGGGGCATATCGTCGCCAAGAATCAGAAAGGCACCGGTTAACTCGCAATATTTCCGGGCAATATCCGTGGTATGAAATCTTGGGGCTGCCATTGACATATAGGAAGGATCATGCTCGTCATCAATGATCACAAGTCCCAGGTTTTTCATGGGTAAAAACAAAGCTGACCGCACCCCGATAACAATCCGGATCTTTCCGCTGCGGACTTTTTGAAAAAGGCTGTAGCGTTCTTTCTGAGTGAGCCGCCCATGAAATACGCCAACCTGATCGCCAAAGTATTTATAAAACATTTCCATACGCTGAAATGTAATATTTATTTCCGGAAATAAAATAATGATGCCTTTGTTTTTTTTGAGCTGATCTTCAATGCTTTTAAAAAACAAACGGAATTTACTGGCACCATTAAAAACATGCAAAAGAATTTTTCTTTTTTCTTTGCTTAAATCACTGACTTCTTTATACCAGCTTTTCTCTTTCTCAGTGAGGACAACCTCCGGAAAAAAAGATTCCGTTGCTTTTGATGTTATTCCCACCGAAGGCCGGGGCTTCACGTGACCCACTGAAACATAGTCCTTAGTAATTAAGGTTTTCAAACTGCCTTTAAGACTTCCTGAGAATACCTTAAGTTCAGCATCACTCATATCTTTTTGGCTTAAAAATTCAAGAAGTCGTCGCTGGTTATGCCCAAGACCTTTTTCTTTTTTAAGAGCCACCCTTCCCGGATCGGTAAGGGTATAAAAAAATTCTTCTTTGTCTGAAACTGTTTTCCAGGTATACACTGGATAAATAATCCCACCGGTTAAAAGCTCTTCCAAAAGGTGATGATCTTTTTTTGCAATATTCTTATCCATGAGAATGCGATTGGGGTGGTCATTAAAATAATGCTGTATGAACCAGCTCCCGGTTAATGTCTCCGGATTCTTATTCTGGTTTTGGTGATATTCGATTTCTCGGACGGCTTTAACCGATGCTGTAAAGTAAGAAAGGGCTTCATAAAATAAAGAACAATAATAGGACTTCATCCAAAGACAAAGCGCTACCTGTTCTTTAAGTAAAATGGGTTCTTTATCAATGTTTTCAATAATTTCTTTCATTTTTCCTGTGTAAAAAGATGCTTCTTTAACAACGGTAACAAATCCTTCTATTCGCCGATTTCCAAAACCAAAGGGAACCACCACACGCATCCCCACCTTAACGTACTTTTCCAAATTTACTGGAATAGCATAATCATAGGCACGATCGATACGCTTGTTTTTCTGGTTTAAAAAGATTTCTGCAATTTTCACAATTTCATTGATCCTAACCTTTAACTACAAGTGTGACTTCGGTTTCTTCCACCTTACCGACGATAATATCTGCCTCATTTTTTAAAGGTTCATCAGACTTTTCTGTTTCATGAGATTTACCTTCGTGATAAATACAGTGGATCATATTTTCGGCAATTTCATTGGTTGCAATAGTCACCGGGTTATCAATCGTAATTTTAACCAGGGGTTCATCTCCATCAATTATTTCTCTGGCACGTTTTGCTGTGGCAAGAACCAACGAATATTTATTGTCCGCTTTTGCGATTAAATCATTTAATGCAGGATATCTCATATTTATCTCCCAAGAATTTCTTCAATTTTATTTTTCAAACGTTCTGTCCGACATTTTTCAGCCGTAATAATGCATTGAACACGGTTTGCCGCATCTTCCAGCTCATCATTTATAACAATGTAACTATAATCATCTGCATTTTTCATTTCACCATAAGCGCAATTTAGGCGCATTTCCATCTGTTCCTTACTTTCTGTGCCGCGTTCTTCAATTCGACGCTTGAGTTCCTGCATTGAAGGAGGAACAATGAAAATATAAATGCCTTTTTTATAGTTACTCCGGACCTTGGCGGCTCCTTGAATATCAATTTCCAGAATCACATCAAAACCAGAGTTCAGAAGATTTTCCACATAATCTTTAGGTGTTCCATAGTAATTTTCATACACGGTGGCATATTCCAAATATAGACCGACCTTAATTCGCCTTTCAAAGCATTCCTTTGAAATATATAAATAATCGATGCCATCCTTTTCGTGATTCCTGGGTGCCCGGGTAGTTTCTGATATGGAAAGGCGGATATCGGGATTCTTTTCACAGATTATTTTACAAACGCTGCCTTTTCCGGCACAGGATGGTCCTGATATGACAATGAGAATGCCTTTTTCTCTTTCGAAAAAAAGCTCTCCTGCTCCATCTTCATTTAATTCTTCTCTTTTTTTGAGATATTCATTCATTGGTTCCATAAACACCCCTACTCTATATTTTGAATTTGTTCCCGAATCTTTTCGATTTCACTTTTTACATCAACCACAATGTTTGCGATTGCCAGATCATTGGCTTTTGATCCCACAGTATTTATCTCTCGATTAACTTCCTGGATTAAAAAATCAAGTTTTCTTCCCACAGGTTCTGTTTCAATGGCAATGCCTTCCAGCCTGCCAATATGACTTTTAAGTCGTGTTAACTCCTCGTCAATATTAAGCTTGTCGGACATAAGGGCTACTTCCATCAGGAGGCGTTTCTCATCAATTTCTATTGAATCGACATAGGTTGATACTCTTTCCCGAAGCTCTTCCCGGTATTTTTGAAGCATATCAGGACTTTTCTTTTCGATTTGCATTGTATTATTAAGTATACACTGGCATCGATTTAAGACATCCTTCTGTAAATCAGATCCTTCTCTTGCCCTGCTGGCATCGACTTCTTCCAAAGTTTTCAGGAGAATCGGTTCAATTTTTTCCCAAATTTCTTCATAATCATCATGATCCTCTTCAATAATGACAACATCCGGAAATTTGGCAATGAGCGATAAACTCAGATCATCACTGATCATAGAATCAAGGTGTCGCATTTGATTGAGAACCGAAATATAATTTTTGGCAAGATCACTGTTAAATACAATCCGGCGGTTTTTTATTCCCAGCTCTGTGTATTTAATAAAAACCTCGATCCGTCCTCTGGCAATTTTCTGAGCAATGGTATTTCTGATTTTTTCCTCAATCGGATTCAAAGTTTTAGGTATCTTAATAAAGAAATCCCTGAATCGATGATTGATTGTCTTTATTTCGATTGAAAACTCGACTTCCTCATCTCGATAATCTCCTCGACCGAAACCTGTCATACTTTTCATGATGTTTCTCCATTTCCGATTTTATAGCGTTTTGGCACAATTTTCAGTAGTTTTTTTGAAAATTTCAGGCCAAATTCATATTGGTTACGACAATAAAATCGTTACCAAAACCATGCATTTTTTATTTTCATTCTTTTTCACTTTCGATGATAAGATCATTAGGTATTATGTTAGTACAATATATTATTGAATCGTCACATAAACACTTAATCTATATACTATATCGAATTCTTATTAAAATGTCAATGAAACCGCCCTTCTTTCTCATTATAATAAGCAAAACTACTGTTAATTTTGGTTTTTCTTAATGATGACTTTAGCCTGGTCCCAATTTCATGGCCGTTATTTTCAATTTACTTAAACACTTTTACTTCCAAAGGTTTAAATGATAAAATTAATCAATACTCTGAAAGGAGGGTGACTAACATGGCTTTTGACGGTGTTACCCTATATCATCTAAAAGAAGAATTTCAAAACCTCTTAATCGGAGGACGTATTCGTAAAATATATCAACCGGAGGCGGATGAGATTCGCCTTCTTGTTAATGTCGGGCGGGAGAATTTCAACCTTCTTCTTTCTGCCAATGCCAGTAATCCACGGGCATATATCGCCCAAAAACTTAAGGAAAACCCGCATTCTGCTCCTAGCTTTTGCATGGTACTTCGTAAATATAGTTTGAATGGCACCATTATTGACTTCTCCCAGCACGAAACGGATCGGGTTTTAGAAATTTCGATTGCCTCAAAAAACGAATTCAATGAACCGGTGATCCGCAAGCTTTTTATTGAACTCATGGGGCGAAACAGCAACATCATTTTAATTGATGAAACCCGCAAAATCCTGGACTCCCTGAAAAAAGTGGGAACAACCTCAAGTCGCTACCGCCAAATTCTACCGGGGCGCGACTATATTTATCCTCCGGAAAACAATCGTATTGATTTCTTTAATCTGGATGAAAAAAGTTACTCTGATTTGCTCATTGAATACAAGGGCCAGCCCATTGAAAGAACCTTAGTCCAGGGATTTTTAGGTATTAGCCCCATTATCGCCCGAGAAATTGCCTTTCGTGGAGGCATTGATCCGAATCTTTACGTTTCTGACCTTTCAAAAAAGCAAAGCCAATTTCTGTTTCAGGCTTTTTGTGACGTCGTTTCTGAAATTAAAACCCGGATCTTCCCAAACATTATTTTCCGGGGTCGCGATATGCTGGACTTTGCTACTCTGGATCTTCATCACATGCGACAGGAACACCGGATTGAAGAGTTTCCAAGTGTTTCAGTGATGCTTGAAGAATATTATTTCAGACGAGATAAAATTCTACGCTTTAAAACCCATAGCGCCAATCTCTTTCACCAACTTCAAACCTTATTGAAGAAAAACAAAAAAAAGCTGAAAAATCTTCATCAGGATGTTGAAACCTCCCACAAAAACGAAAAACACAAGCTTTTAGGGGATCTTATCACTGCCAATATCTATGCCATTCAAAAAGGAATGGAATCCGTGTCTCTTGTGAATTATTTTGATCCGGAATGCGGATCCATTGAAGTCCCCTTAAAAGTAAATCGAACCCCTGCCCAAAATGCCCAGGCGTATTATAAAAAATATAATAAAGGCAAAACCGCTCTGGTTCATTTAGATGAACATATCCGTGAAACCACTGAAAAAGTTTATTATCTCGAAAGCCTCTTAAACAATTTAGAGCAGTCCACTGAATTATCCGAGTTAGATGAAATTCGTCATGAATTTGTCCATTCTGAATTTAATAAAAAGGCCCTGACCAAAGAGGATCGAAAAAAACAAACCCCTTCCAAACCACGTCATTACATTTCCTCTGAGGGGTTTCATATTTTCGTTGGTAAAAACAATTACCAAAACGACACCATTTCCACAAAAATGGGAACTGCCGAAGATTGCTGGCTCCATGTTAAAAATACGCCAGGCTCCCATGTCCTTATTATCGCCAAGGGACGTTTCATTACCGAAGCCACGCTGCTGGAGGCTGGAACCCTGGCCGCCTGGTATAGCAAGGCCAGAAGCTCAAGTAATGTTCCGGTGGATTATCTTGAATACAAGTATCTAAAGAAGCCTAACAAAGCCAAACCCGGCATGGTGACTTTTACCACCCATAACACCATGTACGTTACGCCCTCTATTGAAAAAATAGAGAGCATTGAGGTTTTTGAAGATATAAACGAATAATGACCGTGAGCTATTGTAACAGCCTCTTGTATTGTTGACAAACCCGTCCTGGGGACAATGGTAAATCGTTGTCTGCTACATGTTCGAACAGGCTATCGCCTGTTCGCCATGATGCTGACACCTGATATTACCATTGTCCCCAGGACTTACTTTTCTACTTTATATACAGTCTTAGGAGATCTGTTGCAACAATTCTCCTTATTATTTTAAGCTGTCTAAAATCGTTTGAAATTCTTCTGGTAAAGGTGCTTCAAACAAAAGATTTTCCCCGGTTCTTGGATGGACAAAACCTAATGTTTGGGCATGAAGGCATTGGCCCTGGGTTCTAAAAAGGTTATTTTTATCACCCAGGCCATAGAGTGGATCCCCGGCAATGGGATGTCCAATATTTTCCATATGAACCCGGATTTGATGGGTACGACCTGTTTCAAGTCGAAAGCACACCAAAGTATACCGGGCAAAACGCTCAATGACTTCAAAGTGGGTTATCGCTTCTTTTGAGTTTTTAGGCGTTACTGCCATTTTAATACGATCTATGGGGTGTCTGCCGATAGGCATATCCACCTTCCCCCGATTCGATTTAACAACGCCTTTAACCAGTCCATAATACTGCCGTAAAATAGTGTGGTCTTTGAGCTGCTGAGACAAGCTCTGATGGGCAAGATCATTTTTAGCCACCATCAGTAATCCTGATGTATCCTTATCAATGCGATGAATGATTCCAGGACGCATTATTCCATTTATGGTGGACAAACTTTTAGTATAATGCATAAGTCCGTTAACAAGTGTTCCTGAACGATTTCCAGGGGCTGGATGAACCACCATTCCCTGAGGCTTATTCACTACCAGTAAATCATCATCTTCATAAACAATTTCCAACGGTATATTTTCTGCCAGAATCCGGCATTCCTGGGGTTCGGGGATTTTTAGAGATATTAACTCGCCGCCCTTTAAATGATGGCTTGCTTTTTTCACCTCACCGTTGACTAGAACCGCCCTATTCTTAATCAATCGCTTAATGTATTCTCTTGAGTAATCCCCCGGTAATGTGCAACAGTATCCATCTAAACGCTGGTCGATTGCTTCCGGAACCACATATTCTAATCGTTCTTCGTTCATAAAGATTCTGTCCTTTTCATCTTATTATTAAATATATTTATCAACTTCCATACGAATATTTCCTTTTTTTGTAAGGTGATCCATCGCAATGATCATCGCTTTTCCTTTCCCTCTCACAGAAATAATATCATTCGGGTTAATTCTGAAATCACTTTTTGAGATGACTTCATAATTAACCCGAACTTTTCCCTGTTTAATATAGACAAGACTGTCCTGCCTTGAAAAACCCCATATCTTGTTTATGATTCCATCCACTCGATTAGAGGCCACCACCGGGTTAAGACGTTTAAAATTTCTTTCAAAGGCCTTAATTTCTGAGCAGTCAATAAATTTTGGCTTGATACTGTGTCCGCTCACTTTGTTAAAGTTAATCAGAAAAAAGTCCTGAAGGCGTTTGTTGGCAATAACTTGAACCAGATCATCACTCAGGTCTATATCCCCAAGACTTTCTCTGGTAATTCCCATGTGCATTAATTCACCAAGCACATTACGGTGGTCAATGGGTGATGTTTTCTGAAAAACAATACCAAAAATCGGCCATTCGAGATCTTGTTCCTCTATATAATCCGGATAAATACACAGCATTTTTCGCTCTGCCTCAGGTTGCCCTCCAAAAAATAGATAAGGGACACCATAATGCTTTATAGTGTCCTCTATCTTATGCTGCAGTGTTTCATCATAAAAATCAAAAAAATGTGGTTCGAAATTTTTTGCACATGCATCTTCAATACGAGATAATAAAAAGACGTCTTTTTTTTCCACCATAAATTTTCCCTTTCCTATTTCTGGATTTTAGACACACTTACTAGAAGATAAGTGAAACCACCATCTTGTAAAAAGGAAACAGCATAAATTGAATTAATAAGATTGCTGCAAAGGCAGACATGTCAAGTGCACCAAAAACTGTAAAACGTCTTAATGGAGTTAGAATCGGTTCAGTCAGACCATAGATGGTTTTTACAATGACATTGTTAGGATTTGGTCTTATCCAGCTAAATACAACGTTAATAATAATTAAGTATGTGATTGCCTGAAATAAAAAATCGCCTGCCTGTATCAAAATGTTCTGAGTCATATAAACCTATTCTTTTCCCTCATCCCACTCTAAAATAGCAGGATTGAACTCAACTTCTTCTCTTTCCGGATTCGTTAATACTGACACCTGTTTTGGTGCAAGAATAAACACATTGTCTGCAATTTTATTTAAAGAACCATCCAATGCAAAAAGTGCACCACTTAAAAAGTCAAATATCTTACGACCATTTTCATAATCAGTGTTTTTTAAATTTAATACCACTGTTTTACCAGCTCGAATTTTATTGCAAATACCTGGAGCATCCTTGAAAACTTCTGGTTCCAATACTAATACTTCTGGCCCTTCATTAGCAGATACGTCACTTCGACGTGATGCGGCTGACTTCTTTGTCTTTGGTGTACTGAAAGCACTCTTGTTATCATCAGAATGATCGTCATAAACATCCTCATCGTATATTTCTTCGTAACCGTCCTCATTATCCACTTCCATACCAAAAACCTTAATAATTTTATCCTTGAATTTTTCTGCTGCCATAGTATATCTCCTAACTATTAAATATTTTTCTTCCAATTCTTATCATATTGGAACCTTCTTCTATTGCAATTCTATAATCATCTGTCATCCCCATGGACAAATATTCCATTTGGATAGCGCTGCTCAGAGATTCCTCTTTTATTCTATCATATATTCTTTTTAATTCCACAAAAACATTTCGAATTTCTTCATTATTTTGTGTCAATGGCCCCATTGCCATAATCCCCAGGACTTTAATATTTTTGTACCGTGGAATAACCTTAAGTACACTGTTTAAGTCTTCTTCTAAAAAGCCTGATTTACTATCCTCTCTGGCGAGATTCAATTGAAGTAATATTGAAGTAATTAAACCTTTTTTTTTGCTTTCACGATCAATAACTTCCAACAGTTCCAATGAATCCACTGAGTGGATGAGAAAGGTTTTACCGATTAGATATTTAACTTTATTTTTTTGAAGATGCCCAATAAAATGCCAACGCGGACCATCTCCTAAAACTTCATATTTCTTTAGAAAATCTTGAACTCTGCTCTCTCCCAGATCAAAGACACCTGCATCTATGACAGCCTGGGTATCTTCCAGACTATGATATTTTGTTACTGCAACAAGTCTCACATGCTCTGGAAGCTCGGACTCAATTTTTCTGATATTATCAGCAATCACGCTTTCACTTCCTTAAGGGTAAATTTTAATTCGCATTCCGCTATTCAGCCCTGGATTATCATCAGCTTTTAAAATTGATTTCCCAAGAATGTCTTTTTCAACGGTTACCGATGTTGGATCACTAAAATACCCTTTGGTTACGGTATCTACTTTAGTTTCTCCATTGACTTTAAACACAGCACTTTGAGGTATTTTAAAGGCTTTATAATCCTGGATATATACCTCACCATCACCGATCACCACATTTGAAAAATCATTAATGTAGTCTTTAATCATTAATACTATTATCTTTTGATCGCCTTCTTTTATTACATCCACAAAATAACCTGAATAAACTTTATCCTCGTATTTAAAGCGAAGCTGAGGAAAATAGTACAATTGATCAACACGTTTAACTAAAAAGTCATAAAATGCCTGGTTAACACCGGGATCATCCGTGCCCATCATTTCAGACTTAAGTGCAAGAACTTCATTTTCTCCCATGATACTTGTTCCCTCAGGAATTGTAAATGCCACATAAACATGGTCATTATTAATAACCTTAAGAAGCGTTTGAGATTCCTGGTCAATTTTACTCACCGATTTTAAAAAGGCCAGATTAACATAGGGAAGCATATTCTCATCAACTATTTTTTCAACAGGCTTAATTGTGGTATAAACATACCCGCTGGAAAGCATTTTCAAATCGTTAAGGCTGATATTTCTCGGTGCACCATCACTTAAACCCACAAGATCTTCACGGGTTTTTTGAAGAGTCGCAAGATCCTGACCCATGTACTGAACAGATTCAATGAGAAAATTCTTTCGTTCCCGTTCTGTTTCACCAATCTGACTGGTAATGCTTGATAAACCCTGATAATTTGAAACAACATCTCCGACGATTCTACCCCAGTTATTATAGTATTGCTCTGCTATGATCTTATCAATTACAGCAATTTCCTCGTTAATAAAGGCAGTATTCACAACCTTAGGGGTGTTTGTCAGAGCTTTATATCCATTCGCCTTCTCTCCTTCTGCAAGGGTGAGATCACTGGCTTTAAAATCATCAATAACCTTATAATCGACATCTTTAAAAAAATATAATTCCGTTTTATGCGATTCAGTATACTGTATTTTTTCAAGAAGCATACTCATATTTCCACGATAGCTAGTAACAATGATGATCGCTACAATAAAAAAAAAACGCTTCCTAAAAATATTTTACTGCGTAAAATGACGCGTCTATTTTTTTTTCTCTTTTTTTGACTCATATTTTCACCTTTAAAAAAAATGGTCTGAGTGAGAGGATTTGAACCTCCGGCCTCTTGACCCCCAGTCAAGCGCGCTACCAAGCTGCGCTACACCCAGACAGTAAAATCATTATAATGATTTATATGCCATTAATCAAGTTGTTTTTTTATTTTCCTCTACTTCTTAATATTATTGAATTAAATAAATGCCATTAAATCTTAAAAGTGTCGGTATTCTTAAGAACACCGACATCCAATAAAATCACCCCATTATTTTTTTCATGGGTATTTTTTCAACTTCTTTTTTTTCAATGATCGCTGTGATTACCGGTTGATATTTGCTGTTAAATACACCCTTTTTATCAAAATATTTAATGCCGCCATAGGCAACCGCTAATAATGCGATTCCAGAAAAGAAAGGCACCAATGACTGATCCCAGTTCAGTCCTAAACTTATAATCAGATAATAGGTAATACTACTCCCAAACAAGAATGCTACCAAGGGGATTCCGTACATAATTGAAGCTGCCTTAAATACACTGGCAAACTGCATTTCAACTTCTACCGTTTCCCCTGTTTTAGCACCAATAGGGTTTTTTGCCATGGCCTCCATGGTTGACTTTTGCTTACTCATATGGCAGGCGCCACAATCACCACAGGCAGAATGTCGTTGTATTTGGACTCGTGCAATTTTTCCCTTTGTATCAATGATAATTCCAATTTCTTTCATTAGAGTTCATCAAGACTGATACCAAGGTCAATGAGTTGATCCAGTTCTGCACTACCGGGGGCATCCATCATTAAACAACCATGGTTTTGAGTTTTAGGAAAAGCAATGACATCACGGATATTATCATTGTCCGTGAGTAACATTACCAGCCGATCGAGGCCAAAAGCAAGTCCGCCATGAGGTGGTGTGCCATATTTCAGTGCTTCCAAGAGAAATCCAAACTGTTCCCAGGCAGCTTCTCTGGTAAAGCCCAAGGCTGTGAAAACCCGTTCCTGGATTTTTTGATTGTGAATACGAATGCTTCCGCCACCGAGTTCAACCCCGTTGATAACCATGTCAAACGCATCTGCCCGAACCCGTTTAGGATCTGTTTCAAGATATTGTAAATCCTCGGGCAAAGGTGCTGTAAAAGGATGATGCTTTGCAGTGTACTTTCCGGATTCAGGATCATACTCAAGTAATGGAAAATCGGTCACCCAAAGGAAATTGTATTGACCTTCCAGATCGTATTCCAGCTTTCGTGCTAATTCCAGTCTTAACTGACCCAAAGCATTACAAACAATTTCATCCGTGTCGGCAACAATAAAAATTAAATCTCCTGGCTCTGCATCGGTTCTTGCAAAAATAGCCTGTTTTTCGTCCTCAGATATGAATTTAAGAATTGGTGACTTCATTTCCCCATCGGAGACGTCAATCCATGCAAGCCCTTTCGCTTTGTAAATCTTTGCAAAGCTTTCGAGGCCTTTAATTCCTTTTTTACTTAATTTAGCCTGGGCGCCCTTAGCATTAATGGCTCGGACGGTGCCTTTCTTTTTCACAGCACCTGAAAAAACCTTAAACTCTGAATTGGCGACAATATCGGATAAATCAATGAGTTTCAAACCAAAACGGGTGTCCGGTTTGTCAGAACCATATTGATCCATGGCTTCTTTGTACGTCATTCTTAACATCGGTATCTGAGCGTCAACACCCTTTATTTCTTTCATGATTTTCGCAATCATTTCTTCGTTGACCGCAATAATATCATCTTTATCAACAAAGGACATTTCCATGTCGATTTGCGTAAATTCCGGTTGACGATCCTGCCTGAGATCTTCGTCACGGAAGCATTTTACAATTTGATAATAACGATCCATTCCTGAAATCATTAAGATTTGTTTGAATAATTGCGGTGACTGAGGCAATCCGAAGAATTTACCTTTCTGAACCCGTGAAGGTACTAAAAAATCCCGGGCCCCTTCCGGGGTTGGTTTTGCAAGCATTGGGGTTTCGATTTCGCAAAATCCATGGTCACTTAAAAAGTTTCTGGCAAGGCTTGCTGTTTTATGTCGTGTCATTAACATTTTCTGGAATTTCGGTTTTCTTAAATCAAGGTAACGGTATTTCAGACGCACTGCTTCGTTAGTCTGGTCATTATCTTCAATGTAAATTGGCGGAGTTTCTGCGGTATCAAGAATGGTTAATTCCTTAATCTCCACTTCAATCTCTCCAGTAGGAAGGTTTTTATTAATGTTCTGTTCACTTCTTAAAACGACTTCGCCCTTAATATTCAAAACGAATTCATTTCTAACCTTTTCAGCCACTTCAAAGGCTTCAGGCTGCTTTTCATTGACAACCAGCTGAACCTTCCCTGAGCGGTCCCTCAGATCAATAAAAAGCACACCTCCCAGGTTTCTTCGATTATCTACCCATCCGGAAAGTTCTACGATCTTCCCGACGTCATTTGCATTTAATTCCCCACACAGGGCATTTCTATAAAAAGTCTTCATTATACCTCCAAATATATAGTCATGATATTTTATCATCTTAACCTTTACATTATAATGAAGATAAGACAAAAATGTCAAGTCAGAATTCAAAATCATCATGCCAATACTTATAACTTATACCCGATCACTTCTAAATATAAAGATTAAATATAAAAAGCGGAGGTAGTTCCCTACCCCCGCTTTTTACAGAACTTGAATTTAGAAAGTTACTTTTAACAGTTAAAAATCGAAAAAATGATATGCTTTAATCTTTTTTTCTATCAACTGATCAAAGCGTTCATTATAGGTCTTAATATCCTTTACGGTAATCACTCGCTGGATATTATCATTAGCCGGATCATAAAGCTTTCCGGTGGATCCTGCGCCAATCCCAATAATGGATTGTTTTTCTGCCATCATTAAAATATTGTAGATCCCTTCATGTCCAGCTTTTGAATAACCGATGTTCTCACTGTTGCCCTGGGTATATTTTTGTCGATACAAATAGTAAGGATCGTAACCATTATCACTGAGCCGTTTTCTAACCGTCTGATAAAAATCCTCGCCATAACCCTTTCCGACATGAATGCCATTATCATGCTTTATTATTGATCCTTTTTTTATAGAAAGGTTGTGAATTGTAATGTTTTCCGGAACCAATGCCATAACCGTTTTAAGAGAAAATAAAAAATCTTCCGGACTTTCATCAGCTAAACCAATAATGAGATCCATATTCATCGTTTTAAAACCCATTGACTGAATCAATGCTGCCTGTTTTTCAATTAACCCTTTTTCCCAGTATCTTCCTACAGTCTCTAATGTTTGAGAATTCATGGTTTGGGGATTAAGGCAAAGTCTGCCAACCCCATGGGTTTTGGCGACCTCTAATTTTTCTTTAGTAATGGTTTCCGGTCGGCCGGCTTCCAGGGTATACTCACGTAGTTTTGAAAGATCGAATGATTTCTCCATTGCAGTCATCAGTATTTCTAACTGTTCGGCGCTTAAAACTGTGGGAGTTCCTCCACCAATGTACAGCGTATCGATGCTAATGCCATGGCTGTTAAAAGTTTCTCCAATACGATACACCTCCGCAAGTAAATTTTTAAAATACAGCTCTAAATTATTGGCATTTTTATCGACTATGGTGGATATAAATGAGCAATAAGTGCATTTCGCAGGACATAGAGGAATACCAACATAAACACTGACATGTTTCTTGTTAATACTTCCATTTTTGGTTATTAAAAAGGGCGTTTGCCTGATGGCCATATCTATCAGCAATTGTGTACGGTCAGAACTCACCCGATAATATTTTTTAAACTTATCTTCAATCGAAGAAATAGACATTCCTTCACGAAGATAATTTTGAACGATTTTGACTGGCTTTATTCCTGTTAAGGTGCCCCATTCCAGAGTTTTACCAAAATATTCACACAAAAGTTCATAAAGAAACCCCTTGTAAATACTTTTATCAAGAGGATCATCATTCCTATTAAATTCAAAATGCCGTTCTAGTGGCTGGAATCCCTCCCAGGACAAGGTTAAAACCAGCGTTTTTCCTTCACACTTCTGAGTGAGAACGCCATCAGAATCACCTTCAAGAATATTTTTCACACCTGGATCAAAGGCTTGGTATAATTCATGAAAATAGTATTCCAGGTCCGGGCGTTCTAAATCAAAACGAAGAATTCTCATGAAAGCCTTCCTTATGACTGTCCCTGAAGAAAGGGATTATGTTTCTTTTCATAACCGACAGTGGTATTTTCACCATGACCCGGTAAAACTTTTATGTCATCATTTAAAACAAAAATCTTCGAACTGATATTTCCTAACAATTCATCAAGATCACCATCTGCGAAATCGGTTCGTCCAATGGATGTGTTAAACAGAGTGTCCCCGGCAAAAAGGGTATCCTCCACTAAAAAGCATACCCCTCCTTTGGAATGTCCTGGAGTATGAATCACACGAATGTTAAGTTCTCCGAGATGAATGGCTTCATTCTCAGAAAGCAAACCGTCTGCAGGATCAAGTTCAAGCTTCATGCCTGCTAAAACTGAAAGATTCCTCATCGGTGTTGTCAAACAGTCCGCATCTTCTTCATGAATGAAAACCTTGGCCCCTGTTGATGCTTTCACCTGATTAACGCCACCAAGATGATCAAAATGCCCATGGGTTAAAAGAATATATTCTACCTTTAGTTTATTTTCTTCAATAATATCCAGGATGCGACGATCTTCAGCTCCCGGATCAATGACTGCTGCTTCAAGCGAATTTTCATCCCAAAGCACATAACAATTGGTTCCCATTTGTCCCAGGGAAAGTTTTCTTATTTCCATAATTCCTCCTAAAATTGTTTTTCACTGTCAAGTAACAACGTGACCGGTCCATCGTTAATAATCCGAACTTCCATTTCTGCCTGAAAAACTCCGGTTGCAACCTTTTTTAGAGGTTCCAACCGCAGCTTCTCAACAAAAACATCGTACTTTTTCTGAGCCTCGTCTACTGGTCCGCTTCTGGAAAAACCTGGTCGTCTTCCTTTTCTGCAGTCGCCATAAAGTGTAAACTGAGAAACCAGCAATATCTCACCATCGACCTCTAAAATTGATTGATTCATTTTTCCATCATCATCTTCAAAGATTCTAAGATGAATGAGTTTATGAATGATATAGTTCATATCTGCTTCAGTATCATCTTCTTTAATACCTAACAGCACATTTAAACCAAAACCGATAGTATCAACGATTTCTTTGTTAATTCGCACTTCTGAAGAAGATACGCGTTGTATCACTGCCCGCATTATTTCTCCTTATACTCGATAAATCTGTATAATTTCACTGATTTTATTTAAGTTCTTGATGAGTAAATTTAATTCCCGACGGCTTTTCACCTCAAAGGTTGCGGCAAAAAAGTCGTATTCGTTTTTTTCATTTTTTGAATTCAGTGCTGTCACCGGAATTTTCAATTCCATAAAAGTTTTTGCAATTTTGATGATAGTTCCCTGTGACTCGGTTGCTTTAATATGAATTTCTGCAGTAAATGACCCGGTACTGTATTTGTTCCATTCCACCACGACAATCCGGGCGGGATCACTTAAATTAAGGACATTTGAGCAGTCCGCCCGATGGACTGAAATACCGCGGCCTTTGGTGATATAACCAACAATTTTGTCCCCCGGCACCGGATTGCAGCATTTTGCAAAATGGACATCAATATCGTTGTGACCTTCCACAATAACAGTATTGCTGCTTGGTTTATATTCTCTCTGAGGCTTTTTAAGAACAATTTCTTCCTCAGGGAATTCTTTCGGAAATAAAAGCCGCATTTTTTGAAAAACAGTTCCTGTTTTTATACCATTATAACCAATCGCTGCATAAAAATCATTTAAGGATTTGAAAGCGCACTTCTCGGCAAGCATCTCCAGGTTGGCCAGATTTAAAAGATTTGAATGTTGCAAACCTTCACGCTTTATTTCTCGTTCAAGTATTGTCCGGCCTTTTTGGATATTTTCATCCTTTTCTTCTTTTTTAAAATATTGCTTGATCTTGTTTCTTGCGTGGGGACTTTTAACAAAGCTCAGCCAGTCCCGGCTGGGGCCATTGGAATTTTTAGAGGTCATCACTTCCACAATATCCCCACTTTTTAAGGGACTGTTTAGTGGAACAATTTTGTTATTGACTCGTGCTCCGACGCAATGATTTCCAATATCACTATGAATACGATAGGCAAAATCAAGGGGACAGGATCCTGCCGGTAGGGGAACCACTGCACCTTTAGGTGAAAATACATAAACCTCTTCATTAAGCAAATCCACCTTAATGGTTTCCACTAATTCTCCGGCATCTTCTGAATCTCTTTGAAGCTCAAGCATTTGGCGAAGCCAGTTCATTTGCTCTTCGTATTTAGAATCCTTTGAATCGATCCGGCCTTCTTTGTATTTCCAGTGCGCCGCGATGCCATATTCTGCGGTTTCGTGCATTTCTCTGGTTCTGATTTGGATTTCGAAAGGTTCTCCTTTAGGTCCCATCACCGTGGTATGAATGGATTGATAGAGGTTTGGTTTTGGCATGGCAATGTAATCTTTAAATCGTCCCGGAATTGGGGTCCATTGGGAGTGTACCACTCCTAAAACGCCGTAACAGTCTTTTAGCGAATCGACAATCACCCGAACCGCGATAAGGTCATAGATCTCATCAAAATTACGGTTCTGAATTTTCATTTTTCGATAAATACTATAAAAATGCTTAGAACGGCCATAAATCTCTGCATTGGTTCCAACCTTTTCAATCTCTTTGGAAAGAATATTAATAACCATGGCAATGTAGGCCTCTCTGGTGCTTTTCTTCGTTTTTATTTTTTGAACTAAATCGTAGTATCCGGCCGGGTCAAGGTATTTGAGAGAAAGATCTTCAAGCTCCCATTTAATGGTGGAAATCCCAAGACGATTTGCCAGAGGTGCGTAAATATCCAAAGTTTCTTTAGCTTTTTCAATTTGTTTTGATTCACGCATATATTCCAGTGTCCGCATATTATGAAGGCGATCCACTAATTTTATGAGGATGACCCGAATGTCTTTTGACATGGCAAGAATCATTTTTCGAAGGTTTTCTGCCTGACTTTCAACCTTTGATTGAAAGGCGATTCGTCCGATTTTAGTAACGCCTTCCACCAAATCTGCGACCTGTTCATTAAATGCTTCTTTTATGTAGTCATACGAATAAACAGTGTCCTCAATAACATCATGCAAAATGGCTGCCACAATGGTTTCCGTATCCATTTGCATTTCAGCCAGAATATAGGCAACAGAAACCGGATGAATAACATATTCCTCACCGGATAGACGCTTTTGATCCTTGTGTGCTTCCCGAGCCAATTCATATGCCTTATTAATCATATCTACATTGGCATCAGGATTATTTACCTTTACAAGGTTTATTACATTGTCAATTTTTCCTCTTATTGTATCATTTTCCATATTGTTTCTGCCTCTTTTTAAATTTAAGCCCCCAGTTTAACAGGGATAGGTAATAAATGAATGAACAAAATAATCTTTCAGCACTTCCCGACCACCAAGGTCGGTTAGTTCAATTAAGGTAATAATACCTGCGATTTCGCCATCTAGCTTTTCAATGAGCTTTGTTGCCGCCATAATGGTACCTCCTGTGGCTAAAAGATCATCGACTACAATAATACGGTCTCCTGGTTTAATGGCGGCCCTTTGAATTTCAATAATATTTGAACCATATTCTAAATCATACTCTTCAGAAGAAATTTCACCAGGAAGTTTCCCGGGTTTTCTCACAGTAACCAACCCAACACCGAGTAAATAAGCCAATGGTGTTCCAAAAATATAGCCTCTGGCTTCGGGGATTGCGATGATATTTGCATCTAAAGACCTGGCTACTTTAAGCATTTCGTCGATAACCAGTTTAAAGGCTTTTGGTTCAAGTATGAGACTATTAATATCTTTAAAACTTATTCCTTCTTTGGGAAAGTTTTCGTAGACTGAAATTTTTTCTTTAAGATTCATTAGTATTCTCCCTTGCTAAAATTTAATATATCACTCAATTTTATCATTAGTTGTGTCTTTTGAATATCCTTTTTTTCGTCTGTTTGAATTAATTTAAAGAATAAGGTGTCATTTTTCAAAGCGTATGCGATGAGACCTGCTTCTCTTAAGGTCTCACAGGCTAGAAGCAAATGAAAGGGTGACAGATTTTTACAGACTTCACCGGTTTTCTGAATGGTTATTCCCTGATTACCACATTTTTTCATAAGGCCATATGCAAGTCTTAAGGTACCCCGATTTAAGGCCAGCTCACCTGGGAAAATGCCATCAAGGATGACCTCAATTTTTTCCATTGGATTTTTTTCTTTCACAATTAATTTGACCAACACCTTGGCAGATTCAAATTCCCAAACGGGATTTTTTTTAATGTCTTTAATTACTAACTGAATGGATTTTTCTCCTCGGAACTCATTGCTATCCAACCGACACACGAGCCCGATGCCTGGCTGACCTCCAAATGCAATCTCAGGCATGACACTCAGAAAATCGCCTAACCCAAAACCCACCCCTCGAAAATTTTGAAAGTTTAAATAAAGATGGGTCTTTTCTTTCCCCATCCTCCCTCCGGATTTTAAGACGGTGTTGTTCATCATAAACTGAACCCCCGGGTTTCCAATACCACAGGGTTCAAAAAGCTCAAGTTCTTTTAAGCGCTCCCAGGTGACTTCCTCCGGTTTTATTTCACTGTCATAATAAAGTCGTTTAACAAGACTGTCTTTCAGATTGACGGATTTTCCATAAGCATTTATATCACTTGCCATCTTAATAATATTTTCTTCGGGGATTGAAAACCCGGCCGCCATGGCATGACCTCCAAAGCCTGTAAATAAATCATTACAAGAAGACAGGGCTTCAAAAATATTAAATCCATCCACGCTTCGACAGGATCCTTTTCCAATACCATTTTCTATTCCAATGACAATCACAGGGCCATAATATTTTTCCTGAAGCCGACTGGCAACAATACCAATAACCCCTGAATGCCAACCATCCCCGACAACAACCAGAATATCCTGTTCGAAAAGTCGGTTGGTTTCAACCACCTTTAGGGCCTCATCCAATATTTTCAGTTCCAATTCCTGTCGCTTGCGATTCTCTTCACTGAGAAATTCTGCCAGGACTGTTAGCTTTTGAGGATCCCTTTCTGTGAGCAGCTCGACAATACGGTTCGCCTCTCCCAGGCGACCTGCTGCATTAATTTTAGGTCCCAGGACAAACCCAAAATGCCAGGCTTTCAATTCTTTTATATCGCTCACTTTCATTAAGGCCTGTATTCCTAAATTCATCGGAGCATGATTGAGATACTCCAAGCCCAGAGATACCAGAGTCCGATTTTCATCCCGAAGAGGCACTAAATCAGCTACTGTGGCCAAAGCCACGCACTCAATGGTTTCCTGTAGATCCACTGATAATTCAAGCTTTGTGATTAAAGCCTGAATTAGCTTTAACGCAACCCCAGCTCCGCAAAGGTCTCTAAAGGGATAGTCAGAGTTTGGTCGTTTGGGATTAATTATGCCAAATGCATCCGGAAGGGTTCCGTGACATTCATGATGATCCGTTACAATTACATCCACATTTTTTGTCTTGCAAAAGTCAATTTGTTCATTAGCTGAAATACCATTATCGATGGTAATAATGAGATTTACACCCTCATCAATAAGAGTTTCCAGCGATGCGATATGAAGACCATATCCTGTTTCCAGGCGATTAGGAATATAGTAGTCAACATTATATTCCTGACTCTTCATGAATTTTAACAGCACCGAAACCCCGGCTGTTCCATCCGCATCATAATCCCCGTAAAGACATATCTTTTCGTTCTTTGTCTTTGCTTCAATGATCCGTTTTACCACTTTTTCCATATCTTGAAGTAAAAAGGGATCATGCAAATCCTCTAGACCTGGTTTAAGATAACGACGGCCTGCATCAACGGAAGTACACCCTCGGTTGATCAAAATTTCAGCAGTTAAGGGACTTAATCCAAAGCTGCACATTAAATCGCTAATTAATTTGTGCCTATTTTCTGCATTTTTATTGTCTTTTTCACTATTGCGTGGATTCCATTTAGTTTTTGCTGTCATTGTTTTAACCTCTTTGTAATATATTTATCTTATCCGATGCATATCATCCAAAAATGAGTACTGGATTCGACACATTTCTGAAACCGCAGTGAGGATTGTTTAGATATGAATTGGTTGTATCAGGTTTTATTTCTCAGTTTCTTCAATCAGATGATCAACCCCGGTAGAGAGTTCATTTCCAATTTCTTTAGCCTTCTCTTTGCCCATTTTAAGGGAATGAATGGATAAATAAGCCGCTCCAAAAACAAGAATGAAATAAAAGCTGATGAAACGCCATAGAATCATGGCTATTGGGGCATTTCCAGCTCCGTATATGGGTCCGAAAATTAATAAAAAGCCTGCTTCAGCTCCTCCGGCCGCACCAGGTGTTGGTATAAAGGCCACTGCTACATAGAGAATAGCCTGAAGCGAAATAATGGTTATGGCATTAGTATCGTGTAATCCCAAAGACAAATAAACACAATAATTAACAGCGTAAAAAATTAACATTTGCACAATGGAAATCAAAAATAATTTAAAGGTTTCCCATCTTTCACTTGTTAAGGATTTTATGGCTATTCTATATTCACCTAAGAAATGATCAATTTTTCTGTAATTTTTTTCCGGATCTCTAAGGATATGCAATTTTAGCAAAAGCTTCACGCAACCTAATAAAATTCTCTTTCCAGCCTTTGGGTTGTAGATCAGGATAAAAATCATAATAACTGCTGCGACATTTAAAATAAGACCAATGACAATCAGCCACTTGGCAGCAGCCAGGCTTTGATGGAGTTCCGTAATACAAAAAATAGTCGCTATTATTGCAAGAAAAGTAATGGTTACCTGATACAGTGCATATTTTTTAACGAGAACCGCTGTACCTGCTCCCAGACCATAGCCTTTTTTAGACATTTCATAAAGCTGGAGTGGTTGCCCGCCACTGGAACTGGGATCAAGAAGATTGTAATACTGACCAACCATGGTCAAGGTAAAGGCAAATGAAAACTTTTCATTCTGTTTTTCGGATTTCATGAGTTTTAATAACATATATGCTTCTAAAATCCAATAAATAAAGATACAACTAATCCCCAAAAGCAAGAATTCAACCTTTGTTTCTTTTATGATATTAAGAAATGTTTGCGGATCAACCTGGGTTAAAATAATCAAGGCTGTGACTCCAACTATTATAATAAAGAATACTACATTGGAATATTTCTTCAAACATTTAAAAAGCCAACCCTTTTTTTTCTCTTCTCTTTGATTCATCTTTACCTACCTATTTCGATTTTATATAAATGTTGATATTATACCATACTGTTATTGCAAAGTAAGGAGCTATTGATACTTTGTCTCGATTGGCTTTTCTGATCCATCACATAAATACTTTATTATATAAAAACCTTGAAACAAATCTTAAATAAAACATTGACAATTCCAGTCATATTTTAGTCGTCCATTAGATTACTATACGCCAAGGGCACCTAAAAATAAACGCCAGAGAAATTCATCTCTGGCGCTCAATTACTGAGTTAAAATCATGGTCTCATGCACCTTATTTTGCAATTGCTTTTTCATGCCTTTTAAATTGATACTCTTTGATTGTATACCAGAGAGCACTAGCATTGAAAATTGAAGAATAGGTTCCAATGGCAATTCCTACCATTAATGGCAAGGCAAAATCCTTGATTGCCGGAACCCCAAAGATATACAATGAAGTAATGGCTATTAAAGTCGTAAGGGAAGTATTAATACTTCGGACAATGGTTTGTGTTACACTGGTGTCCACCAAATCCAAATAGGCATGTTTCCCAAACTTAGGCCGATTTTCCCGAATACGGTCGAAAACAACAACTGTATCCATGATTGAATACCCCAGCACCGTTAGCATCGCTGCAATAAATGGCGAGTTTACTTGAATTTGAAAAATCGAATATACCCCTAAAACAACAATCAAGTCATGAACCAAGGCGATAACAGCGGTTATTCCAAAGAGAAATTCAAAACGGAAAGTAATATATACCAGCATCAATAACACGGCAACAACAATGGCAATGATGGCATTACTCGCCATTTCCTTACCAATAGAAGGATTCACTGTATCAATGGATAAAAGATCTGCCGCCTGCAGGTTGTATTTTTCCTGAAAACCTGAAAACAAGGCCTGCCGCTCCTCTGTATTCAAACTTTTTTTAGTTGTAATGATCACCTGAGTTTTAGCGTCACCGGCATAGGTTATATCTGCCCCGGTATCAAACTTATCCACAATCCCTCGAGCATCTGCTTCTTCGAAAGGCGCATGTAACTCCATGGTCACAATGGTTCCACCAATAAAATCAATCCCAAAGTTAAGTCCCTGAATAAAAAGGGAACCAAGACTTATGGTAACTAATATTAAAGAGAGAGTAAACCATAGTTTATTTTTTTCTGCAACTTGTATTCTTTTCATTATGGTCCCCTCCCTATAATCCGTAAAAGGCGTTATTGTTAAATAAGCCTGTTTTAACCAAAATTTTTATTAGTCTTTTTGTAATAACTATTGCGGTAAACATACTCACCAGAATCCCTAAAATCAGAGTGACTGCAAAGCCCTGGACGCTTCCGCTTCCAAGAAAAAAAAGAACAAATCCCGCAATGAGAGTGGTTACATTTGAATCCAGGATTGTACCAAAGGCTCTTGCAAAGCCAACATCTATGGAGGTTAACAAAGATTTCCCCGAACGGGCCTCCTCCTGGATTCGAGAGAAAATAATAACATTGGCATCCACCGCCATACCTACCGTGAGAATAAGACCAGCGATTCCCGGAAGTGTTAGGGTTACATTGAGGGCAGTCATGATGGTCAGTACAATTATAATATAAATAAGAAGTGCAAGATCTGCCAGAAATCCCAGTCCTCTATAAACGACCAGCATGAAAATAAGAACCAGACTAATCCCGATAATTCCTGCAAAAATACTTTCACTTAGGGAATTTTGTCCCAGAGTAGGACCAATGGTTCGAATTTCCACAGGTTCAAGTTTAACCGGGAGTGCCCCTCCTCTGATTAATGATGCCAGGTTTCCGGCTTCATCTATATCTTTCATTCCCTCAATCACAGCTTCCCCTGAAGTGATGACAACATTAACTGTAGGCGAAGAAATGACTTCATCATCCAGTTTAATTTTTATTATTTGTCCCTGGTATTTTTGAGTGGCATCAGCAAAAAGCTTGGTTCCTTCTTCACTGAATTTAAGGGTAACTACCGCTTTTTCTACACCGCTATTATCAGTTTGCATGACACCCTTAGAATCAATAACGTCTTTCCCCGTTAGAATAACTGAGTCATCCGGTCCTAAAAACTCTAACTGAGCTGTTTTACCAATAAGGTTCAACGCCTCTTCCTGATCACTGACTGATGGGATTGAAACACGAATTCGATTATCACCCTGTTTTGTTATGGTAGGTTCTGACACGCCGATGGAATCAATTCTTTGACGTATTGTTAAAATTGAAGAGTCAATTTTTTCAGACGTTACCGGATCTGCATCGGTGGACTGAGCCTCTAATACAACATTTACCCCTCCGGTTAAATCCAAACCGTAATTGATGCTCTTACCAATATTTCCAATGTTGTAAACACCAACGGTGATACCATAAAATAATATATAGCCCACAAGAGCAATACTTAAGGTGATTGCAATTAACTTGATCACACTTTTTCTATGTATATTCTTCTTATCCACACGCTCTTCTCCTTTATTCATAAATAAAAATTGGTTCTTACCAATGTTAGTTGAACGTATAATTGGTTATCATGAAAAACGAGAATTTTACATATGATTCATGACGTGATATATATTATTTCAACTAACTTTGAAAAGAACCTAAAAATTATCCATTTTTATTTTTTTTATCTTTACGCTATTATCGGCTTCATGGAAATTAGCCGTGCCAATATTTCTTCTTTCCCCAAAACATCCATAATCAATGTAAGATCCGGACCATGCATTTCGCCGGTGATCATAATCCGACTTGGCATATACAACATCTTGCCTTTGATTTTTTCCTGTTTTTGAATTTCCTTGAGAATTGCTTTGCCACGGGAAGCATCCAGAACATCGGTGGCTTCAATTTTTTCAACCAACACCTGATAAAGACGTTTTGTTGACTCTAACCTGAGAAATTCCAATGCTTCCTCATCAGTGACTACAAAATCGTTTTTGAAAATCAAGGCCAGTTTTTCTGTAGACTGGGCGAAATACTCAATGCGATCCCGAAGAAGCTCTCCGATTTTTTCTAGCCAATCTTTTCGTAATTCAACGTCTTCATTATTAATAGTGCCTGCTTTCACCAGAAAAGGAACCAGGTTTTTGACTAAAATCTCAATGGGCAATTCCTTGATATAATGGGCATTCATCCAATTAAGTTTGGATCGATCAAAAACGGCTCCTGACTTGTTAATCCTGGAAATGTCAAAGGCCTGAATGAGTTCCTCCATCGTAAATATTTCCTGATCATCCTCAGGACTCCAGCCTAAAAGCGCCAGATAATTGACTAAGGCCTCCGGCAAATATCCTTTAGCCAGGAAATCTCCTACGGAAACATCACCCTGACGTTTACTTAATTTTTTATGGTCATCATTTAAAATATTCGGCAGGTGAATGAATTCAGGCGCCTCCCAACCAAAGCACTGGTATAAATAGACATGTTTCGGGGTTGATGGCAACCATTCTTCACCACGAATAACGTGGGTAATCCCCATCAGGTGATCATCTATTACTACCGCCAAATGGTAGGTTGGAAAGCCATCGGTTTTAAGCAGCACCTGATCATCCAAGTCATTGGTATTCATTTCAATAATTCCGCGAACCCCATCCTCAAAACTGAGGACAACATTTTCAGGTAATTTTAATCGAATAACATAAGGTATTCCGGCGTCAATTTTCGACTGAACTTCCGCCGGACTAAGATCACGGCAATGTCCATCGTATTTTGGTGTTTGTCCAGCTTTCTTTTGAGAATCACGGACTTCCTCCAACCGCTCTTTGGTACAGAAGCAGTAGTAAGCATCACCATTGTCCACCAGTGTTTTTAAATATTTTTGATAGATATCCAAACGTTCGGACTGTATATAGGGGCCGAAGTCCCCCCTTTGCATGACCTCACCATTGATTTTAATCAATCCTTCGTCGGGAATAACTCCGGTAAGGTTTAAGGCATTAAGCAGATTGTCCACTGCCCCTTCCTCGAAGCGTGTCTGATCTGTATCTTCTAGACGGAGTAAAAAATCTCCACCCGTTTTCTTTGCAAATAAATAATTATATAACGCTGTCCGCAGACTGCCTACGTGGACATTTCCTGTCGGACTCGGCGCAAAACGATTTCGTACCATTCGTACCTCCATTTAAATAAAAAAATTAAAAGTTCATTAACCTCATCATTATAGCATTTATGCTTCAATTTATCATGCTTATTTTTGATTTTTCTCAAAGAGTTTAGCATTGCGTACCAGGACTTTTTTACCACGCCATCCTGCTGAAGTTTTTCCAAACTTCCTTTGAAACCCTTTGTTTGATAAATTTACGATTTCTTTTATTTCAGGATAAGCTGTTTCTGGTTCTATCCAAAAATCTTTTTCTTTTGTTCTTTCCAAATCCCGATTGTAGGGGCAAACCTGCTGACATAAATCGCACCCATAAAGAGAATTGTTCACCCGACTTTCTTCTTCATCGGTTAATTCTTTTTTTTGAGTAAGATAAGCCGTGCATCGTGAAGGTTCAAGGCTGAATCCCTGTCCCAAAGCCCCCTGAGGGCAAGCATCGAGACAACGATGACAATCACCGCAACCATCGGGAATAGGCTTTACAGGTTCAAAATCGATTTCATAATCCAAGAGAATTTGTCCGATAAAAAAATAACTCCCTAGGGTTTCATTAATCAGACAATTATTTTTACCAAAAAACCCTAATCCGGCTCTATATGCAGAGCCCCGGTCTACCAAGGGACTGTTATCCACATAGCTTTTATAAATCACAGTCTGTTTTCCCTGACGCGTCAGTTCATAGTTTATCTTCGCCATTAAGAGCAACATCTTTTCTCGAAGGACCAGATGATAATCCTTTCCCCAGGCAACGGCTGCCAAAGCTCCCCTGGATTTGTCATCCACTGGTTTTTTCACCTCCTGATAATAATTAATTCCTATGACAATCCCCGATTTTGCACTGGGAAAATCGCGATGATAATCAATGCGCTCTTCCGGTGTTCCCCCTTCAAACCCGGTGAAGAAACCCTGGGATACACGCTTTTCAAGGTGTGGCAGACATTCAACCAACGAATCAGTGGAAAAAAAACCAATCAAATCAATGTCCAGATTCTTTGCGAATTTTCTGATTTCCAGTTCATTCATGATCTGTTTTTTCCTCCAATCATATTTGCGCTTCCCCACCACGAGAAAGAGCTACCGATGGGTAGCTCCGTGACTTTAGACAAATTGATAAAGCAGTACCGACAATTAGTTACATCGTGTTGTGTGCATTAAGGCGAACAGGCGACAGCCTGTACGAATTGAAGCATACAACTGATTAACAATTGGTCGGGACGGTCGTTTGTCGACAACATGAGAGCTACCTGTGGGTAGCTCTTATTGTTTTATTACAATACTGACTCTATTTTAGCCCAGGCCTCTTCTTTTCCTTCCTTTGTTTCGGTAGAGAAAAAGATAATTTCCCGGGTATCCCTTAAATCCAGTGCTTTTACAATCTGATTAATTGATTTTTTTTGATTCGTTCTTGAAATTTTATCTGATTTTGTTCCGATAATTACCGGGTTTAATCCATAATAGGTTAACCATTCATGCATGAGTCGGTCATCTTCGGATGGCACATGCCGAGAATCCATGAGTTGAAAAATCAGGACAGCATTTTCCCGATTTCTTAAATATTTTTCAATCATCTTTCCCCATTTTTCCCGTTCGGTTTTAGAAACCTTGGCATAGCCATAACCAGGCATATCTACAAAATGAAAAAGATCATTGATCCGATAAAAGTTCATGGTTTGTGTTTTTCCTGGCTGGCAGCTGGTGCGCGCTAATCCCCTTCGTTCAATAAGGGTATTAACAAATGATGACTTTCCTACGTTTGATCGTCCCAGCAGGACAATTTCAGGCAGATTGTCAACAGGATACTGGGCTTCCGCCACAGCACTGATGACAATCTCTGCTTTTGTTACTTTCATAATTTACTCCATTTCTAATGTTCTTAGGATCTGACTTATCCTTTTATAACTGGTTAAAAACAATTTCAATAACCTCAGACATGTTTGATACAGACTGAATATGAAGTGCTTCTAAAACAACCTTTGGCACGTCTTCAAGATCCTTTTCATTTTCTTTGGGTAAAATGATTTCTTTAATGCCGGCCCGATGGGCAGCTGTGAGTTTTTCCCGAAGTCCTCCGATGGGGAGAACCCGACCTCTTAAGGTAATCTCACCGGTCATTGCAAGATTCTGAGGCACTGGCTTATTGGTTAGTGCTGAAACCAGCGCTGTTGCAATGGTAATCCCTGCTGATGGGCCATCTTTCGGAACTGCTCCTTCAGGGACATGTAAATGAATATCTTTCTTGGAATAAAAATCCGATCTGACACCCAAATCTTCTGCTTTGGAACGGATATAACTGATTCCCGCTTTTACAGACTCCTTCATGACGTCCCCCAACTGACCAGTCAATTCAATTTTTCCGGTACCATCTACCACAATAACTTCAATTTGAAGGGTGTCTCCGCCAACGGATGTCCAGGCAAGGCCGTTAACAACCCCGACTTCTTTTTTATCCCCAACTGTTTCAAAGGAATATTGATGTTTTCCCAGAAATTTTTCAAGATTTTTTTGGGTAACACTAATGCTTTTGCGATCTTTTTCAACGATTTCTTTGGCTGCAACACGACAGATTTGAGCGATTTTACGTTCGAGTTCACGAACCCCGGACTCTCTTGTGTAATACTCAATGGTGTTCTTTATAACAGTTTCACTGATTTTACAGGTTGATTTTTTTAACCCGTGGATTTCCAGCTGCTTAGGGATAAGATATCTCTTAGCGATCTCAACTTTTTCACTTTCAACATAACCGTTCACATCAATAATTTCCATCCGATCCAATAAGGGTCGCGGAATGGATGACAGGGCATTGGCCGTGGTTAAAAAAAGCACCTGGGAAAGGTCAAAAGGCAATTCCATATAGTGATCCGTAAAGGTATTGTTTTGTTCCGGATCTAAAACCTCAAGTAACGCTGAGGCCGGGTCCCCTTTAAAATCCTGGCCCAGTTTGTCTACTTCATCTAAAAGAAAGAGTGGATTTCGAGTGCCGCATTTTTTAATATTATAAATGATTCTTCCCGGTATGGCACCAATATAGGTTCGGCGGTGGCCACGAATCTCAGCTTCGTCACGCATTCCCCCTAAAGACATTCGTACATACTTTCGATTAAGTGCCCTGGCAATGGATTTTGCTATGGAGGTT
>NZ_DATCHP010000100.1:0-28315 GCF_036508315.1 Acetobacterium sp. | reverse complement strand
GTCGTTTGCTGAGTGGTATTTTCCAAAATAAAAACAACCACTTTTTCATCATGTTCACCAGACTGCAAAATATTCTTGAAGTGCTTTCTAATCGCTGGAACCTCGACATCAAATAAACCAGCGATCACTTTTTGAAATGATAAAAAGGGAAGGTTCGGGACCAGTGAAAAAGCCACATTTTAGGGTCGATTGCTAAAAATATAAATGAACTATTTTTCAGAAAACGAAATTAATTCTGAGTATGATGAATAATATTTTGATTTAGATCCACTGAAGTCATCAGTGAGAGCCAGCTCATTCATGATGGCTCTCACTGATGAATACAGTGGCCCTTTTTAATGATAATATCCATATGACGTACTTTTCTCCAAAAGAAGAAACTGAAGGGGTTGTTGGTCAGATAATTTTGGGTTTGTCTCTTGGATGGAATAAATTTCTTAATCGATTCATTAAGTTTATATGTTGGTGTCAGGCACTGTAAGCTTGTGGGTGTATTATAGTTTGAGGTGTCCAAGAAATAGTCCGAACCCCCTCTCCCTTATGCATTTTGCTTTGGAGGAGTTCCTACATAAACTTCTGAAATTTGACTCTGATTCTAATTATTAAAATCAGTTTTATTACAATATATTATTAATTTGATTTTCAATTCTGTGGATCATTCTTATGCATCTATCAAGATATAGCTTATCTTCAGAATATCTTATAGATGATATTAAAAACGATCTGTTTCCGGCCAAAAAATTTACCATTTCATATTTTCCTGAAAAAGCAATAACCTTTTCGTTTTTCTCATATTTTTTCATCTCATCATTTAAATTTTCAAACCAACGTTCCTCATTTCTAAATTTAACATTTTCGAGATAAAACAATACTCTATTTAATCGTTTCAACTTTTTTCTTGACAATCTTATTGTACAATCTACTACATACCCGTTTAAAGAAATGCTATTTTTATATCTGATAGTTTTATTATGATTGATCATAAAATTTTTCGACATTATTATATTTTGAATACCTTTATAAAAATCAGAACTCATCAAAATCTTTTGATGAGTTGAAAACAATAAATCATCTGCATATCTACTATAAATCACACCAAATTTCTGACAATATTTTTGAATCCTAATGTCAAGAGATCTAAATATTATATTAGATATCACAGGCGCTGTTGGAGTGCCTTGAATTACTTTATCGTGAAAGGTCAACACCTTACAAATTATTTCAAGTATTTCTCTTTTTTTTTCTATGTCAAATGAGTCTAAAAAGTAATACGACATTACATCATTAATATCGCTGTACCTTATCGAACCAAAAAAATTTTCGACATCTAATCTTAAAAAAAAACTGTTTTTATAAAAATTAATATGTGGTTCCAAAAAATCATAATAGTTGCAGTTTTTGACAAACCCATATGATACATCTGAAATTGATATATTGTTAAGAAAATTATTTTTTAAATTTTTTTGAATGTCATAAATTCCACTTTTTTTATTTATTATGCATATCTCACGAAATCCATTCTTCTTTTTAAATTTTACAATATCCTTATAATATAACTCTTTTTCAGGATCACTTATAAAAGCAAGTATATCTTCCTTGCTTTTATAGACTATGTTATTATAAAATTGTTCTTCATTTTCTATTTTCCAAAGTCTATTCATATTATCATCTCCATAGAAAAAGGCTTCTTAAAGAAGCCTTTACACATGAGTACCTCTCATTTTCCGCATCGCGAATCTAATCATAAGAAATTGAGTAAATTAGCAAACGTCAAATTGTTAATAATTACTCCTTGGATTATTTGTTATGTATTTCGAAAAGCATTCTAATACCTCAAAATCACAAGGCAGCTTTAACCTGTACAAATTAAAGCTATGTTACTACTCATTGTTTTATTATTATATCAAATTATCTATTATTTGTAAAAGATTATATAATTCTGGAAAATCCATTTTAAATTTTTCTTTATTTGCATCGTCATCTTCTACTAAAACATTGTTTAAATAATAGTCAATAAATTCAATTACCCAACCGCTTGTTTTATTTCCAATCTTGTTTTTTATAAAAAGAACCCCATTATAAACGTCTTCGGGAACATTAGCCCGTACATTTCCAGTTTTATCTTTAGAATATTTCATATTTTGCAAACTATCTAATTTCCCATTTAGAACTAATCTCAATATGGTTGTTTTATATTCAATGCAATCAGGGTATTTATTCAATAAATCACATAGTTTATTAAAAGTACTTTCTATTAATTTAGTTTCCAGCCACTTCAATACTACTTCATAATTTTTTTCATTTACAATTGCACCTTCAATTGTTGTTCTCATAACAAAAACATTATTCTTATTACAATATAGATTTACCATTTTTAATAGAAATATATATTCCGGGTTCTTAATCCAAAATTGTGTTAAATTTTGAGTAAATGTACTCTTTTTTAACACTCCTTGAATTCTGTTGCGCAAATTATATGTATAAAATTTCTCTCCGCCTTTATTATAAATTAAGTATTTTTCCTTTTTTTTAATTTTACTATTATACAATGGATTTATTTCACTTTTTGCTATAGAAAATTTTTTCTTTTCGGTATTAAAAGTAAGTATTTTATCCATATCGAGAATATTGATATACGGAACAGTCATATTTGCTTGTTGAGGTAATATCAAGTTAGTTACTGTGTCCGTTGACTTTGTATTGTATATCGTAATTCTTTTTAAGTAAGGAAATAGCGTATTTAAGTTTCTATTTTTCAATAATTGTATTTCCGTTTGCCCTTCAACAAAAACAATTGTATCCGAAAAATAACTTTCTGCTTCTGCATCATTCATAAGAAAGGTATCTTTTGTTTCTATAATATTCCGAATTTTTTCAATATTTGTATATCCATTTATCAAATATAATCTATAAAAACATACTGACGTTCCATTTTTTAAAATTGAACTTATAAAATGGCTTGAATGAGTCGTCAACAAATAGTTAACCTTTTTTGATCTATTTATCAAAAAAAGATCAGCTAACTCTTCAATAAATTTGGGATGTAAACCTATTTCAGGTTCGTCCAGAATAATTAGAGAATTCTTCCAAGCGGTATCAGATAAATCTACAATAAGTTTCAATAATAATTTTATATATTTTAAAGAATTCATGCCATCAGAATAATACAATAGACTATTATTATCCGTCAAAAATGTATCACCACCTAACTGTGTCATAATAGCGTTTTTAAATCTAACTATATAATCCTTATCATTAATTTTAATATTTTCTTCATCAAAAATCTTTTTAATTTTCCGAATAGATTTATTAAATTTTTCGCCGTATGTAGCCTCAAATACATCTTTTAACTTTTCATCTACAATTTCTGTAGATTCCTTTATCCCACTAATCGAAATTTCACTTATGATATTCCACAATTCTGACCAATCAGTCAAAGAAATAAATCGCGTGTTAACAAAAAATACCGGAAAAATCTTTAAGATCTTCCTTACAAAATACACGTCATTCAAGGGATACCAAACAACTTCACTATTTTTGAATTGTGTCATTCTCACTAACAATTTACTATCTACAATGTATTCTTCATAACTTTTTAGAACAGTCTCTAAATACTTGTTTTTATTATTAGTCAATAGGTTTGAAAAATCAAATGTAATCTCAATGTACATTTTTTGCGCATACATATTTAGTTTATCGATTATATCTTCGATTTCAAATGTTTTATTTGCCATTTTATAAAAATAACGAATCCCATCTATGGCTGTTGTTTTTCCTGCCCCATTTTTTCCAAGCATACAATACAAATCAAAATTTGTTGGATAGTCTAAATTTAATTTCATATTTTTTATTGACTTAAAATTCGATATTTTTATATTAGATATTCCCATTTTAACCACCTGTATGTTTATTGATACTCTCTATAGCTAATACTATTTTTAATGTTGCGTTTCTTTATTGATGTTTCAAAAAAATATATACACACTTTATATTTAAAATGTATACGCAATATTCTTATTATACATCTGTTTATTGCATAAAACAACAATATGATACTGTTTGTTTAAACCATAAATGTGTTGTAAATTTTATGTATAGCATTTATTTTTGTTGAATCGAATACCGATTTCCGCATCATCAAGGACATCTTCATAAATTGCGTTTTATCAGTACAATACTTTTAATTCTACTAATTACACAATTACAGTTTTTTCATTTCAAACCCAAGTAACATAACTGAGATTTCTGTTTACCTACTAGCCGCATTTTGAGACTATTTTTGCCTTAATACTAGCGATATCCATAAAAACGGTAAAAATACTAACATAAAACCTTCTAATACTAAAAGCATATCATCTTTTATACCAAGATCTGAAATGCCAATTATTGCTGATATAGCAGTGTTTAAAATTGTAACAGCCGTAATGATGATATTATTTGCATTTTAGCAACTTTTATTTCAGCTATCAAGACGATGATAATCCAAAGTATACAGTACAAAATAATTATTATTCTGTACTCTACATTAATAGCCGATATTTCCATTAATCCCGAATAAAGAGTTCCGTGCCTGAGTCCAATTTACAAACTTGTTAACAAGACTAAACTCAATTTTGTGATGGTTTCTTTAAACTAGAAGCCCTAAACAAATAATAAAGCATTTTCAATGGACAAAAGTATTTTTCCGAAAAAAAAAGCTCTGAACACCCCCTGTACAGGTAGTTCAGAGCTTATCATTTATTTTGGTGGAGGCGGTGGGAATCGAACCCACGTCCGAAAATTCATTCACAGAAGCTTCTCCGAGTGCAGTCATCGATTATTTTCTCATTCCTCTTCTTCTCCAATGACAAAGGAAAAAAGAAACCAGTCTCTTGATCGTTAAGGGTGCGAGACACTACCCAAAACGGTTCCCTGCTTCTTTGAACGCCGAAACCCTAAACCACAGGTTGAATCGGGAGGCGTACGGCAATTATTTTGCCGTGAAAGTCGTAATATTGTACTTTAGAGCGTAATTACGCTGCTAAAGCCATACCGTAACTTCTGTTTGTTTTAGCGTTTATATTTTTTTGCCACTTTTAACGATGATTAGCAACATCGACTCGCTACTCAAGCTTCAAAACCCCCGTCGAAACCAGTGCGCCCCCAAAATTATTAGCTAACCGCTATGTCTCATACTTTTCTGAATCCGTCGATCGGCATCTCGCTCAGCCATGGCATGTCGCTTATCATAAAGCTTCTTACCTTTGGCCAGAGCCAGTTCCATCTTGACGTGATTATCTTTAAAATAGAGTGTCAGTGGTATCAGAGTATATCCTTCCCGTTGCTTTAATCCGGTTAGTTTCCGGATTTGCTGTTTGTGCATCAGCAACTTTCGAATGCGCAGAGGATCTTTGTTATAAATATTCCCCTGCTCATAAGGATCGATATGCATTTGATAGACAAAGGCTTCACCTTCATAAATATCGGCAAAACTTTCTTTTAAACTGACCTTCCCCTGGCGGATGGATTTAACTTCAGTGCCTGACAGCACCAATCCAACCTCATAGGTATCTTCAATGAGAAAATCATGACGTGCTTTTCTATTTTTTGCCACAATTTTTATGGTTTCTGCCATGCCCATCACCTCTGTTCTTTAGCTAGTACTTTATTATATCATGCTTTCTTTCGTTTTTCAACAAGTTCAAAATCAATTTGTTTTAGATCCACATCAGTCTTAAGTACTTTAATACAAACCTCCTGGCCAAGACGATAGAATTTTCCTGTTCGCTCGCCAATATGCTGGTGAAGATCAGGGTCATAAACATAATAATCATCTCTCATATTTTGCAGTCGAACTAGACCTTCGACGGTGTTTGCCAGTTCGACAAAGAATCCAAAGGAGGTAACCCCACTGATTCGGCCTTCAAAGGTTTCGCCAAGATGAGCGGACATGTATTCGGTCATTTTCAACTTGGTGATTTCCCGCTCAATCTTTTCGGCCTGGCGTTCAGTTTCTGAGGAATGCTGGCCAATATCTTCAATATGTTTTTCAAGATATTCCACTGTTTTCTCACTGATCTTGCCATGAAGGCTTTTTGCCAAGTACCGATGAACAAAGAGATCCGGATAACGTCGGATCGGGGAGGTGAAATGGGTATAATATTTGGCCCCTAAAGCGAAATGCCCCAGATTATGTCCCTGGTAGACAGCCTGTTGCATGGTTCGCAGCATTAACAGGGTGATGACCCGTTCTTCACTTTTCCCGTCAATGTCTTCCATCAGTTTTTGATAGTCTTCCCCTCTGGGAACAGCATCTTCTTTGGAACCCAGTTTAAAACCGTAACGGTTAATAAATGTCCGGAAGGCGGCTAATTTTTCAGGATCCGGCTCAGGGTGATTTCGGAATAAAAAAGGCACCTTGGTTCCTGCAACATGTTTTGCCACGGTTTCGTTGCAGACTAGCATGCACTCTTCAATCATCCGATGCGATACAAGGCGTTCCTCAACCTCAATTCTAGCGGGGAAACCTTTGTCATCCAAAAATATTTTTGCTTCTGGAAAATCAAAGTTAATGGCGCCGCGTTTAAGTCGCCTTTGGGTATGAAGCACACCAAACAATTCTTCCAAAACCTGAAGATCATCAATAAAAGGCAGCAGCGCTTTGGCGACCAGGTTATCTTTTCCTGCTAAAACATCAGCAACCCCTTGATAGGTCATTCTTGATTTAGAGCAGATAACGGATTTGAAAATTTTATAGTCCAGAACCTTTCCTTTTTTATCAATTTCCATTTCACAGCTAAAGGTCAATCGATCTTCATTAGGCACAAGGCTGCAGACGGTATTGGACAGATTAAAGGGCAGCATCGGTACAACCCGATCCACAACGTAAACGCTGGTACCGCGTTCCAGGGCAGATTCATCCAGAGGTGATCCGTGACGAACAAAATGACTCACATCGGCAATGTGGACGCCCAGGATGTAATGACCATTCTCTTTTTTCTCAATAGAAACAGCATCGTCATAGTCCTTGGCATCATCGCCATCAATAGTAAATATCACTTCTTCCCGGAGATCCTTACGTTTTTCCAACTCTGCCTCGGTGATTTTATCGACAATGTTATTGGCTTCTTTTTCAACACTCTTGGAAAATTCCATGGGAATGTCATATTCTTTTAAAACCGAGAGAATATCAATGCCGGGTTCGTCTTTATTCCCGAGGATTTCGGCAATTTCCCCTTCTGGATTCTTTCCTCTATCGGACCAGCTGAGGATATTAACAACGACTTTATCTCCGGTGACGGCATTTTTTCCACGACGTTCGGGAATGAAAATGTCCTTGCAGAGACGATCATTATCAGGGATGACAAAGCCAAAACTTTTTCCTTTTTCATAGCGGCCAATAAGTTTCTTATGGCCCCGTTCGATAATTTCAACGACTTCCCCTTCAGGTCTTTTTTCGCCCGGCTGTGAAGTCAACTGTACCCAAACGTGATCCTGGTCTAAAGCACCGTTCAAATATTTTTCCGGGATGAAAATGTCCTCTGTGAAAATAGTATTATCAGGAATCACAAAGCCAAACCCACGTTGGTTTCCCTGGAGGACACCGATAATCTTGCGGGAGTCTTTGGTTTCCTTGGTTTCTTTGGTTCCTTTGGGTTCTTTGACAAATTTGGTTTCTTTGAAGTCTTTGGTTTTACTTGTATTGGTATCGGTGATTGTTTTAACTTTCTTCTTCTTTTCCAGCTCTTTTAAAACATGGGTGAGCATTTGCCGTTCACTTTTCTTTTTCAGTCCAATCGATTCGGATAACTCCTCAAAGGGCATTTTCCGGTATTTGGGGTCCTCCATTAATTGTTGGACGAGTTTCTTGAGTTCCTTGGTTCTCATATTTTCCTCATTTAACTTTCTTTTTAGATTTTTTCTCTTAATTGATAGATTATATTCATGACTTCAATCGGACTCATTTCATCCATATTCAAATCGCGTATGGTTCCTAAGACTGCTTCTTCTTCAGGGCTGATCCCTTTTGCCATTTCAAAAAAATTGAGTTGGTTTCCTTTTCCGCCTGAGAGGATCTGCGGTTCTTTTACCAACAGCTCCTGGCGGTAGGTGCTTTCTCCGGCTTCCAGGTGCTTTAAAATTTCCTGGGCACGTCTGGTCACCGGTGTTGGAAAGCCGGCCAGCTTAGCCACTTCAATGCCGTAACTTTGGTCCACGCTTCCCGGATTTATTTTCCGCAGGAAGATGACCCCGTCCGGGGTTTCTTTTAAACTGATGCTATAATTTTTAATCCCGGGTTTCAGCGTTTCAAGTTCGGTAAGTTCGTGGTAATGGGTGGCAAAAAGGGTTTTAGCGCCAATGGCTGCTTTATCCCAAAGGTGTTCGACCACTGCCCAGGCAATGCTGATGCCATCAAAAGTTGAGGTTCCCCTGCCAATTTCGTCTAAAATCACCAGGCTTTTGTCCGTGGCGTTTTTTAATATATTGGCAACCTCGGTCATTTCCACCATAAAGGTACTTTGACCGCTGGCAAGATCATCACTGGCCCCCACCCGGGTGAAAATCCGATCGACGACGCTGATGGTGCCGGCATCGGCAGGAATAAAGGACCCAATCTGGGCCATTAAAACAATCACCGCCACCTGACGTATAAAAGTCGACTTCCCGGCCATATTCGGCCCGGTGATGATCATCATTTGCTGATCATCATCATTGAGCAGACAATCGTTCCCAATAAAATGACTTTCGCCAATAAAGGCTTCAACCACAGGATGTCGGCCATTTTTAATATCAATGGCTTTTTCATTTGAGATTTCAGGGCACACGTAATGATTTTGGTGAGCAACTGTGGCCAGTGAATAAACAGCATCCAGTTCAGCCACTTCGGAAGCTTTTTTCTGGATTCGGTGGATTTCCAACAGCAGGGTTTCGCGAATTTCCTGGAAAATCTGGGTTTCACATCGCAGCAACCCTTCCTGGGCTCCGAGGATTTTGTTTTCCATGGCCTTGAGCTCGGGGGTAAAATAACGCTCGGCATTGGCCAGGGTTTGCTTTCTGATATAGTCTTCCGGAACTTGGTCCAGGTAGCTTTTGGTGACCTCCAGGAAATACCCGAATACCCGGTTATATTTAATTTTAAGGGATTTAATTCCTGAATGTTCCCGTTCCCGGGCTTCCAGATCTCTGATCCAGTCCTGGCCCTTTTCAGCAGCCTCTCTAAAGGTATCCACCTCATTATTATACCCATTTTTAATGACATTTCCCTCTTTTATAACCAGGGGGGCATTATCATCAATGGATTTTTCAATCAGGGTCCAAACATCCTGGAGAAGCTCTTCTTTATCATACAAACTTTCCAGTTTTTCTGCCCCCAGAGATGTTAGAAAGTCATTGATTAATGGCAATGCACCAAGGGATTGTTTAAGGGCTAATAAGTCCCGTGGATTAGCGGTTCCAAAGGAAAGCTTGGCGCAAAGCCGCTCCAGATCGTAAACCTTGGTGAGAATGGTTTTAAACTCCGGTAAACGACTGGAGTGATCATAAAATTCCTGAACACTGCCCTGGCGTTCTAAAATGCTTTCGGTTTTTATCAGCGGAGCTTCAAGCCACCGTCGCAGGGTTCGGCCACCCATGGCGGTAATGGTTTTATCCAAAACCCATAACAGACTTCCCCGTTTTTCCAGGGTTCTGATGGTTTCGGTGAGTTCCAAATTTCGTCGGGTGGACAAATCAAGAACCATGTAATCCTGGCTTTTATAATAGCGGATGGTTTTGATATGGTTTAATGCCCGCCTTTGGGTTTCGTCAATATAACCCAGCAGGGCTCCGGCCGCGGCAATGGCATGGTCTCTTTTTTCCAGATCAAGGGCTCCTAATGAAAAGACCTCAAACTGGGTGGTAATGCGGCCACTGCAGTTCTTGATGTTGAAATATTTTTCAGGGTAGAGACTGGCCAGGATTCCGAATTTTTTCTCAATCAGATCCAGGGCCTGGGGGTCTTTAAATAAAGCCGGGTTTAAAATCACTTCTGACGGCAGCAGCCGGCCGATTTCGTCGGCTAATTGGGATAGCCAGAGTTCCCGGGTTTTCCCCTCCAGCTCGGTAACATAAAAGTCTCCGGTTGAAACGTCCAGGCTGGCAATGCCCAAACGATTATTTTCCAGATATAAGGACATCAGGTAATTATTCTTTTTAGATTCTAATAGCTTACCTTCGGAAATGGTACCCGGGGAAATCACCCGGACAATTTCACGTTTGACAATACCCTTGGCATCTTTAGGGTCTTCCATTTGTTCGCAAATTGCGACCTTGTATCCTTTTTCAACCAAACGGGTAATATAGTTTTGAGCGGCATGATAAGGCACCCCACACATCGGGGCTCGTTCTTCAAGACCGCAATCTCTTCCGGTCAGGGCAATTTCCAGTTCTCGTGAGGCCTTTAGGGCATCATCGAAAAACATTTCATAGAAATCTCCTAAACGAAAGAAAAGGAGGGCATCCGGAACCTCCTCATGAATTTGCAGGTATTGGGTCATCATGGGTGATAGTTGCGCCATGGGTCTCCTCCTGTGATACTTTAATACCATCGAGACTGAATGTTTTTGCGTCAGTTATTTTAACCATTACAATTTTTCCAATATCTTCATGGCTGCCTTTAAAGTTGACAAGCTTTCCGGTTTCTGTTCGACCGGTTAGCCGATTAAGTTTATTTCGGCTGGGTTCTTCTGCTAAAACGGTTACCGTTTGGTCAAGATAGGTTTTGTTAATCCCCAGACTAATCTCATGGAGAAGATCAAGACTTTTATTTAACCGCGTATGTTTGATTTCCTCGGGGATCTGATCCGCCATGGTGGCCGCCGGAGTCCCGGAACGAATGGAAAAAAGAAACGTAAAAGCCGAGTCAAACTCACAGACCTTTATGACTTTAAGGGTCTCTTCAAAATCTTCTTCGGTTTCTCCGGGAAAGCCAACGATAATGTCGGTGCTAATGGCAACCCCGGGAATTTTTTCCTTCATTTTCTGGACGCGTTCGATAATATCTTCCTGGGTATATTTCCGATTCATGGCCTTTAAGATCCGGGTACTTCCGGATTGGATGGGCAAATGAATATATTTACATACTTTGTCGCAATCTGCAATGGCATCTATGACATCATCGGTTAAATCCTTTGGATGTGATGTCATAAAACGAATCCGGCCCAACTTTTCAATGGTATTCAAGTCCCTGAGTAAATTTGAAAAATTAATGTCTTCCCCAAGATCATTGCCATAGGAGTTGACATTTTGCCCCAGCAGCGTTATTTCCACACAACCATCTTCGGCCAGTGCCTTAACCTCGGCGATGATTTTCTCCGGCTGGCGGCTAACTTCCCGGCCTCTGGTATAAGGGACAATGCAATAGGTGCAAAAGTTATTACATCCGTTCATAATCGTCACAAAGGATTTAAAGGAATACCGTCGATCAACCGGAAGATCTTCAATAATGCCATTGGAATCTTCCCAAACCTCAACCATGCGTTTTCCATTTACCAGATAATTGTTAAGTATTTCCGGAAAAAGATGGAGATTATGGGTGCCGAAAACAAGATCAACCTGTCGGTATGTTTTAGTAATTTTTGCAACAATTTCCGGCTGTTGCATCATACATCCGCAAACAGCCAGGATTAAATCGGGATTTGTTTTTTTGACAGTTTTAAAAGCGCCGATGTTTCCAAAAACCCGAACATCCGCATTTTCCCGGACACTGCAGGTGTTGAGAATAACTAAGCCGGCTTTATTGACATCATCTTCAACGGTGTACCCCATGGCTTTTAAAAGTCCGGAAAGTTTTTCCGAGTCATTTTCATTCATCTGACATCCGAAAGTTTTAATACAATAACTTTTGTTGTGTTCCAGTTCTCTTTTTGTATTCTTTTTATGACTCATATATACTTGTTTCTCCTAAATGACTTAACTTAATAAATTTATAACCTTCATTATAACCTAAATAGATTAAAAAAGACTGTTATTATTTAGATCATGATGAACCGGTGTCACCCGTGCGAACTCAATTAATTAATCCCGTAGAACTCTGCCATGCCTGGGTTGCCAAAGAGCGATACCCGGAGCAACAATCAAGGGCTAATCCATTGGCATCGGCGGCCTGAAAAAGCTGTTCTAATCCCTGGGCTGCAACTGATCTTAAATGTCTCTTTTCTGAATGATGTGTTCAATTTTTTGGCATAACTTTTTTGTTTGCACTGACTCCTTGGATTCATATATTGCCAAAGCTTTTTGATAATAGATAAGGGCCTTACCTTCTTCCCCATTAGCTAAATAACCATTTCCAATACTATCATAGGTCGATGCGGTATCATTATTCATTGGACCGAGTAATTTCTCTCTGATGACTAAAGCCTTTTGATAATATTCAAGTGACAACGCATTATCACTTTTTACCGAATATACAATCCCAATATTATTGTAAGTATTAGCCGTCTGAATATGATCTTTCCCCAAAACCTTTTCCCTGATTTGCAAAACTTTCTGATACGATTCAAGGGCTTTATCAACATTGCCGTTAATCAGATATGTATATCCGATGCTATTGTGACTGGTCGCAGTATCTGAATGATCTGTTCCAAGCACCTTTTCTCTGATGGTTAAAGCTTTCTGTAAATATTCAAGAGCTTCAGGAACATCACCTTTCGTCGCATATGCATTCCCCATATTATGGTAAGTAGCAGCAGTATCCGGATGCTTGAGGCCCAAATCCTTTTCTTTTATTGCTAAAGCCTTTTGATAATACGCCAGAGCTTTGTCGCTATCATTTTTTTTCAAATAGACATTCCCAATGTTATGGATGGTACCCGCTGTATCCGGATGCTTTGGGCCTAAAATCTTTTCTCTTATTTCTAAAGCCTTTTGATAAAATTCAAGGGCTTTGTCAAACTCGTCCATAACCAAATATGCAGTCCCCAGGTTATGGTAAGAAACAGCAGTGTCAGGATGATGGGATCCTAATTCATTCACTCTGATTTCCAGAGCTTTGTAAAGATTATCTAAAGAATCGTCATAATCAAAATGACTCATTAAATATATTCCCGCATTATAATAGCCGGTTGCACAATCGAGACTGGTTCCGTCGAAAGCAAAATCATACTCTTTCCTGAAATAGTTCATGAGTGTTGTTAAAAGTTCTCTGTAATAAGTATATTGAGCGGCTTTAAGATGACGTGTTACAGTTGATGGATTTAAGCCTAGCGCAGCGGCAATTAAATTTTGTTGTTCAGCCATTTCAGCCATTTTCCATACGATTTCCTTTTGTTTAACCGTCCACCCCTTCATTATTAAATCAACTGACCGACATAAGGCATTAATAAGTGCTTCATCATTTTTATCCGTCTTGAAATACACAGCAAAAGAATTTTCATTAATTCTGTTTTTTTCTGCGGCGAGACCTTCCCGGGCAAAATAATATGCAGTACCATCAGTACTTAAGGCTTTTTCGGAATTGATTTTAATATAAACATCACAGAGTCCAATACCAAAAATAATGGGATGCGGATAAAGTTCTTTGATCATCAGTTCAATAATTTTAATTGAAATCCACGATGCACTGAGTTGACCCTGAAATTCATCACCTGATGTGATGATGAACCCGGCAACAATATTTTCTTTAAAATCATAATTAATCCGTGCCAGGACATTCTCCATCTTTTCAAGAACGCTCTTGCGTACTGAAGGGGTCTGCTCTTTCAATTCTATTAACGAACCAATGATTACACAATACATTTCAAACCTACTTATTTTTATTTTATTGCAACTATTATATCATATTTCAATTTATATGCAATTGTTCTATTTTAGGCAATTATACAACAACTTCAATTTTTATACGTTTGCACTATTTTACGCAATTATATATTCACTCTGTTACTCAAGATAGTTATTGTCTCTCAATAACTCGTATAACCTGGGTCTTAAATTAAATTCTCTGATAATATTTGTGACCTCTTCCAAACACTTAGTTTTTGTTGCTCTGGGAATGTTTTTTTTCATTGCCCGTATTAAAATATTTTTGGGGGTATGATCAAAATCTATAAATTCCAATAATTGGGTTTTATACCCACAATACTCGAGTAAATTACCCCTAATGGCATCAGTCATCAATGCCGCTGTTCGTTCTTTAATAATGCCATAACGGGTCAATAAAGATAATTTATTGCTCTCAATTTGTGCGTTTAATTCATGTTGACAGCAGGGAACAGAAAAAATCATTTCAGCATTCCACTCAATGGCATTAAAAAGAGCATAATCCGTAGCCGTATCGCATGCATGAAGGGTTATGACCATATCAACCGGAAAGTTGCATTGAAAGCCATTGATATCACCTAATTCAAAATGCAGCTGATCATATCCGTATTTTTTTGCTGTTGCATTGCATTTTGTAATCACGTCTAGCTTTAAATCCAAACCAATTATATGCACATCAATTTTTCGAATAACCGTAAAATAATAATACAAAACAAATGTAAAATAAGATTTGCCGCATCCAAAATCAATGATTGTAAATTTTTCAATCTCTAAATCTTTAATTGAATCATCGATGATTTCAATAAACCGGTTGATTTGTTTGTATTTATCATACATCGCATTAACCACAGAACCTGATTGGGTAAATATTCCCATATCCACAAGGGGTTCAATGCGCGTTCCTTCAGGCAAAATATAATTCTTCTTGCGATTATGATCCATAGCCACGGCCTGACCGTTTTTATTGATGACTTTTGAAAATGAGCATTTACCCTTTTTAGATATTCTTATCATGAATTCAAAGTCTTCATTCCAGGCATTCAATTGCTTGTATTGATTCTCAACAGTGCTTAATAAATACTGCTTTAAATCATTTTTCAAGAGCTTTTCATGAAAAACTTTATCTTCCGAGAATTTTTCAACCTGATAATCATCATTCTTTAAAGTGATGACAATCCTGCTAAATTTTTCATTCTTTTTTTCAGCATTGCTGATGATATATTTATAAGGCTCATATGAACATATGAGATCCAAATGTTGTATTAATTTATCCATCTCTTCTCCCCGCTTTTTTTTGAAAATATTTATTTTTATAAAATTACCACCATTTAATTATAACTTATTGACCTCGCGGTTACAACTTATGTGTACTCATCAAATTGATATCATTTGAAACACCTGTGTTATTCATTACTCAATTTCTTGGAAAAAAAGAAGCAAGGCTATCATCACCTTGCTTCTCACCATTTATAAACATTTATTTTTTTTTCTATTTAAGAACATACTTCAGTGATTCAATGATGCTTCGCGCCGTTAAGGTGCTTTGTCCAAAGGCATTGGCATAATAATCCCCTGCTTTTCCGTGATAGAACACGCCTGCTTTAGCGGCCTCAAATAAATCAATGTTCTGACCGGCAATGCCGGCAATCATCCCGGCTAAAACGTCGCCACTTCCTCCGGTAGCCATGCCTGGATTTCCGGTGGAATTAAACCAGATTTCGCCGTTAGGGCCGAAAATCATAGTTCGATAACCCTTAAGAACCAGGACTACCCCATATTCAGCAACAAATTTTTGTCCGTAAGCAATCGGGTCCTGAAGAATTTTTTCCCGCGGAACATTGATAAGTGCTGAAAATTCCCCGAAATGAGGGGTAATGATCACCTTGGTCTTCGATTTCTTCAAAGAATCCATAACATGAGACAGATGATGAAGGCCGTCGGCATCTATTACCACTGGTAATTCACCTTCTAAGAGATGCTCTAAGATAAGGCTATAGTTTTTGGCCCGTCCAATGCCCGGGCCAATCAGAATAACTTTTTTTCGGTCTTTTTCGATATTTTCTGCGGTGATGTTACAGTCATAGGTTTTAATTAAAGCTTCTACCGGTGCTCTTGCCACTACTGGCAGATAAATATCCTGGGGAACATAGCAGGTCACTAAACCACTGCCGCTTTTTAAAGCACCTTCTACAGTAATAATACCCGCACCACTCATGCCTTTTGAACCGGCAATCACTACCACTGAGCCATAATCATACTTGTGGCTATTCTTTTTTCTTTTTTCAGGAAATGACAGGTCTGCTTCCTGGGTGTAATACTTATTGTTTAGAATGCTGTTCTCATCAATGTCGATATCAATAAGAATAATATCGCCGGCATGATCCGGTCCGTCGTTGAGTAAACAACCTGTTTTATAATTTTGAATAACAATGGTTTTATCTGCAAAAACACCATTTCCCAAAGTAAGTCCAACATCACCTCTTAAGCCGGAAGGAATGTCTATGGAAATCTTCTCTCCTTTAAAAGCATTCACATTATCAAAAATTCGGTTATACTTATCTGAAACTTCCTGTTCGGTTAGCCCGGTTCCAAAGATAGCATCAATGATATGAGTGGTTTGTTTAAGAATCAATTCAAAATCTTTGAAATCGACTTCCTCTAAAATAAAATGAATGGGTACATTTAATTCTCTCAATCGACTTAAATTTATGAGGCTATCCTTTGATAGTTTTTCCTCTGGTTCGGTAAAGAAAACATGGATTCCATAGCCATGTTCAAAAAGAAGACGACTGATGACCTGACCATCTCCCCCATTGTTTCCGGGTCCACAGAGAACCACTAACTGAGCATTTTTTTCCAGATCTGTTTCGATTATTTCAGTGCATTTATTACCTGCTTTTTCCATCAGATCGATGCTATTTTTACCTGCTGCAATTGCATAACGATCCATAAGAGCCATTTCTTCGGGAGTTACTACTTTCATATTTTTCCTCGTTTCTTGAATACAACTGTTTAGTCAGTGTCTAAACAATATTATGATTATATCAAATAATATTGTTTTGTAAACAAAAAACCGTCACCTTAATGACGGTTCAGATGATTTGATTTTATTGTTATTATCTTAGGGCATCCAATGCTTTTATTGTGTTTGCATCAATTTTCCCTGTTTCTGTTAATCCGTTTGCTTTTTGAAATGCCTTTACTGCTGCTTCAGTGGTATCACCAAAGGTGCCATTGGCATCAGTTTCCGCCAAATATTTTTGCTTTACTAAGATTTTTTGATAGGTTTGAAGCAGCTGGCTGCTGTCACCTTTTACAAACTTAATATTTTCAGCAACCAGGGAAATAATAGTGGAACGATCGAGTTTTCCTGTTGCTTCCAGGCCTCTCATTGCCTGGTATGTTTTTAACGCCGTTTGGACTTCTTCAGTAAACGCAGTGCCGGGTTTGCTTTTCATAAAGCCGAGGTCGTATAAAATTTGTTCATATTCAAGTATTTCATCACTGGTATCACCGACGGCATATTCTGTTACATTAATAGTACGGCCATCCTCGGTTGTGATTTCTGTGTTGTTTTCATTTTCTGCCTGATTATTGCTATTCGATCTGGCACCAATATTGATTGTATATACCTGTTCAACCCCTTCAGGTTTCATGGAAATCTTATTTGCTGCGGCATAAACATCTTGTACTACAAATGAACCGGTCAGGGATACAAAGATAATTGTAAAGACGATGTAAAGAACAACGTCTTTCATTTTTTGCCATAAGCTCTTACTGTTCATCTTCTTCACCTGTCCAATTATGCCAAACCGCTTGTATGTCTTCATTATCATCAAACATATCAATCATTTTCAGCATTTTTTTTGCATCCCCGGGCACTGTTAATTCAGTTTCAGTTGAAGGGATCATGGCAATCTCTGCTGAGATAAGTTCATATCCGGCGGATTTAAGAGCCTCACATACCTGTCCGAAATCAATGGGGTCAGTGCTGATTTCATAGCCTTCATCAGAAGTTTCAACATCCTCTGCTCCTGCATCAAGTGCAGTCATCATCAGTTCTTCTTCATCAATACTTTCTGATTTTTCAATCATGATTTGGCCTTTTTTTGTAAATAAAAATCCGACACTGCCACTAATTCCAAGGTTCCCGCCATTTTTATCAAATGCATGGCGAACATCCCCGGCAGTTCGGTTTTTATTGTCAGTCAAAGTTTCGACAATAACCGCAACCCCTCCCGGGCCATAACCTTCATAGGTAATTTCTTCATAAATACTGCCTTGTAATTCTCCGGCACCCTTTTTAACGGCACGGTCAATATTTTCGTTTGGCATATTAGCAGCTTTTGCCTTAACAATTGCTTCCTTAAGCTTTGCATTCATTTCCGGATCGCTGCCACCCTCCCGGGATGCAACTGCAATATATTTTGCTAATTTTGTGAAAATTTGGCCTCTCTTGGCATCTATTTTTCCTTTTTTGTGTTTAATGGTCGACCATTTTGAATGTCCTGACATTAACTACCTCCTTTATACTTATTGCTTTTCAATGATTGATTGTATCACAATGTTATTGTTCTCACAATCCTCTTTTTACTTATCTTAAACATCAGCTTCTATTTTATTAACCTCTGACTCTAATTCTTTTCTCAGTAGGATCAATTGAATAATATCTTCCTGGGCAAAAAGCTCATCAAATATTTTTTCATATTGAGAGGCTTTATCGACTTGATTAAGTTTGTATAGATTTCCGATATTATCAAGAATACTGGTAACCGAGCTTGATTTCAAACCGAAAAGTCGCTGGGCATTTTGAATTTCTTCTCTGATGGAAGACATTTCCCGATCAACTTCGTTAACAGCATTGGCTGCATTGATGAGTCGCTTTTTTACGACTTCCGGTATGTTTTCCTTGTATTTGTAATTTAAGGAATGTTCGATGATTGACCAAAAATTCATGGCCATGGTTCGAATCTGTATTTCTACAAGAATGGATTTAAAACCGGACACCGTAAAAACCGGATAACGAATAATGAGATGAAAACTTTTGTAACCGCTTGGCTTTGCTTCACTCAGGTAATCCTTTACACGAATAATATCCATATCCCGGTTGGCTCTTTCTCTGATAAGATCCACAACCTCGTAAATGTCCTCTTCAAACTGGCACATAATACGAATCCCTGCAATATCCTGAATAGTTTCTTCCAGAGCTTCAATATCCACACCGTAATTCTGGATTTTCTCCAAAATACTGGCAACACTTTTTACCCGGCCATAAACGGATTCGATGGGAGAGTATTCTCCTGATTTTTGATATTGTTTTTTTAAACTGCTGAACTTAAGGACAATCTCATCCACCGCTTGATCATAGGGAATAAGAAATTCTTGCCAATATTTTGTTCCCAAGGCATTTACCTCTAATTATCTTTTACCAGAGAAAAGTCTTCCCTGATAGTAATTTTCGTTATTCATTTGAGCTTCAAGTTCATCTCTGATTTTCCACCAGCTGGTATCCCAATTGGTGACAATACTGTCTTCTTTAGGTGCACGGCCAATCAGTCGTTGCACCACCACTTCAGATGAAAGGTTCTCTAAAAACAGGATAGCCCGCTTTATGTATGCTTCTTTCGTCAGAAGCTGAACTTTGCCAACTTTATACAACCGTTCCAACTGGGTGTTTTTTTCAATGTACAGGCTGTGGCATTTCACAAAATCGGATCCTTTTTCTGAAATAATTTTTGCGGCATTGACCACATCTATTTCCTGATCCCAGGGTAGGTCAATAATCAAATGTGTGCAGGCCATGAATCCGGCCTGTTTGATTCGATCCATGGTTTCAAGGTAATCCTCAAGGGTATGTCTCCGGTTTATGATCTTTAGCGTATTTGAATTTACGCTTTGTAAACCGAGCTCTATGGTTATTTCAATGTTGTTTTCTTTTTTTATTTCCTGCAAAAAAAATAACTGCTCATCCGTAACACAATCCGGACGGGTGGAAATTGCAATTTCAACGACATCAGGCCGAATGCATGCCTTTATCCAGGCTTTAAAATCCGAAAATTCACAATAGGTATTTGTAAAGCTTTGAAAATAGGGAATGAATTTTTTGGCATTGAAACGTTTACCAATATATTTTGAATTAATTTCCATTTGCTCTTTAACTGACAAAAGATTAGAAAGGGTTTCGTTACCCCCACCTTTTTCCCCACAATAAATGCACCCCTCATGTCCTAGCGTACCATCACGGTTTGGACAAGTCACAGGGATGTTTATGGGTATTTTATATACCTTTTCCCCGTAATGTTTTTTCAACCAAACAGAATAGACCTGATAGGGTTTTGATTGTTGACTATTCATTGACTTCCTTCAAACAGATTAAATGGACGAACCCAATTGCATCACACCTTTGGGATCGTCCGACTTCATCGTCTATATTAAATTTGTAACACATGGTGGTAACTCTGATTCATCACAACTCAGACTCAGAACAAATTTTATATCATGATTTTTATTAATTAACTGTAATTTCTCAACGATCACACAAACATCTGCTGGGGTTTTAGCATCAATAATACGTAACAGGTTATCGACGTACATAATTTTCACATCATAATTTTCCGAAATAACGCCGCTGATAAAGCCAGCCAACTCACCTGAGCCTACAATTCCGTACTCTTCTAAATTTGTGAATCTGATCTTAGTATCTACTTTTACTCGATATTTGTCTCTGTCATTAATAAAAATGATATCGCCTTTACAGGACTCAAGATCGGTGTTGGCCATGTCGATCATTTTTTTTGTCTTGCCGCTTCCCTTTGAACCATAAACAAATTCAATCATCTTAGACACCTCTTTCCTTATTGATAATATCATTATAAGTGGTAAAAACGATTATTTCAATCCTTATTTGACTAATTCCTTAAAACAAGTTAAAAAAAGGTTAAAAAGAGGTTAAGAGAAGGTTAAAAAATTTAAACTAAAGGATTTCTAATGTAAATCTAATATTTTTTCGATAAAATGACAGTATAAAATTTATTGGAGACCTATTTAATGGAATCTCCAGAAAGGACGGTTTACCATGTCACAATTTAAACGCATACTTATTTTATCCTGTTCTCATGGTTCTGGTCATAAAATGGTAGCCGCTTCTCTTAAAGAAGGCTTTGAATCCCTGGGGCATACGGTGTCAGTTAAGGATTTATTTAATGAAACCAACCCGGCTCTTAACCGGTTCATTGAAAAATCATATCTCCTGTCATATACAATTGGGAGCAGTTTTTATCAACGGATGTACTATGATATGGAGGAAGGCGCCCATGGGAAATTCATTTATAACCTTTGGCACCTAACAGATAAAACCTTACTTGGATTAGTTGATGATTTCCAGCCGGATTGTATTATTAATACTTATCCCTACACCATTTCCTCAATAATGAAGAAAGATAATTATCCGGATATCCCGGTTTTTTCCGTTGTTACTGATTTTTGTATTCCTAAAGCATGGATGCATAAAGACACCGATGGTTATTATGTCTCCTGTGATAACGTCGAGGCATCCCTTTTGGCTGAGGGTTTTTCAAAATCCCAAATTTTAAAAACTGGGATTCCCATTCGTGAAACCTTCTATCACAATGAAAACCGACTTCGGTTAATGAAAAAGCATGGTTTGGATCCCAGAAAAAAGACCCTGATTATTTTTGCCGGCACTTATGGTATTCTAAAAAATATGAAGGAAGTGTGCACCCGCACGGATTCACTGGCAAACCTTCAAACCATTGTTATTTGCGGGAAAAACCGCAGTCTTCAACGGGAATTAAATCTTGAATATTTCAAAAATACAAAAATATTTGGATATGTATCTGACATTCATGAGTTTTATTCCATTGGAGATATCATGGTTACTAAACCCGGAGGCATTACCTTAAGCGAAGTAGTTGAAAAGAAAATTCCAGTGATCCTTTACAATCCTGCTCCGGGACAAGAAGGGGAAAATGCTCAATGGTTTAAACAACAAGGTGCTGCAGTGGTGACGAATACCACCTCAGAGCTGATTCTTGCCATAGAATCATTGAAGGATAATGAAATTAAGCGTTTTTCGATGAAAGGCAACCTTGAAAAAATGCAATATGGTCACGCCACAACACTGATAACCAAAGACATTTTATACAGGCTGAATTCAGAAAATAAATCAGCTTATCTTAATGTCTCTTATTAATTTCGATTCTAAGACCCGTATCCGATTCTTAGAAATATTCGGGGTTTAGTATTTACTTTTTATACCAATCATGTTATCTTTATGTAATTGAAGTCATTAAAAAGATAAAAGATTGAAAGGAGAATGTTAATTTGAAACCTCGTATTGTAACCGATAGCTCCTGCGATTTGCCCAGCGATTTTCTTGAAAAGGACGGCATTGATTTTTCAATCGTACCTTTGACAATCATTGTCGGTGATCGGGAATTTATAGATGATGAAACCCTGGACACCAAAAAATTAGTTGCTGCAATGAAGTCTTGTAAAACCGCATCACTGACCTCCTGCCCTTCTCCTGAGGATTTTTCTTCGGAGTTGCGTAAAAACAAGGTCAGCTATATCATTACCTTAACCTCCGGGCTCAGCGGCACCTACAACAGTGCCCGGGTTGCACGGGAAATGGTTCTTGAAGAAAACGGTGATTTAAAAATTGGTCTTTTCGATTCTTTGTCAACTTCCCCATTTATGATTCTGATGATTATGAAGCTCCGGGACTTTATAAAAACAGAAACCATGGATTTTGAAACCATTTGCGAGAAATTGGCTGACTATCAAAAAACCCTGAAACTTCGCTTCATCCTTCAGGATTTTTCAAATCTCGTTAAAACCGGGCGAATGAATCGGGTTGTCGGTGTTGTTGCCTCGGCCCTTTCAATTTTCCCTATTTGCCGTTCTGATGAAATCGGAAAAATCCAGATTGTTGAAAAGGTTCGCGGGATTAAAAAAGCATTTTCTAATCTTGCCAATCTGGTTGAGGAAAAGCTTAAAACTCAAAACCAATTCCCGGTGGTGATTACCCATTGTAATAATCCCAGTCAGGCTCAGATTTTAAAAGAATTGCTGGAACAACGTTTTGAACTCAAAGAAATCTATATCTTTCCGATGCATGGATTGACTACCTATTATGCCAATGATAAAAGTATTCTGATGGCATTTTAACCCATAGTGAAGAATAAGTATTAAAAAGACGATTAACAAAAAAAAGACTTAAAACCGGATAATCCGGTTTTAAGTCTTTTTTTTAGTGCAAATATTATTCAAATTTATTTCCGGTGTGCGTCCATGGCCTGGTTTACCAGTAAATCGGCCTGATTATTGTTGGGATTATCGGCATGACCCTTAACCTTGTGAAAAGTCACTATGTGGATATTCACAAGCCCATCCAGCTCGATCCAAAGCTCTTTGTTTTTTAGTTCTCCGGCTTTCCCCCGGGTCCAGTTTTTCAACTTCCAGCTCACGATCCAGTTCTGTAAATAAGCATTGACCACATAGGCTGAATCACTGAAGATATGAACTTCACAGGGCTCTTTGAGCATTTTAAGACCCTCAATCACTGCCAGCAACTCCATTTTGTTGTTGGTGGTATTTTCATAAGCCTGCTTATATTCCTTCCTGATGTTTTTTTCAGGGTAAATTAATACCCCGCCAATAGCACCCAGGTTCTCAGTTTCCTGACCGTTGCCGCGACAGCCTCCATCGGTATAAAGGTTTATTTTTTTCATAACCTTCACCTATTTCACAACAATATTGAAAATCTTTCCCGGAACATATATTTCCTTTACAATGTTTTTTCCCTGGGTATGAGCAAGGATATTCTCCTGCTGAAAGGCAATGGCCTTTGCCTGTTCTTTATCGGCATCCCTTGGCAGGGTAATGGTTCCACGCACTTTTCCATTAATCTGGACCGCCATTTCAACCACATCATCAATGGTTTTGGCGTCATCATAGGAAGGCCAGGTGGTGTCATCCAGGGTTTTTTCAAAGCCCATATTTTCCCAGATCTGAGAGGTAATATGTGGGGCTACCGGATAGAGTAATTTAATAAAAGTTTTTAACGCATCCCTGGTAATACTGCCTTCTTTGAAAATGTCGTTGAGCAAAGTCATCATTGCCGCAATGGCGGTATTGTACTTCATTTCCTCATAATCATCCCCCACTTTTTTAATGGTTTTATGAATGGATGATTCCAGGGATTTGGGATAACCTTTTCCTTCGGCAATCATGGTTTGGAGTTTCCAAACCCGGTCGAGAAAACGTCGGCACCCTTTGGCCCCATTATCGGACCATGGGGCGGCCTTTTCATAGTCCCCAATAAACATAATATAGGTTCTTAGTGTATCCGCACCATAGGCTTCAATGATCACATCCGGGTTGACTACATTGCCCTTTGATTTGGACATCTTTTCGCCATCATTTCCGAGGATTAAGCCCTGGGCGGTTCTTTTTGCATAAGGTTCTCTGGTCGGCACACATCCGATATCATAAAGGAATTGGTGCCAGAAGCGCGAATAAAGGAGATGACGGGTGACATGTTCCATACCGCCATTGTACCAATCCACCGGCATCCAGTATTTTAATTTTTCCGGTGAGGCAAAGGCTTCATCATTTTTATTGTCAAAATAACGCAGAAAGTACCAGCTGGAACCTGCCCATTGGGGCATGGTATCGGTTTCTCTTTCGGCATAGCCTCCGCATACCGGACAGGTGGTTTTATACCATTCCGGTATGCTTGATAACGGTGATTTTCCATTATCAGTAGGTTCATAACTTTCTACCAGTGGCAGCTCAAGTGGGAGCTCCTCTTCCGGAACTGGAACCATTCCGCATTTTTTACAATGGATAATTGGAATCGGCTCACCCCAATAGCGTTGGCGGTTAAAAGCCCAGTCCTTCATCTTATAATTAATGGTACTTTTACCCAATTTTTCTTTTTCCAGATATTCAATGGTTTTTGCAATGGCATCCTTGACTTCCAGCCCATTTAAAAAGCCGGAATTAACCATGATCCCGGAATTGGAGTCGGTGTAGGCACATTCAGTAATATCACCACCGCCAATAACCTCAATAATAGGCAAACCAAATTTTGTGGCAAATTCCCAGTCACGATTATCATGGCCCGGAACAGCCATAATCGCACCGGTTCCGTAACCCATCATGACGTAGTCGGCAATAAAAATCGGGATTTCTTTAAGGGTCACAGGATTAATGGCCTTAATGCCTTCGATGCGCACACCTGTTTTATCCTTGGCCAGCTGAACCCGTTCAAATTCGGTTTTTCGTTTAGCCTGATCCTGGTAATTGACAATCGCATCCATATTTGTTATTTTTTCTTTCAGATCCTGAATCAGTGGATGTTCCGGTGCAATAACCATAAAGGTTACCCCAAAAAGGGTATCCGGTCGGGTGGTAAACACACTCAGTGCTTTATCGTAACCCGCTATGGCGAAGTCAACTTCGGCGCCAATTGATTTTCCGATCCAATTTTCCTGTTCCAGTCGAATGCGAGGTGAATAGTCCACTTCGTCTAAACCGGCAAGAAGCCGTTCGGCGTAGTCACGAATTTTCAGGAACCAGACGTCTTTTTCCATTTGAACGACTTCACTGCCACAAAGGGAACAACGGCCATCCCGAAAATCTTCATTGGCCAATACCACTTTACAGCCGTTACAGAAGTTGACATAGGTACGGTCTCTGAATGCCAGTCCATGCTTAAATAATTGCAGGAAAATCCACTGGGTCCATTTGAAATATTTTGGATCCGTGGTATCAATTTCCTTGTCCCAGTCGAAAGCATAACCAATGCGTTTTAATTGTCTGGTAAAAACTTTAATATTTTCATCGGTGACTTCCCGGGGATGTCTTCCGGTTTTAATGGCATAATTTTCGGTTGGTAAACCAAAGGCATCCCAGCCAATGGGAAAGAGGACATTAAAGCCTTCCATCCGACGTTTTCTGGCAATGATCTCCAGCGAGGTATAGGCACGAACATGGCCAACGTGCAGCCCAACCCCTGATGGGTATGGGAACTCAACCAAGCCGTAAAATTTTTCTTTATCAGAATTTTCTTCCATTCGGAAGGTTTCATTTTCTTCCCAATGTTTTTGCCATTTTTCTTCTATTTTTTTGTGTTCATATAGTGACATATTTCCTCCATCTACTTGTTTCTCTATTATAACAACAAAAAAACCCGTGCCCAATAAGGGACGAATTTCCAATTGTCTCCTAACTATCTTTACCATTATTATAAAGAAGGGTGTATATCCTGTCAATGATTTGTGCTTTTTTTTCAGAATGATATCATAATCTAAAGTATTTTTGGATATTATTCATCATTTACCTGAATTTATGGTATACTGTATTCCAGAAAAAACAGCAAAGGAGCATTTATGTATCCGCTATTAAAAATGAACAAACGCAAAATTATTGAAAATACCCAAGCCATTATCTCCCGCGCTGAAAATCATGGCATTGCTATTACCGCCATTACTAAATGCACCGGCGGAAATATCGAAATTGCCCAGGCATTTTTAGATGGTGGCGCTACTGCCATTGGTGATTCCCGGATAAAGAATCTCAAAAACCTTGCCGTGCTTCCCTGTGAAAAATGGCTGATTCGTATTCCCATGCTTAGCGAGTGTCAAGCCACGGTTGCTTATGCCACCATCTCCCTTAACAGCGAAATGAAAACCATTCGTCAATTAAATATGGCAGCTAAAGCCCAGGGCAAAACCCACGGAATTCTCCTGATGATGGATCTTGGCGATCTCAGAGAAGGCTATTTTATTGGGGATGGCCAGGAAAAGTCCGGCGCGGTTGCCGATCTTATATCTGAAACTTTAAACGATTTGGATTGTGATATCCAGGAGATATTGTCAATGGAGCATATCAAGCTTCGTGGGATTGGTACGAACGTAACCTGTGTCGGGGCAACCATTCCCAATCCTCATACTTTCCAGGCGTTTTTCAAGGTTAAGAAAGCTCTGGAAGAAAAATATAAAATTCCCTGTGAGATTGTATCCGGGGGTAATTCCAGTGCCTGGTATATGGTTGAGAATCATACCATTCCCAAAGAAGTAAATAACTTACGTCTTGGGGATGTCATCCTCTTTGGCCGGGAATCGGCTTATTTTCATAGCTATGATTACCTCCATCAGGATGCTTTTATTCTGGATGTGGAAATCATTGAGATTCGCAATAAGCCCAGTTATCCCATTGGCGAAATCGGAAGAAACGCTTTTGGTGATGTTCCTGTTTTCCAGGATATCGGCATTCGTCACCGGGCAATTTGTGCGATGGGACGCCAGGACACAGAACCGGAACACTTATTTCCCATGGTGCCCGGCATTAAAATTGAAAGTTATAGTTCCGATCACCTGATTTTAGACATTACCGATGCCCGGCAGAATTATGATATCGGTGATATTATCAGCCTGCGATGTGACTATATGGGGGCACTTTATGCCGCCACCTCTGATTATGTCGATAAACTTGTTATTAATGACTAAGCAATTGCGAAAGTGCTGTAAGCTTCGCTGTCTGTTTACATGAAACAATTTTTCCACTATACGTCGTACAGTTCTTTGAACTGTTCGCCTATACGTTATAAAATTGTTTATGAAAACTGACATCAAAGCAATTTACGGTTGTTTTTATGAATTTCGCAAGTACCTAAATTGAATTAAGAAAAGGAGAATTATTAATGGAAAACGAAAATACAACCTATATCCCATTTGACACCCTGGAGGCCTTTATGGCTGATGCTTTAAAAGGCGTTGGCGTTCCGGAAGAAGATGCAAAAATTTGTGCTGAAATTCTTATTACTTCAGATAAACGGGGAATCGATTCCCACGGAATCGGCCGATTAAAGCCCATTTACTATGACCGGATTAAAAAAGGAATTCAACACCCGGTAACCGAATTTGAAATTGTCAAAGAAACCTTTACCACTGCCGTTATTGACGGCCACGATGGCATGGGCCATGTCATTGCAAAAAGAGCCATGCAAATGGCCATTGATAAGGCCAAAGTTTATGGTATGGGAATGACGGTTGTTCGCAACTCTACCCATTACGGTTTTGCCGGTTACTATCCTTTAATGGCCATTGAAAATAATATGATCGGTATGACCGGCACCAACGCCCGACCTTCCATTGCGCCAACCTTCGGAGTGGAAAATATGTTAGGCACCAACCCTATCACCGTTGGGGTTCCCAGTGATGAACCTTTTCCGTTTGTTCTTGACTGTGCCACCTCGGTTTCCCAACGCGGGAAAATAGAAGTTTATGATCGTGAAAACAAAGACATTCCTGATGGCTGGGTCATTGACCGCCAGGGAAAAAGCCGCACGGATACAAAACAGATTTTAATTGACCTGGTCAAAGGCGAAGCTGCTCTCACACCTTTAGGTGGGATTGGCGAAGATACCGGCGGCTATAAAGGCTACGGTTATGCGACCTTTGTTGAAATTCTGTCCTCTGCCCTTCAAAGCGGTGCTTTCTTAAAAGGACTTTTA
>NZ_DATCHP010000099.1:0-8168 GCF_036508315.1 Acetobacterium sp. | reverse complement strand
GCAATCCCAAAGGGCTTGCAAGCTAAAATTATTAAGGTGAATTTTTTAACTCTCATTTCCGTCAGTCCTGCCAGATAACATAAATAATCATCAGGTGCCATTGGGGAAAATATTGCAAGTGCAAACCATTTATCAAAATTGGATCCTTTTTTCAGCCACGACGCATACTTTTCATATGTTTTTTCCTTTAACACGCTTCTCACAAATTCTGCGCCATAATTCTTTGCCAATAAAAAAGCCATAACTGAACCAAAACAGATACCTATATAGTTATATATTAATCCTGTAACGGGCCCGAATATGATCACTCCTGCCAAGCAACCAATACCACCCGGCAATATCGGTATCACAACCTGCACGGCTTGAAATACAATAAAAAGCGAAGGGGCAAAAGCACCGGCTGATTTCATAAACTGTTCCAATGCAGTCTGTGATGTAAATATCTGCATTTTTATTCCATATATAATGAAAATGATTGATCCGCACAATCCAATAATTGTAACTGCATTGATAACCTGTTTTTTTGTGTTGGTCATATGTTCCCTCTTTTTTGATCATACTCAAATCGTTGAAATAGACCCTAAACTTTGTATAATCACATTATCGCAGTTGAAAATTGATTTCATCATAAATTATAACCAATTAATCTGAGAAACAGAGGAATTGAATCTGAGAATTTTCTCATTTAATAATTTCTTAGCCGGATTTACCACTTTTGAAGCGAGGTACTGAGCTAATATATTAGGTTATTGTGTTACAATGATAGTTAAAAATCAGCATGTACTCGACTGGACCAATAAAGACATATAAAACAACAATAAATAAACTTTAGAGGAGTTGGCAAAGTTTGTTTATAAGGTTTTGCGGGTTCTGTAATTTTCAGAATAAGCAGCCTTTTTTTATTTGTGGGATTTCTCTGTCAACTCAGCACAAGCCGTCTTGTTATGAAACTGGGCGGCTTGTGCTTTTTTGTTTGGGTACAATCAAGTTACTAATAAAATATTCAGGCCAGATCATTTTCTTCCAATGCCAGTTTGGCAGCTGGAAATGGGTCTAAAGCACGGGAAAGGATTCCTTGAACATAGGCGATCAGCATGCCATAGTTGGTAATATAGACACCATTTTCTCTGGCTTTTCGTACCCGGTATTGCATTTCTCTGCGGTTTAGCATGCACCCGCCACAATGAACGATTACCGCATATTCAGAAACATCTTTGGGATAATGGGCTCCGGCAGCCCACTTGAATTCAATATCCCCTCCTGCAATTTGTCTGATCCATCGTGGGATTTTTACTTTTCCTATGTCATCAGCCTGGCGATGATGGGTACAGCCTTCGACGATCAAAACTTTATCCCCTGGTAAGAGACTTTCAATTCGTTTGATACCGCGAACCATTTCAGCAAGATCAGTTTTCTGTCGGGCAAACAATATTGAAAAAGAGGTTAACGGAATCTCTGGCGGTGTGTCTGCAGAAACCTTTAAAAAAGCCTGGGAATCCGTAATGACAATGGCCGGAGGTTTTTTCAAACTCTCAAGTGTGCGTTTCAGTTCGTGCTCTTTAGTGACCATGGCAATGGCATCTTTTTCAATAATATCCCGGATTGTTTGCTGTTGGGGAAGGATAAGCCGGCCTTTTGGTGCCGATTTATCAACCGGTGTTACCAGTACTACCATATCTCCGGATTCAATGAGATCCCCAACCAATGCGGGTTCAACATCTTCATAGTTGGCATTGTCAATAATCATTTTTTTGACTTCTTTAATGCCGGTACTATTATAAACACTGGTAAAGGCAATGGGAATTTTAACTGCTTTGGTTAATTCAATGATTTCTTCTTTCGTCAGTTCACGTTTATCGCATTTATTAAACACACAAACACAGGGGATCTTGCGTTGAATGAGCTGATCGATAAATTCATTTTCAAATTCTGTGATGCCGGTTTCGATATCCGCTACCACAACAGCAAAGTGACATTTTCGCAGAACCTCAAATGTTTTTTCGATTCTTAACATTCCCAGCTCCCCGGAATCATCTAAACCTGCGGTATCAATAAAAACAACCGGTCCAATGGGTAAAAACTCCATGGTTTTATAAACCGGATCAGTGGTTGTTCCGGCAACATTGGATATGACGGCAATGGACTGACCCGTTAAAGCATTAAGCAAAGAAGATTTCCCGGCATTTCGTTTTCCGAAAAGACCGATTGACATCCGACTTGACATTGGGGTTTCGTTCATACTATTCATGAGTTGGTTTTTCCTTTCTGATGGAAATCGGCGACGTGAGCCGTTCTGGTTTCAGTACCTCATCCAATAGCTCTGGATCCATCCAGTTGCGTTGGATAATGATTTCCTTAATCGATTTTCCTGTTTCTTTGAGCGTTAATGCCGCCTCTGTGGCATTGTCATAGCCAATATAATTAGTTAATGCGGTTAGCATAACGGTACTGTTATCAAGTTTTTGGCGACAGATTTCTTCGTTTGCCTCAATGCCATTAATACACCGTTCAATAAATATCGGCAAAACATTTCTTAACATATCCAGGGTTTCAAATAAATTTTTCGCAATCACTGGCATAAAGGCATTGAGTTCCAATTGTCCGGACATGGATGCCAGGGTAATAGCGGTATCATTGGCGATAATCTGGAAAGCCACCTGATTGACTGCCTCTGGAATAACCGGATTGATTTTTCCCGGCATAATCGATGAACCTGTCTGTACCGCAGGTAAACTGATTTCTCCAATGCCTGTATAAGGCCCCGAGGACAACAAACGCAGGTCATTGGCAATTTTTGAAAGGGTGACAGCGGACGTTTTAAGGAGTCCGGATACTTCAACAAAAACATCGCAATTTTGAGTCGGATCCATCATATAGTCGGTACGGGCGAGGCTGATTCCAGTTAGATCTCGCAGCCGTTCGATCATATTAAAGATATAAGCCTTTGGAGCATTGAGACCTGTTCCCACTGCAGTACCGCCAATATTGACCTGGCGCAGCCTTTCCTCAGCTTTATAAAGTCGCCAGCGATCTCTGGACACGGCCTGGGCCCAAGCCCCGAATTCCTGACCCAAGGTTACCGGTACAGCATCCTGTAACTGAGTCCGTCCGGCTTTAATGACCCTTGAGAATTCTTCTTCTTTTTCCTGAAGCGCTGTCTGTAAGTCGGCAAAACATTCCGTTACCGGTTTTAGCAGCCGAATGGCGGCAATCCGAACGGCTGTGGGGAATACATCATTGGTAGACTGATGCATATTAACATGATCCAGCGGGTGCACCAAATCATAATCGCCTTTTTTTCCGCCCAGATATTCATTGGCCCGATTGGCGATGACTTCGTTAACATTCATATTCGCAGAGGTTCCGGCCCCTCCTTGCATCGCATCCACAACAAAATGGTTTCGCAATCCGCCAGCTAAAATCTCATCACAGGCTGAAATAATAGCCTCAGCTTTTTGTGGGTCCAGTACGCCGATATTACGATTGGTTATGGCGGCCGCCTTTTTTATGGTTACCAATGCTTCCACCAGTTCCGTATGTATGGATTGGCCCGTAATATGAAAATTATTGAGAGCTCTTAACGTATGAATCCCGTAATAAGCCTGGTCTTCTATTTCCATTTCACCTAATAAGTCATGTTCTGTTCGCATTTTGCTTCACCTTCTCTCTGAAAATTCGGAAAATCGGTTTAATCGGCACCACTTTAGAAACGGAAGTCACGTTTTCCGGCACTTAATTCAGTTAAATGGCCCGTTGCAATCTCACGGACTTTATCACTGGGAATAGACTTGAGTTCACGCTGTATCATGACCTCACCCTTTGCTTTTGTGTCCGCAGATGCATAGTCCTCTAAATATTCTTTTAACGTCATAACGGCATTGGGTTGGCAGCAATTCACAATCTGTCCCGATTTCACCAATTGCATAAAGCGGTCTCCGGTTCGGCCTTCACGATAACAGGCGGTGCAAAAGCTTGGAATATGACCCATTTCTAAAAGCCAGTTGACAATATCATCGAGTTTTCTTGTATCCGTTACATCAAATTGAGAAGAATTTTCCTCTTCCGGCTCAGGATGATCATAGCCCCCCACACTGGTGCAGGAACCACCGCTGACCTGGGAAATTCCCAGTTTCAAGACACGTTCCCGGGATGCCTGGGATTCCCTTGTCGATACGATCATTCCGGTATAAGGGACGGCAATTCTTAAAACAGTGACAATTTTTTCAAAGACATCATTGGAAATGGCATTGGAAAAATCATTGGTATCAATGTCATCTGCCGGACAAATCCGTGGCACACTGATGGTATGAGGTCCAACACCCATAGCCGCTTCTAAATGCTCGGCATGCATGAGCATTCCCACAAAATCGTAACGGTACATATTAAGTCCAAAAAGAACGCCGATCCCCACGTCATCGATGCCACCTTCCATGGCGCGATCCATGGCCTCGGTATGCCAGGCGTAATTGTGTTTAGGTCCCGTGGGGTGAAGCATTTCATAGTTTTCTTTATGGTAGGTTTCCTGGAAAAGAATATAGGTCCCAATGCCGGCATCCTTTAGACGCCTGTAATTTTCTACGGTGGTTGCTGCTATATTCACATTCACCCGACGGATATCCCCATTTTTATGTTTAATGCTGTAAATGGTTTTAATGCTTTCCAGTACATATTCAAGTGGGCAATTCACTGGATCTTCCCCGGTTTCCAAAGCCAAACGCTTATGGCCCATATCCTGAAGGGCAATGACTTCCTTCACAATTTCCTTCTGGGACAATTGCTTTCGTTTAATGGTTGTGTTTTTATGATGATAAGGACAGTACACACACCCATTCACACAATAGTTAGAAAGATACAGGGGTGCAAACATGACAATACGATTACCGTAAAACTTCTTTTTAATTTCCTGAGCAAGGGTGACTAAACGTTTATTCTGATCTTCCAGTTCACAGGCCAGCAACACTGCCGCTTCACGATGACTGAGTCCTTTGAAATCCCCGGCCCGGGTTATAATATCATCAATTAACGTTTCATTGTTCTTGTTTTCTTCAGCATAGGCCATGGTATCCAAAACTTCCTGATTATCAATAAATTCTTCGGCCTTTTTTGACTTTACGTTATACATATTTTCTCCTTCTTTCACTTTAATATTAATTTCTAAATTCATAAACAAAAAAGTAAATTGCATTGGTGTCAGTTTTCATAAACAATTTTATAACGTATAGGCGAACAGTCGCTAGACTGTACGTCGTATAGTGGAAAAATTGTTTCATGTAAACAGACAGCGATGCTCACGGTACTTTTGCAATTGCTTATCACCTTATTATTCAGGGTAATCGCCACGATTTGTTAAGATTTCATAACCGATGGAGTCCATTCTTTTTGCCAAACAACTTCGGCATTCCGCGGCTTCATCACCGGTACATATTTTATTATCATACAAGCTGTAATCTTTTCGAACCGCTACCGGCGAAAGGTTCGGCATCACCACATTGGCGCCGGCCAGAATCCCAAGTTCTCGGCCCCGGGGATCAATGGTTCCCAGGGCAGTGGTTGCGGGAATTAGGGCTTTTGGCAACATTAAACGCAGAATTGAAATAAGTTGCAGGGTTTGTTCCAGTGACCCTGGGTTAGCATTTTTAAATGGGGTATTGTGATGCGGGATGAATGGTCCGATGCCAATCATTTGTGGGTCCAATTCTTTGATAAATGCTATATCTTCTATGATGTTTTCCATTGTTTGGATTGGAGACCCCACCATAAAACCGGTCCCTACCTGAAAACCAATTTCCTTAAGGTCTCTCAAACAGGTCATTCGATTTTCAATGGTCAAATTACTGGGGTGAAGCCTTTTATAATGACTTTTATTGGCTGTTTCATGGCGTAGGAGGTAACGATCCGCCCCTGCTTCGTAAAGACATTCATAACTTTTTTTTGATTTTTCCCCCATGGACAAGGTGATGGCACAATCAGCAAAATTTTTCTTAATTTCCTGGATAATGGCAACCACTCGATCATCATCAAAGTAAGGATCTTCTCCTCCCTGGAGGACAAATGTTCGAAATCCTAATGCATAGCCAGTTTTACAACAGTTAAAGATCTGGTCTTCTGTCAGGCGATACCGATGAACCTGATCATTACTTTTTCGAATCCCACAATAATAGCAATCATTTTTACAATAATTACTAAATTCTATGAGTCCTCGTGTATAGATTCCATTACCAAAGGTTTTTTTAGCCACCTCGCTGGCTTTTTTAGAAAGATCCTGTCTCAGTTCAACCGAATTATTTTCCAGAAGCCACAGAAGCTCCTTTGCCTCTAGGCAGTGTTCCTGGTCAAGCTTTTCAACAAGCTTATTCACTGGCTTCTTCCAGGTTTTCTGAAAATTTCGGAAGTTTAGAATACATAGTTTTTATGCTGATCCCGGTGATCATTCCTAATTTTCCTGCCAGGGAACTGATTACATCCGTTGGCGCATCAATGACCACACTGATCACAGAAATATTTCTTTCACGGTATGGAATTCCCATTCGTCCCACAATATTCTTTCCATAATCGTGTAGAATATCATTTAATTTTTCCACAGCCTCTTCATTCTCAACCACAATGCCTATGAGTCCTATTCTTTTTTCCATTTCTTGCCCTCCCTTTTTTTGAATTTCTTTGTTTTTTTAATAAGCAAAAAAAATCCCTGCACCAATGGTACAGGGAAAACACGTTAAAGCCCGAACCCATTGCTCGCCACAATGGATTTAGGTTAAATTCACATGATTCTCTCGCCTTTCCACTGGGGACGAACCCTCATGGCATCAGTACGATAACTTTGTTATATTAGTTTTTTCTTTGCAGTTTGTTATGAGATTTGGGTAAACCCAATCTTTTAACTCACTGAATTTTGTAAAGAATATCACATTATATATTAAGTTGCAAGTTATTTTATAAATCTAAAGAAAGTTTTTATTCATTAAAACACACCCTATATAGTGCCTTATTTTTTTTATGTGACCTTCTATTTTTTCCATAAAAATAGCCTTCTATGATTATTTACTTTACCATAGAAGGCAGATTTTCAAACTATTTTTCCTCAATCTTTATGCTTACCACCCATTTTGAAAAATCTGTAAATGTTACCAAGGATATTTTCGCCATCAGGCTAAAGCATACTCCTTGATATTGTGGCCTGCACACCTATTCAATAAACTTTACAGGTTTTCTTCCGGCACGGCTTCTGAGGTTTTATCATCTGCCACATCTTCTGTGATCGTATCATCTACCACATCTTCTGTGATCGTATCTAATCTCAATTCATTTATCACTAATACTATTTCATCAGCTTCAATTACTGTTTCAATTCCTTTTGGAAATTTAACATCACCTATACATATTTTGTCATTCAAATTAAGATCCGTTACATCGATTTCAAGAAAATCAGGTATATCCTGTGGTAATGCTGTCACATGTATTTTGTCCATTTGCTGCACAAGATGAAGTTTTTTTAATTCTATTGCTTCCTTGCCGACTATTTTAATATTAAGATCGAACTTAATTGGTTCGGTAACTGACACCTGCTGAAAAACAACATTTAAAACTTCTCTTTTTATTGGCGAATGTTGCATCTCTTTTATCATTGCAGGATATGATTCTTGCCCCTCAAGATCGAGAGTAAATAAATAGTTCTTCCCATATTTAAATATGTTTTTCATTAATTCATCTTTTTTTACTTTTACTGAAACTGATTCCAGGCCTTTTCTATTGATAGCGCCAGGAATATAACCTATTGCTCTAAGTTTTTTACCTGCACTGCTACTCGCTTTTTCTCTTTTTTCAATTGCAATTGTTACTTTTTCGTTCATATTATTTTCTCCTCTTTTGATAAACTCTTACATAATATTATTCGTGTTGTTTTATTTGGCAAATGTCAATTAAAACCCCTGACGAATTATTCTTTTCAATGGTTTTCAACTATGTTTTTTTAATTATACCAAACAAATGAATCAATATCAAGTTTTTTAAGAAAAATGCAACCGAAAGCCTGCCGTGACCTGCTCATGCGTCTCCCAAAAGATGCCGCCGACCAATAAATCAATTATCCAACTCTCAACTGAAACAGGTGTTTCAGAACACACCTTGTATGCGTGGAAATGTGCTGTAAAATCTAAGTTAAGAGGCAG
>NZ_DATCHP010000098.1:0-26392 GCF_036508315.1 Acetobacterium sp. | reverse complement strand
ATCAAATTTATTAACCGTTAATAAGTCATCCACAAGGCGAAGGAGACGATGACCTTCACGGTTAATCGTGTTTAAGGATCGGTTTACTATTTCGGGATCATCTACCTTTCGTCGGGTTAGCATATCTGTATAACCGATGATGGTGGTTAGAGGTGTGCGTAATTCATGAGAGACACTGCTGATGAACTTCCGTTGTTCTTCCTGAAGATGACGTGCGGATGTCATATTCCGAATAATAATCATATAGTTTTCTTCAAACCCCTTTTCCCTTATCGGACTTCCGATCAGTAAGAGATTACGGTCGTTGCAGTCTATTTCCTCAATAATATGATCTTTTCCGTTTTTTAAGCTATCAAAGATGTCCCGTATAAAGGACTGGTATTCAAAGTCATAAATCGTCTTCGGGTTACTCACGTTAAAATACGTTTTTATATAGCTGTTGGAAGTGATGATATTTCCATTCTTATCAATGGCCAGAAGACCATCATCAATCGAGGCCAATACGCCGGCTAAACGTTTTCGCTCAGATTCCAACTGAAGAATGACATTATTAATGTTCGTGATCATTCCATTAAAAGCCTGGGTAAGGTCACCGATTTCGTCCATGTGTTTGTAGTGAATAGTCAGATTATAGTTACCATTATTTATTTCTCCGGAAATTTTTGTTAGATCCTTAATGGGTTGAATAAAATGCTTTGAAAAAGATAAAGTAACCAGAACAATCATTAAAAGCCCAAGAAATCCGCCAATGGAAAAAAGAATACCGGCAATGTGAAGAAAGGTATCCATTTCGTTAAGGGGATAAACAAAGCCAACATATCCTAAATTGCGGTTATCAATGTAAATCGGAGATACAAAATACATGACGCTTTCATTGTTAATCGATTTTAGCGTGAAAACAGGGATTTCCTGGGTCCTGGAAAGACTGAGCTCGGCAGCAAGAGAACTATTGTCGCTGAGCTCATAAGAATCTGCTAAGAATTTCCCATCGGCATTAAAAAGCAAAGCCCGAGTATCGGCGACATTTGCAATATTTTTAGAAAGTAAGGGGGCATCAAGCATGAATTGATTTTCAGGGGACACCGGGCTGGCTGCATCTTTAAGTTCCTGTCTGATGTATAGGTTGGCATCCTGGGCCATTTCCAGCAAATTGTTCTTTGATTGATTGACATAATAGTAGGAAGTTCCCTGAAAGACACAAAATACAACAATCAGAAATGCAAAAGCAAAAAGAACGATATTGTAAATGATCATCCGGTTTCGGTAACTCAGCTGCATTAGAGTTTCCTCATTTTATATCCAATTCCAAAAACAGTTTGAATATACTTATTCCCGTTGGTATCAATCTTTCGTCGGATTCTTTGGACATGCATATCAACTGTACGGGTATCACCGTAATAGTCATAACCCCAGATTTTTTCCAGCAATACATCCCGAGGGAAAACTTGTTCTAAATTTGAGGCCAGCAGGAAAAGAAGTTCGAATTCTTTAGGAGTTAAATGGATTTCTTTTTCTTTGAGTAAAACCATTCGTTCATCTGAATAGATGCTCAATTCTCCGTTTTTAAGAAGCGTTTCATGTTTCTTAGGTTCAATCGTCGTTTTTGAACGTCTTAAATGGGCTTTGACTCTGGCTAGAAGTTCCCGATTATCAAAAGGCTTTGTGATAAAATCATCAGCTCCCAGTTCCAAACCTAAAACCTTATCAATAATGTCGGTTTTAGCAGTGAGAAGAATAATAGGAACCCCCAATTGTGGGGCGAGCTCACGACAAACATCGTAACCATTCTTTTTTGGAAGCATAATATCCAATATAACCAGGTCCGGGTGGGTGGCTAAGGCTTTTTCCACAGCTTCCATGCCATCATAGGCGGTTTCAACCTGATAACCCTCAAATTCAAGTTCCAGCTTTATTAGATCAACAATGGCTGCTTCATCATCAACCACAAGTATTTTTTCATTCATTTTTTACCTTCTTTCTAAATTTTTTCACCTAATGGTGAATTGATTTTTAAAACCAGAGGTGGCATTGCTCTTTGTTTTGAATTGCTCCTAAAACGCGGTCATCCATATCCGGCATGGTTTTGCGGAGTTCTTTTATCATATTCTTTATGTCTTCACGTTTGGTAAGACCATTGGCAGGACAGGTGCTTTGGATCACTGGAAGGTTTTTCATTTCAGAATCACTGATAATATCACGTTCCTTAACAAAGATTAAAGGGCGGATCACGGTGATATCCTTGCGATCAAGATAGGTCACCGGAGAAAAGGTGTTAATCCGACCTTCGTAAAAGAGGCTTAGGAAAAAGGTTTCAATGGCATCGTCAGCGTGGTGGCCAAGAGCAATGGTTCGGCAACCTCTTTCAATGGTCAGATTATGAAGAGCTCCACGTTTCATCCGAGCACAAAGGGAGCAAGGGTTTTTTTCCTGACGTTCTTCAAATACTATGGGACCGATCTTTGTTTTTTTTATGGTGTAAGGCACGTCGAGCTTGGCACATAAATCTGCCAATGGGGTGAGATCCATGCCGCCAAAGCCCATATCCAAGGTAATGCCTTCCAGTTCAAAGGGAATTGGTGAGAAGCTTTGGAAGCGTTTCATGGCAACCAAAAGCGCAGTACTGTCTTTACCGCCGGAAAGACCGATGGCAATACGGTCTCCTGGTTTTATCATTTCATATTTTTCAACACCCCTTCGCAGGGGTCCGAGAATTTTTTTCACGTTGTTTTCTCCTGAGTTTTCTTATTGTCAGACCCGATACTTGCAAAAAACACCCTAAATAGGTACAATATAAGCTAAAGTAATGTGTCATCATTATCTTAACATTTATAGAGAAAGAATAAAAGGGGATTATCTTATATGCGGCAGGCAATTATCAATTTGTTTGGTTTTTTACCGATCTGACTTGCTTTGTTGCGGCGGGATTGTTCCCGATTTAATAAGTTTTGACTTGAATTTAATTCGAATGAGGGGTAGAAAATGGCTTTATCAAGTGAATTTTATAGTAAGAATCGAAATAGTATGGGAAATATATTGGATAACAACAGCATGGCTATTATATATTCAGGAAGAGAAATCTCCATGACCGCGGATGCAAATTATCCATTTTACACCAACAATAATTTTTATTATCTCACTGGTATTACTGAACCTGAGGTTGTCCTGGTTTTGATGAAAAACAACCAGGGGATGGTTGCTGAGAAATTATTTATTGAAGAAGCTGACCTGGAAAAGGAAAAATGGGTTGGCAAAAAGATAAGTAAGACAGAAGCAGAAATACAATCTGGGATTTGTGAAATCCATTATATGAAAGAGCTGCCAAAAGAAATAGACTGTTCTGAAAAATCCAGGACCCTTTACTTTGATTTTAAGGTTCCTGCCCATCAAAGCTTTAAAACCGAAGATAAAGACATGAAATTATTTTTAAAAAATTGTGAGCCAAAAGATTTGCATCCCATATTTTCACAGATGAGGATCATTAAAACCCCAGAAGAAGTGACCATGATTAAAAAGGCCAATGCCGTTACAAAAAAAGCCTTTGAGGCAATGGCTTCGGAACTAAAACCAGGGGTTTACGAGTACGATTTGGCAGCTCTTTTTGAATACTGTGTAAAAAAAGCAGGGGCAGACGGACTTGCTTTTGAAACCATTGCAGCCACGGGAAAAAACGCCATCACCCTTCATTATGTGTCAAACCGATCAAAGACAAAAGAAGGAGAACTCATTCTCTTTGACCTGGGAGCAAGGGTTGAGGGCTATTGCAGTGATATCAGCCGCACATTAGCGGTTAACGGTGAAATGACAGTAACCCAGGAAAAGGCTTGGAACATTGTTGAAGAGGTGCAAAAAGAATTAATTAAAGCCTATAAACCAGGGGCAGTCATGAAAGACCTTCAGGCATTAACCAAAGCCTTGTTTTCAGAAAAATGCTGCCGTGCAGGTTTTTTTCCTGAAAATGGTGATATTACTCAGTTTTATTATCATGGCATTGGCCATTCTCTGGGTCTCGATACCCATGATTTAAAGCCGGAGGGTGATTTGGTCCTGGCACCGGGAATGGTGATGACGGTTGAACCCGGGCTTTATATGAAAGAACTTGAAATTGGCATCCGGATAGAGGATGATGTGGTCATTACATCAAAAGGCTGCGAGGTATTATAAAAACATTATAATAACCTTAAAAAAATCTCAATCCTTGACAAATGCATGGATGAAGGATATCATTAAAAAAAGTAACTGAATATTTACCTATCCAGAGAGGTGGAGGGACAGGCCCGATGAAACCCGGCAACCAGCGAAAGCATGGTGCCAACACCTGCGGATTTTTTTCGCAATGATGGGATTTAATGGAAAACATTAACCTCGTCAATTGACGAGGTTTTCTTTATTGACAGGTAAATAGACATTACAGAAATTACAGAAGGAGAAAAATTATGAAAAAGTTGTTTACGTCTGAATCAGTAACCGAAGGGCATCCCGATAAGATGTGTGATCAGATTTCTGATGCCATCCTGGATGCTATTATTGAACAGGATCCGATGGCCCGGGTCGCCTGTGAAACAATGGCCACAACAGGATTGATCCTGGTCGGTGGGGAAATTACCACCAACTGCTATGTTGATATTTCCCATTTGGTGCGGGAAACCGTACGAGAAATTGGTTATGACCGTGCAAAATATGGCTTTGACTGTGATACCTGCGCAGTGCTGATTGCCATAGATGAACAGTCCCCGGATATTGCCATGGGTGTTAATGAAGCTTTGGAATCAAAACAAGGTCAATTAACAGAAAAAACGCTGGCAATTGGTGCCGGGGACCAAGGAATGATGTTTGGGTTTGCCTGTAACGAAACGCCGGAACTGATGCCGCTTCCTATTTCATTAGCCCATAAACTTGCAAAACGTCTTGCCGATATTCGAAAACAGAAGTTAGTCGATTACCTGCGACCGGACGGAAAAACCCAGGTGACGGTTGAATATGATGATGGCGTACCCACACGGGTTGATACTGTGGTTATTTCCACTCAGCATTGTGCATCGGTAAGCCTGGAAACCATTCGTAAGGATATCATAGAACATGTCATTAAGGCAGTTATAGAGCCTGAATTTTTAGATGCAGATACAAAATATTTTATTAATCCAACCGGACGCTTTGTTATTGGTGGTCCCCAGGGTGATGCCGGTCTCACCGGTCGAAAGATTATTGTTGATACCTATGGTGGCTCAGGCCGTCATGGTGGTGGTGCCTTCTCGGGAAAAGATCCAACAAAAGTAGATCGTTCCGGGGCCTATGCCGCCCGTCATGTTGCCAAAAATATTGTTGCCGCAGGATTAGCAGATAGATGCGAGGTTGAACTGGCCTATGCTATCGGGGTTGCCAAACCGGTTTCCATTTATGTAGAAACCTTCGGTACCGGAACAATATCAGATGATAAAATTGTAGAGCTTATCGAAAAGCATTTTGATCTTCGACCAGCCGCAATTATTAAAAATCTGAATCTTCGTAGGCCTATTTATAAACAAATAGCTGCCTATGGTCATTTTGGTCGACCAGATATCGATCTGCCATGGGAACGTCTTGACATGGTGGAAAAGCTGAAAAGCAACAGTTAGAAGATGATACAAAAAAGAAGCGATCATTATTAATTTAATGAACGTTTCTTTTTTAGTGACTAAAATACATGATAGTTTAGCAAGTTGACCTATTTTTCGATATTATTTGGATAAAATTTTGCAATTTAGATGTTTTTTATATGTTCATTCTTACTATTTTATGCTATAATACAATTGTTACAAAAAAAATGAAATGAATAATCCAAAATTTTAATAAATAAAGGGGTAAAAGGGTAAAATGAACAAACAAAAAATAATTTCAGGAATCGTTGCAGGGACATTGGTTTTTGCTTTAGCAGTGGCACCCGTATATGGCGCTACCCTTTCTGAACAACTTGCAGAAAGCAATGCAAGGCAAACAGAAGCTAAATTTCAGGTTGATATGACTCAGAATACCATTACCGGCATTGAAACTGAGATTAATAAAGTTAACGATGAAGTCAACAGAATCAGCGGTGTGATAGACTCTATTAATATTGAAGTAGCAGGTTTGGAATCAAATATTGCAAAAACCCAGGAAGAACTGAACATAGCAGAAGCAAAACGACTTGAACAGGAAGGGGCAATGAGCGATCGTGTTCGTACCATGTATATGTATGGTAACGGAAGTATCATGGAGTACTTGTTTTCTTCCACTGATTTCTCGGATTTTGCAACAAAGCTTGATATGTCACGTTATATTATTGAAGCAGACAAGAGCTCTTTAAAAGCCCTTGAAGAAACAAAAAAAGTAATTGATGAGAAAAAGCAAAGTATTGAATCTGACCGGCTAAAAACAGTTGCAAAAGCAGCAGAGCAAGAGACCGCATTAGGTGATCAGGAAAACGTCAAAGCCCAGAAAGATCAGCTTCTTGCCCAAAATCAAACAGTGCTGACCCAGTATAAAGCCATTGAAGATGCAGAGGCTGCAACATCAGCCGATATAGAAGGTCAAATTCAGGCCTACTACGCAGAGCAGGCAGCACAAGCAGCAGCAAAGCAGGCAGCAGCAGAGCAGGCAGCAGCAGAGCAGGCAGCGGCAGAACAAGGAGCCAATAATGATACCAGCGGTGGCAGCACCGACAACAATAATACCGGCAGCAGCAGTGATGACAATGAACCAGCTGCATCACCCAGTTATTCAAGTGGTTATCAATGGCCTTGTGGCGGTAGTATTACCAGTCCTTTTGGAAATCGGGATGATCCAATGGCCCCAGGATCTACACGATTTCATTCTGGAGTGGATATCGGGGCTTCTACCGGAACACCCGTTGCAGCTGCAGGAAATGGCGTTGTCATATCATCAGGTTACAATGGCGGTTACGGAAATTGTGTGATCATCGATCTTGGTAATGGTATTTCCGCACTTTATGCCCACATGAGCAGTATTAATGTATCTGCAGGACAAAGTATCAGTTCAGGACAAACGGTGGGTGCAGTAGGCAGTACCGGAAATTCCACCGGAGCACATTTGCATTTTGAAATGCGTAATTATGGTACAGCTGTCGATCCTAATACCTATTTCTAAACTATAAAACTTAAAGCCAAAAAGAGAGAAGAATATTCCAAATGGAATATGGCTTTTCTCTTTTTTTTATTGCCTATTAAAATTAACGTTACATTTGTTACAAATATTATATTCTTTAATGAAATAACTAGAAAAGTATGTTAAAATAGTCTGTGTGTGTTAGAGAACGTTAGAGTAGCTGAAGATAGGTATAATAACTGATATTAAGCTTACTATGCACCAATAACTTGGATTTGAAGTAAAATAATGACAATTTATCAGAAAAATGTAAAAATGATGTAACAATGCCAAATTGGTTGAAATACTTCAATGTTTTATATGATACTGATAGGAGTCACGGGAGTGGAAGTAGGATATGATTGAATTTAAAAATGTAACAAAAAGTTTTGAAAAGAATAAGAGTGATGCACTCAAGGATGTCAGTTTGTTTATTGATAAAGGAGAATTTGTTTTCCTTGTTGGTCGGAGTGGCGCGGGTAAGTCCACTTTTATTAAGCTTTTGTTAAGAGAAATCGATGCGACTAAAGGATCGATTTATATTAACAATTATAATGTGGCTAAACTTTCTAAAAAAGAAATCCCATATTTGCGACGTAAAATGGGTATTGTGTTTCAGGATTTCAGACTGCTGGAAAATAAAAGTGTTTATGAAAATGTCGCTTACGCTATGGAGATCATTGGAAAACCAGAAAAACAAATTCAAAAACGTGTCCCATTGGCATTGGATATGGTTGGGCTTTCCCATCGAATCAACCATTATCCCCATGAGCTTTCAGGTGGGGAGCAACAGCGAGTGGTTATTGCCCGGGCGATAATAAATAACCCATCCATTCTTATTTGCGATGAACCCACCGGAAACCTTGATCCGGAAACCTCTTATGAAATTATTTGTATCTTAGAAGAAATTAATCGCCGGGGAACAACCGTAGTGGTGGTCACCCATGATCGTGAAATTGTTGATAAAATGAAAAAGCGAGTTTTAACATTGGAAGATGGAATCCTTAAGGTAGATGATGCCACAGGGAGGTATGGCTATGAAGTTTAATTCACTGAAGACCATGCCCCATAATGTTATCCGTGATACCTTAAAAAGTATTGAACGAAATAACCTTATGAGTGTAGCATCAGTATTATCGGTTATTGCAGCTCTTATCATATTGGGAATTTTTTTAATTCTGACGATTAACGTCCAGTCAGTTACAAAGGATGTAGAATCCAAGCTGGAACTTAAGGTTTTCCTGCAATCAGGTTACACTGAAACCCAAAAAACGACCATCGAAGAGGCCCTTAAAAACAGTTCATTAATTGAATCTGTTAATTTCGAAAGCTCACAGGAAGCCCTGGACAAATTTACAGTGAGTTTACAAGACTATGCACCACTGTTAAGCGGTTATAATTCACAGAATAACCCAATGCCCGCATCCTTTATCATCAGATTGAAAAATCCCAATGATTTTCAAGCGGTTCAAACCCTGGCAATGACCTTTAAAGATCAGGGAGTTGAATACGTCCGTTATGGACAAGAGTATGTTGATGCACTGGTGACATTTAATAAATTTACCAATACTTTAAGCATTGTGGTTTTAGGGGTCCTTTCATTAATATCTATTTTCATTATATATAACACCATTAAACTCACCGTTTTTGCCAGACGTCGAGAGATTGGAATTATGAAATACGTCGGTGCGACCAACGCCTATATCCGGGCCCCGTTTATCCTTGAAGGAACACTTTTAGGTTTGATGGGATCGGTGGTTGCTTTTCTGATTATTCGGATTGCCTACTATTATATATTAGGTCTTGTAGGGGGCAATCTTTTCCTTCCAGTGGGTGCGTCATTGGCATCGCCTGATGCTGTTATGGGGCAGTTGATCCTTTTCTTCCTGATTTATGGAGGTTTTATCGGTGCGGTTGGCAGTGTATTTGCAATACGTAAATTTTTAGATGTATAAGCCAAAGAAAACAATCGGTTTTCTGAAGAAATAAAGGGAGAAATTTTGAAATGATAAAAAGAAGAATCGTAACGGCTTTATTGACAGGGATCATCGCTTTGAGTGTGGTGATTGCTCCTGTTAATGCAGCATCGCTTTCAGATCAGCTTGCAGAAAGTAATCAACGGCAGGCGGATGCTCAATATCAGGTTGATATGACCCAAAATACCATTGCCGGGATTGAGACTGAGATAGGAAAAGCCAACGATGAAATGAGCCGTATTGGCGGTGTTATCGATGGCCTTAACGGCGAAATTGCTACGTTGGAAGCAAACATTGTTCAAACCCAACAGGAATTGGATGCTGCCGAAGCAAAACGCCTTGAACAGGAAACAGCTATGAATGAGCGTGTTCGAGCCATGTATATGTATGGGAATGGAAGCATGCTGGAATTCTTATTCTCATCATCAGATTTCGCGGATTTTGTTACAAAAGTGGATATGTCCCGTTATATTGTAGAATCCGATAAGGAAGCCTTAACAGCTTTAGAAGAAACTAAAAGAATCATTGATGAAAAAAAGAAGAGCATAGAAGCGGACCGTTTAGCAACGGTTAGTAAAAAAACAGAACAGGAAACAGCTTTGAATCAACAACAAGAAGTTAAAGCACAGAAGGACGAGCTTCTTGCTCAGAACCAGGCCATTCTGGGAGAAGCTCAGGCTAAGCTTGACGCCGAATCAGCTGAAGCAGCGAATATCAAAAATCAAATTGGAGCTTTGTTAGCCCAACAGAATGCAGCAAATGGATCTACAACAGGTGGTAATTCAAACTTTACACCATCCTCAGGTCAATATCAATGGCCTTGCGGCGGCAGTATTACAAGTCCCTTCGGACCTCGTACAGATCCATATACCGGATACCATGAAGGCGTTGATATTGGCGCTTCCACGGGAACACCTGTTTTAGCCATGGGAAACGCACAGGTTTTATCAGCTGGATATAATGGTGGTTATGGTAATTGTGTGATCATCGATATGGGCAATGGTCTCCAGGCTTATTATGGTCACTTGAGTGCAATTTCAGTATCGGCCGGACAAACAGTCAATAAAGGTGATGTGGTTGGAGCTGTTGGCTCAACTGGACATTCTACTGGACCGCATTTACATTTTGGTGTGATTTCCGGTGGAGGCTTCGTCGATCCTTTTGGAGTATTTTAAGGGTTTAACTGTACAATAAGCTTTAAAGAACAGGAGAAGAGAATCGTGATTCTTTTCTCCTGTTCTATTTTGTAAAAAATAAATTACAATGGGTGTTATTGGAGGATTATGGAAAATAATAATAAAAGAAGATGGATTGTTCTAGTGGTTGTTCTGTTATTAGTGACAAATATGCTTACCTTTGTATTTACCAATGCCGGAAACCTGGTTCTTGGGAATAAGGTGATCATAAATGCAGATAGCCAGGATACAGTCAATGGAATAAATAAATTATTAGAACTAAAGAAACAAATTGGAGCAGAATATTACAAAAATGTAGATGATAAAACCCTGATGGAAGGTGCCATTAAAGGAATGTTTGGCAGCCTCGGTGACCCATATAGCGCTTATTTTACAAGTGATGAGTTTAAATCCTATTTGGAATCTGCCACCGGCGTTTATGAAGGGGTTGGGATTGTTGTTTCAGAGGATGAAAATGGCATTACCACTGTTATTGCTCCTCAAAAAGGAACGCCTGCTGATGAAGCGGGAATAAAAACCGGAGATAAGATCATTAAGGTCAATGGAGAAGATGTGACTACTTTAGGATCTGATGAAGTGGTGATGCGGGTTCGAGGTCCGGCAGATACGACTGTTGATGTTTCTATTGCCAGAGGTGAGGAAACCATTGATCTCACGCTTACCCGAAAAGCCATTGAAGAAAAAACCGTAGATTCCCGGGTGATCGGTAATGCAGGGTACATTCAAATCAGTGAATTTACAAATAATACAACCACTGATTTTGCAACCCAGCTTGATGCCTTATTAGCCCAAAATATTTCAGGGCTGGTCATAGATCTCCGCGGTAACCCCGGTGGTGGTGTCAACGAATCAGTGGCCATTGCTGACCGCCTGTTGGGAAAAACCACGGTTGTTTATACGGTGGATAAATCAGGAAAACGAACGGATTATAATTCTGATGACACCCAGAGCTTAAAACTTCCCATGGTGGTTTTAATCGATGGCGGTTCAGCCAGTTCTGCAGAAATATTGGCGGGTGCTCTTCAGGATACCGGCGCAGCAACCCTGGTTGGAACAAAATCTTTTGGTAAAGGAATCGTTCAGGAAGTCATTGGAATTAAGGATGGCGGTGGATTTAAGGTCACCAATTCAGAATATTTCACCCCTAATGGCAACAGTATTAATAAGAAGGGTCTTGAACCAAACGTCGTTATTGATGCCAATGATTTTATGAAGAATAATATTTTCACAGATGCAGAGGATGTTCAGCTGCAAAAAGCCCTGGAAACTCTGGGAGTATAAAATAATAAAAGTTACAAGCATGCCCTTAGCAGCGTGCTCAGGTTGTCTAGAAAACACCGTACCGACCAATTGTTAATCAGTTGTGTGCTTCAATTCGTACAGGCTATCACCTGTTCGCCTTGAGGCACACAACACGATGTAACCAATTGTCGGTATTGCTTTACCTATTTGTCTACAGTCTCAGCATGTCCTTAGCGGCATGCTTTTTTAAGTTTAACCTTGTGTTTTCCTTAAAGGCTTATTTGGAAACATTCTATTCTATTGTCAACGGAAAAGACCTGTGATAGAATAATAGAACGAATGTTCAATGCTTCAAGCTGGAGGTACAACGTGGAAAAAAAGATGGTAAAACCATTTAAGGTTGTTTCTGAATATGAACCAAAAGGTGATCAGAAACAAGCGATTAAAAAAATCAGCAAAGGGATTGAGGATGGCCTGAAATTTCAAACCTTACTTGGAGTCACAGGTTCAGGAAAAACCTATACCATGGCGAAGGTCATTGAGGCCGTACAGAAACCAACCCTTGTCATTGCTCATAATAAAACCCTGGCAGCCCAACTCACCAATGAGTTTCGGAGCTTTTTTCCGGATAATGCAGTTGAGTATTTTGTGAGCTACTATGATTATTACCAACCCGAGGCCTATGTGCCTCATTCAGATTTGTTTATTGAAAAAGATTCATCAATTAATGATGAAATTGATAAGCTTCGCCATTCAGCCACGGCCTCATTATTTGAACGACGAGACGTAATTGTAGTGGCCAGTGTGTCCTGTATCTATGGTCTGGGAAGTCCCATTGACTATGAAAATCTGGTGCTTTCCCTTCGTCCGGGAATGGAAAAAGAACGGGATGCCATTATCAGAAAACTGGTAGATATTCAATACACCAGAAACGACATCGCTTTTGAGCGAAATAACTTTCGTGTGCGTGGAGACATTTTGGAAATATTTCCGGCATCATCATCGGAAAAAGCCATACGACTGGAATTTTTCGGGGACGAAATCGAACGTATCACTGAAGTAAATACCCTTACCGGGGAAATTTACGGAGAGCTCAACCATGTTTCGATTTTTCCCGCATCCCACTACACCACAACTCCGGAAAATCTGGAACGCGCCATTGCCGGTATACAAAAGGAATTGCGTCTGCGCTATGACGAGTATACCAACAATAACCAGCTCGTTGAAGCCCAGAGGATTCTCCAGAGAACGAATTATGATATAGAAATGCTCCGGGAAATGGGATATTGTAATGGCATCGAAAACTATACCCGTTATATTAATGGTCTGCCCCCAGGTTCACCTCCCTATACACTCATTGATTATTTTCCAAAAGATTTTTTAATGATTGCGGATGAATCTCATGTGTCCATTCCACAGATTGGCGGGATGTTTGCAGGAGATAAGGCTCGTAAGCGCAATCTGGTTGATTATGGCTTTCGAATGCCATCAGCCTATGATAATCGGCCACTGAATTTTCAGGAATTTGAAGGAAAAATCAATCAAATTGTTTTTACAACCGCCACCCCCAGAGCTTATGAGAATGAGCACAGTCAGCAAACCGTAGAGCAGATTATCCGTCCAACCGGGCTCATTGACCCGGAAATTACGGTTCGGCCCATTACCGGACAAATTGATGATCTTCTGGGAGAAATCCACAGGACAACTGACCAGGGGAACCGGGTATTGGTAACCACATTAACAAAGAAAATGGCAGAAGATCTTAGTCTGTTCCTTAAGGAAAATGGGATTAAGGTTAATTATTTACATTCGGATATTGATACCATTGAACGTATGAAAATCCTCAGAGATTTGCGTTTAGGGATTTTTGATGTCCTTGTTGGGATCAATCTCCTTCGGGAAGGACTTGATCTGCCGGAGGTTGGTTTGGTCGCCATTCTCGATGCAGATAAGGAAGGATTCCTCCGGTCTGAAACATCTTTGATTCAAACCATTGGCCGGGCAGCACGAAATCTGGAAGGTCATGTTATTATGTACGCCGATAAAATCACGCCTTCCATGGAACGAGCCATTGGTGAAACAAACCGCCGTCGTACCATTCAAACCGCCTATAACACAGAACATCATATTATTCCCAGATCAGTGAAAAAAGGAATTCGTGATATTATCGAGGCTACCAAGGTTGCCGAAGGACAGGAAGATTACATCATTGAGGATGCAACCTTTGAATCGGAAGCTAAAATCATGACCTTGGAAGTTGAAATGTTAGCCGCAGCCGAAGCCCTGGAATTTGAGCGTGCCGCAAAGATTCGGGATGAAATCCTACAACTAAAAAAGAGAAGAAATTAAAGGTCCCAGTTCAAAGGAGAACGATGAAATACATTGATATAAAAGGTGCCAAAGAGCACAATTTAAAAAATATCAGTCTTAAAATACCTCGGGAGCAGCTGGTGGTATTAACAGGACTGAGTGGGTCAGGGAAATCATCTCTGGCCTTTGATACGATTTATGCTGAAGGACAGCGCCGTTATGTGGAATCCCTTTCCTCCTATGCACGGCAATTTCTTGGACAAACCCAAAAACCCAACGTGGAAAGTATTGATGGATTATCTCCGGCAATTTCCATTGACCAGAAAACAACCAATCGTAACCCACGGTCCACGGTGGGTACGGTTACCGAAATATACGATTATTTGCGACTGCTCTATGCTCGGGTTGGGATTCCCCATTGTCCTAAATGCGGTAAGTTAGTGGAATCTCAGTCGGTGGATCAGATTGTGGATGTGCTTTTAGCACTTCCTGAAAAAACAAAATTCCAGATTCTGTCACCGGTGGTGAGAAGCGAAAAAGGGCAACATAAGAAAACCATTGATTTTATTAAAAAAGAAGGCTTTGTCCGGATTATTGTGGATGGTGAACCCATGGAGGTCACGGATGAGATTGAACTCGATAAAAATAAAAAACACACCATTGACGTTGTTGTGGATCGGCTGGTATCCAAGGAAGGCATTGGGAAACGCTTAACGGATTCGTTGGAAACCGCTTTGAAGATTTCCGGAGGTCTGGTTATTTCTGATGTAATTGGCGGAGAACGGCAGCTTTTCAGTGAAAAGTTATCCTGTGCCGATTGCGGCATTGCCATGGATGTATTGGAACCAAAAACATTTTCCTTTAATAATCCCTTTGGTATGTGCCCCGAATGTCATGGCCTGGGATTTCACCGGGAAATTGACCCGGACTTATTAATTCCGGATAAAAGTCTGTCCATTACCAATGGCGCTGTTAAATTCTTTGGATTAAAAAATGATTCAAAATATTATGTGAACCTGATTCGGGCATTGGCCGAAAAGTATCGTTTTTCATTGAGTGAACCCCTTGAAAATGCCCCTGAGGAATTTTTAGATGCACTTCTGTATGGTAGTCCGGAGGTCCTTGAAATTTCCTATGAGGGGAAGTTTTCCGGGACCTATTCTTCTACCTTTGAAGGCCTGGTGAAAAATATGGAACGCCGTTATCTGGAAACCGCCTCGGAACGGATGCGTAACCTTATCGAGCGGTATATGTCAGAAATTCCCTGTCCGAAATGCAACGGAAAACGACTGAACCCCATCAGTCTGGCGGTGACATTTCACGGAAAAAACATCATTGAATTAACAGATATGTCGGTGACCAACCTGATCAGACTTTTCAAGGAATTGGACATAACCCCCAGAGAAAAAATGATCGGGGACGCTATTTTCATTGAAATTAACGCCCGGCTTAACTTTCTGCACAATGTCGGACTGGATTATCTGACCCTTTCCAGAAATTCAGGAACCTTGTCCGGAGGAGAATCCCAAAGGATTCGTCTGGCAACTCAAATCGGCTCCGGGTTAGTGGGAGTATTATACGTTCTGGATGAACCAAGCATTGGCCTGCATCAACGGGATAACCAAAAGCTGTTGGGAACCCTGCGGCAGCTCACTAATTTAGGGAATACCCTGATTGTCGTGGAACACGACCAGGAAACCATGGAAGAAGCGGATTATATTGTTGACATCGGACCTGGCCCGGGAGTTCATGGCGGTGAAGTGGTTGCCACAGGGTCCATAGAGGAAATCATGGCGGTCCCTGAATCCATTACCGGCCAATATCTCAGTGGAAAAAAGAAAATCCCTATTCCCCAAACACGTCGGGAAGGCACCGGTGGTTCCTTAAAAGTCAAAGGTGCTAAAGCCAACAATTTAAAAAATATTGATGTGGATTTTCCCATGGGGAAATTCATTTGTGTTACCGGAGTTTCAGGATCAGGGAAAAGCACCCTTGTTAACGAAATCTTATATAAAGGCATTGCCCAAAAGCTCTATCACAGTTTTAAAAAGCCCGGGAAATATAAAAGTATTCAAGGGGTTGAGGCCATTGACAAAGTTATTGACATTGACCAGTCACCTATTGGCAGAACCCCAAGATCAAACCCGGCCACCTATACCGGGGTTTTTGATCTGATTCGCGATCTTTTTGCAAAAACACCGGAAGCAAAAACCCGGGGTTACCAAAAAGGACGATTCAGCTTTAACGTCAAGGGTGGACGCTGTGAAAAGTGCAGTGGCGACGGTATTCTGAAAATTGAAATGCATTTTCTCCCGGATGTGTATGTTCCCTGTGAAATTTGTGGGGGCAGGCGGTACAACCGTGAAACACTGGAGGTAAAATATAAAGGGAAAAATATCGCGGACATTTTAGAAATGACCGTTGAAGAAGCTCTGGCGTTTTTTGAAAACATCCCAAAAATCAATGAAAAGCTTAAAACTCTTTTTGATGTGGGGCTGAGCTATGTGAAGCTGGGTCAGCCATCAACCCAATTATCCGGGGGAGAAGCCCAACGCATTAAGCTGGCAACTGAATTAAGTAAACGAAATACCGGAAAGACCCTGTATATCCTGGATGAACCGACCACGGGGCTGCATATGGCGGATATCGACCGTCTCATCACCGTCCTGCAGCGACTGGCAGACAGCGGCAGCACCGTTGTGGTGATTGAGCATCAGTTGGATATGATAAAAGTGGCTGACCATATTATTGATTTAGGGCCTGAAGGCGGGGACGGCGGCGGCACCATTGTCGCTATGGGTACTCCTGAAGAAATTGCCGAAGTAGCCGAGTCTTACACAGGCCAGTACTTAAAAAAAATATTGCATTAAAAAAAGCATGAAGTTTGTCAATGGACAGCCTTCATGCTTTTTTAATTTTTCAGGAAACTTAATGTAAACTAAGAAAACGAAAATCTAATTGACAATGACATTCAATTAAAGTATAATGTGACTAACAGATGAAGAAGAAAAAGAGTGCGTTAAAAAGAAACTATTTTTTAAAACTTCCTTAATATTATGAGAAAGAAGGTGTTAGTTTTGCTTACTTTAAAAGATTTAAGACCAGGCCAGAAAGCCTGCGTCGATTCCATCATGGTAGAAGGTATCATGCGGCGTAAACTGATGGATATGGGTGTTACACCCGGAGTTGAAATTGAGGTTAACAAAACAGCACCCTTTGGGGATCCCATTGAAGTACGACTAAGAGGATATGCTTTAAGTCTCAGGAAGAAAGACGCACAAAATATTATAATGATTTAAAAGGCTTTAGCTAAACCACCTTATAAGGTGGTTTAGTTCTTTCAAAGAATACAAACAGATCGTAACTAGAGAATTGAGGAAATGTATGAAATATAAGGTCGCATTGGCGGGTAATCCTAATTCAGGAAAAACCACATTATTTAATTGCCTCACCGGGAGTAATCTCTATGTAGGAAACTGGCCAGGAGTGACAGTAGAAAAAAAAGAAGGCGATTTAAAAAACACCACAGAGAAAATTACGTTAGTCGATCTTCCCGGGATTTATTCCCTGGCACCTTATTCCATAGATGAGATTGTTTCTCGGAATTATTTATTGGAAGGGTCTCCGGATCTGATCATTAATATTATCGACGCATCCAACATTGAACGAAACCTTTACCTGAGCACTCAGCTCATGGAGCTGGATTGTCCTATCGTTGGGGTACTTAACATGATGGATATTGTGGAAAAAAAAGGAATTACTCTGGATATAAAGTCTTTGGAAAAATCCTTCGGGTTTCCCTTTATTGAAATATCAGCCCAAAGAGAAACCGGCATCAATGAACTGATTAATTTTGTTGTAGAAAAACTTAAACATCCTGTAAAGCGCGAAATGCCAGGGATTTTTCCTCCGGAAATCACAGCCATGTTCAAAGAATTTGATGATCAGATTCAAGTGAAGTACCCGGATATTTTAACTGATTATCCGGTGGCATTTCGAAGCGTAAAGCTTATTGAAAAGGACGAGGAGGTGCTTTCCAAAATCCATGAGAGTTTTGGACTGTTAGAGGACATTTATGAAACCCGAAAGAAAATTGAAAGCTTTTCAGGACATGATGTGGATAGTACCATTGCGGATTACCGCTATCGTTTTATTACCGACAGTGTAAAAAAAGCAACTAAAATAGTCCGGGAGAACACCCATCTTTTCCAGGACAAGCTGGATAAGATTCTGATGAACCGCTATGCAGCTTTACCGATCTTCTTTCTTTTTATGTTCATTATTTACTACGTTTCCATTACTCTGGTCGGACAGTATACGATTGGTGGCATCGAATGGTTTATCAATGAGGTTCTCATTGTAAATGTTACCAATGTATTGGGCAGTCTGGGAGTTGCTGACTGGCTCATTTCATTAATTAATAATGGTGTCATTACCGGGGTTGGAGCAGTTTTAACCTTTGTGCCCCAGCTAGTGGCATTGTTTTTTTTCATCTCAATACTGGAAGACAGCGGCTATATGGCAAGGGTTGCCTTTATGATGGATCGAATTTTTCGACGATTCGGTCTTTCTGGAAAATCGTTTATTCCCATGGTTGTTGGCCTGGGTTGCTCAGTTCCCGGAATTATGGCAACACGGACTTTGGAAAATGAACGTGAACGTAAGCTTACAGCAGTGCTCACGCCTTTCATTTCCTGTGGTGCAAAAATGCCGATTTATGTGCTTATGGCTTCGGTGTTTTTTACAACGAACCAAACCTTGCTTGTTTTTTCACTGTATATTGTCAGTCTTTTTGCGGTTTTTGTTTCAGGCTTTATCCTTTCAAAAACCTGGTTTAAGGGAGCAGATTCAGGGTATCTTCTTGAGATTCCACCCCTTCGCTTACCAAAATTAAAAAATACAGTCACCCAGGTATGGCAACGAATTAAAGAATTCCTTATTCGGGCAGGAACCATTATTTTTGCAGTATCCGTTTTGCTTTGGTTTTTAATGAATTATACTTTAGGTTTACAGCCGGTTCAGACTCCAGACCAAAGTATATTGGCCACTTTTGGTAACTTCATTGCCCCAATTTTTGTGCCTCTGGGTTTTGGAAATCCAGTTGCTTCGGTGGCTTTACTCACAGGGATAGCAGCCAAAGAAATGATTATCAGTACGATGAGTGTTTTACTGTCCAGTGCGACTGGCGGTTTTACTTTAGCCTTAAGCCAGGTTTTCACCCCGGTGTCAGCATACAGTTTCGTGATATTCGTACTACTGGCATCACCCTGTATGGCTGCCCTTGCCACAATGAAGAAGGAATTAGGAAACTGGAAGGACTTTCTCTTTGCACTGGCATATCAGCTTGGATTAGCCTATGGCGTCGCATTCATTATTTACCAGGTAGGAAGTCGAATTTTTGGGTAATCAAATCCAAAAAAGTTATATCAGAAAGAAGGATTAAAAATGATTACGTGGATTTTAGCAGCACTGATTATCGGAGCGGCAGCCTATATTATTTACAAGAAGATTAAGAAAATAAAATCAGGAGATTTTTCCTGTGAAGGCTGTAAAGGTGGGGAAAGCTGTTCCGGTTGCAAAACTGAAGCAAAACCACCGGAAGATAAAAATTAAATCAATCACACACAAAAAAAAAGCTCTCATGGATGAATATGAGAGCATTTTTTTGTGTACTTAAAACTTTAGGGATGATCTGATTCATTAAGATTGAAAGGTGATCTTATTTATTAAAGTTGTAAGAATATGTTCAGTACGATATAATAAATCAGTAGTATAGGATATGGGTTCAATAAGCATAGAATCCATTGTGGCTAAATTGAAAGGAAAAAAAAGATGAATAACATAGTTTATGCAGTTGACTTCATACTAAATCTTGATAAATCTTTATTTGGAATCATCCAAAATTACGGGTTGTGGACCTATTTGTTATTATTCCTTATTATTTTTTGCGAAACAGGATTGGTGATTACACCATTTTTACCCGGAGACTCCTTAATATTTGCATCCGGAGCGTTAGCGGCCATGGGGTCACTTAATGTTTTTGCTTTTTTTATTGTATTTTTGTCAGCTGCAGTGCTGGGTGATACCGTAAACTATTATATTGGGAAAAAAATTGGAACTAAAATTTTAGAAAAAGAGAACATGCGATTTATAAAAAAAGAATATATTATCAAGGCTCATACGTTTTATGAAAAACATGGTTCCATGACCATCGTCATTGGACGGTTTATTCCTATCATTAGGACCTTCGTTCCTTTCGTAGCCGGTATGGGAGAAATGAATTATATGAAGTTTATCGCCTACAATATATTAGGTGGATTTCTATGGGTAACCCTATTTATAGGTGGAGGGTATTTCTTTGGGAATTTACCGTTTATTCAAGATAATTTTTCGTTTGTTTTAATTGCGATTATTGTTATCTCAATCGTTCCAGTGATTATTACCTTTATAAAGGAACGGAAAGATGCTAAGGCCTATTAATATCAGTTCCACTCCAGTAAATGAACGGAGTGACTGATATTTTCCCAGTTTGCTGAAAAATGAGCATTAAAAAAACCTGGATTTTATATCCAGGTTTTTTTAATTAAATACTTAAGGAACTATGCAATAAAAACGTTTGTAGCTTGTAAGCCACGGTCAGTTTTTTCAGTGTCAAAAGTAACACGTTGTCCTTCGACAAGGTTTTTACGACCATCTGCGATAATTGCTGAGAAATGTACAAATACATCTTCGCCACCATCAATCGAAATAAAACCAAATCCTTTTTCCTCGTTAAACCATTTTACTGTACCATTATTCATTTTGGTACCTCCTGTTTTCTAAAATTAATCTTGATGCAAAAAGCAAAAACACATATTTTTGTAAAGCATTTTAAACCGCAAATGACTTACAAAAATATGTGAAATCAATAAATACACTTTAATCTACCTCCTATAATACAGCAAGAAAGTTTGTTTGTCAAATGATTTCAATGAAAATTAAGCCTTTTTTAAAAAAAAATCCCAAAATACATCGTTTTCTCTAAAAATATACCCTTTTTAGAGAAAAAGGCTCCTGAAACTAGTCAGGAGCCTTTGAGGGAAAAAAGCTTAACTCAAGACTTATATGATACAATGCTTCTTGAAGTCAACAGACTCATACTTACGTTTTAAAAGTTCTTTGGCTTCCTTAATAACTTCGGTTTCTGAAATAGGAAGTCGTATTTCACGTATCTCAATGATTTTAAAGGGATTATCTTTAATCGTTTTTGTCAGGGTATAACCACCATAAATTTTTGGAACAATCTTAACTTCAAAATTACCAATAGTAATCAGGGTATTGAGGCCATCGACGATTATCTTTTCAAACATGGTAACACTTCCTTTCATATTAATTCTAAATTACAGTTAGTATTGTTATTATACCAAAACCAAGAGTGAAATAAACAAAAAAATTCAAAAAAATATAAATTTAAGGGTTCAGGATACCCAAGGTGAAAAAAGCATGTATGATAGAAATAAATTGAAAGAATTGCCTCAAAGCCCGGGGATCTATATGATGAAGAACCTTCAAGGAGACATTATCTACGTGGGAAAGGCCATCAATCTCCGCAATCGAGTACGCCAATATTTTCATTCGACCCAAAATCTTACAGCTAAAACCGCTGTTTTGGTTTCCCACATCGAGGAAATTGAAACGATGGTCACCGACTCTGAAATGGAAGCTCTTATTCTTGAGTGCAACCTCATTAAAAAATATCGACCCCGATATAATATTTTGTTAAAGGACGATAAAAACTACCCATGGATAAAGGTAACCGTTGATGAGGAATACCCCAGGATTATGATGACTCGGGAACATAAAAAGGATGGCAGCAAATATTTTGGCCCGTTTACCAGCGGTTTTGCAGTAAAGAATACCATTGAAGCCATTTTAAAAATTTATCCCTTGAGAACATGTAATCGACAAATCGCTTACGAGAAAAAAATAGGCCGGCCTTGCTTAAATTATCATATCGGCCAATGTCACGGACCCTGCCAGGGAAATGTTTCAAAACAAAAATATGAAAAAGAAATTAAAGAGATAGTGGATATTCTTAATGGCCGCCATCTTGAATTAATCAAAACGCTTAATGAAAAAATGCAGATTGCAGCGGTTAGTCAAGATTATGAAGAAGCTGGTAAACTCAGAGATCAAATCTCCGGCATAAAGCATATTGTCGAAAAACAGAAAATTATTTCCAGCGCAAAACAGGATCAGGACTTTATTGCATTGGCAGCTGAAGATGATCTCGGCTGCGTCCAGGTTTTTCATGTTAGAGAAGGAAAGCTCATGGGCAGCGATCATCTTTTTCTTGAAGGCATTGCCGAGGTTGAACCAGCGGAAATTATGGAAAGCTTTGTCAAACAGTACTATGCAACCTGTGGTTTTATTCCTAAAGAAATCATTTTAAAAGAGACATTAACCGATGGGATACCCATTAGCCAGTGGCTCAGTCAACTGGCTGGGAAAAGAATCGATCTTTTAACGCCGCAACGGGGGCAGAAGGTAAGAATGTTGGAAATGGTTGGAGAAAATGCCGACCTTGCTTTGAAACAGCGTGTTCTTGAAAAACGACAGAAAGAAGAACACTCTAAAAGCCGACTCCATGGGTTGGCAGATCTTTTAGGGTTGGAAAAACTGCCCGAACGGATTGAAGCTTATGATATTTCCCATATTAGCGGCACCAATAATGTGGGAGGGATGGTGGTTTTTACTGATGGAAAAATAAATCGGAAAGCCTGCCGACGATTTAAAATAAAATCGGTTGATGGACAAAACGATTATGCCAGTATGCAGGAAATGGTATTTCGCCGAATGGAACGGGCTATGAAAACAGAGGAGAAAAACACCTTCTTGCCTTTGCCTGAGATTATTATGGTTGATGGTGGGGTTGGACACGTATCAGCCATTGAAAGTATTGTTTCTCTTTACCCGGTAAATATTCCGGTTTGCGGGTTGGTAAAGGATGATCATCACCGCCTGAGAGGCATTTTTTTCAAAGGAGAAGAATATCCTTTGAAAAAAGCAACGCCATTAGGGACGTTTATTTTTGAAATATCCGAGGAGGTTCACCGGTATGCTTTGGGCTATCATCAGATTCTAAGAAAAAAAGGAATGCTTGCTTCCAACCTGGAAGAAATACCAGGGGTAGGAAAAAAACGGCGGCAGGCCCTGATGGCTCACTTTGGACGGATTGAAAACATAAAAAAAGCAACACGAGAAGAGCTAGTAAAAGTCTCCGGGATGAATGAAAAAACCGCTCAGGCCATTGTTGAACATTTTCAAATAATTGATGAAAAATCTTTTGCAAAATTAAACGAAGAGGTAAAATAATTTGAGTAAATTAATAAGTAATAAATCGCTAAACAGATATGGAGAGAAAATGAATGGCAAGGTGACGATTGATAACTTTTGCAGAGAGCTCAATCTGGAAAAAATCTACTGTGATTCCAGTGAAATAGATTTAACAGATTGTGGCATAAACCGTCCCGGCATCCAACTCCACGGTTATTACAAACACTTTGACGCCAACCGTATTCAAGTCATCGGAAAAGTGGAAATTTCCTATTTATTGGATTTAGACCCGGAAGTAAGAAAACAGAAAATTGATGATTTCTTTGCTTTTGAATTTCCCTGTTTTATTGTGTGCTGGAATTTGGATGAAGTGGATCTCTTTTTAGAAGCCGCAAAAAAACACGGACGGACTCTTTTAAAAAGCAACGAACATACCACTTCACTTTTTTACCATCTCATTGATTATATTGATCGACTGACAGCACCAATGGTCAGCCTTCATGGGGTATTAGTAGAGGTCTTTGGGGTTGGCGTGCTGATTACCGGCCCAAGCGGTATTGGAAAAAGCGAAACAGCCCTGGAAATTGTTAAACGCGGCCATTGCCTGATTGCCGATGACGTGGTTGAAGTGACACGTATCCGGGATAGCCACCTGATGGGAACCGCACCGGTATTGCTCCAACATTTTATGGAAATCAGGGGCATTGGCATTATTGATATAAAAACACTTTATGGGGCTCGGGGAGTCAAACAAGTGGTGGAAATCGACATGGTCATTCGCCTGGAAAACTGGGATGAGCGATCTCCCTATGACCGTCTGGGGCTTGATGAAACAAAACTGGATATTTTAGGACTTGAGATACCCGAAGTTATGATTCCCGTATCAGGAGGACGTAATTTGGCCTGTATCATTGAAACAGCGGCCATTAATAATCGGACCAAACAATACGGTTATCACTCTGCCCAGGTATTCTGTGATAGAGTGGCTCACCAAAATGAGCTTGAAGCAGAGAATAGAAAGAATAAGTAAGCAATTGCGAAAGTACCGTAAGCTTCGCTGTCTGTTTACATGAAACAATTTTTCCACTATACGTCGGACAGTCTAACGACTGTTCGCCTATACGTTATAAAATCATTTTCGCGAAGGCAACGAGCCAATCACAAGCTCGCTTGTAGTTGGCGACTGCCCGCGAACCATAAGAAATTCGCATAGCGATTTCTTATGGTTATGAAAACTGACATCAAAGCAAATTACGGTTGTATTTATGAATTTTGCAATTTATTAAAACGAGAAAAACAAAGGAGAATGAATGCGAAATTATGTTTTAGATGCCCATGCACACACCCTGGTCTGTGGACATGGTTATAGTACAATCACTGAGCTGGCTAATGCAGCTGCTGAAAAAAAGTTGGAACTGATCTGTCTGACGGAACACGGACCTGAGCTTCCGGGAGCACCGGAGCCGGTATTTTTTGGAAACTATCGGATTATACCCGGGTTAATTAATAACGTTAAAATACTTAAAGGAATAGAAAGTAATATTTTGGATGATCAGGGGAATACGGACATTCCGATGAATTATATCCAAGCCCTGGAGATTATTTCAGCCTCATTGCATACACCCACCTTTAAACCAAAATCAAAAAATGAAAATACCAGTGCGGTTTTAGGGGCAATTGCCAATCCTCATGTGGATTTTATCTGTCATCTGGGGAATCCTCAATATGATCTTGATTATGAAGCCATTCTCCAGGATGCGAAAAAAACCAATACCCTTATCGAAATTAATAATGCTTCATTCTTTGTCCGGCGGGGATCAAAGCCAAACTGCGAATGGATAGCCAATCGCTGCAAAGAATTGGAGTTGCCCATTATTATTGGAAGTGACACCCATTTTGCAACAGATATTGGTGATTTCACTTATGTGGATAAGGTTCTTAATGCAGTTGATTTCCCTGATGAGCTCATTATTAATTTAGAAACAAAACGTCTGACTGATTATCTGGAGGCTAAAGGGCGAGTTCTTTTTAAGGATCCAAGGCAGTATGCGGAAGATTTATTTTCACAAAAAGATGAAACTGTGGTAAAATAATCTGAAAAGACCATGGTGAACTGTCATAAAAAGTTTAGAAGGGAATCCAAGCATGACTATTAAAATCATTACTGATTCTGCCTGTGATATTATAGAGGTGGATCAGCGGTCATATAATATTGAAATAATGCCCGTTTATGTCACCCAGGATGAAAAGAACTATCGGGATGGCATTGATATCACTTCTGAACTTGTTTATGAAAATATGCGCAAGGGTGTGCGATACAAGACATCCCAGATTCCCTATGGCGATTTTTTTAAACGTTTTGAAGAATTAATCCTTGAGAAACAGGCATTTATTTACCTTGGCTTTTCCAGCGGACTTTCCGGCACCTACCAGGCTGCTGCTTTGGCAGAAAGAGATCTTAAAGAAAAATATCCTGAAGCTATTTTTAAAGTCATTGATACAAAAGCAGTATGCTATGGTTTAGGACTCATGGTTTATGGGGTTGCCAGGGCAGCGAATAATAATGAAAACATGGATGAACTCATCAAACGCATTGATTACTACATTAAACACGTAAAGCATGTCTTTACGGTAACTGACCTGCAATATCTTTATCGGGGCGGCAGATTGAATAAAGGAACCGCCATCATCGGTAATATGCTTCATATTAATCCCCTGCTTGAGGTTGATAAAGTAGGAGAGCTTCATCAGATTGATAAGATTCGCGGAGAAAAAAAACTCCTCAAAAAAATGGTGGGCTATTTAGAGGAATATGGGGATCGGATGGATATTCAGACCATTGGCATCAGTCACGCAGATAACCCGGAATTGGCAGCAGGTTTTGTAAAAATTGCCAGTAAGCGATTTAATACGGATAATTTTAAAATTGTGACCATGGGTGCAACCATTGGAACCCATTCAGGTCCCGGAACCCTGGCGGTTTTTTTCTTCGATGAATGGAAGGAATGGGCTCGGTTTTAAACCGAATTTTGCCTAATCCAATAAGAATATAAAATTAGAAAATTCCGAAATTTATAAACACAATCGTAAATTGCTTTGATGTCAGTTTTCATAAACAATTTTATAACGTATAGGCGAACAGTCGTTAGACTGTCCGACGTATAGTGGAAAAATTGTTTCATGTAAACAGACAGCGAAGCTCACGGTACTTTCGGAATTACCTGGAAAATAAAAATA
>NZ_DATCHP010000097.1:0-17027 GCF_036508315.1 Acetobacterium sp. | reverse complement strand
AGTCTAAAATGGCGACTCCTGCAAAAATAATACAAATTTGATTGACCATTCCCGTGATTTTTTGAATCATAAAGGATATATCCGTAGACAGTCGATTGCTTAACAAATCCGGTGTTAATGGCAAAATACTCATAATACTGGTATAAATAATGGATAAAACTAAAACAATTTTAATAATGGATTTAATTAATTCTACAACGGATCTTAGCGAAAACAATCGTTTAATGCCCTGCATCAAGCTAATTCTGCTGTATTTAAACTTTATGAGATCTCCTGAAATTAAAAATCCTGTTTGAATACCAACCATTATTATAGCAGTGAAGGCTAAGACAATAATAATCGGCATGGCTGAAATAAAAAAAACTTGTACCGCCTCTTTTGTAATTTGAACACAAGTCGCAACGGTTAATGTCTGCAACCCAATGATCTTAGTCATTTGCCCCAAATAATAAGACTTAACTTGCTGGGCAATGAATAATCCTAACTGGCTGACTATAAAGAATCCAATAAGTAAAATAAAAACACTGACAACGTCCTTGCTTTGGTAGGCATTACCTTTTTTTCGCTCGTCTTTTTTCTTTTTCGGGGTTGCTTTTTCTGTTTTATCTGATTCTGCCATTCTTTTCTCCGACTAGTATCTTTTTTTTAAGTTAAAAATGTCAGTACCTGAGCTATTCTTTCCAGCATAATCGAATTGATCATTGTCATATATTTTGCCAATGCCGGAATAATCGTCAGAAGTACAACCAGGCCAACCAATATCTTAATTTGCAAATTCACAACAAACACATTAATATTTGGAACCAATCGCATAAGAATTCCAACAGCAACTTCGACAATGATTTCAGTCACAACAATTGCCATTGAAAGTTGTACCGCATAGGCCAGAATACAGGCAAAGAGTTCTATAAAAAAGACACTTAACCGGGTACTTATGGGCTGGAGACCAATTGGTACCACCTGAAAAGATTTAATGACGATGTTCATCAGTGCCAAATGACTGTTGGATATGAAAAACAACAAAATGTACATGGAAGTCATTATATTTCCTGTTAATGAAATGTTTGCTTTACTGGTAGGATCATACATGGAAGCCATACTGAAACCCATTTGCAAATCGATTAATTCTCCGCCAATGTGAAATACGGACAAAAACAACTGCATAATGAATCCGATGGTTAATCCAACCGCAAATTCCTTGAGCATTGCCAACATCAATTCAATGGTGGTATAATTGATCACCGAAATATTTCCAATTTCATAAACAGCATTTAATGCAATGACCAGGGTTAAACCAACTTTTAAAACATTCGGTATGCTTTTTCTTCCAAAAATTGGATTGAAGAAAATCATACCGGCTACTCTGCAACTTGCAAAGAGAAAAATCATGTATTGATTCATATCAAACGACAATGTTTTCACCCTTTATTAATAAACAAATAAAATGCATTGTCATCTTTATATTTTTGTTGCAATCAATTCGAAGATCCTGAAAACAAAATCCATCATTTGCTGAAGCATCCAGCCTCCGGTCAAAATAAGTGCAATTCCAATAAAAATTAATTTTGGAACAAATGTCATGGTCTGCTCATTAATGGAGGTTGCCGCCTGAAAAATCGAAATGATGAGCCCTACTAAAATACTGCCCACGAGAATCGGCCCTGAAACTTTTAATCCGGTGATAATGGCATCTCTGAAAATATCAATTAAATCCGCTGTACCCAATGATTTCGCCCCTTTCTTTAGTTATAGGTCATGACCAGGGTTTTAACTAAAAGGCCCCAACCATCTACCACTACAAATAGCATTATTTTAAACGGCAAGGAAATCATGACTGGAGGAAGCATCATCATTCCCATCGACATAAGTATACTTGCCACAATCATATCCACGATTAAAAATGGAATAAAAAGTAAAAATCCGATGAGAAATGCCCGTTTAAGTTCACTGATGACAAAGGCCGGAACAACAATGGTCATCGGTAAATCCTTTGGTGCAATATTTTGCAAATCGTCCTGAGTGTACAAATTGATAAACAGCTCCACATCTTGTGTTGTGGTTTGTTTGAGCATCCAATCCTTTAAGGGAATGGTAGCTGTATCAATAAACTGCTGGGTATTAATTTCCCCGGCATTATAGGGCTGTAATGCGGTATCGTTGATTTGTACAAATACCGGTGCCATTACAAAAAAAGTTATTGCCAGGGCCAGACCCACTAAAATCTGGTTGGGAGGTGTTTGCTGTAACCCAAGTGCGCTTCTTAAAAATGAAAGCACAATGATAATTCTTCCAAAACAGGTCATCATCAGCAAAATAGTGGGAACCACTGCAATGAGTGATAAAAGCACAATGATTTTAACTGTATCAGAACCTTCTCCGGCGATTAAGCTTTCCACTGAAAATGGCGCTGCTCCATGGGCCGTTGTTAGTGTGATCTGAAAAAATAGTGCGATCACAGGTATCATTGCAAATAGTTTAATGAATAATCCTTTTCTTTTATTAATCATCTTTTTAATTTTTTTCATTTTTGTTTTCTTTTAGAGTGAATTTTTTTAAAATACTTAAAAAGCTTTCTTTTGTCATTTCCGATTTTTGTGGAACAACAATCGGATCATCAAGTTGGGTCAAAATATTAATATTTTGATCATTGATACCCACCATATACTGAATTCCCTGTACATCAATAATGATAATTGATCCGGTTTTACTGACAACAAGCCTTTCCACCACTTTTATATGGTTTCCTCCTGTTAAGGATCCCTGTCCCCTTGCGATCCTTCTTACATACCATCGACTTCCGTAATAGGTCAGCACAATAACAACCATGGTTCCTATCAGTGCCGAAATCGCAGAAAAAATATCGCCACCATTCACTTTAGACTTTCCTCCTACTATTCCCCAAGAACATTTTTCACTGTTTGGATCAGACGTTCCGGTTTAAAGGGTTTAACGATGAAATCCAAGGCTCCCAATTTAATGGCTTCAACAACCATTCCTTCTTGACCCATTGCCGAACACATCACAACTTTTGCTTTGGGCTCCAATTTCTTAATCTCCCGCAAAGCTGCTATCCCATCCATTACCGGCATAGTAATATCCAGCAAAACCAGATCCGGCTGAGTCTCGGTGTATTTCGAAACAGCAATTTCACCGTTTCCAGCCTCAACAAAATCTGTGTAGCCTCCTTTTTTTAAATTGTCCTTGATCATCATTCGCATAAATGCAGCATCATCTACAATTAAAATTTTCAACATATTTTATCCCTTCCTATTTTCAATAATATTTATTAGCTTGATCTTCTAAGACTAAGCTCTTCCTTGACTTTAATAATTTCAGTGATTTTGACACAATAGTTGTCATCAACAACAACAACATCGCCTCTTGCAATAAGCCGTCCATTGGCGATTACATCTACTTGATCCCCTGCCTGTTTGTCTAATTCGATAATATTTCCAAGGGTTAACTCAGCGATATCTTTGATCTTTTTTTGAGTTTTACCTAATTCTACGGTAATTTGTATGGGTACAGACATAATTAAGTCTAAATTATTACTAACGCTTTTTATTATATTAGGTTCTTCTCCAAGTTCTTTATAATTATAGCTGGAAACCTGTACTTGTTTTTTCTTGGCAATCATTTTTTCTGTGGGACCCTGATCTGAACGCGGTTCTGATTTCACAACAGATTCAGATTGGGAGGATCGTTTTGGCTCTGCTCTTACCTGATTCTGGGATTCTTCAAAAGCCGGTTCCTCAGGTTCTATGGGCAATGACTCTTCTTCCTGTGCTTCCGTTTCTTCTTCACCGTCAATTCCCATAACTCCCATGGACATTTTAACAATTTCTTTTACTAATAGGGGGTCCATGGCGCTAATGAATTCACTTTCCACTAAACCGTCAATACTTAAATTGAATTTAATGCTGACTAGGGTGTCTCCTTTTAATGAAAACAATTCTCTGATATTATTTTTATTGGTGACATCCAGAATTTCCGGCGGGGATATATTGACAATTTTTCCTAAAAAAGATGCAAGGGCTCCCGCAGCAGCACCCATCATCTGATTCATGATTTCCCCAATAGCACTTCTGCTTATTTCATCAAATTCTACAGCGTCACTGGTTTCCATGTCGAATAACTGAGCCAGAATTTTTTTCATGTCCGCTTCTTTTAAAAGAAGCACATTTGATCCATCAATTCCTTCAATGTATTTAATTAATACACCGACAACCGGCTCTAAATGAGTGAATTCAAAATCCTTGACTTCAATGGTTTCAATTCTTGGGGTTGTTATATTTACTTTTGTATTCAGTATGGTAGACATTGCCGTAGCAGCGGTTCCCATGCTAATGTTCATAACCTCTCCAATGACGTCTATATCCATTTCTGTTAATAAATCATTCTTTTCTTTGCTTGTCATTTGATTGGCTCACTTCCTGTTTCTGAAAATTCTTTTATTATAATGGCTTTATTTTTGTTAAAGACACCCATTTCTCCCCTAAACCAAACTTCATCATTTACAATGACATCAACTGAGGAATCAACAGATTTATTCAGCTTTAAAATATCCCCCACTTCTAAATCAAAGAGATCCTGAGATAATACTTCCACTTCCCCTAAACGACCGGTGATCTGAAGTTCTGTTTTTCTGATTTCATTAATGATATTTTTTCTTCTGGTTTCTTCTGCCTGCTGATCGCCTCTTTTGACATTTTTTTTATTTTGAGAGGTCTTATTTCTTAGCAACATGTCCAACGTCGTTGCAGGTATACAAATATTAATTTTACCCTGGGTTTCATTCACTGTAATATTCATAACGATGATCACAACATTTTCATTCGCACTTATTCCCTGTAAAGTTCTTGAATTTGTTTCAATTTTTATTAAACGGGGCGTAATTTCTATATAGTCAAACCAGACGTTTTTCATCAGATTGACCATTCCTTTTATGAAATATTCCAGAACTCCTATTTCTATTTCAGTATACTCCCTATCAGCTTCAAGAGGTTTCCCTCTACCTCCTAATAATCGTTCAATACTGCAAAATCCAATATCCTTTGACATATCAATAAGTACAAGATCTTCTTCATCTTCACTGCCTTTTATTTCAAGATCAATCATTCCCATGAGTACTGAATCAGGAAGAGCATTATTAAATTCATAATACTGTTGCTCTTCAACTTCAAAAATTTCTATTAAGCTGTAGATTTGAAGAATTCCTGTGGTATGAGAAGATAATACTCTCGCATAGTTTTCATAAATACTAAACAGCAGTTTAAGTTGTTCTCTGGTAAATAGCTTTGGTCTTCTAAAGTCATACTCTTTAACCCTACCGAAAAGACTTGTTTTTGGATCCTCTGCTTCGTCTTTACCACTTGTCAAACTACTTAAAAGACTGTCAATTTGACTTTGTGAAAGAATTTCAGCCATAATTGTTTCTCCTAATTATTGTTGTTCGTAGGTAATTGCTAAAGTACCGTGAGCTTCGCTGTCTGTTTTCATGAAACAATTTTTCCACTATACGTCGTACAGTTCGTTGAACTGTTCGCCTATACGTTATAAAATTGTTTATGAAAACTGACATCAAAGCAATTTACGATTGGTTTATGAATTTCGCAATTGCCTAATTGTTGTCCTTTTAATTCTTAACCTCTGTTTGAGATTTTTCTTCATCGTATATTTTGTCCAATTCATTCTGAATATTATCATTTTGTGAAATTAAAATTTCAACGCGTCTATTTCTTGCCCGGTTTTCCTCTGTATCATTGGGTGCAATGGGCCGATACATGCCATAACCCACTGCAAGCAGCTTTCCCGGATCGGCTATATAGCCATTTTCAAAATATTCCAACACCACATTGGCGCGATCTGTTGATAAATCCCGATCATTAACCGTCGATTCTGCCTGAGCGGTATGTCCGTCAATTCTAATTGACTTCACACTGGGTTCAACCGCCGACAAAACTTTGCCCATGTCAGCAAGAATGGCTTGTCCTTCTGGTTTAATTTGAGCACTGTCCGCTTCAAAAAAAACCGGCGCCATAAATTTCACCAAGACCATATCTTGACCTTTAATGACTTGCACTGAATCTTCCATTCCGTTTTCCCTGGCGTACTGACTTAAGTACTGATACAAGTCCTCAAGATCAACAACATCCTCAACAGCAATGTCCTTCTGAGGTGAGGTAGCTGCATCGGGATCTGCGGTTGCACTTACTTGGCCTGTAGGCTTTTCAGTCGCATTGGGATTAAATATGTCCACCAGCATTTCATATTTTTGGTTATCTATTGATGACATTGAATATAAAAAAATAAAGAAAACCAGAACTAGGGTAATCATATCAGCATAGGTATTCAGCCAGGCATCTTTATTGACCGTTTTTTTTTTCTTTTCACGTCTTGCCATAATAAATTTCCTCTTGCCTGCTAATTTTCTAAGCTATGTTCTGTTTTAGCTTTGGCCTTAATCCTGACTTTGGTTTTAGCTTTAGCTGTTTTTACTTTTTGTCCTGTCAGTTTCGGGATTTCTTTTTCATCTAAAAAATTCAGTAGTTTTTCTCTGATATGTTTTGGATTTTCCCCTTCTTTGATGCAAATGACACCTTCGATGATTATTTCTTTAAAAAGAATCTCTCTTTCCTGAATGATTTCAAGTTTGTTCGATATGGGCGTGAAAAAACAATTAGCAAGAATTGAGCCATAAAACGTTGTAATCAAAGCGACGGACATATCCTGACCCAGATTTCCTGCTCCTCCGGTTAAACTCATGGATTTTAGCATATTAACAAGACCGATTAAGGTTCCTATCATACCCAGAGCCGGCCCAATAGCAGATCCCATATCGTATAACTTTCGCTCTTCCTCGTTACGCTTTTCAATATAAGACAGCTTTTGATCAAACCAAACCCTTAATTTATCAGGTTCAATGGCATCCACAATGAGAAAAATACTTTCTTTTAGAAAGTCATCTTTAAAATCTTTTGTCTTATCTTCCAAAGACAAAAGTCCCTTTCTTCTGGCTTCTTTTGATAGTTCCGTTAATATTTCCACGTATTCGTAGGGATCTTTTTTATCTTTACCGATAATCATTTTAAAATGCTTTGGAATGTTTTTGAATGTTTTTAATGGGAATGACGCAAGTAAAACAAAAAAAGTTCCTCCGATGGTTATAAATATACTGGCGCCATTGACAAAATTTAATAGTTTTGTAAAATCAAATCCGCCGCCACCAAAAGATATCCCAAACATGATTGCCATAAAGACTCCAACATAGCCTATTATTGTGGTCTTTTCCATATGATCAGACTCCCTGTCAAAGTTTATGTTTATCTAATGTTAATGTTTCTTTTAAAGGCAACAACCTTTGATAGAACCTCTGACCCACTTTCTGCAACCACATAATAATTCCCATTGAGAAGTCTTATGGTTGTATCCGGTTTTTCCTCAATCGTTTCAATTAATTCAGAATTTAAAATAAATTTCTCGTCATGATTTTTATTCAATTTTGTTAATTCTATCATCTTGTTCCCTTCAAGTTAAATTAAAATAATATTATCTATCGTTTGAGATTGATTAACTCTTCAAGAATTGTATCTGATACTGTAATCATTCTGGAGTTGGCCTGAAAACCTCTTTGGGCAATAATCATGTCGGTAAACTCTTTGGATAAATCCACATTTGACATTTCAAGAGCACCAGAACGAATCGTTCCGGTTGCATCGGTTCCTGGTGTTGCTATAATGGGTTGCCCTGAATTCATTGATTGAATACTATATCCACTGCCATCCTGGCTTAAACCATCCACATTGTCAAATTTAGCCACTGCCAAATAACCGAGTGTTTTTGGAATTCCAGCACTGTTGATTCCGGTTATTTCACCAGAAGATCCAATGGTAATACCGGAATATTGTTCAAGTGAGGCTGGAACCGTTGCAGGGTTAGCAGCAGCTATTTGAATATTGACCAAAGGCAAAGTTGGCTTACCAGCGGCATCAAGAGTTTTTATTCCAGTAGTAGCATCAAATGCACATCCCTGAATAAAACTCCCATTGACATCCGTTAATGTTCCGGTAGCATCAAATTTTAAATTCCCGACTCGAGTATATTTAGAAACGCCATCATCCCCCTTAACCGGAAGATACCCCTCGCCATTAATATAGACATCCAATGCGCGTCCTGTGTCAGCGCCTCCGGACATGGTATTAATTACGTCTATGGAACCAACCTTGGTTCCATATCCCAGTTGATTCGAATTGATCCCTCCTGAAGTGGCACTTGGCTGAGATGCGCCTTGAAGGTTCTGGTAGAAAACATCACTGAAAGTCACTCGACTTGATTTGAATCCATAAGTATTGACGTTGGCAATATTATTACCAATTACATTTAATTTGGTTTGATGTGCTGACATTCCTGAAATCCCCGAATACATAGCTATTAACATTTTTTATCCTTTCTGTACCGTTAGCAGAGCTTATCTGTCGTTCAAAGCTCTTATAGTTTCCTTGTTGAGGTCCAACTACAAAAATACGGCACCATCAATATCATTGAATAGTTTATTTTTCATTTCATTTTTATCCACTACAGTAATTACGCGTTTGTTTACAGCATTAACAATAAACGCTGAATCCTCTATGATGATAAGTGCATTGTCTATTCCTTTTTTTTGAGCTTCATCACAGGCATTTCCAAGTTTTTCTAGATCACTTTCACTGACCTCAATGTTTCTCTGCTCCTTTCTAATATTTGCATGTTTTGAAAAAGTCACGGTATTCCTAACTTCATGACTTAATAATTCCTGAAAAGATGCGTTCGTTTTTTTCAACTCTTTCGCTGATTGTGTCTGATTCATGGCCGTGATTATTTTTGTTTGTCTGCTGATCGCATTAATGAGTGAGTTATGATTCCCAATAATTGGGTTAGCCATATTGCCACCTTTGATTTCCTGAAATCTGTTTATGCAACTGTTGAACTTTCTTTTTCCTTATTCACTTCCATAATACTGCTGATGGGATATTTTATTCCGTTGACTAAAATTTCAGCATCGCCATTATACAAGTTCACACCATCTACGGTTCCGGTAATGGTGTTTATTGAACCATCATCTTTTGTCTCAGCCAATGTGACTTCTTTGCCGATTAAACTGACACTGTAACTTGTTTTTGAAGCCTCGCTTAAATCAGCAAGTGCCTGAACCATTGAAAACTGTGCCATCTGAGAAGTATATTCTGTACTGTCAACAGGATTATTCATATCCTGATTTTGAAGCTGGGCAACCATTAACTTAAAGAAATCGTCCATTGCCAATGTACTGTTGGTTTTTGTTGTGCTATTGGTTGCAGTAGCAGCCTGTGAACTATTAATAGCATCAATTGCCATCTCTTAATCCTCCTATACTAAAACATTTATTCTATAATCGGTGTGCTTTAATCTCTGATCGTTTTCTCCAAGTCCCAATTTCAACTTCTGATCATTGTCCGCTCTTGCATCTTCTTTTAAAAGTGATTGCTTTTGGTTTTGGGAAAAGTCCATTCCCATGTTCATCATTGATGCTTGACTATTACTATCATAATTATTTTGAGATTGATTGTTTAAATGAACACTTTCAACCTGAACATTTTGAAGAGCCAGGTTTTTAATTAATTTATCAATCTGTCCCAATAACAACGCCTGGGTTTCTTTGCTAAAAGCCATAATATCAATGACAAGCTTTCCCTGTTCAAATTTCAATTGAACATCTATCTCTCCTAAATTTTCAGGATCAAGTTTCATCTGAAAAGTCATGGGTTTATTCTTATCAAGCTGAAAGATAATTTCCTGCTCAATCTGTGCTGACAAATCCACTTTATCAATCGTTAGTATTTCAGCATTTTTCACTGGAAACGTATTCAATAAAGGGACTTCTTCCATTTCTGTTTGGGTAACATCCTTTTGATCTTCTGATCCAATGGCTTTCTGGTCTGTTCCTGTCTTTGCTGATAAAGTTGGGTCAATCGCTCCCGGGATTGGTTTGGCTGGTTCCGGGGTCTGCCGGGTCTGTTTAATAACCGCTTCACCTTCCGATGCAATGACTTTCTGGTCTGTTCCTGTCTTTGCTGATAAAGTTGGGTCAACCGCTCCCGCGATTGGTTTGGCTGGTTCCGGGGGCTGCTGGGTCTGTTTGATAACCGCTTCACCTTCCGGTGCAATGACTTTCTGGTCTGTTCCTGTTTTTGCTGATAAAGTTGGGTCAACCGCTCCCGCGATTGGTTTGGCTGATTCCGGGGGCTGCTGGGTCTGTTTAATAACCGCTTCACCTTCCGGTGCAATGACTTTCTGGTCTGTTCCTGTCTTTGCTGATAAAATTGGGTCAACCGCTCCCGCGATTGGTTTGGCTGGTTCCGGGGACTGCTGGGTCTGTTTAATAACCGCTTCACCTTCCGGTGAAATGACTTTCTGGTCTGTTCCTGTCTTTGCTGATAAAGCAAGGTCAACCTCTCCAATAATTATCTCAGATGATTTCGTTCCAGTATTCGATACTGAACTATCTTCACCTTCAATGCCTGGGCTCTTAATTTTTTGACCGCTTTCATTTGTTCCTACAAATAATTGATCCACCTGGGAAGGATTATTTGTATTTTCGACTAATTGACTGGTTAGCTGACTGACATCGTCAATTCCAGTATTCGGGCTTGGATTTCCAGAACCAAAGTTAATGCCTGTTCGGGTATTATTCATTGATGTCAAAAACATATTAGGGGAACTTTGAAGCAGACTCATTAAATTATTTTCTGATATTTCTTTGAATCTGTCCTTGATGTTCTCATCAATTTCTGTTCCTGTTAATTTTTCATCGGGCATAAGTTCCTGAGGATTTTTAACCGATAAAACTGCCTGCTGCATTGGCAGTTGATTTTTACCATTTTTTGTCTGATCGAGTAAATCTTTAAAGCGAATGCTTCCTTCATTTAAGCCTTTAGGTTCCACTAAACCTTTAGTTTCCAAATTACTGCGTTTTATTCCTGATGCAACCGTTAATCCGTCTATTTTTGAATTAGATTTCGGATTAAACTCTATATTCATTATATCACCACCTTCCATTGGATTTTCAAGTGCTCGTCTTTGCCCTCTTTGAAAAACAAGGAGCCCATCAATCATTCTGTTGTTCCAACCTATATATCAACAATCATCATGACCTGGTAATATTCGACTATCTATTGCTGATTCCAGAAGGAGATGATCGGTGCTATCATATGTAATTTAATGCACAATTAATTAATAATTGCTTTTATAAGGATTTTATTCCTGTTCGAATTGCATAATAACGATTAAATCAAATTAAGCTTTTATTAAAATTGTATTCTCACAAATAAAAAAAAGCAACATATCAAACGTTGCATAAAAGAGATTAAAAGAATCCATTATTTGCAACTGGCTGTCATATAAAAAATTTATTTAGACCCTTTAGTTTTGCGTCCTTACTTTTCGGTAAGTATGCCTGCTATTTAATTAGTTTTATATTATTCCATATTCGCCAATCTGTCAATGAAAATACGCTGAAAATAATACAAATATCAGAAATAATAATAACATCCTGAAGAATAATTTTGTTATGCAAATCTGGAAGCATATTTCTTATAATTCTTTAAAAATGTCAAGAGGAAATCGCAACTTCCTCTTGACATTTCTTCGTGTTTTTGCTAAGCTTAAATTTAGTTTGCAAATAAAAGCGTTGAAAAAAGATTAAAACATTGGGTCAATGGTTCAAGCGAGCAGATGCTGGTGTGAGATCTGTGCGAATACCCGATGAATGGTACTTTTGGAGCTGCAGGTGTTGTAATAATTATATGATGCTTGACGTGAAACTCGTTAGAAAATAAGGTGGTTTGTCTAAGGCAAACAACTTGGGTGGAACCGCGGAACAAACCGTCCCTTGTAGATTACAAGAGACGGTTTTATTTTTAATATTTTTTAGTCCATAGGAGGAAAAACATGTCGCAATTTACCATGGCTGAAATTGTCAGCATCGCTAAAATGAGGGGAATTATTTTCCCTGGTTCGGAAATTTATGATGGTCTTGCCAATACCTGGGATTACGGTCCATTGGGTGTTGAAATGAAAAACAATGTAAAAAAAGCCTGGTGGAAAAAATTCGTCCAGGAATCGCCATACAACGTGGGCTTGGATGCTGCTATTCTTATGAACCCTAAAACCTGGGTCGCATCAGGGCATGTTGGGGGATTTAATGATCCACTAATGGATTGTAAAGCCTGCAAATCACGTTTCCGGGCGGATAAGCTCATTGCCGACTACTATTTCGAAAAAGGTGAAGATGTTATCATTGATGCCTGGTCCAATGATCAGATGATGGCCTTTATTCTTGAAAACAATATTGTCTGTCCTGATTGCGGGAAAATGGATTATACTGAGATCCGTCAGTTTAATCTCATGTTTAAAACCTTCCAGGGGGTCAACGAAGATACAGCCAGTGAGATTTTTTTAAGACCGGAAACTGCCCAGGGTATTTTTGTAAACTTTAAGAACGTTCAAAGAACCACTCGGAAAAAAATACCCTTTGGTATTGCTCAGGTTGGTAAATCGTTTAGAAACGAAATTACTCCTGGTAACTTTACTTTTAGAACCCGAGAGTTTGAACAAATGGAGCTTGAATTTTTCTGTGCCCCCGGCACCGATCTCGAATGGTTTGATTACTGGAAAGACTTTTGTAAAAAATGGTTATTTGATTTGGGTATGAAGGATGATAACATTCGTTTCCGAGATCACGAAAAGGAAGAACTTTCACATTACAGTAATGCCACTACCGATGTAGAATTTCGCTTCCCATTTGGTTGGGGTGAACTCTGGGGAATTGCAGATCGGACTGACTTCGACCTGACACAGCATCAAAATTTTTCTACTAAAGATATGAAATACACAGACACCGTAACCAATGAAAAATATATTCCTTATGTTATTGAACCTTCACTAGGGGCTGATCGCGTATTCCTTGCTTTCTTAGTTAATTCTATGGAAAAAGAAGTCATTCAGAATGGGGATAAAACTGAGGAACGCAACGTCATGAAAATCCATCCTTTCCTTTCAGCTTACAAGGCAACGGTTTTGCCGTTGTCTAAAAAGCTTAGTGCTGAAGCCACTGAAATTTATCAGTTGTTGGCCAAAAGCTTTATGGTTGAGTATGATGAAACCGGAAGCATTGGCAAGCGTTACCGACGTCAGGATGAAATTGGTACTCCCTTCTGTGTGACGGTTGATTTTGATACATTAGAAGATCAATGTGTTACTGTAAGAGATCGTGATACCATGAAACAGGATCGCATCGCCATCGGTGAATTGGTAAACTATATTGCTACTCGTATTGAATTTTAATTGTTTGGTAAACCGAACTGTTATTAACCTAAAAAAGGCTCCCTCGGGAACCTTTTTTAGGTTAGATCTAGTACTCTATTATGATTCTTCTATCGCTAAAACATTTTGAGGACATGCATCTACGCATATTCCGCAGGAAATACATTTTGAAGGGACATCTTTATCTTCTGATTTCACAAGAACACCAGAAGAACAGGCTTCAACACATTTTCCGCAATCCACACACAATTTTTTACTGATCATATAAACGCCTTTTTTGTTTTGGGTAATGGCTCCGGCTTCACAGGCCTCTGCACATTTACCACATTGAACGCATACAAGGGTTTTCAGACTTCCATCTTCCTCTTCTTCAATACGAATACAGGATACTTCTGGATTCAGCTCTTTGTAAAATGCATTTGCGCATGCCATTTCACACCCCAAACAACCTACACATGCCGCTTGATCTACTACCACTACTTTTTTCATTGTTACTCCTCTTTACGGATTTTTGAAAATATAATTATCCGCTTCCCTTTTAATTTAGACTAGTTCCAGTTTACGTTTGAAAATGTTAATTGTCAATGAATGAAGGAAAATTTACAGTAACTTCTATTACTTACATCTCAAACCGGTAGAATAATTGAACGAAAAATATGTATCTCTTTCTTGACAAAAACAATTTAAAACATTAGAATGCTAATATATCATAAAAGCTGGGGGAGCCGAATGGCTGAGATTCACCCTTATTACCTGATCTGGTTAATGCCAGCGGAGGGAAGCCTTATTGTCGTCAAATACTTCAATAACCCCCTCCTTTTATAGAAAAAAGGAGGATTTTTTATGTCTGAAGAAATGTTTCAATCCCTGTTGGAATCGGGAATGGCAAAGGCGGTTATTGCATTAGTCATTCTGGGAATACTCATGACGATTTTTTTCATTACTGATAAAACTCGTGAAAATTCCAGTACCAAAGCCCTAACGGTTTCTGCCATCGCCATTGCCCTGACTTTTATTCTAAACCAGATAACCCTGTTTCGTATGCCCCAGGGCGGTTCGGTAACACCCTTTGCAATGCTTATCATTGTTTTGGTGGGTTACTTTTTCGGGACACGTCAGGGAATCCTGGCAGGTGTGGCCTTTGGGCTTTTGGATCTTTTGGTGAACCCCTATGTGATTTCACCTATCCAGCTACTGGTGGATTATCCCTTGGCCTTTGGCGCCCTTGGCCTCGGGGGATTAATGAGCAAATATGATTCTGTGATTCCAGCCTTTTTATTAGGAGTCTCCGGTCGCTTTATGTGCAGCTTTCTATCCGGTGCCATTTTCTTTGGCATGTATGCCCCTGAGGGCTTTAATGGATTTACCTGGTCCCTTGTTTATAATGGTGCTTATATGGGAACCGAAGCCGTGATCACCGTTCTCTTGCTTTGCATCCCGGCGGTAAAACATGCAATCAGTCGTATTAAAAACACGTTAAATGCCAACGGCACTGTAGATCTCACAAAAGCTTAATAAAAAAAAAGGAAGGATTTTCCAATGACTGGAAACATCCTTCCTTTTAACTTTTAATAAACTTCTTGTTTATCTACTTTAATTGATACGATCTCCGGCGCATTCGTAAAGCGAAAGGGAAGCTCAGTCATCCCAATGCCTTTTGTTACAAAAAGGTCTGTTTGACCAGTGGTACCGATGGTAAATAGCCCTCTAATATATTTTTCTCCTCCTGTCGGGAGAATTCTTTTTGTCAAATAAGGAATTGAAATTTGTCCCCCATGAGTATGTCCCGCTAAAACCAATTGAATGCCGTTAATATCCATTTCATCCACGACATCCGGCTCATGGGTCAACAGAATATTATAGGCGCTATCCAAAGCATCTTCCCCCAGTTCTCTCTTCGGGAATCCCTTAATATAATCATCAAGACCCAGAAGTCTCACATTTATCTCAGAAATGTCCAGCCAGTCATTAACTAAAACCTCAAACCCTCCGGCGTTCATAATTCCTTTGTAATCATATTTTTCCAGTAAAGCATAATCATGGTTCCCCCAAATAGCATATTTACCATAGGTTGCCTGGATCTGATCCAACCCCTGGGAAATACGTTCAGGATTGCCGGTGTAATGTCCGGAGGCTCCAATAAGATCGCCTGTGAAAATAACAATATCCGGGTTTTCTGCATTTATTTTCTTTACAATCCGATCCAATTGACTGACATCATATAATTCTCCAAAATGAGTGTCTCCAAAAAAAACAATTTTAAGGGGCGCTTCAAGTTCTGAACTTTCCAGCTTTTCAGTTGTAATCACCAGAAGGTTCGGTTCAATATATCTGGCATAAATGTAACCTGACAGTATAAGAATGGTAAATATTATTAATCCAGTTAAGAAAAATTGCAGCACCTTCATTTTTTAAGAATGTTGTTTTAACTTTTCAGCCTGATCACTGGTAATTAAGGCATTCACCATTTCGTCAATATCCCCATCTAAAAAGGCTTCAAGCTGGTAAACGGTCACGCCGATACGATGATCTGAAATACGTCCCTGAGGAAAGTTATAGGTCCGTATGCGTTCACTGCGATCTCCGGTACCAACCTGACTTTTTCGATTTTCCGCAATCTCACTTTGTTGTTTCTGGGTTTCTATCTCAAGAATTCTGGCTTTTAATATTTTTAAGGCCTTATCTTTGTTCTTTAGCTGGGACTTCTCATCCTGACAGGTCGCTACCATACCTGTTGGGAGGTGGGTAATCCGAACGGCGGAGTCGGTGGTGTTAACACTTTGTCCGCCATTACCGGATGAGCGGTAAACATCAATTCTTAAATCGTTGGCACTGATATCAATTTCAACATCCTCGGCTTCTGGAAGCACTGCAACGGTAGCGGTTGAGGTATGAATACGTCCTCCGGATTCAGTGGTTGGGATTCGTTGAACACGGTGAACCCCACTTTCGTATTTCAGGCGACTGAATGCACCGGTTCCTTCAATGGAAAAGATTATTTCCTTAATCCCACCAATATCGGGAATGCTTGAGCTAAGGATTTCACTTTTCCACCCTTGACGTTCAGCATACCGGGTAAACATTCTAAAGAGATCACCGGCAAAAAGGGCGGCTTCACTTCCACCGGCTCCGGCCCGAACTTCGACAATAACATTTTTATCATCATTGGGGTCCTTGGGCAATAAAAGCACTCTCAATTCCTCTTCTAAAACAACTTTTTTTTCGGTAAGCTCCTGCAGTTCGGCTTCTGCCATTTCCTTGAAATCACTTTCCAGTTGTTTGTCTGCAAGCATTTCTTTGGTATCCGTAATGCCGCTGAGTGCTGCTGTATACTCATTATATTTTTCAATGATGGGTTGCATGTGAGATTGCTCTTTCATGAGCCTTCGCCACTGGTTCTGATCCCCAATTATTTCCGGATCACTAATTTTCTCATTTAATTCAGCATATTTTCCTGCTAAAAAATCTAACTTATCTAACATACGACTCCTTATTATTTTTTATTTTCCAGGTAATTCCGAAATTCATAAACACAACCGTAAATTGCCTTGATGTCAGTTTTCATAAACAATTTTATAACGTATAGGCGAACAGTCGTTAGACTGTCCGACGTATAGTGGAAAAATTGTTTCATGTAAACAGACAGCGAAGCTCACGGTACTTTCGGAATTACCTGGAAAATAAAAATA
>NZ_DATCHP010000096.1:0-9641 GCF_036508315.1 Acetobacterium sp. | reverse complement strand
AGATATATATAGAAACAGCTATTCCACTGATTTAAGAGAAAAAGATGTTATCTTCGGCGGAGAAAAGAAACTCATTGCCGCCATTGACGAAGTCATGGCCATGCACTCCCCCAAATTAATTTTTATATACGCCACTTGTATTGTCGGTGTTATCGGAGACGATATTGTTGCCGTGTGTAATGCCGCAGAAGAAAAATATGGAATACGCGTCATACCTGTTAAATCTCCAGGATTTTCCGGGACTAAGAAAACCGGTTATAAAGCCGCATGCAACGCTATTATGAGTCTCATTACACCAAAAGTACTTCCGCCAAAGGAAGTCGGCGTCAATATTTTAGGTGATTTTAATCTTGCCGGTGAAATGTGGATTATTAAAAGGTATCTTCGCATGCTTGGGGTAACAGCCATTTCCAATATTACCGGAGATGCAACCAGTGAATCTTTAAAAAAAGCGCCAACCGCTCAACTCAACCTCGTGCAATGCGCAGGTTCAATGACTTATCTCGCTAAACAAATGGAAGAAGATTTTGGAATTCCATTCATTAAAGTTAGCTTCTTTGGAGTTAACGATACATCCGATTCACTTTTATGCATTGCCTATGCAATGAATGATGAAGAAATGGTCCGTAAAGCTAAGGCTTTCATTGAAATAGAAAAAAACAGAGTGTTACCTCTTTTAGATAAATACAAAAAAAACCTTGAAGGAAAAAAAGCTGCCATTTATGTTGGCGGTGGTTTTAAAGCCATATCACTGATTCGTCAGTTTAAAGAGTTTGGAATGAAAACAGTCATGGTTGGTACTCAAACAGGCAGTAAAGAGGATTATGAATTGATCCAAAGCCTGGTTGATGACGATGCCATTATCCTGGATGATGCAAATCCAGCGGAGCTGGAATCTTTTATGAAAGAAATGGGTGCCGATATCCTAGTCGGAGGCGTCAAGGAAAGACCACTTGCCTATAAACTTGGCATCGCTTTCTGTGACCATAATCATGAACGCAAGCGTCCTTTAGCAGGCTATGAAGGAACACTTAATTTCGCCTCAGAAATTAATCTATCAATAAACAGTCCTGTCTGGGAAACAATATCCAGTGGAGGTATGAAATATGTCTAAAAATTTAGTGAACTTAAATGTCAATCCCTGTAAGATGTGTATGCCCATGGGAGTCGCCAATGCTTTTTATGGCATACAAAAATCCATGAGTATCCTCCATGGCTCACAGGGGTGCAGTACTTATATAAGGCGACACATGGCCACTCATTATAATGAACCCATTGATATTGCCTCATCTTCTTTAACCGAAGAAGGCACCGTCTACGGCGGCGAACGAAACCTGATTCTCGGACTTGAAAATCTCATAAAATTATATCATCCCGAAGTGATTGGGGTTTCCACAACCTGTCTGGCCGAAACAATTGGGGAAGACGTCAGTTTCATTATCCATAAATTCTATGAGCAACATCCTGACGAAACCGTTAAAATCATTCCAGTTAAGTCTGCCGGCTATAGCGGAACACAATTTGAAGGTTTTAACCGGGCTTTAAAAGCCATTGTTTCCAATGTGGAAATGGATGTTCAAAAGAATGATAAAATCAATATCATCACCACCATGCTGAGCCCGGCGGATACCCGTTATCTTAAAGAACTTCTGTCAGATTTTGAAATAGATTATATTTTATTACCGGATCTCTCGGAAAACCTGGACGGTGTCCACAAAGAAAGCTATGATCGGCTGCCCATGCATGGTACTCCTATTTCCGAAATTTGTAAAATGGGAGGCGCAAAAGCCACCATTGAAATATCAAGCACCATGAAGCCTGAAGACTCCCCTGGTATGTTCCTTTATGAGAAATACAATGTCCCCTATCAACGGGTTAACCTGCCCATTGGTTTAAGAGATACCGATGCACTCCTTGATGTTTTGTCAGCTCTTTCCGGCAAACCCGTTTCACAAAAAATTGCCAAACAACGGGGTCGTTATATTGATGGGATTATTGATTCTCATAAATATAATGCAGAGGGTCGGATTGCAATTTTTGGGGAACCCGATTTTGTTGTTTCCGCTGTACGTCTTTGTTGTGAAAATGGGATTATGCCAGTGATCGTGGCTACCGGTTCTAATTTTCCTCAGTTAAAAGAAATTATTGAACAGGATCTTGCTAAATTAGCGGCTGCACTTTTCGTTGATGACTATGTGATTTTAAATGATGTTGATTTTGAAACCATCGAACTGGAAGCTCTAAGGTTGGGAGCCAATATGATGCTTGGCAACTCCGATGGCCGACGCATTGAAGAAAAACACCATATCCCGCTGATACGCTGTGCTTTCCCAATTCACGATCGCGTTGGCGGACAACGTATTCGTACCCTTGGCTATGAGGGTTCCCTCATGCTTTTAGATCAAATGACCAACACCTTGCTTAAGGCTTTAGAAGGTGGATTCAGAGAAGAACTTTACAATACCTATTATAACGAAGGTCCAAAAAACAAGTATGGTTTAGAGTCTGCAGAGGAGGTAATTCCAATGACAACAACAATCACAGAGCTGAAACCGGCCATGACCATGGAAGAAAAAACAGCCAAGCATCCCTGCTACAGTTGTGATGCTTCCCATACAAATGCCCGGATGCACCTTCCCATAGCGCCTAAATGCAATATCCAATGTAATTATTGCATACGAAAGTTTGACTGCATGAACGAAAGCCGTCCAGGAGTAACCTCTGAAATACTAACACCGGAGGAAGCATTTGAAAAATATAAAGAAGTTAAAGAAAAAGTCCCTAATCTAACGGTAGTAGGCATTGCCGGTCCAGGCGATGCACTCGCAAATTTTGATGAAACTAAAAAAGCTCTTACCCTCATTCGAGACTATGATCCTGATGTCACCTTTTGTGTCTCAACCAACGGTTTAATGCTGCCCTACTATGCTAAAGAACTGGCACAATTGAATGTATCCCATGTCACCGTCACTGTTAATGCTGTGGACCCTGCGATTGGTGCCAAGATATACAAACATGTCCACTTCATGGGCAAATATTATATCGGGGAAGCTGCTGCTGCACTTCTATTAGCCAATCAGATGGCAGGTATTAAAATGCTCATCGACGAAGGCATTATTGTAAAAATCAATACAGTCACCCTGATGGGAATCAATGATAAACACATCGAAGAAGTTGTAAAAACGGTTAAGGCTCTTGGTTGCTTTATTTCAAACATCATGCCCCTTATTCCAGTGAAAGGCAGTGCCTTTGAAGGCTTAACCATTGCGACCAACCAACAAATAAATGAAATCCGTGACCAATGTGGAACCCATTTAAAACAAATGTACCACTGCAAGCAATGCCGGGCCGATGCCATTGGTAAAATCGATGAAGATGTTTCAATCGAATTCAGAGAAATTGAAAAAGCAGAAGACGGCACTGATGGTGCCCCTGCAAAGGGCCTGCGTTTTGCTGCAGTATCCAAAGGCGGCATGCTGGTTGATCAACATTTTGGACATGCCACAGATTTATACATTTATGATTACCTTAACAACGAAGTACAGTTTAAAGAAAAACGAACCATTGGAAAATATTGTACAGATGCTGAAGATTGCGGAGAAAATGAAGATAAAATCGGACAGATTCTCCATGAATTAGATGATTGTGATGGTGTCATCACCATGCGTATCGGAGAAGGCCCCTCCCAGAGATTAGAGAAAAAGGGTATTAGAGTTTTTTCCACCTACAACCGAATTGAAGACGCTGTGAAAATAGCGGCTCAAGAATTATTAAAAGTATCAGGAGGATTATAAAAATGGAAACACCAAAACATCACATTTTAATTTGCACCAGCTGTCGCATAAACGGCACACAAAAAGGTTATTGTTTTCAGCAGGACTCGGTAAAAGTTCTGCAGACGTTTATAGAAGAAATCGATGAACGCGATTTATCCGGCGATATCCTGATAAACAATACAGGATGCTTTGGTATTTGTGAAAAAGGTCCAATTGTCGTTGTTTATCCTGAAGGTGTCTGGTATGGAAATGTTACCGTAGACGATGTAGAACGGATTATGGACGAACATATTGAAGGAGGCAATGTTGTAAAAGATCTCCTGATATAATAGAAAAAGGAGGATCTTTTATGGCAGCCATCATTGATCGAACATTAACAAGCATAGATACAGAGAATAGCGATCCCATAGATTTAGCCTATTTCTGCAAACTTCTTTTTATCTGTGGCGTTACAAAAATTGAAGCACCACCTCAGGTATTTTCTAAAATGAAGGATCTTTTACTGACTGATCCCATATCCTGGGATCAGTCAAAAACTTATTTTCTAAAGGTTGTAAATGGAATCTTTGAATTTGAACCGAATGAGCTCATTGAAAAGAACCTGGATTTTTCTAAAATCCAGGATCTCAGATTAAAAAAAATACGGCTCATCGGTTTGGAAGATCTGTTAATCCAGGATTATGAAACGATCTTTCATAATCTTCTAAATTCCGGGGCACACTATTTAGATTTATGTCCCGGCAATCACAAACATTGTGCCTCTGCTATTGCTTTAGAATGGCTGTTAATGGGTGGGCAAAGCATCAGCTGCAGCTTTGGCTCTTGCAATAATGATGCTAATTTAGAAGAAATACTAATGGCATTAAAGATTAATGGGAAAAGCAACCTTGTTGGTGACTTATCTGTTTTACGAGAAATCAAGGATGTCTATGAAAGAATGACAGGAAAAACAATCCCGGAAAAAAAAGCAGTGATTGGTGAAGGCATTTTCAAAGTTGAATCCGGTATTCATGTGGATGGTATTTTAAAAAACCCCCTTATTTATGAACCGTTTAGTCCTGAATCAGTGGGTAATATCAGAGAGATTGTCCTTGGCAAGCACTCCGGTCAACGAAGTGTCATCTATAAACTGCGTGAATTATCTTTATCCGAATCCTGTATCAATGAAATACTATTCAAGTTAAAAGAGCATTGTTCCAAAGCGGGAAAAAGCTTTTCAGATTTGGATTTGTTAACCCTTGTCAGTGAGGTTCATAATGACTATTGAAAAAAAATACATTGTTGATACAACTCTTCGAGATGGCGAACAAAGCCCTGGCATTGCCTTTACTCTCAAGGAAAAAGTTTCAATCGCAAAAGCATTGGATATAATAGGCGTTAGTCGAATTGAAGCCGGTGTCCCTGCAATGGGCAAAGAAGAATGTCAGGCCTTTGAAAAAATAAAGCTAACCTGTAAAAAAGCTGATGTTGTTGCCTGGAATCGAATGAATTTAAATGACATACAGGCATCCATTGACTGTGGGGCTGATATTATACACGTATGTGTGCCTGCTTCATCATTACTTATTGAAGAAAAACTTCACATGAGCAATGATGCTGTTCTGGAAATGATTGAATCTTGTGCCGAGCGCATACACCGATTCAATAAAGAATTATCCATCGGATTAGAAGATGCTTCCCGAGCTGATTGGACCTTTGTTGAAAAAATTATTAAGAAAGCAAGCACTTTGAATGCAACCACCATACGTTTTGCTGATACTGTTGGAATATTGAGTCCAAGAACCTGCAGTCACTATATTAATCAAATAAACACAGAAATGGATCTTGAAATCCATATGCACAACGATCTCGGCATGGCTGTGGCAAATTCTGTCCAGGGGACTATTTCAGGAGCAAAATACATTGACTGTACCCTTTTCGGCATTGGTGAACGGGCTGGAAATTGTAATCTTGAACACTTTTTAGAGGCATTGGAAGGACAATATGATTTTGGTGTTTCTCTTGAAGATCTTCGCAAACACCAATCAAAATTGGAACACATTATCTTTAAAAATAAAATGTGTTCATAATACCAAATTAATCAGATTGTGGAAAAGGTTATATTTACCAATCAATCTGTATAATCTGCCACACTTTATGGATGCTCGGATCCTGGATAAAACTCATTATTCACTTTTTTAAAGCCCCGCCAGTATTTTTTAAATACTGGCGGGGCTTTAATGTTATAGTTTTTCTTTGGATTTACGCTGTCCATAGGATTGATTGAATTCAACAATCATTCTTGTCATTTCTTCTTCATCTAAAATAACAGGCTTCCCAATGGATCTGGCTATTACATAAACCTCAGCGCAATGCTCAATCTGTTCTGCAATGTTAAAAGCATTAAGAATATCCTTCCCACCGGTGAGTAAACCGTGGTTTGCCATAAATACAGCGTTGCGGTTGATCATGGCGTCAAAGGTCAATTCTGCCAGTTTAACTGTGCCAAAGGAAGCATAATCTGCGCATCGTACATTTAATCCTGAATATGCTACCAGATAACTTGAAGCAGGCAGTGGCTGTCCTAAGGTAGCTAATACGGTAGAGTAAACGGAGTGGGTATGAACCACTGCATCAATATCATCGCGTTTTAAATAGAAAACGCGATGTAATTCATGTTCACTTGACGGTTTTCTTTTTCCGTCTACAATATTTCCATTAATGTCAATCACAACAATATCTTCCGGTTCTGTTTCAAAATAATCCATGCCACTTGGGCTAATCGCCATTAATTGTTGTTCGCGATTATAAATACTGATGTTTCCCCCAGTACCCTTGGTTAATCCGGTTGTAATTAATTTCTGACAGTATGTAACAACGTCTGTTCTTTCTTTTTCCAGAATCATTTTTTCCCCTTTTAATGAATTTTGTCTGCATTACCTGCTATTATATTATTTCCATTGAGAACGTCAATGGTTTTATTCTTTCTATAATAAAACTGAAAGCCCACACTATTTACAGAAATAAAAAGTGTGGGCTTTTATGTGTCTAATAGGGTTAAATCCTGCTCTGTTTAAAGAGCGGCATCGCCTCTTTTGCCTGTTCTTATTCGGATACAATCGTCTACTGATTTAATAAAAATTTTACCATCACCAATTTCGCCGGTCCGGACGGTTTTCATAATAAGTTTAACAGTGTCTTCCACCTTATTATCCGCTACAACAATTTTAATTTCAATTTTTGGAATCATATTCATCATCACTTCAGTTCCCCGGTTATGTGCGATCCAACCTAACTGATTACCGCACCCCAAAACCTGGCGAATATTCATTCCATTGATTTTTGCCTTTAAGAATACATCCTTCAAGGGTTCCAGCTTTTCCGGACGAATAATTGCTTCGATTTGTTTCATAACATCTTCCTTTCTTTGCTTATTTAAAAATCTATAAGGACATTCCGATTAGACCTTTAAACAGTATTCTAGACCAAAATATGCTATTGGTCAATTCCTGAAAATGCTGCATACCCTTCTTCTGCGTGTTCGCTGATATCAAGACCCAGTGCTTCCGCTTCCGTAGAAACACGAATTGTCATGATCTTCTTCAATACCAACATAATTACCGCTGTCATTGCTCCTGAATAAATCACTGCAATACACATTGCCAACAGTTGGGCTGTAAATAATTGAGTGTCACCAAAGAACAATCCGTTCCACTGAGCAACCGGATTGATAGCCGTTTGAGCAAATAAGCCAGTCGCAATTACTCCCCATATTCCACTGATACCGTGACATCCAAAAGCATCCAATGAATCATCATAGCCGAATTTTTGTTTTACTTTTGTTAAAAAGAAGAAGCAAATTGGACTGACAACTCCCCCAATGATCAAAGCTGCGCCGAATGGGACAAAACCTGCCCCGGGTGTTATTGAAACCAGCCCAACAATTGACCCGGTAACTGCACCCATAATAGTAACCTTTTTATATAGAATCATTTCAATCAACATCCAACTTAACATAGCGGCGGCTGATGCGATCATTGTGGTAACAACTGCATGAATGGCCAATCCATTCGCTCCCAGAGCAGACCCGCCATTAAACGCAAACCAGCCGACCCATAGAATCCCACCGCCTAAAACGAATAACGGAATATTATGTGGATGATACGACTTTATCCCGTAACCTTTTCGAGAGCCGAGAATAATACAGGCAACCAGACCGGAAATCCCTGAGCTGATTTCAATAACATAACCGCCGGCGAAATCCACTGCTCCCAATCCCGCGATTAAACCACCTTGAGCCCAAACCATATGAGCCATTGGATAGTAGACAAGAATCAACCAAACAGTTATGAAAATAAATAGTGCCGAGAATTTCATTCGTCCAGACAGAGAACCGACAACAATCGCTGGCGTAACCATACAAAAGACGAGTTGAAAAACAGCAAACAAAACTCCCGGTATCGTACTGGCATAGGGACCGGCTTCCGTTTCGCTGACACCCCTGAAAAATGCATGGCTTAAATCTCCAACGATGCCAAGCCCCCCCATATCCGGACCAAACGAAAGGGAATACCCAAAAGCAAACCACATCACCGTCGTCAAACCACAACAAAACATAACCGACATCAACGTATTAAGCACATTTTTTCTGCGGACCATCCCGGCGTAGAATAACCCAAGGCCCGGAGTCATAAAAAACACAAGCATTGTACAGACGAGAATAAATGCCACATCTCCAGAATTAATCATTTTTTCCTCCTAAATTTTTAGTATTATATTATTTTCTATTGAAATCTTTTCACTGTTGACGCAAAAAAGGCGACAACAAAAAAAAGCTGTTATCGCCTTTGATAAATCTTAATTTTGCACCAAGGTTCATTTTTAGACGATCATCTTCATTGACAATCGCCTGAACCTTTTCGCTGCTACTTAAGGTTGATTTATTTATTCACTTAATAAATAGTTGATCCTGATTTGACTCAACTCGATAAATTATAGCATTCTCTTTTAAAAGAGTCAATCCTTGAATTGATTCCTTAATCAACACTTTTTTGTTTTTTTCAAAAATCAAAAAAAAAAAAGGTAATTATATCTACTTATGCAGATATAATTACCTTCCTGATTGAATCGATTAATTCTTTTCATTTAAAGAGCGGAATCGCCTCTTTCACCTGTTCTTATTCGGATACAGTCGTCTACCGGTTTAATGAAAATTTTACCATCACCAATTTCGTCTGTCCGGACGGTTTTAATAATAAGGTTAACGGTGTCTTCCACCTTGTTATCCGCTACAACAATCTTAATTTCTATTTTTGGAATCATATTCATCATCACTTCTGTACCCCGATTATGGGCGATCCAGCCTAGCTGATTGCCACACCCTAAAACCTGGCGGACGTTCATGCCATTGATTTTAGCTTCGAAAAACGCATCCTTTAAAGGTTCCAATTTTTCAGGACGAATAATTGCTTCAATTAGTTTCATAACATTTTCCTTTCTTTAATCATTTAATCCAAAATATACTACTGGTCAATTCCTGAAAACGCTGGATAACCTTCTTCAGAGTGTTCGCTGATATCCAGTCCAAAGGCTTCTTCTTCAGGTGTGACACGAATCGTCATGACCTTCTTCAATACCAGCATAATGATAGCTGTCATTGCCGCAGAATAAAGCACTGAAATACCAACCGCCATCAGCTGGGCAACAAACAATTCGGTTTGACCAAAGAATAAACCATTCCACTGGGCAACCGGATTAATAGCCGATTGGGCAAACAGACCGGTTGCAATACCGCCCCATATACCGCCAATGCCATGACATCCAAAAGCATCCAATGAATCATCATAACCGAATTTTTGTTTTACTTTTGTCATAAAGAAGAAACAA
>NZ_DATCHP010000095.1:0-121206 GCF_036508315.1 Acetobacterium sp. | reverse complement strand
GTTACTCACCCGTTCGCCACTTTCTAAAGGTGCAAGCACCTTCGTCTCGTTCGACTTGCATGTGTTAAGCATACCGCCAGCGTTCGTCCTGAGCCAGGATCAAACTCTCAATAAAAGTGTTTGTATTTCAAGCCTTTCGGCTATCATATCTTGCTCATGTAAATAACTCAATTTTTACTTCTTGCGAAGGGTTCTCTAAGAACCGTGTTTTTGTTTTCTCCTAACACCCGAAAGTGTTAGCCGAAATCAACAGGTTTTATGGTACTATTCTCTTTTCTATGACCGCCACTCCTCTTAAGAAGCTTTTCTATTGTATCGTCATTCCCTAATGCTGTCAAGTGTTTTTATTGTTTTTTTGGAGGTGCCACCCAGATTTGAACTGGGGATGGAGGTGTTGCAGACCTTTGCCTTACCACTTGGCTATGGCACCTTATATGGAGCGGAAGACGGGATTCGGACCCGCGACCCTCGCCTTGGCAAGGCGATGCTCTACCACTGAGCTACTTCCGCAAATGGTGGTGCCCAAAGGCGGAATTGAACCACCGACACGAGGATTTTCAGTCCTCTGCTCTACCGACTGAGCTATTTGGGCATATGATATTTTTCAAACTTTACATCAATATTTCTTTAATAGAAAATGGCGACCTGGAAGGGACTCGGACCCTCGACCTCCAGCGTGACAGGCTGGCATTCTAACCAACTGAACTACCAGGCCACCTCAAAAAAAATATGGTGGTCGCAATAGGGCTCGAACCTATGACCCCCTGCTTGTAAGGCAGGTGCTCTCCCAGCTGAGCTATGCGACCATCACTTGAGATACAAGCGTAATTATACGGCAGTAAAGCCAAGTTGTCAATGACTTTCTTAAGTTTTATTATTTTTTCTCTGCAACGATTTGAATACGCTCTCTGTCATCACTTCCTTGGCTGTCAGTACCAAAGTCAAAATATTTAATTTTATGAAATCCAATCGTTGTTAGACATCGATTTATTTCATCAATCGTGTACATATATTGGGTTTGTATTTCTTCAAATCGGCTGTAGGTTTTATCCGGATTTTCAGAGAAGAAGGTCAAGTTGAACTGCATTTCTTTTTTTGCGTAATCAGGTTCATTTTCCCAAACACAAAAAACATCGTCAACATCATAGATATAGGTGTTATCCTTAATGATATTTTTATATTTAGAAATTGTATTGATATCAAACAACAGTAATCCTTTGCTCTTTAAGCGATCGTGGCTGCAAACTAAAAAACTTTGAAGTGATTCTAAGCTTGGCAAATAATTGACACAATCGCAGCATGAGATCACTGCATCATAGGTTTGATCGATTTCAAAATTACTCATATCTCCCAAATAAAATTGAATATTTTTAAAACCCTTTTCACGGGCTTTTTCATCGGCAAAAGTTAACATTGCTTCGGATAAATCAACGGCTGTCATTTCGAAACCTTTATCTGCCAAACTGCACGTGATATTTCCAGTGCCACAGCCAAATTCCAAAACCGAATTTATTTCACGATTCGCATTCAAAAACAAACCCTGCAAATATTCAGACCATTTTAAATAATCAATTTCTTTCATAAGTTTGTCATAAACCTGTGCAAATTCTTCGTACATAAATTAAACCTCTGTTTTTTTAATATTTTTTCCTATAACTCAAAAATTTCAAAGACATCTCCAATCCACTGATCAGGACTTCTTCGTCAAAATTAAAATGTGATGTATGTAGACTTTTGTCAAAACCTTTTTGAGAATTACCGGTACCAATTCCAATAAAAAGCCCTGGAATCTCTTTTTGGTAAAAAGCAAAATCCTCTGAAAGCATAACTTTTTCAAATACTAATCTCTCTTCCGGGTTACATAACTCTAAGAAAATTTCATAAAGAGAGCAATCATTAATGACTGATGGGTACATATCAACAAACTCTAAATCAATGGTACACTTATGAATAAGTTCAATCCCTTTGGCAACTTCAGTAATGCGGTTTTGGAGCAAAATTTGGATATCTTCATCAAAAGAACGTGTAGTTCCACCGATTTTCACTTCTTCTGCCACCACATTTACTCGGGTTCCGCCATTTAATAATCCAATGGTAATGACAGCATTTTTTATAGGATTAACATTACGACTTACGATGGATTGAATCCCGGTGATCAGGGATGCACTTGCAACAATGGCATCAACCGCGAGATGTGGTTCAGCAGCATGTCCGCTTTTTCCATGAACAGTAAAATAGAATTCATTATTCTGCCCCATCATTGGACCTGGGGTTGTACTGAGGATCCCTTCTTTAATAAAAGGAAAGAGATGGTATCCAAAAATCGCTTTAACATCATATCTTTTTAAAATTCCGACCTTGACCAGTGGTTTTGCCCCTCCGGGTCCTTCTTCTCCCGGTTGAAAAATCAGTAAAACACTTCTTGTTTTCTCACTGGGATGATCCGCCAGGTATTTTGCCAACAGTAAATTCATAGTCATATGTCCATCATGACCACAGGCGTGCATGTATCCTGGATGCGCGGATGTGAATACATGGTCAGTCTCTTCATTCAAGCAAATAGCATCCATATCCGCACGAAATGCAATGGCATTATCATTGTCATTTCCCGGGATATACAATATTACACCAGTATCACAGACTTTTTCGGGTTTGTATCCCTGTCTTTCTAAATAATTGATAATGTATTCATGGGTTTTAGGTAAATTAAAGCCCTCTTCAGGAATTTGATGAAGTTCTCGACGAATACGCCTTGCCTCATCAAGATAAGTATTTAACAGCTCTTCTTTTTGCATTTCTTCCCTTCCAGTTTTATTCCATCATTGTCACTGTATATTTACTCCCATATTTTTCTTTGTCAAAAACAAAGGTATCTTTAAGTCCCTTTGTTACAAAAATTTTATTGTCTTTGGTAACAAAAATAGCTTCCACTCCAGGCATTTTCTCAACTAAAGCAAGACCTTTGTCTAATCCAAGCAAAAACAAGGTTGTTGTTAAACCATCTCCATCAACGGAAGCGTCTGTAACCGCAGTTACCTGAGTTAACCCTGAATCTGAAGGATATCCTGTGAAAGGATCGAGAATATGGTGATAGCGCTTTCCTGCTGCATCGGTAAAGTAGCGCTGGTAATCTCCCGAGGTTACGATAGAACCATCTTTTATGGATAATACCCCTATGTATCCCTTACCGGGATCATTAGGATCTTCTACCCCAACACCAAATGGACTTCCATCCTCTTTTCCACCCATCACCAACACATTTCCTCCCAGGTTAACGATAGCATGCTTAACACCTTCTTCTTTGATGACTGCCATGACGGCATCAGCGATATATCCCTTGGAAACGGATCCAATATTAATTGACATTCCAGGCTCTGGCAAATACACGGTTTTTTTATCAGGGTCTAACACAACTTTTTTGTAGTCTATTTTTTGTTGAGCCGCTGCAATCAACTCTGGGGATGGTGCTTCTTTGATTTCAGGAGCATGAATACCCCATAAATCTATGAGCGGACCTGCGGTAGCATCAAAATAACCACCGGAAATTTTGGAATAATTAATCCCTTTTTCTATAATCCGATAGGTAGCCTCTGAAACAACCACAGGCTGAACCCCAGCATTATCTTTAATCCGAGTCAAATCACTTTGACTATCAATTTCTGTTAGTGTGGTATTGAGTTCTTTGATTTTGTCGAAGGGTTTATCTAAAAGAGCCTCGTCAGATTCACCATAGAGTGTAATGCTAACAAATGTATCCAGTAAAAAATCATTTCGCGTGATGGTTTTCCCTTTATTGCACCCTGTGAACATCGATATCACAAGACTCAACCCCAGTACTAAACAACTTATCTGAATGATCATTTTTTTTGTTTTCATAATTTTCCCAACCTTTTTCAATTTCTTTTTAGATTAAATATTATATCAAATTTTTTAAGAAAAAACAAAAAAAATGGTAAAGTCTTTACCATTCCCATTTTTTCGTATAAAATATTGACATAAACGATGTCAATACTTAATATATTTAATTAAAATGCGTTCAATTCCAAAATTCAAATTAACGAGGAACTACATGAAGAAAAAAGAATTATTAATAATAACAATACTGTTGGCCATCAGTTTAGGAGGCATTGCTCTTTTTTATGGACTAAACGCCACAGATCAACCCCTATCGGTTCGAGTTAGCCGTGCAGGTGAGGTCCTGGCCACTCTTCCACTTTCCCAGGAATATTCTGAAACATTCAAAGATGCATCTGGCACTAATACACTAGTGATTTCCAATGGACAGGCTAGAATGACTGAGGCTGATTGTCCTGATCAAATATGTGTCAAAGCACGGGGTATTTCATCTCCAGGGGAAACCATTGTATGCCTCCCCCACAAATTAATTGTCGAAATCGTAACTGGTGACAAATAATGGATTCAAAATCGTATCGGTTGGTTATTCTGAGTTTATATATTGCAATGGCTCTGATTCTAAGCTATGTGGAAAGCTTCATACCCCTACCCGTCCCAATTCCCGGTGTAAAGCTTGGCTTACCTAATATTATTACTCTGATTTCGTTAATCACCCTGGGATGGCCGCTTACTATTTTAGTCGTTGTGGGGCGTGTGTTATTATCCGGTTTTATGTTCGGTAACCTATCTTCTATCAGCTTTGCACTTGCCGGCGGGCTTTTAAGTCTACTGGTTATGGCTCTGCTGCTTCACTTTTCCAAAAACAGTTATTCACTCATAATCATTAGTATTTTCGGTGCTATTGCCCATAACCTGGGGCAAGTTCTCGTTGCAGTCGTTATTGTTCAGACTGGTAATCTGATATTGTATTTTCTATTTCTGATGCTCTTTGCCATTCCCACCGGGATTTTTATCGGAATCACTGCCCGTGAACTCTTAAGGCTTCTTAATAAAACCACTATTTTTAAACGTCTGAATCCATAGTTTTTGGTAAGTGAATAATAAACACGGTTCCCGTTCCTAAAACACTGTTAACTTCAATACTCCCATGATTATTAAATATGATGTGCTTTACAATTGCGAGGCCCAAACCGGTGCCTCCTTTTTCTTTTGACCGACTTTTATCCACACGATAAAAGCGCTCAAAGATTCTTCCAATATCCTTTTCCGGAATACCATAACCCTGGTCTTTTACTTCAATTTTAATTTCTTCTTCAACTTGTGTCAGACTGACCTCAACGCTTTTGTTGATTTCAGAATATTTCAAGGCATTATCAATAAGATTAATCATCATTTGTCTGAACTCATCCGGATTAAAATAAAGAATAATTTTCTCTTTGATGTTTAATTTTAGGGTGATATTTTTTTCTTCGGCACTTAGCTTCAGAATATCAAAAATTTGGATGATTTCTTGATCAAGCTTTAGTGATTCACACTTTTCATTAATTCCGCCCTTATTTTCAAGATGAGATAATACCAGAATATCATTGACCAATCGGCTGAGACGATCACTTTCTTCTGAAATAATTGAATAAAAACGATTCAATGTCTTTTCGTCCTGGATATTATTTTCCTGGATGGTTTCAATGAATCCCTTAATGGAAGTAATCGGGGTCTTTAACTCATGAGAAACATTGGCAATAAAATCACGTCGCATTTTTTCCAGACTTTTTAAAAAGGTAATGTCCTCCAATACAATAATGTGTCCATTGAAGATATTATTATTTTCAATAATACGATTGATATAGATTCTCAGAAACTGATTGCCATTGATCCGTGATTCGAAATTCATTTTTTCACTTTCCTCATCTTCCAGATGAACCATTAATTCATAGATAAAGGAATCACGATATATTTCTAAAATATTTTTCCCAATAACTGTTTCGTTCTGCGGTATTTTTAAAACCTTCCGGGCGGCATCGTTTAAATGGATAATACGATTATCACCATCTATGGCAATAATGCCGTGATTCATACTTGATAAAATCGATGTGAGTTCGGCATTCTTTTTATTCATTTCTGTAAAGGAATCGTCTAATTGGGATGACATCTGATTAAGGGATTCAACCAGTTCTCCTATTTTATCCTCACGGATCATTGTAAGCTTTTCTCCGTATTTTCCGGATGCAATCTTCCTCGCAAAAGATGACGCCTCATCAAGGGGTTTCAGTTCACGATTGATAAAATAGGTCACAGAAACAATCGTGGCTAAAATGGAAGCAAGTAAAATAACTATAAGATAGTTAAACATTTGATATAAACCATTTTCCATAGCCTTGAGGGGTAAGGCAACTCTTACCACTGCTTCGATATTATTGTTAGAATAATATGGTGTGGCTACATAAATCATTTGATTTTTAAAAGTATCTGAATAACGAATTTCTGTTGTGGTTATCCCTTTCAGCGCTCCTGCAATTTCAGGCCGGCCTTTGTGATTCTCTATGGTATCCAATCCTTTAAGTGATTCATATGTCACATCGCCGTTAGGATTGATAATTGTCACCCGGAGTTCTGTACTATCAGTGAAGTGATCCAACTCTTCGGAATTGCCGGTTTCCATAAATACAGGTAATAAATAATTCACAATATAATTGCTGCTCTTTTTTAAGTTGCTTTCAGTATCCGAAAAATAGCTTTGTCGATAGCTAAGCGTTGTTAACAAACCACAGAAAACGATACTTGCGACAATAATAATAATAAATGCAATGGAAAGTCGCTTTTTCATTTCTAATCCTCTATTTTTTCTACAAAACGATAGCCAACCCCACGGACGGTTTCAATGAATTTTCGTCCATGCTCGGATTGATCCTCAATTTTCTTTCTTAAATACCGTATATGTACATCCACCGTTCTGGTTTCTCCATAATAATCAAAACCCCATATTTGATCAAGGAGTTGATCTCGGGTTAATACCTGGCCTCGATGGTTTGCCAAAAACACCAGTAACTCGTATTCTTTTAAAGTCAATGCCAGCTTTTTTCCATCGAGATAAACTTCGAACGCCTTTGGTTCAATGATAAGTTCACCAATTATTATGGCTTCTTCTTCTTTAGATAAGAGAAATTCAGTTCGTCTTAAGACGGCCTTTACCCGAGCGCAAAGCTCCTTAATTCCAAAGGGTTTTGTCATATAGTCATCGGCTCCAATTTCCAAGCCTAAAACCTTGTCAAACTCCTCACTTTTAGCAGTAAGCATGATAATAGGGGTAAAGGAAATATCAGGATTAATGCGTACATCACGACAGATGGTAATCCCATCTTTTCCCGGAAGCATGAGATCTAAAATAATAAGATTAGGCTGATACTCTAAAATCTTTTCAATGGCCAATGCACCATCCTGAACGCCTTCCACATTAAATCCCTGTGTTTCAAGGTTAAATTTAATTAATTCAAATATATTCCATTCATCTTCTATAATGAGAATTTTTTTCATATGGTCTCCTTTTTACATTCAACTTTTTCTTACAAATAAAATTATATCATATTCCATGTTAAGGCCTTGTAAATTTTATTATTTAAGTGTAAACCTTTTACATTAAACTGAAAACGTTATCCTAAAAATAAAGATTGTATTCTTACCTGACTCTCCATATAATGAGAATATCACATAAGATCCTTTATTCCTAAATGAATTACTCCCCTTTTTCATTTAGGAAAATGAGCTGTTTCTCTTTGAAGCAGTTCTTTTTTTATGCAAAAATTTAGAATTCAAAAAAGGCCAGCAAACTGCTGGTCTCTGACTGTATACAAATAGGTAAAGTAGTATAGTAAGTCCTGGGGATAATGGTAACATCAGGTGTCTGCATCATGGCGAACAGGCGTTAGCCTGTACGAACATGTAGCAGACAACGATTTACCATTGTCCCCAGGATGGGTTTGTCAACAAACTCAGGCCAGCAAAACTGCTGGCCTTTTATTAACTATTTTTCTTTAAATTCTTTTTCGCTGTTTCCATCATCAGCTTGATTCGATTGAGCTGATTGACTTCACTTGCTCCAGGGTCATAATCAATAGGAGCAATATTTGACATGGGATATTTATGGCGAATCGGTTTAATCATACCCTTACCCATCACATGATTCGGCAAGCAGGCAAAGGGCTGAACACAAACGATGTTCTCAACACCATCTTCTATGAGTTCCATCATTTCTGCAGTTAAAAACCAGCCTTCACCTCCCTGATTACCAAGGGAGATCAATTCTTTGGCTTTAGATGCCTTTTTTTCAATGGTGGATGGTGATGTGAAATGACTGCTTTCTCTCAAAGCCATTTTCATATTTTTTCTTGTAAATTCCAGGAATTTAATCATCAGCTTTGCCGTCTTCATTGACCGTCGACGCCCTGAAAGTTCTTCATATTTATAAACCTGGTTATAACAACAGTATAAAAAGAAATCCATGAGATCCGGCATTACAACTTCTGCACCCTCATCTTCCAACACTTTTTGAAGGTTGTTATTGGCGGTAGGATGATATTTCACCAGAATCTCTCCGACAATAGCCACTTTCGGAAGTTTTTTATCTGTACGAGGCACTGTGTCAAACTCTTTTACAATGGTCCGCACATTTTCTTTAAATCCCCGAAGACTGCCGCTTTTTATATTTTCTTTGACGTTTTTCCGCCAATATTGATACAAGTCTTCTGTGGAACCGGGATGCAGTTCATAGGGCCGTGTTGCACTGACAACGCGTTGTAAGAGATCCCCATAAACAATGCCCATGAGTAATCGTGAGATCAAAGGGAGTCTTAATTTAAAACCAGGATTTTTTTCAAGGCCAATCACACTCAGGGAAATAACCGGAATTTGTGCCATGCCAGCGGATTCCAATGCCTTTCTAATAAACGCGACATAATTAGACGCACGACAGGGACCGCCGGTTTGTGACATAAGGACTGAGACATTATCCAAATCATATTTTCCGGATTTCAACGCATGCATTATCTGGCCGGTGGTAATAATCGTTGGATAACAGGCATCGTTGTTCACATAGGTTAATCCTTCCTCAATGGCCGCATTATCAACACTTGGCATTACTTCCAGGTTAAACCCCTGACTTTCCATGGCTTCCTGAATAAAATCAAAATGGATAGGTGACATCTGAGGTGCCAGTATGGTATGTTTCCTTTTCATTGCCCGAGTAAAAACGACCCGATTTGGTAAAGCGATCGGGGTGACAGCTGTATGGTTTTTTTCACGCTCAATCATTGCAGCTTTCAGAGACCGCATTCGAATCCGAATAGCCCCGAGGTTATTGACCTCATCAATTTTTATCATGGTATAGATATTTCCGCAACTTTCCAGAATTTCCTGGGTTTGCTCTGATGTGACTGCATCAAGGCCGCAACCAAACGATGTTAATTGGACCAATTCTAAAAAGTCATGTTGATTCACCACATTTGCCGCCTTGTACAGACGGCTGTGATATTTCCACTGATCAAGAACACGGTAATGTTCATTCTCCTTGACATCATAAAGATGGGCAATGGCATCTTCGGTGAGCACTGCCATATCCAGGCCGGTAATAATATTATCAAGGCCATGGTTCACCTCAGGGTCTATGTGGTAAGGGCGTCCTGCCAGTACAATCCCCTTTTGTCCGGTTTTTTTAAGGTAAGCAATGGTTTCCTCACCTTTTTTCTGGAGATCTTCTCTAAAGCAATCTTTCTCCTTTAAGGCTTCTTTTACTGCAAAAGCAATTTCATCTTCAGTGATCCCGTACACCTTAAAGACCTCACAAAGGCGTTCTTCCAACCGCCTTTTATTATCAAACGGAATAAAAGGATTTAAAAAGGAGATATTTTCATTTTTTATATCATCCTGATTGTGTTTAATGGTCTCAGGATAAGACACAACAATGGGGCAATTATAACAATTATCAACCTTTTCAAATTCCTGTTCTTCATAGGGGATGCAGGGATAAAAAATCATTTTTATCCCTTGTTCAATGAGGCATTGAACATGACCATGGACAAGCTTTGCAGGATAACAAACCGATTCTGAGGGTATACTTTCCATTCCTTTTTCATATATTTTTCGATTGGACTCAGGTGAAAGTACCACCCGATATCCCAGATTTGTAAAAAAAGTATGCCAGAATGGATAATTTTCGTAAAGGTTTAATACCCGGGGAATTCCAATTTCTCCTCGCGGTGCCTTTTCAAGTGGCAAAGACTCATAATTAAAAACACGCTGATATTTATATTGATAGAGATTTGGCAAACGATGATTATTTTTGGGACTGCCTTCCCCAATTTCACATCGGTTCCCAGTGATATGACGACTGTTGTCATTAAATCGATTAATGGTTAACAGGCAATTATTACTGCAGCCTCCGCACCTTTTATGGCTCACCTTGACTTCAAACTCATCTAACGCATCCATGGTTAAAATCCCGCTGCGTTCCCCGGGCACACAGTTTTCTCTGGCAATAAGTGCTGCCCCAAAGGCTCCCATTAACCCGGCAATATCAGGACGGGTAACTTCTTTTTCGGTAATCTTTTCAAAGGTCCGGAGCACTGCCTGGTTGTTAAAGGTACCTCCCTGGACAATGATGTTCTCTCCCAATTCCTTGGGATTATGTATTTTAATAACTTTTTGCAAAGCATTTTTGATGACTGAATAGGATAGTCCAGCTGAAATATCGCCTACTTCTGCCCCTTCTTTTTGAGCCTGTTTTACTTTAGAATTCATAAAAACCGTGCACCGGGTTCCAAGATCCACAGGATTTTCTGCCAATAATGCAGAATCCACAAATTCTTCCATGGTTAAATCAAGTGAATTAGCAAAAGTTTCTAAAAAGGAACCACAGCCTGAGGAACAGGCTTCATTAAGAATAATACTGTCAATGGTGCCATTTTTTATTTTCATGCATTTCATGTCCTGACCGCCAATGTCCAGAATAAAATCAACCTCAGGCCTAAAATAACGGGCACCTTTGTAGTGGGCAATGGTTTCAATTTCCCCAATATCCACTTTCAGAGCAGTCTTAATCAAACTTTCTCCATAACCGGTAACCGCTGACTTGGCAATCGTGACACCCTCGGGAAGGATGGTGTAAATTTCTTTTAAAATCTTAATGGTTTGAGTAAGGGGGCTTCCTTCATTTCCGCCATAGTAACTAAAAAGCAATTCTCCATCCTGGCTGACAAGCACCGCTTTAGTGGTGGTCGATCCAACGTCAATGCCCAGATAACACGGTCCTTCGTAATCAGTTAGCTCACGCCTCTTGACCTGATTTTTATTGTGTCGTTGTCTGAACTTTCCAAGTTCGGCCTGGTTTAGAAAAAGAGGTTCAAGGTGGCCCACTTCGTTTTTTGATAACGCATCTAAATTGCCTACCGCCAAAACCAGTTCCTCCAAATCCATAAAATCTTCTTTTTCAGCGGAATACGCGGCCCCGATAGCTACAAAAATATTTGATTTTTCCGGAAATATTATTTGATTTTTACTTAATTTCAGTGTTTCAATAAAGCGCTGCCTTAATTCTGACAAAAAGTAAAGTGGTCCTCCTAAAAATGCTACATTTCCGCGGATGGGATGTCCACAGGCAAGACCACTAATGGTTTGATTCACCACAGCCTGGAAAATGGATGCCGCAATATCGGATTTTTCTGCCCCTTCATTAATGAGAGGCTGAATATCGGTTTTTGAAAAAACACCGCAACGTGATGCAATGGGATAGATCATCGTGTGATTTTTTGACAATTCATTAAGACCCTGAGCATCTGTTTTAAGAAGGGTCGACATTTGATCAATAAACGCCCCGGTGCCACCGGCACAGCTGCCATTCATCCGCTGCTCAATGGTGCCTTTAAAAAAAGTGATTTTCGCATCCTCTCCACCGAGTTCGATGGCAACCTCGGTTCGCGGAATACATCGTTCCACTGCTAAAGTTCCGGCGATAACCTCCTGAACAAAAGGGATTCCCAACCACTGGGAGATCATGAGACCACCTGATCCGGTGACACAGACTCTTAATTTCAGATCGCCTAACTTATCATAGGTTTCTTTTAATAAATTAACAATAGTTATTTTTATATTTGATAAATGTCTGCGGTATTCCTCATAAATAATTTCATTTCTATTATTGAGCACAACCACTTTAATGGTAGTGGATCCAATATCAATACCCATTTTTAAATTATTCTTCATTGATTTTTATGACCTCTTCTCTATTTATGTCAATAATATGTAAATCAGCCCTTATATTTTTTATATAAAGGCTTTAAACGTCCATATAATTTTTTATAAATATTATTATAAATCTCTGCATATTTTTGAGCATTTTTAAGATCAGGTTTAAATGTTTTAGATTTTCTGACCATAAATGTCTCTGCTTCTCTGATGCTTTCATACCGTCCCAAGCCTATAAACGTTGCCATGGCACCGCCTAATGCAGTGGTTTCAAAGGTTTGGACCCGATAGACAGGTCGATTGAAAATATCCGCCATTATCTGAGCCACATCATCACTTCGTGATCCGCCACCTGAAAGGCCGATGGCCTCTATTGGGGTCCCGGTTTTTGATTCAATGACTTTTATGCCCTCTAAAATTCCAAAACCAAGACCTTCAATAAACGCCCGATAAATATGTTTTTTATCATGACCTTCACTCAGACCAATTAACGACCCTCTGGCTTCAGGGCGATAGGCTTCCCTTCCCCAATAGGGTTGATGCACTAATCCATTCGCACCCACCGGTGTTTCCTTAAGATAGCTATCAAGTAAAGCATAAACCGCACTTGGATCCTCATGTGATAAAAATTCATTAATAAACCACTCGACCATCCAAAATCCGTGATAAATTGTAATTTCCGGATTATAAGAATCCTTTTGAACAGCTGAAAAGGCTGGATAAAAAGGGAAAAGCTCGATGTATTTTGTGGTTGTAATTTCAACGGTTGCCTGGGTTCCAAGTGAAACGCTGGCAATATCAGGAGTGATTGCTCCAACCCCCAATGTTTCACACCCCTTATCAGTTCCGGAAGATATGATGGGTAAGCCAACCGGAAGTCCGGTTAATTGAGATGCTTCAGCAGTGACATAGCCAATAATTTCACAGGACTCAACCAAATCATAGCGCTTTTCAGGTTCAATTTGCAGCACCTGTGATTTAACATCCTGTTTTTTACACCATTTTCTGTTTTTATAATCAAAAGGAACGTGGCCTACGGTAGCAGACCGACTGTCCATGATTTTTCCGGTAAGCTTCGTTAAAAGATAGGTGGAAAGAAAAACCAGCTTGTAAGCTTTTTTCCAAATATCCGGTTCATTTACCTTAATCCAATGGGCATGGGTGTTAATATTAAAGGAGTTTGCAAAAGCATTAAAGCCGACAAGTTTAAATAACAGCTCATAGGGCAAAGGAATCTTTAAAGGTTCTTTTATGGTTCGCCGATCCAGCCAGCTAATAAAATCCCGAAGCGGTTCTCCTTTTTCATCTACGACTGTAATAATATCACGTTGACAGGCAATCGTCACTCCCTGAATGCCATTAAAAAGCTCTGGGTGCTTTTCTCTGATTATTCGTATGACCCCAACAAGACCATCCCAGAACATTTCAGGTGGCGCCTCTTTCCACTGAAAATTTTTCGAATAATAACCGTCATAAATTATTTCGCTTTTCCCCAATTCATTTCCAAAATCGTCAAAGAGGATTGCTCGAACTCCCTTAGTTCCACAATCAATGGTCATGACTATATTTTCAATACTATTTTTCACCAAAGGTAACTTCTCCACTTATCCACTTGATTTTATACTATTATACCAAATACCATCAATTATGTAAAAAAATAGTTTCATTATTTAAAAACCTTTAAAATAAAAAAAAAGCAATTCAGATTAACCTGAATTACTTTTATCCGCAAAATTGTTTTACTAAATCTATAAGCCGAGTTCTGTTTAAATAGCCATCTATCTCGATTTATTGTCACCAATAAATTCTAGCGACCTACCATAGGATAACGACGAGCAGCCGTCTTTTAAAATCCGTTCTTGGTCTTGCTCCAAGTGGGGTTTACATAGCTGATGTGTTACCACACCACTGGTGAGCTCTTACCTCACCCTTTCATCCTTACCATTACTGGCGGTATACTTTCTGTTGCACTTGCCTTAGAGTTGCCTCCACCGGGCGTTACCCGGCACCACGCTCTTTGGAGCTCGGACTTTCCTCAACCGGTGTAACCCGGGTGCGACTATCTGATTTACTAAACCATTCAATTATAACCTATTATTTATTCTGATGCAAATAAATAACTTTTAATAAAGGAAAATATAATCTTTTAAACCCCTGGCGGTAATCAATTCCGGAGTCTTTTCTCCTAAACCGGCAATAATCATTGCCTCAAGACATTCGGTTACGCATTTTTCCGTTCCAAAATGACCTGCATCAAGTACCCAAAAGTTATTTTCCGCTGCCCGCTGCCCATCATGGTGTTTTAAATCGCCGGTGATTAAAACGTCTGCTTTTTTTGCTTTGGCAATCCCGATCATATCTGCTCCTGCTCCGGAACAAAGTGCAACCCGCTTTACAGTCTCTGGTAAAATTCCCGCGCCTCTTAGAGTGCTTAGATTCAAGACTTTCTTTACATATTGGGTAAAATCTTTACCCTTCATAGGTTCTTTGAGTAATCCTATTTTTCCAAATCCATTTTGATTTATTATCCGGCCGTTTTCCAGGGGAACCACATCATAGGCCATTTCTTCATAGGGATGGGTCTTTTTCAATTGATTGATGGTATTTCTTAATAAACCTTCAGGAACAATGGCTTCTACCCGATCCTCATTGACATTTTCAATGGTATTGACCTTTCCAATAAAGGGATTTGATCCCATAAGTGGGCGAAAAGTGCCCACGCCCGATGAACGAAAGGTGCAATAATCATAGGTCCCAATGGCCCCTGCTCCATTTTTTCCAAATACTTCAACAATTTTTTCTGTGGCCTTACTGGGAACATATACCACCAGTTTATAGAATTTTTCAGGATCAGATGGATCCAGTGACCTTACGGTCTCTAGTCCAAGTTTATGTGCCAGAAAATCATTGAGCCCAAATTCCGCTTTATCAAGATTAGTATGAGCGACATAGAGGGCAATATCATTTTTTATGAGCTTCGTGATTAATCGTCCTTTTTCATGATCCGCTGAAAGGGTTTTTAATCCTTTGAAAATAAAGGGGTGATGGGCAATAATAAGATCAACTTTCTGATTTACTGCTTCTTCTACAACCTCGGAAGTCACATCCAATGTCAAAAGCACTCTCTTAATCAATTGTTGGTGGTATCCGATTTGTAAACCGACATTATCCCAGTCTTCTGCTAAAGCCCTTGGAGCAATGGTCTCAATCACTTTTATTATTTCACTGATCTTTACAGACATTCTTTCACCTCATTTAACTGTTGAATCATGGCCTGACTATCCTTAAATTGCTTTTTCGCATCGATTGTTGTTTTCCCCATGATGTTGTTACATATTTTTTCTTCCAGAAAAATCTTTCGATTAATGTGTTCTTTAAGCAGGGGGTGCTTTGTTTCTGTTGCCTTAAAGCCAAGATCATAATCTAAAGGATTGCTTATTACCATAGTCCCCGGTTCAGCCACGATGATCTCGTAAATCCGATGTCCTTCCCTGGCTAAATCTTCGCGAGTGATTTTATAGCCATGAGTTTCTAAATACCGCCGTACCACTGATTGATTATTCATGGGTTGAAGAATTAATTTTTTAGCTGAACGTGCAATTACTGCTTCTGCCTCCAGTAGTTCCTGAATCAGAAAGCCACCCATTCCTGCTATAACAATAGCCTCTGCCTCCCCTGATTTAAGCACAGAAAGACCCGAACCAAGTCGGGTCTCAATACTATTATCAAAGTTATTGTCTGCTATGAACTTTTTTGCTTTTGCCAAAGGTTTTTCATTAATATCACAGGCAATGGCCTTTGATACTATTTTTTTTTCTACCAATGCTACCGGCAAATAGCCATGGTCGGTTCCAATATCCGCCATGGTACTCGCACCGACAACACAAGCGGCAATCACCTTTAATCTTGGGCTTAATTCAATGGACATTTTAGGTTAAATAATCCTTTAACTTTTTACTGCGACTTGGATGTCTTAATTTGCGTAACGCCTTGGCTTCAATTTGCCTGATCCGCTCCCGGGTAACATTAAATTCCTTACCTACCTCTTCCAGGGTTCGGGCTCGGCCATCATCCAGGCCAAAACGTAATCGGAGGACTTTTTCTTCACGCTCTGTTAAAGTATTTAAAACCTCTACCAGCTGTTCTTTTAACAAGGCATAGGATGCAGCCTCTGCCGGTGCCGGAGCATCCTCATCGGGAATAAAATCGCCCAGGTGACTATCTTCTTCTTCCCCAATCGGAGTTTCCAAAGAAACTGGATCCTGGGCAATTTTCTGAATTTCTCTGACTTTTTCTTCGGTAAATCCCATTTCCTTTCCGATTTCTGCTGGCGTTGGTTCCCGTCCGTACTCCTGAAGGAGCTGCCGGGAAACGCGAATCAGTTTGTTAATGGTTTCTACCATATGCACAGGAATTCGAATGGTTCGGGCCTGATCTGCAATTGCCCTTGTAATCGCCTGGCGAATCCACCATGTGGCATATGTACTGAATTTGAATCCTTTGGTATAGTCAAACTTTTCAACAGCCTTAATGAGTCCAAGATTACCTTCCTGGATCAGATCCAAAAAGGACATCCCCCGACCCACATAACGTTTAGCAATACTGACGACCAGGCGGAGGTTGGCCTCTGCCAATTCCTTTTTAGCGCTGTCATCGCCTGCTTCCATTCGGCGGGCTAAAATCATTTCTTCATCTCCGGTAAGTAAGGGCACTTTTCCGATTTCTTTCAGATAAAGCCGGACTGGATCGTTGACACTCACCGAATCTGCTAACTCAATTTCTTTACGATTTTCTTCCTCAAGCTCTGCCGCTTCGATTGCCTCAAGATCAAGGTCCGTAAAAGCAACTTCAATTCCTTCTTTTTGAAGATAAACATAAATGGCATCTATTTCTTCCGGATCAAGTTCAACCTTTTCCAAGCATTCCTCAAAGTCATGGTTATTCAGGTTTCCCTTTGTTTTTCCCCGTTTTAAAAGCACCTGAACCTCAGGCATTTGTTCAATTGAAATTTTTTCAGTTCCTGCGCTAACATCATCAATACCTGTTTTTAAGCTTAATTCATCTTTTCCCATTTATTGCCTCTTGTTTTCCTTCATCATTTTCTTAATACCAATCAATTGATCGGTAAGCCTTGCTACCTCTATATCATTTCCTTCATTTGTTTCTTTTTTTATTTGTTCAGAAAGTTGTTCAATCTGAGCCTCTTTATAAAAGCGTTTCATAATATCCAACGCATCATGATAATCAATCAGAGAGACTTCCTCTTCATTGATCAATAGCTCAACAATTTTTTGAACCTCCTCGGAATCTTCAAAATGATTCGTTAATCTGCTGCCATTTAAGTCCCCGGCATTTTTAACTTCTTCACGAACCAGCATTAATAATTGATGGTATAGGTCGTCCGTTAAGTAATCCATTGGAAACTGTGCCGCCATTTCAGGTGTTTTTAAACAATATCGGATCGCCAATTCCTGAGCTTTTATATAAGCTTTTGGAATTTTTTGATTCATCATTCGAGTCTTTCCAAAATCAACGATTAAAGGTTTGGTCTGATCCTGATTATTCTTTGAACGAACAACCTCTCTGCGAATGGTTGCTGCATTAATTCCTGTCTCGGAGCCAACCTTTTTACTGTAATAATCAATTTCCACCGAGCTCTCAAGATCTTTTAAAATTTTGATCGCTTGATTTCCATAACTAATCCGTCCATCGGTTTGATTGAGATTATTGGTTTTTTTTAATAGTTCAAGTTGATATTCCACAATGGTCAGAGCTTTTGAAACGACCTCATTGAATCCGTCAACCCCATGCTTTTGAACAAATGAATCAGGGTCCTCATCTTGGGACAAGAGTAATATCTTAACATTTAAATTAGTTTTTTTCAAGATATTCATTGCTTTTTCAGTAGCAACAGCCCCGGGATTATCGCCATCAAAGGCAATAACAACTTCATTGGCGTATCGTTCCAAAATTTTACCATGAAAAGGTGTAAATGCCGTGCCTAATGCCGCCACCGTATTTTTTATGCCTTTTTCATATAAAGAAATAACATCCATGTATCCTTCAACTATGAATAATCGGCCATTCTCTATAAAATTCTTGCTATGATTTAAGTTAAACAACTCATAGCTTTTTGAAAAAATGGCTGTCTCAGGCGAATTTAAATATTTAGGGCCATCATCACCCTGGATAATGCGCCCTCCAAAACCAACAATCTGATTTCTTGGATTTATAATCGGAAACATCAAACGATTCCTAAAGCGATCATAGGTGTGTTTATTTTCACTGGCCATGACCAAACCGGATCCTACCATTTCTTCTGTGGTATAGCCCCTGGTTTTTAAATAGCTTAACAAACTATCCCAGTTTCCATTTGAATACCCCAAACCAAAGGTTTTAATCGTTTTTAAACTAATGCCACGTTTTTTAAGGTAAGCTAATCCCTGCTGACTGTCATTTAAACATTTAAAATAATAATTTGCCCCATCTCGGTGCAAATCATAAAGCCGTTTTTTATTTTCATAAACCAGCCGGTCTTCTTCCGGGTTATTTTTTTCCGGCAAAATAATGTTCCCTCGAGCACTCAAAAATTTAAGTGCATCAACAAAGGGAAACTTTTCTATTTCCATGACAAAGGTAATCACATTTCCGCCAGCACCGCAACCAAAGCAATGATACAATTGTTTTTCTCTCGACACCGTAAAAGATGGTGTCTTTTCATTGTGGAAAGGACATTTTCCTTTAAACGAATTTCCGACGCGTTTCAGAGTCATATAATCCGCAATGACTTCCACAATGTCATTGGCTTCCACTATTTCCTGTATTACTTCCTCTGAATAATATGCTGTCATTTATTTTTCCTTATTTTCAGACTAATGAAGCTATCCTATTGGATTACTCCTTACTTTTAATATTATTCTCAATCAAATTGTATTCTCCTTTAATAATATCCTTTTCTTTTAGATTTAAACAAAAATTAAGATTTAAAAATTTTTAAATAACACAAAATTAATGGATAAATTCCTGTTTTGGGGGTATACTTATGCTATAACAAACAAATAAAAATTCAGAAAGAGGTGTCCTTATGGCAAACCAAAAAATTATTGCGTTACTGAAGGAAAAAATTAATACTGCAAATTTCAATAACAACGGAATTGCCACTATTTCTGTAAAAGAAATTGGTGATGAAGCTGTTGTTAAAGAAGCTTTAAAGAATTTAGAAGCCGATTGTACATTAGAAATTAATTTTGATCCTGAAGCAATGACATTGAAACTGCACAATCTCGATGACGATATTGAAGGATTCGTATCAAAACACCCTAGCCCGCAGAAATGCGTAGAAAAAAATTAGAGCAGCGACAACAAAAAGCCACCTCATCATGGGTGGCTTTTTTTTATTTAATTATTTCTGAAAAGGCAAAGACCTTTAATGCGCTTTGCCTTCCAAAATTTTGTTTTATTTATTTACCAAGCGCTGCTTGAGCGGCTGCTAATCGTGCAATTGGGACACGAAATGGTGAACAGGAAACATAATTCAAACCGATACTATGGAAAAAATAAATGGATTTCGGATCTCCGCCATGTTCTCCACAGACGCCCATTTTTAATTCTGGTTTGGTTTGACGTCCAAGTATGGAAGCTGTTTGAACTAATGATCCAACACCTTCGACATCGATGCTTTGGAACGGGTCATTTGTTAAAATCCCCTTTTCCTTGTAGTCGGTAATGAACGAACCGGCATCGTCCCTGGAAAATCCATAGGTCATCTGGGTGAGGTCATTGGTTCCGAAGGAGAAAAATTCAGCAGTTTCTGCTATCTGATCCGCAATCAGGGTAGCCCTGGGAATTTCTATCATGGTTCCTACCAGATATTTTATATCAGATTTCTTTTCAACTTTAACCAACTCTGCTATGTCCCGAACAATTTTATCAAGGTAGGTAAATTCTTCTTTGATCCCAACCAGTGGAATCATGATTTCTGGAACCACATCAAAGTTGTATTTTTCTTTTACTTCAATAGCTGCTTCCATAATTGCCCTTATTTGCATTTCGGCAATTTCTGGAAAAGTAATGGCTAAACGGCAACCACGATGTCCAAGCATTGGATTAAATTCTTCCAAACCGTGAATAACCTCAACCATATCCTCATTGGAAATTCCTAAATCAGCTGCCAATAATTCAATATCCCTGGCTTCTTTAGGCAGAAATTCATGAAGCGGCGGATCTAGTAAACGCACCGTTACTGGTCGGCCTTCCATGGCTTTGTATATTCCAATAAAATCGCCTTTTTGCATTGGAAGAATTTCTGCTAAGGCCTTTTCACGCTGTTCTTTAGATTCTGCGAGGATCATGCGCCGAACACTGGGAAGTCGTTTTTCATCAAAAAACATATGCTCAGTTCGGCATAAACCGATACCTTCAGCACCAAATCGAACGGCCACAGAAGCATCATTTGGAGTATCTGCATTAGTTCGAATAGTGAGTGTTCTAAACTCGTCTGCCCATGCCATAATTTCCCCAAAATGACCTGAAAGCTCAGGCGTTACGGTTTTAATGCTTCCTTTATAAACTTTACCGGTACTGCCATTTAAAGAAATATAATCGCCTTCTTTAAATACCTGGCCACCGATAACAAATTGTTTTGCAGCTTCATCGACCTTAATCGCCTCGCATCCGGCAACACAGCATTTACCCATACCACGGGCAACAACAGCAGCATGAGAAGTCATTCCGCCTCGGGCGGTTAAAATACCGTTGGCTGCATACATTCCTTCAATATCTTCCGGCGAGGTTTCTTTTCTTACGAGTATGGTTTCTTCGCCATTGGCTGCCGCGGTACAAACAGCTTCTGCTGTAAAATATACTTTTCCAGTGGCGGCTCCTGGAGAAGCAGGAAGACCGGTTGCTAAAAGTTCGGCGTTTTTCAGAGCTTCAGTTTCAAAGGTTGGATGAAGTAATTGATCCAGTGACAAAGGATCTAATCGTAAAATAGCTTCTTCTTTGGTAATCAAATCTTCTTTTACCATATCGACAGCTGCGCAAAGAGCTGCGGCTGCTGTCCTTTTTCCAGTTCGTGTCTGGAGCATATAAAGTTTGCCTTTTTCGATGGTAAACTCAATATCCTGCATATCTTTATAATGATTTTCAAGTAATGCAGCTGTTTCATGAAATTGTTTGTAAACTTCAGGCATAATATCTTTAAGATCGTCAATATTTTTAGGGGTGCGAATCCCTGCGACAACATCCTCGCCCTGGGCATTGATTAAGAACTCACCAAAAAGCTTATTCTGTCCGGTGGCAGGGTTTCGTGTAAAGGCAACACCCGTTCCACTGTCATCCCCCATGTTTCCATAAACCATGGACTGTACGTTTACAGCTGTTCCAATATCATGGGGTATATCGTTCATATTACGATAACTAATGGCACGTTTGTTGTTCCAGGATCTAAAGACTGCTTCAATGGCCATTAATAATTGGTCTTTTGGATCCATTGGAAAGTCTTTCCCTGTTTCATCCTTGATGATTTTTTTATAAGCAACCACGATTTCTTTTAGATCATCAGTTGTTAATTGGGTATCATCTTTGTAGCTATTTTTATGTTTTGCATCCTCTAAAATTTTATCGAATTCAGCTTTAGGAATTTCCTGAACAACATCGCCAAACATTTGGATAAATCGACGATAGCTGTCAAAAGCAAAACGTTCATTTTTTGTGATCTTGGCAATCCCTGCAACTGTTTCGTCATTAAGACCAAGGTTAAGAATGGTATCCATCATTCCAGGCATTGAAAATTTGGCACCGGAACGTACCGACACAAGCAATGGATTTTCTTTATTCCCAAATTGTTTCTCGGTTTTAGCCTCAAGAATTACCAGGCTTTTATCAATTTGCGTAATAATTTCATCAGAAAGCTTTTCACTTTGATTATAATACTCTGTACATACTTCAGTTGTCACAGTGAAACCCTGAGGAACTGGTAACCCGATATTAGTCATCTCTGCGAGATTAGCGCCTTTTCCCCCAAGCAATGCTTTCATTTCTGCATTACCCTCTTCAAATAAATAAACCCATTTTTTTAACATACAGACTACCTCCTGATTATATTTTCAAGTATAATTGCTGCAATTTCTTCAATTGCTTTTGATGTTACGTCGATGACAGTACACCCTAATTTATCGAAAAGCTGTTGTGATTTCTCTAGCTCCATAATGACTCTTTCATAGCTTCCATAATTTGATGTCCCTGTGATACCCATTGCTTTTAATCGTTCGGATCGAATATTCACAAGTTGATTTGGGTCTAACAATAACCCGAATATCTTCTTATTGGATATTTTAAATAATTCCGGGGGTGGTTCAACCTCGGGAATGAGTGGAATATTAGCAACTTTATAGTTTTTATTGGCAAGATAGATACTAATGGGTGTTTTTGATGTTCGGGATGCCCCAATTAAAATAATATCTGCCTTATCAAGGTTTGATGTGTTTTTACCATCATCATATTTAACCGCAAATTCAATCGCCTCAACCTTTTTAAAATATTGGGCATCCAATTCAGAAAACATTTTATGATCCCGAACCGGTTCTTCTCCCGTGAGATTCTTCAGTGTTTCAACTAAGGATCCCATAACATCATAGGTTGGAATCCCTAGGCGTTTTGATTCACTATCCATATAATCTTTCAACTCCAAAGAATAAATGGTGTATACGATCAGACCATTTTCCTTTTTCGCCAATTCCAATACTGAATCAATGCTTTGTTTATCATCAACGAAAGGATGGAACCGAACATCCTTGATTGATCTTTCAAAGCAGCTTTTTCCTGCCTTAACCAATAATTCACCAATTTCACTTAATGAATCGGAAACAACGAAAATTACAAATGTTTTCATTAGACTGTTCCTCAATTGTTTATTACTCTTTCCCATATTTAAATAACGAACATTATGTTTCACTTCAAAAATCCCCATCATATTGAAAACATCTAAGCCGGAAACAAATGATGGCCCAATTAAATCAAGGTTTTTCGAAATATTATTACTGAAAATGGGTTGATTTTCTTTAAATATTCAGGTAATTTTATTTTGACTTTCAGATAATCTCATTTTCAACCCCCATAAAAAGTGTGTTTGACAAAGTTAATTATAGCACAAAACCACTAAATGAAACAACTAATATTAGGCTTTCTGTAAATTGATAAATTTCTGTCAATCTTTTTTGTTTATAGTCTTTTTCACAAAGTGATTGCCAGCGAAAGTCCTTCATATACTTTATCACCAATTCGGGTGACATTTTTCAAATCTTCCAGTTGTGTAAAATTGCCATTTTTTTCTCGATAATCAATGATGCCCTGGGCAATAACATCACCTACGCCTGGTAGTTTTTTCAACTCTTCCAGACCGGCAGTATTAATATTAATTAACCCGGTGGCGCTTTCAACACTTGGCTCCGGAACTTCACCCTTATTAAAGATATAAATTTTTTCCTCATCCTTTAGCTTTCTGGCAAGATTGACGGTATCAAAATCTGCTTTGTCTGTAAAGCCACCTGCTGCGTTCACAGCCTCAACCATTCGGGCATCTTTGATCAATTCAACAACTCCAGGATTATTAACTGCTCCGGTAATATGAATAAGAATCTTATCCCCAGAGGACACATTACTATTTGTATTGACTTCTTCGGCTCCTGAAACTGAAAGCTGGGTTCCCTGAGACTGGGTCAAATTATACCATCCCCAAAATATACCCATTGTAATAATAATCAAAAGCAGATACAGGACTTTGTTTTTATCAATTTTATCCATTTTCACACGCCTAGAGGTTGCATTTCCCATTGCCCCTTTTTCAGCATGCCATATTCCTTATAACCGCAAGCCATCAAATATTGTTCTGCTTCATTAAAATTAAACCTGATGCCTTCAAGAGAATGGCTGTCTCCGCTTATCGTAATTGGTATTTTTCGTTTGAAAAGCTCCGGAATGATCCAATCCGATGGGTAACCGCCAACACCGGGAACTCGTAGATCAGCACCTGTGTTAATCTCAATCATTGTTCGGGATTTGGCAACAGCATCAAGACATTGATTAACGGATTCTTTGTACCATTTTTCTTTTTCATCGAAAAAGAAATGTTCCCGGTTGAATTTTTTAATCAAATCTAAATGCCCCAGAATATCAGGTTGATAAGAAAGGATCATTTGAGTAATTCCATTATAATAGGCTTTGATAAAAGTTTTAGGATTATTATTGTAGAATTTTTTAATTCCCTGTGTTAAATTATCCTGGGATTCGTCAATATAGTAAACATTGTCCGAAAGCGTTGATCCGATGGTATGGATGGACATTATGGTGAAGTCCAGTTTTGAAATATTCTTTTTAGATAAAGCACTGATATCATTTTGATCAATAAAATAATCAATTTCAAGGCCGCAATAAAGTTCAATGGATGAAGCATATTTTTCTTTAAGACAGGTCACATCTTTGAAATAACTCTCGAGATTTGATTCTTTCATAGTCCAGTCATTTTTAAAGGGCAGTGCCATATGACTGGATAAACCCATACTCACCAGGCCCGCATCAATTCCAGCTAGAACCATTTCTTCCAAAGTGTTTTTTCCGTCACAATAGTTTGAATGCACATGATAGTTAGATCGTATCATTTGGGTACCTCCATGAATTGACTTTCTATGATTGTATCATGCTATTTATCAAAAAAGCAAATAAAAAACTGCCTTAACGGGCAATTTTTTATTGTGTTTTTAACTATTTATAGTATCTTATTCAAGAAAATCTTTGTTCTCTCTTCTTTTGGATTAAGCAAAACTTCATCCGGTGTCCCCTGCTCACAGATAACACCTTCATCCATAAAGATAACCCGGTCTGCAACTTCTCGTGCAAAACCAATTTCATGGGTAACAATGACCATTGTCATCCCTTGTTCTGCTAAATGACGCATCGTTGCGAGAACTTCACCAACAAGTTCAGGATCGAGTGCTGAAGTCGGTTCATCAAACATCATAATTTTTGGTTCCATTGCTAAGGCTCGTGCAATGGCGACTCTTTGTTGTTGTCCCCCTGAAAGCCGTGATGGGTATTCATCTCTTTTTTCTGATAAACCAACCGATTCCAAAAGCACCAAGGCTGTTTTTTTAATGATGTCTTTATTTACTTTTTTTACTATAGTGGGAGCCACCGTAATGTTTTGCATTACGGTTAAATGCGGAAACAGGTTAAAGTTTTGGAAAACCATTCCAAGTTCTGCACATAAAGCCTGTACTTTTACCGGATCAATTTTCATTAAATCCTTATTCTTTTCACGTTTGTCAGTGAGTTCACCTTGAATATATACCTCACCGGCACTAATGCGTTCTAAATGATTCAGGCAGCGTAGCATTGTACTTTTTCCGGAACCACTGGCTCCGATAATACACACAACCTCTCCTGATTGAATCTCTAAGTTAATACCCTTTAAAACTTCCAGGTCACCAAAAGATTTTCGGACATTTACTAATTTTATCATACTCATATCAATTCCTCTATCTTTCGTAAACTCCAAGTTTCTTTTCCATTTTATCAAAGACTACCTGAATAATGGTTGTCAGGAAAAGATAAATAGCAGCTGCATATATATAGTAGACCCAGCTCCCGGATGCACTCGCCATGGTCTTCACTGTTCTCAATAAATCAAAAAGGGCAATGGTCGATACCAATGATGTATCTTTGAGTAACAAAATAAGTTCGTTGCCCATGGGTGCAACCAATCGTTTAAAGGTTTGGGGAATAATTATTCTGGTCATTGCCTGTCGATAGCTCATTCCCAAAGCCTTCGCAGCTTCCATTTGTCCACTATCAATGGATTCAATTGCAGCACGAATAATTTCAGCAAGATATGCTGTTGCATTTAGCGAAAAAGCAACGTATGCACATAGCATTGGATCGATTTGAAACGTCATTCCCGTAACATCAAGATAAATGATGGGGATCGCATAATAAATAATAAATAATTGTAATAATAATGGGGTACCTCTGAAAAACCATATATAAAACCATGAAAGGGCATTGGCCACTTTATTCTTGGAGATTCTTCCCAGTGCAACAATAACACCGAAAATCGCACCGACAATAATGGACACAATAGCAATTTCAAGAGTAACAATGGTTCCGTTTAGAATAGCCCATAATTGGATTTCGTTTAGCACATTGGTCTTCCCTTCGTCGTAAAAATAATTGAAACTTTGTTCATATAAATACAGGAATAGGACTTGTCACAGTATCTGTTACAAGTCCTATTCGATTTTCTTATTAAGTTTAGACTCTACCTATTCAATTACAACAAGATTGGTATCAATGCCTTTTGACATATCTTTTCCAAACCACTTCATTGAAATTTCTGTTAATGTGCCATTGTCCTGTAATTTTTTAATGGCAGTATTTATTGTTTTTGTCATTTCAGTATCTTCTAAGCGTGCTGTAACACCAATGGGTTCATTGGTCAAAACATCTGAGCTTACAACATAAAGATCCGGATTTTGAGCCACATAATATTCAGCTACTGGCTTATCTGTAATAACATTATCGATTTGTTTGCCTTGAAGTGCAGCAAATGCATCTAGCATAGCATCAAATTTTTTGATTTCAACATTGACGCCATCCTGAGTCTTTAATTTTTCTGCTGCAGTATCAGCTGTTGTTTGGATCTGTGCGCCTAAAGTTTTTCCTTCAAGATCCTTAAAAGTCGTCGCAGGAGCTGCATCTTTTCTGGAAACAAGCACAATACCATTGGAAACATAGGGATCAGACATGCTGAATCCTTTTTGTCGGTCAGGAGTGATACTGGTGCTGGAAATAATAACATCAAATTGTTTTGCATTAAGACCATTAAATATACCATCCCAGGCCACTGTTTTGAATTCTGTTGTGACCCCTAATTCTTTAGCTAAAGCATTTGAAAAATCAATATCAAAACCAACTAATTCATTTTGGTCATTTCTAAATTCCATCGGAAGATAGGTATCATCCACACCAATACTCAGTACGCCATCTGCCAGAGAATCTTCTGCAGCCGTATTGTTTCCGGAAGAACAACCGGTCAGACCAAGTGCAAATACCATCATTACAGCCACCGATAAAACCAAAAGTTTTCTTTTCATAATTTTCTCCTTTTCTACTTCCTAATGTGAGATATTATATATTATTCTGTAACCATTAACAAGTTTTTTTGAAATGAAGGGATCAATTTTTATCAATATTAACATAAACCTAACTTTTGTGTATCAATATTTATGCCCTTGCCATTCGTTGAACGATTATCACATATTTATGAAAAAGTATGAAGGAAAATCCCGATGATATTTAATCCTCCCAGCCAGGCTCCAAGTGAACTGCCAATATTTGCAAAAACAACCACCATCAGTATTTTTGTCACCTTATTTCTCCAAAGCCCTTTGAGAGTTTTCAGATCTTTAGGTAATGATTCAAAGTCTTCAACTTTGGGTTTGCGCATATAAGACTCTGTCATTCCGGCAAACCATCCTGAGGCCAGCAAGGGATGCAGTGTCGTAATCGGTGCTGCAACAAAGGCTGTGAGCGCCGATAGAATATGTCCGCCTGCCAGCAAAGTTCCCAGGGCAGATAAAAGACCGGTCCAGAGTATCCAGGATTTTGCCTGTTCCCATCCGGAACCGGGGTTGACTATAAAAGTGGCGACCACTAATCCAACAATAATCACAGGAATCATCCAGCCTATAATTTTACCAACATTTGATTTTGAAGGGATCACTTCTAATTTTGCAATATCCTGATCTTTATAAAACTCTTCTTTTATCCCGGCTATGTGAGCCGCACCAACCACAGCGACGATTTTATTTCCTGGTGCATTTTTAATCTTATACGCCAGATACTGATCCCGCTCATCAACCAGATAGCGCTTAACCCCTTTAAATGCTGAACCCATTTCTGCTAATGCGGCGCTGAGCATATCTTCAGATTTGAGATTTTCTAAATCTTCTTCTGTGATCTCCTGATCATCAACCACACTGAGGACGATTGAAAAAAGCAGTTTTGTTTTTTCCCATAAGCTGCAACCTCTCCAAATGCGATTGAACGTAATCTGGATGCTGCGATCTGCCAGCACCAGCTCTGCTCCGTATTCCTTGGCACAGGCAATACCTTCCATCATTTCTTGTCCTGATTCAATACCAAACTGCTCTGCTAATTTTCTTTGATAGTTTGAAAGTAAAATATTTGCAAATAAAAAGCCTGCCCGCTTACTTTTTATTATTTTGAAAATGTCAGTATTGGACCATTTATCCTTTTGATTTATGGCCTCAAAGCGTTGGGCATCCAGTTCAATACCCACTGAATCCGGCTGCTCATTTTTTATGGTTTCCCTTACTTCTGCAACACTGTTTTTAGAAACGTGAGCCGTTCCAATGAGAATAATTTCTTTTCCGTTAACTTGAAGTCGGGTTATATTAGTAGATTCCAATGAACTTCCTTTCTGCTCTAATCCAAACTTAATAAAGGATTAAATCAATCAATGTTTTCGAATCAAGTCCATTTATATAATTTTCCAGTTCGATTCCTTCAAGCAAAGGAATTAAGGCCTTTTCATTTGGCTTTACGCCTACAAACAATGCCTCTAATTCCTTTACATCGCCGTTACCGAAATAATCTCCATAGAAATAAATCTCTTGAATTTTTCCTTTTTCAACCTGAAGAAGTATGGTAATGAGACCAAAATCACATTTGCGTTCTTTTCTTAAATTATAAGTGGGTGATCGGCCATAGTTCCATTCCCAGGTAGCATACTTATCGTCCTTAAGCGTTTCGATGGCCTTTAAATCATTCTCAGCGAGAAATATTTCCTGAATATTTTCATCCTTGAACATAAATTCCAACAACGCATTTTTAAAATCTGCTAAAGAATAGTCTTGATCCAGATAGTCTGAGATATTTGTCACCCGGCTTGTTACCGACTTAATTCCCTTTGATTCAAATTTATCTTTTTTTACTTTTAATGCACTTTGAATCGTTGATAGTTTTGAATTAAAGAGGATGGTTCCATGATGAAGGATTCTGCCTCTTTTTGCATACTGAGAATTTCCTGAAAACTTTTTACCGTCAATGGCAATATCGTTGCGACTGTTAAACTCGGCATTTACCCCAAGGGACTGAAGGGCATCCACCAGCGGACGTGTAAAAGACTTGAAATCAAAAGGTTCTTCCCCGTGATCATTAACAATAAAAGTAAAGTTAAGATTACCCATATCATGATAAACTGCGCCACCACCTGAAAGCCGGCGAACCACCTGAATATCATTGGCCTTTATATATTCCTGGTTCACTTCTTCAATGGTATTTTGGTGTTTTCCGACGATAACTGCATTGTTATTTTGCCACAATAAGAAATAGCTTTCATTTTTATCCATCTGGTTAAAGACATACTCTTCAAAAGCAAGATTTATTCTTGGGTCCGTTTCTTTCCAATTAATATATTTCATTTAAAATCCCACAGTTCTTTTTATGATTCTATCGGAGCCACTGAACCCCTGATGAGAACTTCATGAGGAACAAAGACATTTTTAATGGTTTGATCTTCCTTTTCGCACATTTTTATCAGCAACCGAGTGGCAATAGCGCCAATATCATACATGGGCTGTGCAACCGTGGTTATTTGAGGTCTTGTCCACTCGGCGATCCAAAAGTTATTAAACCCGCAAATAGAAATATCATCCGGAATTTTTTTCCCCTGTTCTTCAGCGTAACGAATGGCTCCCAGTGCAATTTGGTCATTGAAACAGAAAACGCAGGTGAAATCAACCCCGGAATTTATGGCTTCTTCCATCATATGATAGCCGCCGGAAAGGCTGAGTTTTGCTCTTAAAAATCGGGTGTCATCAAATTCAATGTTCCACTCTGCAAAAGCCCTGAGAAAACCTTTTTTTCTTTCCTGATAAATATAACCCGCCTCATATTCATCAAAGAAAATCAGAAATTTTTTATGTCCCATTTTTAAGATTTCTATTGCCAGTTCATAGGCTGCGACTTCATTATTAATCAACACGCCGCTAAGGAAACCGCTATTATCGGGAATGCATCCTAACACGACTTCACTGGGAGCATCGATCAATTCTTTTTGCATTTCATCGCTCAGGTCCTTGCCCACATAGATAATGCCATCACATTGCTTTTCGATCAAAACATTCAGTGCTTTTCTTTCCTTATCCGGATCAAAGTCAGTATTTGTTAAAATAATATTGTAATGGTAAATTCCGCAGACATCCTCTGCTCCCCGGACAATTTGGGTATAGTAAGGATTTGTGATATCCGGGATCATTATCCCAATGGTATTGGTTCTTTGAATTTTAAGACTTCTCGCAATAGCATTGGGTTTGTACCCGGTTCTTTTAATGGCTGCCAAAACCCGCTCTCGTGTTTCCTGATTGACCAAAGGAATATTGTTTACAACCCGTGAAACGGTTGCTACTGAAACATTGGCTTCTTTAGCAACATCAACAATTTTAACTTTCATTTTTCTACCTCTCGTATTTTATTTATTTAAAGAAAAATAACGCTTACGTGCATTTTTTAACTTCATTAATGGCTTGCAGTATCAGTGCTGGTGCTCGTCGGCATTTTTCTTCTGAAACAGCGCAGGGTGCAAAACGCAGGCCTTTACCCAAAGCAACAACAAAGGTATTTTTTTTCATCAGATTGTCACTGACTTCTTTTGGATGATCACAGGGAATACTGATAAAAAACCCATCGCAATAGGTTGCCAGCCCTAAATCAATCTTATCGGCTTCTTCGACAAATGCCGCAGCACGACGTTTAAGGATACCTTTGTAAAAGCTTTGTTCCGCCATGGCCTGGTTATAAAGTTCTTCATTGCTGAAGATTTTTGTGATGGTTTCCATGGCTCCTCGGGTGCCATTTGACCAACTGCCCCGATTTGAAAAGGTACAGGTATTGACAAACTCCTGGGCAATTTCTTCAGTCGGGGCCACGCAAATAATCGCACCATTTCTAAGTCCATACATGGTATAGCTTTTTGATGCACTAAAAGCAAATAAAGGCAGTACATTATGCGGCAATCCTGTCAGGAGCTTCATAAAGCCCCTTGCATCTTCCCCTTCGCCGGCGAAATCAATATAGGCTAAATCCACTAATAAAATGATTTTAGAATCCGGCTGGGCTAATGCTGTTTCGGTGATAAAAGCAATAATTGACTTCCACTCATCATCAGAAATAGTATAACCGGTGGGGTTGTGGGCAGGTGTATTTAATACGGTTAAAACTCTTTTTTGCTTTTCTAAAAGCTCCAGAATACCTTTTTTGTAGGCTTCGAGATTAAACGTTCCCTTTTCATTATACATTTGAAAGGTCTTGACGTTACGACGGTTTTCATGGGCAATGGTTCTGTATGGAGCCCAAAACCAATCGGTAAGAAGAATGGTATCCCCAAATTCTGTGTAATTATAAAACGCATGCCGTACTGCACCGGTACCACCTGGTGTTGCAATGGAACGGATAAAACCTTCCGGCTTGCATGACATAAAACATGCATCGATGATTTTTTCAAGAAAATCCGGCTGCCCTGCAAGTCCTGCATACCCGGCAATTAAATGATTTGGCAAAGCCTTCAGGGTATCATAAACTGCCTTAAAGGTTACCAGTTCACCATTATCATCCATCAGTGCTCCAATGGTTGAGTTAATCACAGTCTCTGCGCCACATTCCTTAGTTCTTTTTGCTGCCTCTCCGGCGATTCTGAAGATAGGGTCTGTTCCGCCCTCTCTTACTGACGATTCAATAACCATGAGTGCTTTTTTCATTTTCAACTCCTATTAATTCCATTTTTTATTTTCGAATTTTTTTCTTTCAGATTCATATAAATTATTTCCAAAGGTATCGATAACAACGATGGCCGGAAAATTTTCAACTTCTATTTTTCGTATGGCTTCTGTTCCCAGATCTTCATAGGCTAGAATTTCCACAGATTTTATACAACTTTGCAACAAAGCACCGGCTCCGCCAACACAGGCAAAATAAACACCATCCTGACTCATCATACTATTGATGACACGCTCGCTGCGATTACCTTTACCAATCATACCCCCAAGTCCGTTTTCCAAAAGCTCCGGCGTATAAATATCCATTCGTCCACCAGTGGTAGGGCCTGCGGATCCAATAATTTCACCAGGTTTTGCCGGACAGGGTCCCACATAATAGATTATTTGATTGGTAAAATCAACAGGAAGGGGAATCCCCTTTTCTAATCCTTCAATCATCCGTTTATGGGCAGCATCCCGAGCCGTATAAATGATTCCGGAAATTCGAACATGATCGCCTGCTTTAAGCTGCTTTCGATCTTTTTTACTCAAAGGAGTCTTTAAGTTAATCACTGACATTTTACAACTCCCTTTCTACATGGCGGTTAACATAACAGGAAATATTCACTGCCACAGGTAATCCTGCAATATGAGTTGGAAAAACCTCTACATTGACACCAAGCACGGTATTGATCCCACCTAAACCCATGGGGCCAATTCCCAGGGCATTACATGCCTGAAGCAGATATTTTTCTAAACTCTGAATATGATCTTTAGGGTGATAAGTTCCTAATGGCCGTGTCAAAGCTTCTTTTGCCAGTAGTGCCGCCTTTTCCATGGTACCTCCAACACCAACGCCGACCACAATCGGTGCACAGGCATTGGGGCTACCACGTTCCACAGTTTCCACAACGAATTTTTTCATGCCAGCCATGCCATCTGAGGGCTTCAGCATTTTAAGTGCACTGGTATTTTCGCTGCCAAAACCCTTAGGAAGCAATTTTATTTTCAGTTGATCACCGGTTACCACCTGATAATGAATCACTGCCGGTGTATTATCATTGGTGTTTTCTCTTATAAAAGGATCTGAAACAATTGATTTTCGAAGATATCCCTCTTTATATCCCTTGGCAACTCCGGCTTGTAAGGCATCTTCTATGCTGCCACCTTCAATGCTCAGGTCCTGTCCGAACGACACAAAGATAACCACCATTCCCGTATCCTGGCAAATTGGAATTCCTTTTTTTTCAGCCACTTCAAAATTTTCCAACATGTTTTGAAGAATTTCTTTTCCGTTAGCAGATTCTTCGGATGATTCTGCATTTCTCATTCCTCGCAGCATGTCTTCTGATAAATATGTATTGGCTTCGATACACATTTCCGCAACCGTATCGATGATTGTTTGAGTATGAATAGTTTTCACTGGTTCTCCTTATTTCTCATTTTCTTCCAAATCTCTGATCATCTTATTGCAAAGCCCTTCTTCAATGACTTTCACTTTATTCCTTCCAATTCTAATGGAATGGATAAATAGATGCCTCCAAAAAGAATAATAGAGCGGCAGGTGATAATTCGCCAGAGAATCATCGCGACTGCCGTATTTCCAACACCGTAAATGGGTCCGAAAATTAATAAAAATCCGGCTTCTGCTCCTCCGGATGCACCTGATGTTGGCACAAAGGGCACGGCAACATACAGAATAGCTGGAGGGAAATAATGTGTTAAGACATTGATTTCGTCTAAGCCCAATGAGTAATAAGTCCAATAATTAACTGAATATAAGACCAGTATTTGAACAATTGAAATTAAAAATAATTAAAATGTTTGCATCTTCTGACTTTTTAGCGCCTCAATGGCTATTCTGTATTCTCTTATAAAGCGATTAACTTTTTCGTATTATTTTTCAGGATTTTTTATAATATGAAGATTTAATAAAATCTTCATACAACCGATCATAATCGACTTTCCTGCCTATTCTCTTTTCATACAAGTGCTGGTATTATACCACATTGTTGTTGCAAAGTAATGCAATTTTCATAAATTTTCACACCTAAATAAGGCCTTGGAAGTTGTGCTGCCTCAGGGCTTCAAAAAGCACAATATTGACGGCATTGGAGAGATTAAGTGAACGGGCTCTTTTATGATTTCTCATCGGTATTCTAAACCGGTTTTCGGGATAAGCCTGATGAATTCCACTGGGAATTCCCGCTGTTTCTTTTCCAAACATGATGTAGCCATCTTCATCATAATCAATGGTATTGTAAAATTTTTTTGCCTTTGTTGTTAAAATATAGAGTTGAATGTCGTTGTTTTTCTCGATAAAATCTTCAAACGATTCGTAGATCTGCAAGTCCAGAAGATCCCAATAATCCAGGCCTGCTCGTTTTAAATGCTTTTCGTCCAGAGAAAAGCCCAGGGGCTTGATAAGATGTAATTTAGTTTCCGTCGTCGCACAGGTTCTGGCAATATTCCCGGTGTTTTGGGGTATTTCGGGTTGATATAGGACAATATTCATTATTAACCTTTCATTATTCGCACTTTTTTATTTCTGTTTTATTAATCGAAAAAAGCTCAATTACCCGATCGTTTCCATGAAATTTCAATGAAAATAATCGAGCATTTGAACTTTTTAGTCTTTATTAATCATTGGATAACTTTATAAAAGAGCATCACCTTTATGATTGTTTTTTTTTGACTCCTGTTTAATGATTGTTCGTGGTAAAAGAATGGAAAAGGTGCTGCCTTTATTTGGAATTGACTCAATTTTAATTCTTCCACCATGTTTTTTCACAATGAAATCAGCAATATTCAACCCCAAACCCACACCGCCGGTTTCTCGGTTTCTGGCATCATCAACCCGATAGAAGCGGCTGAATACTTTTGCTTTTTCCTCTTCTGTCAAGCCAATGCCGGTATCCTTAACTTCAATAACAAGGTTACGTTTCCCCTGGTTCAGACATAATTGAACCTTTCCTCCCTTTGGCGTATATTTTATGGCATTATCGACTAGAATTCGAACTGCCTGTTTTATTCTTTCTTCGTCCCCTCGGAACTGAACCCCGGGAAGAATGTTTTGGCTTAATTCGACGCCTTTTTCATTGGCTATTTCTGCCATAAGCTCAACAATAAGGTTGCAGATGTAAGATAAATCAAAAACATCTTTTTCTAACACTAACCGCCTGTTTTCAGCCTGTGCCAAAAGCAAAAGCTCAGAAATAAGTTTAGCCATGGTTTCACTTTCGCTGGCGATATTATTCAGCCATTTCATATTATCTTTAATTGGCTCATCTTCTTTTAATTTCAAAACCTCGATATTGGTTTGAATCACTGTAAGAGGTGTTCGAAGTTCATGAGAAGCATCAGCAATAAATTTCTTCTGATTATCAAATGTTTCCTTAATGGGTAAAAGCGATTTCCCTGCCAAAAAATAACTGATTGGAATAAGCACTAGAATTGAACCGACACCAATGAGCAGCAAAAATGAAATCATATAAGCAATAATGGATTCTTCAGTGGATACCTGTTGAAAAACCTGTAACACATAGTTAGTGTTATTTTTAGCATATTGCACGGTATACACCCGATAATTGAGATTATCGGAAAGAACCATGCCAAATTCAGAAGGTGGCTTTTCCTTATTGATTAATTCATATCCTAAAACGATTAAGTTCCGATCATCTACCTTCATGTTCTTTACCACATGATTGCTGTCCCACTGAATAAATTGATATCCAAATTTATCGTGGACCGAGTCAACAGAACCAATAGCGGGTATTTCTGAAGTACCATCATTTTGAATAATTTCCTTGGCAACATTGGTTAAATATATTTCTCCTGATAGATTAAGACTCCATTTTACAAGAAAACCGACCAGAAAAATAAATATAAACATAAAAATAATAAGGATAATGGTATTAAACATCGTGATTTTTCGTTTAATCTCTTTAAACATGGGACTTAATTCTCCAACCTATTTTTTTCCAAGTGTATAACCAACCCCTCGAATTGTATCAATTTTCACCTGAGTGTTAATGATTTTCTTTCGCAGGTTATGAACATAAATTTCAATATTATTTTCATTAACCTCTTTATCAAAACCCCAGACCCGATCTAAAATTTGTTCCCGGGTAAATACCTGATTTGGCCGTTTCAAAAGCATTTCTAAAATTTTCGCTTCTTTCACTGAAAGTTTGAATTCCTTTTCTGCGGTTTGGAGAATATTTTTTTTCGTATTAAAATTAACATCCTCAAATACAATGGTCTCACCTTTGATACCATGGTCCGGACGCCGGCCCAAGGCTCTGATGCGTGCAAAAAGTTCCTTAGCCGAAAAGGGTTTAATTAAATAATCATCTGCGCCTAAGTCTAAACCTTTAACTTTATCATCAATCGTTCCTTTAGCAGTCAGCATCAGTACCGGGGTATTGATTCCCTGCTCTCTGATTTGCTGGAGAATTTCAATTCCGCTTTTAATTGGCAGCATAATGTCTAAAACAATGACATCATAAATGGGGTTAAGGGCGAACAACAAGCCTTCTTCACCATCGTTTGCAATATCACAATCGATGTTTTGTATCTTACAGAGTTCCTGGAGTGCATCAGTGATTTTTTTTTCGTCTTCTACAAATAATATGCGCATAAGGCGACTCCTTCCATGTTTCAAATTTTAATTATATCTCTACAGAGTAATTATAATTCCTAAAACTTAAAGCTATATGAAATCTCTCATCTTAAGACTATTTAAAAACAGGAAACTGTGATATTATTTTATGAAATCAGGAGGTAGCGTAACATGAAAGAGATACTTATTGTTGAAGATGATAAAAAAATTTCCCGTATTCTTGAGCTCCAATTAAACCATGCCGGTTTCATTACATTTAAAGCCTTTACCGGTCGAGAAGCGATAGAAATGGTCAATCACACTCCCAATTTCGACCTGATTCTCCTTGACAGTATGCTTCCCGAGGCATCGGGAATTGAGGTTCTGAAATACATCAAATCCAAAAACCCAAAAATGCCGGTGGTTTTTCTCACGGCAAAGGATGATACCAAAGATATGGTTGCCGCATTTGAATTGGGTGCTGATGATTATGTAACAAAGCCCTTTAATTTTGATGAGCTTCTGGCGCGGATAAAAGCAAACATCCGAAAAAATGTCATCCAGCAATCCACAAATAGTATCATCTCCTTTATGGATATTGAAATAAACTTAGACAACTTTTCTGTAAAACGCCAGGGGAAATCGGTCGAACTCTCACGTACCGAATTTGATCTTCTTTATTTTCTTGTTCTTAATCATGACTTAGTCCAGTCCCGAGAACAAATTCTAAATAAGGTCTGGGGTTTTGATTATGAAGGTGGCGACAATATCGTTGATGTTTATATTAAATATCTCCGTGATAAAATTGATCGGGATTATGATGAAAAACGTATCCAAACCGTTCGAGGCCGTGGCTATGTGGTTCGATAAGCTAAATATTCCGGGACGGAAAAAACCGCTTAAGCTTTATCATCGCATTGTCTTGTTTTTTATTCTTGGCTTAACCGTTGTGCTAACCATTTCTTTTTTAATGGTTTTCTTTTTCTCACAACAAATTATTCTGAATGAAAACGAGTCCACGATGGTGCGCTTTAATGATTATGTGGTGAATACTATTGAAGAAAACAGGTCCCTGCTTTTGAGCTTACCTCATGAAGAACGCCTTAAAGTGATTTCCGATAAAATATATCCCTATGTAAAAGATAATTCCCTGATAACCTATCGTCTTTCTGATAATGGTGGGAATATTTACCAATCCTCAGAACTTCTCAATGATATCCTTGTGCCTGAAAATCAGGATAAATTCAATCAGGATTTTTTTGAATTCAGTTTTGAAAATGATGCTTCTAAAAATCAAAATATTACTGCCGATTCTTTTCGTTATAATCAGATTGAATATTATTACCTTGGCTCCTATTATGTCCTAGGCGATGGCGATATTATTTATATTCAGATCATTAAAAACTTAAATGATAGCTATGTGTTTATGACGACCCTCTTTATATTAATGATAGGTATGAGTGTTTTAAGCCTCTTTGCTATTATTCTCATCGGTATTTACGGAACCAAAGGCTCCTTAAAACCGCTGATTGAAATTTCTGAAACTGCGAAAAACATTACTGAGAATAATCTAAACACCCGAATTGAAGAAACGGGAAACAAAGACGAGTTGGATCAATTGATTATTTCATTGAACCAAATGATTGAAAAGCTGGAATCTGCCTTTGAAAACCAAAAGCGTTTTGTCTCTGATGCTTCCCATGAGTTACGTATTCCGCTAACGGTGATCCAGGGTTATACCCATATCCTGGCCGATTGGGGAAAAAAAGATCCTCAGCTTATGGACGAATCCATCGAAGCCATTATGGAAGAGATTCAGGGTATGCAAAAAATGGTAGAAGACCTTTTACTCATCACTCGAATCGAAAACAATTATTTTGACGAGGATTTTAAATGCCTGGATGTTTCTAAAATTTTAGAAAAAATTTATTATGAAGCTCCAATGATTGATCCCCATCATCAATACCTGATGGAATCCTGCGACAATGTTTTTGTCCGGGGAAACGAAGGCCTGCTGATTCAAGCCATTCGAGGCCTCATTGATAACAGCAGGAAGTACTCAACCGCCGAAAGCACCATCACCCTTAGCTGTCGTACTGTTGATCAGAATATGAATGTTATTTCCATTCGCGATACCGGCCCTGGAATTCCGTCTGCTGAACTGGAAAAAATTAAAGAACGATTTTACCGGATTAGCAGCGACCGCTCCCGAGAAACAGGTGGTTCCGGATTGGGGTTGTCCATTATCGACAGCATCATTAATATCCACCATGGCAAACTGCTCATTGAAAGCCAGCCCAATGAAGGAACGACTGTTTCAATCTTATTAAAAAAAGACCCAATTCATTAACAGAATTGGGCCTTTATTTGAAATATTCAACTATAAACATTCGGAAAAAATTTGAACAGCCTGATCAATTTCTACTTTGCTGACAATGAGTGGTGGTACAAATCGAATGGCGTTACTGCCTGCACCAATCAGAAGAAGACCTTTTTCCATGGCCTTTGCCACGATTGTACTCAAATCTGTGGATACTTCCACCCCAATAATGAGACCTAACCCACGGACCTCAACAATTGCCGGGTGGTCTTCTTTTAACGCTTCCAGCTTTGATTTGAGATAAGCGCCATTTTTTTCCACTGAATTAAAAAATCCGGGAGCCGTTAATGTTTCCAGCACATATTTTGAAGTGGCGCAAACAAAGGGATTCCCTCCAAAGGTCGACGCATGAGTACCGGGTGTAAAGACTTCAGCCACATGGTTTTTCGCGATAATGCCGCCAATGGGAACACCACCGCCTAAACCTTTAGCCATGGTTACCACATCCGGGGTTACACCATATTGCTGATAGGCAAACAGCTTTCCTGAACGCCCAATCCCGGTTTGAACCTCATCAAAAATGAGAACAATGTTTTCTTCGTCACAAATTTTTCGAACTTCCTGGAGGTAACTCAGATCTGCCGGATAAATCCCGCCTTCACCCTGAATCGGTTCTAAAATGATGCCACAGGTTTTAGGACTGATTTGCGCTTTTAACGCATCGATATCATTAAACGGCACATGATAGATTTCAGGCAAAAGAGGTTCCAAATTCGCTTGATATTTCTTTTGGCCGGTGGCTGAAATGGCCCCATAAGTCCGGCCATGAAAAGATTGTTCCATGGCAATAATTTCTACTGCTTCCTTACTCTTTTTTTGCTTTCCATAAACACGGCACAACTTTAATGCTGCCTCACAGGCCTCAGCCCCGCTATTACAAAAGAAAACCTTATCCAAGCCACTTTCCGCTGTGAGTATCTCCGCCAATTCAATGCCTGGTTCAGACCAGTAAAGATTAGAAACATGCACCAGCTTTTCCATTTGCGTTTTCATCGCATCCATCAGTCCCGGATGACAATGACCCAGGGCATTCACAGCAATTCCGGCGACAAAATCCAGATATTCTTTTCCGTTATTATCAGTCAGTGTGCATCCCTGACCTTTTTCAAAAACCATGGGAAAACGTTTGTAGGTTTCCATGATCACATTATTTCCACGTGTTATTAAATCCATTTTATCCTCCTATAGAATTGAACGACGAATCATGGTTCCAACACCAGCTGCTGTAAAGAGTTCTAATAGCAGCGAGTGTTCAACCTTGCCGTCTAAAATATGCACCGAATTAACCCCTTGATTTAAAGCATCAATACTGTTCTGAACCTTTGGGATCATTCCCCCTGATATAACGCCTTCTTCAATGAGTTTCGGTACATTTTCCGCAAAAAGACGACGAATTATAGAATCCGTATTTTCCGGATCCATATAAACGCCATCCGTATCTGTTAAGTATATTAATTTTTCGGCTTTCAAAGCAGTTGCAATGGCAGAAGCCACATGATCCGCATTTATATTATAACTTTGTCCGGTTTTATCCGTACCGATAGGGGCAATAACCGGTAAATAATCTTCCTTCAGCAACGTGGTTATGATCTTGCTATCCACATGAATAATTTCTCCGACAAAGCCAATGTCCAGGTCTTGAACAAATTTTTTCTTACACTTGATCATTCCGCCATCTTTGCCTGAAATGCCGACAGCATTGATTTCACGATTCTGAAGCAGCTGAACGATTTCTTTATTTATTTTTCCCGATAAAACCATTTCGGCAATTTCCACAACTTTTTCATTAGTGATACGTAAACCTTCAACAAACTCAGTCTGGATATCAAGATCGTTTAAGAGACCCGAAATATCCTTTCCACCACCATGAACAATGACCAGGCGAATCCCAACCAAACGCATCAGTGAAAGGTCATCCATAACGGATTGTTTAATTGCCTCATCATACATGAAACTGCCACCATACTTGATAACAATGGTTTTCTTTTTAAATTGTTGAATATAAGGTAAAGCTTCAATAAGAATATTCGCCTTTTGAATATATTTTTCCATCATTTTAAACTTCTTTCTTTATTTTTTCATCAGTCATCTTCACTAAATGGGTATAACAACTGCTGCTGACGATGCTTGATTATTTTCCGTGAGGCCGCATATAAAACCGGCAGGAAACGGTGAATCTTTCAGCAACGTCATTCAGCGTAATGTCAGGGCAATTTTTAGCTTCGATAATCACCGTTGATCTTTACATAATCATAAGATAAATCGCAACCCCAGGCAACGGCTTTTTCATAACCTTCCTGCAATTCCACAGTGATGATAATATCTGTTTCTGATAATACTTTTTTCGCCTCGGCTTCATCAAAGGCAATAGGAAACCCATCATTCAGTAAAGTGATCATCCCAATCTGACTCGAAAACACCAAGGAAACCTTTAGGGGATCAAAGATGGCGCCTGAATATCCCAAGGCACAAAGAACACGTCCCCAGTTGGCATCTTCCCCAAACATTGCCGTTTTTACCAAACTGGAAGTAACAACGGATTTAGCCAGTGTTCTTGCATCTTCCTTTGTTTTTGCACCACGGACATTGACTTCCAAAAATTTTGTGGCACCTTCCCCGTCGCGAATGATTTGTTTCGCCAGGGATTTATGAACGTATATAAAGGCTTCCTTAAAGATTTCAAAATCCGGTGCATTCTTTTTAAGTTTTATATTCCCTGCCATGCCATTGGCCATGACGGTAACCATATCATTGGTACTTGTATCCCCATCCACTGAAATCATGTTATAACTGTCAATGGTCGTTTCATTCAGAAGGTCCTGGAGGACATCAACTTCAATCGCCACATCCGTAGTCACAAAAGAAAGCATGGTGGCCATGTTGGGATGTATCATTCCTGACCCTTTTGCCATGCCGCCAATTTTTACGGTGACTCCCTGAATTTCAATTTCAACCCCGACGGTTTTTATCATGGTATCCGTGGTAAGAATCGCTGTTGCGGCTGACAATCCGTCTTCTTCTGAGAATCCCAGGATCGGCACCAGGGATTCAATGCCTGAAAGAATTTTCCCAACGGGAAGAGGTAGACCAATAACCCCGGTTGATGCAACTAAAACACTTTCCGGTTCAATGCCCAAAACCTCTCCCACTTTTTTAGCCGTCGCTAATACATCCGTCATACCCTGTTCTCCGGTGCAGGCATTGGCATTGCCACTGTTAACAATAACAGTCTGTTTAACGGGGTTTTTCATGACTTCCTTACACCAAAGAATCGGTGCCGCTTTGACAATATTGGTAGTAGCCATAATCGCAGTGGCTGCTGGAATTTCGGAATAGATCATGCCAAGATCAAGCCCTTCTTTTTTTATCCCGCAACCAAAGCCCCCTGCTTTAAATCCTATTGGGGTTGTTACACAACCATTTTTAATTATTTTCATTTTTCTCTCCTGTATTATATGGGGAAATCGGTAATAAAGTCGATTCCGGTTTTTTCATCCAAATCAAAACAAATATTCATATTTTGAACGGCCTGTCCGGCGGCACCCTTAATAAGATTATCAATGGCACCGACAACAATCACTCGGTTCGTTCGAGGATCGATCTTTAATCCGATGTCGCAAAAATTCGACCCCTTAACCCAACGGGTTTCAGGCAATTTATCTCCGGTGAAACGAACAAAATATTCATCCTTATAAAAATCTCTGTACACATCCTGTAAATCTTCCAGTGTTATGTCAGTCTTTAAATTGGCATAGCAGAGTGCAAGAATCCCACGGTTCATGGGAACAAGGTGTGGGGTAAACAATAGTTTGAAATCCCCGCCATTAAATAACTGCAATTCCTGTTCGATTTCAGGGGTGTGACGATGCTCCCCAATTTTATAAGCTTTAACCGATTCATTGCATTCCGAGTACATGAAATCCAACATGGCTCCACGCCCGGCTCCGGTTACCCCTGATTTAGCATCGATAATAATACTATTTTCATCAATTATATTATTTTTTATTAAAGGTGCAAGACTTAGAATACTACAGGTTGTATAACACCCTGGATTTGAAATTAACCGTGCTTTTTTGATGTCATTTCGATGAATTTCACATAAACCATAAACAGCTTCCTTTAATAGTGGCTTATTATAATGTTCAGTATTATACCACTCCTCATAGATTAAAGCATCTTTAAGCCGAAAGTCAGCACCCAGATCAATGATTTTGGTTTGTTTCAGTATATCTTCTGTAATCAATTTTGATGCAAGTCCGTGAGGCAAAGCAAGAAAGACCACATCGGATTTTTCTGCCATTTCCTGAATATTGGCTACCTCACAGAGTATATCAGTAAGTCCTTCATAATTCCGATAAATATCACTGAGCTTCTGGCCTGCAAAACTTCTTGATCCCACTGTCACAACCTCGACCTCAGGATGTCTCATTAAAATTCGGATGAGCTCCTGTCCTGCATAACCTGTTCCTCCGATAACGGATACTTTAATCATTTTTTGTTTCCTTCCCTGACTTTACTACGAAGAAATTTGTTTCGCTTTCCCTATTCTACCAAATTAATTGATGGATGTCTGTCAGTATGTAAATTTTTAAAAATATTTATTTATGTATTATACAAGATCTCTGATGAATATTCAAGCATTATTTATGAATAATTATAACATTTTATAAACAATTATCTTTTTATACTTGCTATTATGATCATTTGATTGTATAATAATTCATGTAATAAAAAAACAATAATCAAATATAGATCATTTTCAGGAGGATATAACATTGAAGAAAAAAGTAATTCTTGCCTATTCCGGTGGATTAGATACCACCACCATTATTCCATGGTTAATAAACACCTACGATTATGAAGTCATTGCCGTTTGTGTCGACGTCGGACAGGAAAACGAACTGGAAGGTCTGGAAGAAAGAGCTCTTGCTTCCGGTGCCAGCAAACTGTATATTGAAGATGTCACCGACGAATTCGTTGAAGACTTTTGTTGGCCGGCGCTAAAGGCTGATGCCATCTATGAAAAAAAATATCTGTTGGGAACCTCTCTGGCACGTCCATTAATCGCCAAGGTTCTGGTAAAATATGCAGAAATGGAAGGTGCCGAAGCCATTTGTCACGGTGCTACCGGTAAAGGAAACGACCAGGTCCGTTTTGAATTGACCATTGGGGCCCTGGCACCTCAGATGAAAATTATTGCCCCCTGGCGAATCTGGGATATTAAATCAAGAGAAGATGCCATGGACTACTGCATCCTTCACGATATTAAAGTTCCAATGACCATTAGCAACAGCTACAGCCGTGACAAAAACATTTTGCACATGAGCCACGAAGGTCTTGAATTGGAAGATCCATCCTTAGCGCCACAATATAAAAAATTATTGCAAATGACCACTCCCATTGAAGAAACTCCCGATCAAGCAGAAATTGTTGATTTAGAATTTGTTCAAGGCATTCCGACAAAGCTTAATGGCGTAGCGATGAATGGCCGTGAATTACTTAGTAAACTTAATATCATCGGCGGACGACACGGTGTCGGCGTGGTTGATTTAATTGAAAATCGCATCGTAGGTATGAAATCACGTGGAATCTATGAGACGCCTGGTGGTTCCATTCTTTACAAGGCCCATGAAGAATTAGAACACATGTGTCTTGACCGACAAACCTATGGTTTTAAGCAACAGGCAGCTGTAAAATTTGCTGAACTTGCCTATAACGGCGAATGGTACACCCCGCTTCGTGAAGCACTCACCGCTTTCGTTGACGAAACCCAAAAAACCGTTACCGGTACTGTCCAGGTTAAACTCTATAAAGGGAATATCATCCTTACCGGTGTGGAATCTCCCTACTCATTATACAATGCCGAAATTGCCAGCTTCACCACCGGAGATCTTTATGATCATAAGGATGCTGAAGGCTTTATTCACCTCTTTGGTCTGCCACTCAAGGTTCGTGCGCTAATGCGAATGAGCCGAGAAGAAAAAGGAGAATAGTCACAATGAAAAAAATGTGGGGAGGTCGGTTCTCGAAAAAAACCGACCTATTAACCGATGATTTTAATTCGTCTATTTCTTTCGATCAACGTTTATACAAACAGGATATTTACGGAAGCATTGCCCATGCCCGGATGCTAGGAAAGCAAAACATCATTGATCCCAAAGAATCTGACTGTATTATTGCAGCTCTTCTGGATATTTTAGAAGATATTGATGCCGGAAAAATTGAATTTTCTGTTGCCATGGAAGATATTCATATGAATGTCGAAGCGATTCTCACCGAACGCATTGGAGAAGTTGGCAAAAAGCTGCATACCGGACGCAGCAGAAACGACCAGGTTGCTACGGATATGCGTCTTTATATGAAAGATATTTCCCTGGAAACAAAAACACTTATCTGTGATCTGATCACGACCCTTCTGGATTTAGCCGTTGATCATACCGATACGATTATGCCTGGTTACACCCATCTCCAAAGAGCACAACCCATAACCTTTAGTCATCATTTAATGGCCTATGTGGAAATGTTTAAACGGGACGTCATCCGAATGGATCAGGTTTTTCATATGAGTGATACCCTTCCCTTAGGCTCCGGGGCCCTTGCCACCACCACCTATCCCCTGGATCGAGAATCAGTGGCAAAAGAGCTGGGGTTTTCCGCTGTTTCACTGAACAGTTTAGACGGCGTTTCCGACCGGGATTTCTGTATCGATTTTCTTGAAGCCGCTTCTGTATTTATGATGCATCTCAGTCGCTTTTCCGAAGAAATCATTCTTTGGTGCAGCAGTGAATTTAATTTTGTTACCCTGGATGATGCATTCAGTACCGGCAGCAGCATTATGCCCCAAAAGAAAAACCCGGACATTGCCGAATTAGTCCGCGGAAAAACCGGACGGGTTTATGGTGATCTTTTAGGTTTCCTTACCACCATGAAGGGGATTCCTCTTGCTTACAATAAAGATATGCAGGAAGATAAAGAACCGGTTTTTGATGCCTATGATACCATCAGTATTTGCGCCATTACCTTTGCGAAGATGGTTAAAACCATGACGGTTAATAAATCCGTCATGAAAAAAGCCGCCGCCGGTGGGTTTTCCAATGCCACAGACGCCGCTGATTGGCTGGTAAAACATGGGGTCGCCTTTAGGGATGCCCATGAAATCATTGGAAAACTTGTTTTTTATGCTCTGGATCAAAAGAAAAGTCTGGATGATCTGAGCTTAGAGGAATATAAAACCATTTCAACTGTTTTTGATGACACCATCTACCATGCCATTGACTTAAACGTCTGTGTGAATCAGCGTAATATTATCGGTGGTCCTGCCGAGGAACAAGTCAAAAAAGCCATTGCCATCAATCGTGAATGGCTGACTCAGCATTAAGATCCGAAGCAAGCTAACGCTTGCTTTTTTTTATGCATTCCAATTTCATTTAGTATCCCATTTCTCTTAGAATTCCAGCCAAACGAGCTAAACGCTCTCCCATTAACTCATCATCCTTTGCCAGGGCCTGTTGCACCAGCTTTATATCCTCATCAATCATTTGATTGTCCGTACATACTGATACATTCATGGCACCACCCTGTAAGGCGATCCGGTCAATCTCCGGCTGATTTTCATCATATAATTTTTCGTATCGATAGGCTTCCCGAAAATACTGCTTGGTTCTGCATACCAGGATCGCTAAATCAATGACGCGATGCAGGGGCATTTCCTCGGACTGTCTCGACCATTTCTCACCGGTGTAACGCCACACTTTTGCTGACACATCAACCTTGCCCCGATCATTCCATTGTGCCAAACCAATCGACAAACCTTTTGCATCCGAATTTATATCTCTGCCATCTATTTTATCATAATCCTCTGAGACAATCACCGGTTTATGCTTTAATGTTGTTGGTATTTTCATTTTCACGCTCCTTTTTCCATTCAGTAATTTACTAAGTTTATAAATCACTAACTTGATATTATCATATTTTGAAATTTCTGTCAAGAAAACACCTTATCCCAACCTGATATCCTTGTTTTTACTTTAAAAATATGATAAGATTTACAAGCAATTTTATTGTGAATTGATTATTTAAGTTGCATTTTTTATTAAATGTACTCAATAAAAAAAGAAGGTTGAAAATATGGGAAAATACAAAGTTGGAAAAGAAACTAAAGAAAAAATATATGAAGCTGCCAAAAGTTTATTTTATGAAAAAGGCTATACCAGCACCACCTGCCTGAAGATCGCAAAAGAATCCGGGGCAAACGTTGGCCTCATTAACTATTATTTTGGCTCAAAAGGCGGTCTTGGGATTCAAGTGTATGATGAACTCATGGACTGCCTTAAAACGGTGGTGAAAGAAAAATTAGATGAAGCTAATATTGAAACCACCCTTCTTTTGCGAACAGCCGTCGAAATGCGGATTCATAACGACAATATGCGCGTCAATAAGAATTTCAGTCGTTTTTATTATGATTTATTGAGTGAAAATATTATCTATAAAGAGCAGACTGTTATGAATGATTTTTGGCGCAACCTGGCTAAGAGCTGTGGTCTCCACTATAATGAGTTTGAGATTTCATTCATTACCTATGCCAATATGGGTGCCTTTCAAGGTTCTAACCTCGCCTATGATGCCGGTCTTATTGACTGTTCCTCAATTGATTTCATAAATGCCAGCATCCACCTTTTACTGTCAAATATGGGTCTTGATCAGCATATTATTTCAGAAGTAATTGAAGAATCGTTTGAAATCGAGAAGAAAATTCAAGTGCGTATGGAGAAAAACTTTGTTGTTTTGTAATAATAATCGGTATTCTTGAATCATCCAATTTAAGATAACAACTTAATCTAAAAACGCCGCTGGAATATAAATTCCAGCGGCGTTTTTATTTCTGAGATTATTCAAATAAAACACACCCAACATAAGTTAAGGTCTTTGGTCCGTAATAATATTTTATATTATTTAATTTACACAAATCACTTACCAAAATACCAAACGCTTCCATGGATGAAACTGCTTTATCTGGAAAACGGCATTCCTTTTCCGGATATGTGCATTTTTCACAAAGCGAACAACATCCATCTCCAAGAGGCAGCATTTTAATCTGCAGGCTGTCCAGCTTATCAATGAATTTATCCAAGCATAAATTTTGTTTGTTTTTTATGTTTTCCATCCCCTCAAAATCAAAGCTGTCTTCTAATTCGCCAGTTGTTTGAACGATTACGCCACGGTTATATTTCTTTATCTTTTCTTCACATTCAACAAGGGTTCCACACCCAGGAGGACATGCCCAATTCGTATTATAGAGGTGACATTTATTATCCTCACACATTTTTCGTACATCCGGGTATAAATGGATCGATGAAACCTCAAGCGATACAGCATTAGTGAATCCATTTTCTTTTGCCAGATCTAAAACATCCGATATTTCAATCATAATAATTTTCCTGCCTTAAGTTTTTAATCAGGCATTTGCAAATACCCAACACATCTACAGATGATAAAAATAGCACCATTCGCACTTAGAAACTCATTAGGTTCCTATAGGAATAGCGCTATAAATTTGCATAATGAAGTACAGATTTGTTCTCTAGAACATTTCCTTGCTCATTTTGTCAATGGCTTCGTCATTTGATTCATACACGCCTGGGTAACATCCAAAATTCAAGCCATGGCTTGCACCTGGAATAAAGTATAATTTACCACATTGTTTACAGGCTTTTTCTGTATATTCAGCAACGATTTCAGGTGTCCAGCCTGCGAAATCAATAACACCACTGTCAATATCTCCCATAAAGCTGATTTGTTTACCATATTTTTTGATCAACTCCGGAACATTATTGGTTGTCATAACTCCCTGCCAGATATCAATGCCCATTTCAATCATAGCCGGAACCAGGTTAGCCGCATAGGAATCACTGTGATGTACAATGAGTTCAACACCATTGTCTTTATAGAAGCCGTAGATCTTCTTATACGCTGGTACAAAGAATTCTTCAAACATTTCCGGAGAAACGAATGACGAACGTTGGCTGCCCCAGTCATCATGATGGAAAATAGCATCGGGATGGATATGATCGACCATTACTTTTGCATAGGCTAATTCATAATCAACCAGGTAATCAATCAGGTCATGCATATCTTCCGGTTCTTCATATAACGCCATTAAAGCATCTTCCATTCCCATAAGATGATGGGTCATTTCAAAAATGCCAGGTGCTACAAAAGCGGTTACAAATTCTTCATTGCGATCAACCGCATTGGCATGAGCGACAGCTGGTGCCCAGGCTTCATCTGATGTTTCAACGGCAGGAGCTTTAACGTATTTTCTCCACTCGGTAATGTCTTTTAATACCTTGTGTGCAGCATCATGTATCGGGAAACCGCCCAGTTGACCTTCTGGCCAGGTGAATGTAATGCCCCATCCATTCTTGATTGTCTGACCCGGACCAACCATTGCGCCCATTGGTGCTTCGAGGATAAGATTCATAAATTCGTATTGCTTCACAAACCGGTCCGGTTTTCCACCTTTAATGGTTTCCATTAAATTCTGTCTTTTTGTTAACATATTCGGCCTCCTTGTATATTTTTTATAGATTTTAGTTTAAGCAGCTGCCAGTTCTTTTGCCTTTACAGCGGCGGTACCTGCATCCAGGGCAAATCCATCAGCTCCAATTTCTGCTGCGAATTCCGGTGTAACCGGTGCGCCGCCAACGATGACCTTGAATCCTGTTAATCCGCTGGCGTTAATGGCTGCAACGGTTTTTCTCATGGCTGGCATGGTCGATGTCAGAAGACCTGAGCATGCCACTATTTTCACATTTGTATTTTCTTTAATGGCTTCAATAAATTTTTCGGCTGGTACATCAACGCCAAGATCCACTATATCGAATCCGGCACTTTCAATCATTAATGAAACCAGGTTTTTGCCGATGTCATGCAAATCGCCTTCAACAGTACCGATAATACAGGTACCTAATTTAGATGAACCATCTCCTGCAAGATGTGGTTTAAGTACGTCCACACCCTTTGACATTGCTTTGGCTGCAACGAGCATTTCAGGTACGAAAATTTCTCCGGTAGAGAATTTTTCTCCGATAACACCCATTGAGGCAACCATTGCATCGAGAATATCCTGAGGAGTATTCCCTGCATCCAGTGCTTCCTGTACCAAACCCGGTACGAGCTTGGATTTTCCTGCTTCAACCTTAGCTTTTACTTCATCGATTTTTGACATTCTTTCTTCCTCCTGATTAATTAATTTTCATCCTGGTGGATGGTTTATAAAAACCAACACCAAAGTATAAAGTCCTGTGTTTGTTATGCTGTGCAATTTTCTGAATTCATTCGTTGTTATTTCTTTACAGGTCCGAAGATGCCTTCTCTGTAAGCACCGATATATTCCATACAATATTCGTCGTCACCTAAGAGTGCTTCCGTTGCAAAGATGATACCCATCAAATCGCGGTTGGTGGGATCAAGAATGGCACTGTCCAGCCCCGCATTCATTGCCAGGACGACAAAGCCCATGTTGACCATTTTACGAACAGGCAGGTTAAATGAGATGTTACTCACAGCCCCGGTAACATGAATGGTCTGATACTGTTCTTTTATTTTCCTGATGACGTCGGTTACCATTTTGATGCCGTCTTCTGATGTACAAAGCATTTCAATTAAAGGATCGATATGCATCCGGGAAGGATCAATGTTGTATTCCTTCACTTTTACCATTAAATCTGCGAATACATCCAAACGGTCTTTGGCGGTTTTAGGAATTCCTTTATCGCTATTTAATAAGGCAACACATTCCCACTCGGTGTCAGCAATGGCAGAAAATGCCAACTCAATTTTGTCACCTTCTAATGATACGGAATTAAACAGACCTGGTTTATTACAGAATTTCATGGCTTCTGCACAGATATGTACATTGGGGCTGTCCACTGCAATCGGAGTTTCTGTTACCTCTTGTACCAAGTCTATCAACCACTTCATTGTTTCAAGTTCAATGCTATCCTCTACTGAAGCACAGACATCAATGAATTGAACTCCTGCTGCGGTTTGAATTTTAGCAAGATTACGAATAAAGTCAGCGTCCTTTTCAACGATTGCTTTAGCTACCGAAGGGATCGCACCATTAATTTTTTCTCCTATTATAATCAATATCCAATTACCTCCTATTCTAACTTATTTTTTCTCCTGCACTTTTTTAAGAGCAATTTATTCTTCTGACTCTTTTAAAAGATAACTGAATTTTAATCCTATTTAATGTTTATGTCAATCATTATTTTAAAATATTTATTCTAATGTTTTTGTAAATAACATTAGTTTAAAGTGTTTAACCTTTACATTTCCTCTATAAAGCTGATATTATCGTAAATATTGCTTTTTTCATTTATTTTTTTTAAAAAAACTATAGACAACAGATTTTTATCATGCTATTATCAAATCACAGTTTACATGCAACTAATATTGTATATAGCTTATTACTTTCTTATATATTAAATACTTAGTATTTAATGAAAACGTTTAAAAATATGACATTGACCAGAAGCTCAAGATGATGAAAAATCCTTCGGGCTCTGAAGATATGCTGTTATATTTCACCTTAACAACTTTAAGTAATTAGAGTCGTTAAATATGTGCTTCAATGCTTTATAAGGTTTCATAATATAAAAAAAGAAAGGGTGATAAATGACTGAACTTGAAATTGACAAAAATTTATGTTTCGCAGATTTAAAAGGCTTTAATTTAAAAATAATTAATAAAATAATTTGGAGGTAAACATGAAAAATAAAACGTTTTTAAAAATTGCTGTTTTATCGGTCTTCTTCGTGCAAATGGGAATTGGTACAATCACCCCGGCACTTGCAAGTATTGCCGCAGCATTTCCGACCATTTCATTTACCACATTGCTTTTGGTCTCAACCGGTGCAGTGCTTATATCCGTACCGGCAACATTGATTTCAGGCAGGCTTGCCGGAAATGTGATTAAATATAAAACCCTATTAATCATCGGTATGCTTCTCTTCATATTTGGTGGTATTGCTCCCTATTTCATGACAGATTTCTTTGCCATATTAGCAGTTCGCGCCATCTTTGGTATCGGTCTTGGAATTGTCACACCTTTGGGCGCCGCACTTATTATCGCTTTCTTTGATGGTGAGGTACGAGCACAAATGATGGGTTTTGGTAATGTTGCTGCCAATGTTGGTGGCATACTCTTTCAATTATTAGGCGGAATTGCAGCATCAGCATTCTGGGGATATTCTTTCCTTGTTCATGGTCTTGGTATTGTCACTTTTATCCTGATCCTGTTTCTTCCAGAACCCGCAAAAGCCCCATGTACTTCAGCAGGTGAAATAAAACCAAAAATGCCAGCATCCGTATACGGTTTTGCTTTCGCAATCTTTGCAATCATGATACTTTTATACCCATTATTAGTAAACATGTCAACTCTGATTGCTGTCGGGAGCATGGGTGGCCCTGCAGATGCAGCCTTAGTTCTTACCATGTTTACTGTTGGTGGAATGATCGCAGGGTTTATTTTTGCCAAAGTCTTTAGAATCTTCCAAAAAAATACTTTTGCTCTTGGTCTTGGACTCTTAGCAATAGCAATGGCAAGTATTGGATTTGGAAACACAATCCTGTTCATGTATATTGGAGCAACTGCAGCCGGTTTTGGATTCAGTTTCATTGTCCCAACCATCTTCATGGATTTAGGTGCGGCAGTTCATCCCAGCCAAATTCCAACTGCATCCGGAATTGTTTTAGCATCAATGAATATCGGAGGTTTTACATCCGCTTATTTCTTTGCTTTAATGGCATACGTATTAGGACAAACCGGCATATTGAAATTCCCTTTCTACTTCAGCCTGGCCGCTTTTACAATTGGTGCTATTGCTTATGTACTTATTAAACTCAAAAAAGCAGATGTACTTTTGCCAGAATAGTTTTAATATTAATAAATCTTAACAAAATGCTAAAATAAAAAAAGCTTGTCGAAGGGCAGGCTTTTTATTGCTATTTTATAATCAGCACTAAATTCTTCAACGCGATCAACTGATCGAATAGGTACCACTGTGAATCCTATACCAAATAATATAAGTGCGAATCCTATTAAATCAAAAATTGACAGATCTCCCCTACAAAAATAAAAACGGTATTGAATTTCTTAAAATATTTCGCTATATTTTTATCTTTCTTTCCTGTATAATTAAAATCAGGAAAAAGGAGGTTGACGACAATGTTATCACAGATTAAAAGTTCCGGATTAATGGGTGTAAATGGTGTTATCGTTACGGTTGAAATTGACGTTTCACGAGGGTTACCATCATATGCTCTGGTCGGCCTCCCGGATACCGGCATTAAGGAATCCAAAGATCGGGTGTTTTCTGCCATAAAGAATAACGGTTTTCAGTATCCCATGGAACGCATTACCATTAACCTTGCTCCTGCTGACTTAAAAAAAGAAGGCCCGGCCTTTGACCTGGCCATTGCTCTGGGAATCCTGGTATCCTCAAACCAACTCCCCTGGGATCATCCCGAAGATTATATGATTGTTGGCGAACTTTCCCTGAGTGGTGATATCCGTTGCGTAAATGGCATTCTTCCAATGGTTTTAGAAGCGAAAAAAGCGGGCATCCAAAAGATTCTGGTTCCCTATGCTAATCGATATGAAGCGGCAGTTGTCCAGGGTGTGGATATATTTCCTCTGAAGGATCTGAAAGAAGCGGTTTCCCTTATCAATGGCGAACTGATCATTGATCCCTTTATTGTTGATTTAAAAAGCTTACTTACTCCAAAGATTACCAGTGGAGGCATTGATTTTTCAGAAGAACTATCACTAAAACGGGTTTTACAAAATGATAACTCTTCTTGTTATTGAGGAGAGTAAAAAAAAATAATATAGCAAAACAAGCCGATAATACTAGCATATTAAATGTAAAATAAAGCGGCTATCAGAAAAAAATAAAGTTCGGTAATAAATAGAGTTCGACAATTAATTTTAATTGCACTCTATTTTTTTGTTTACTTTTTGTCGTTTATATTTAATTCTAGCGGTTAGACGATGGATTGACCACAGTTTTTTCTGACAGCTTTTTTTATGTGGGCTAGTTCTATAAACAACGTGGGGATGAAACCCCCAAAAACGGTTAAAAATCGAACATTTACCAAAAACATGAATGAATATTCATCAAGTTAAAAAGAAAAATACGGATTAGCAATTAATTTTTGGTATAAGTTGTTAAAAGATTGTAATATTAAATAGCTGAGTGCCTTTTCGATACTTTTTCTTTTAAATGGTCACTATTTCTTTTTCAGTGTACAACAAATTAGCCATCCTTATTATATTGGAGGCCATGTTTGCCATGGTAATATGAATATTTGCCCCTTTAAGTCTGAGGTATCAGCATCTCCTGTGTTAAAAGGGGTTTGGACCGATGCCAGGATAATTTCGCTATATTCTTCAATGATGACATGATTTTTGTACCTTTCTTTATCTTGGTACGCGTTTGTGAGCAACCTTTGCATCCGGATCGACGAAGCTGATAATCTTATCTTTAGTGTTATTAGCATATTGGAACAACAGGACATAGCACATCCCGAAGGCTTACAGATATTTTTCTTGTCCTGTAATTCATCATAGGTCCGGATATATAATAGGTCTAAATATTCTTGAATGATCTCAAAATGTTTTCGTCAACTGACCTTGTCAGATTTTTCATAGGCTGCATCGATGTCTGATTAAATACCACCAGCATCTCTGTAGTTAATGCTTCATTAAACTTAAAAACTTCTTTCATTACCTTTTTGAAAGCACTTCTAGCTATTTTTTTCTGAGGGGTAATTCGTATTGACAGCAACATCCGGGAAATCGATGATGAAACGCTTCGTTTTTATGAGGGTCAGGTCAATGAATTTTTAACAATCTCTGTGAAAAATGATTTAAAATGCTCGGCAGTAATGCGATTGATTCTGAAATAACTGATGGTGGTATCATCGGGAACCAGATCATTAATGCCCAGGTTTAAAAAACCATCTGTACACAATATCTGTCAGGGCTCGTTTAGAAACCCAGACATCGGGAAGGTGATACAGAAAAAATACTTAGACTATCATCATAGGGTCATTAGATCCCCGGCCAATGGCGCTGAATTGTTCCTTCAACATATCATAACTTAAAGAAAAATTAATAATCGATTCTATTTTTACCATATGAATATTTATTAAATCACACGTATTTAAGACATGATAATTTCAATATCTCGCTCCTGTTGAATAGTGTTTTTTCCTCATATATGAGGAAAAAACACTATTCAACAGGAGTATTTAGATGTCCATTATTTCTCCTAATAATTGGTCTGAAACCTCCTGTTTACAACGTTCTGTATACTATAATTATAATATTTTTCGTTTATTTAAATTACCTTCATGGTATAATTAGCTCAAAGAAATCGGTTTATATTATATTTTGAATATTTATACAATAATTTGTGTAAATATAAATACGAATTTCTTTTTCGGTGGTTTTTGGATCAGCTAACTTTTTATCCTGCGCTGAATCCGCAAGTCATGTTCACTTACGATTTTAACTCTTGATTATTTGGCTGATCTTATTTCTCTATTAATCTTATTAGAACTTGCCCACAACTATATTGTCCTACTAATTATGTACATCAAAGATAAAGGAGGTGCCCTGAAGAATGTTCAGTTTTTCAAGTTTTCACTATGAAGTAATACTAAAGTATGAACTTCGGAAATTAAATTTTGTCACAAACTATGGAATGTCCTATCATTATCACATATGCCTGGTGGATAAGACTAACAGTTTAGTACTGAATTATACACGGTTTGAAGATTATGTATCATTTGACTCTAAAAACGGCTTTTATAAAGCAGATAAAACCATTAGGATGGCACTGAACAATGTGTGCTGGTTTCTGAATAAGATTTTTATAGAACATGATTTTACTTCCATTGAAGAACTAACCTATAATAACATAAAAGCCATCTTTCAAACCTTTGCAATAGGAGAATATAATAAAACCAACACACCTCCCAAAAAAGAAACTGTATCAAAAAGAATCATAACTGTCTTTGCTTTCCTGTCGAAATATTATGATCAGCACAAAAATGAAGTTTCTTTTGATTACACTGCTAATGAACTATATAAGCAAAAAGAAATTGTCATCCGAAACAACTATAAAAAAACCACTAGAAAGATCGAACTTGTCCCGAACATTGTATTGAATAAACCTCGAATATCGATTCTTAATAAGAATCGTGAATTACCGGAGTCCTTCTTACCCTGTATTTTACTAGCCGCACGCCAATACGCACCAAATCTTGTTTTACCAATAATGCTCCAAGCCTTTTGCGGACTTCGTGAAGGGGAGGTTTGTAATATTAGTTATTCTCAATTGGTATCACTTCAAAAAAATTACTATACAATTGATGTAAATAATTTGGATTTTGTGACAGATACGCCAATCGGTAATGTCAAAATAATACGTAGGCAACCAGTATATCCTGATTTTAAAGAAATACTTGAGAAAGAAACTCAGAATTACTTAATTCTAATCAATCAGAAATTCAAACACAATGTGGACCTAAACAAGGATAATGCTCCGGCATTCTATAGTATACAAGGTAGGCCGCTAGCAGTTCAAACCTACTGTCGTTACGTCAAGTCTTTATTTAATCGTTATGGACTTCCGAAAATAGAGAAGTACATTGCTTCATTACATATATATGAGCACAAACAAAAGTATGCAATGTACATTGACCGATACAAGGAGGAATATCCCGGTGCACATATGTTCAGACACTTTTACACGTTATATTTAATCTCTCATATTAAGAATATCAATGCCATGCAGCTAATGGCTTGGCGTGGAGACCGTTCTATGGAATCATCCATTGCCTATATCAATAACAAAGGTATTTTTATGGAACGTTATAAAGAGATTGCTTTAAATTTACAGTCGTTAATTTTTGAAGGTGAACTGGAGCTATATTTCAATGAATGATATATTTAATTCAAAAGTTAAGACGATTGCAGAAGCCAATAGAATACCGAAACACTTTATCCCAAAGTTCAAAAAAAAGCTACTAAAATATGGGATCAAAACTATAGCTGATTTAGAAAATGCGGATGACGAAGTCGCCCAACGCCTTCATTTTGAAGAAGACAACCTCCATGACATCCATACTTACTTAAAGAATCATAATCCGATAATTGAACTAAGCCAGATAAATTATTTTTCCGTGCGGCTCAAAAACAAAAAGGTGGTATTCTCCCACTTAAAAACATTACTTTACTTTTCAGGTGATTTTTTCAGGGAAGCCGATGTCGATATTATTAAGCGCTATGCAAAGTCAAAGGATGATTCCCTTCTTGATGATTACGAAGTTCAAGCATATGAATTCAGTTTAAGCCTAACAAAAGTTGAAAAAGAATGGCTAAATCTTGATGCGGTGAACCGATTGACGTCAATTAAAAAAGACCGATTGACTGAATTAATTAAATCAGGAAAGATTAAAGCAAATCCAACAAAAAAGTCTTTTTTAATTAATAGCAAGGAAATCAAGCGAATAAAAGCCGTACAGGATAAATGGATGAGTCTTCTAGATACGATTAACCAGCGTTCTCAAGAATTAGAGGCAAAGTATGGTTCTATCTATATAGAGCACCGGCAAAAACTGATGCGTTACCTTGAAGAAAATGACTTTTTCGGTGTTCACTTTTACAAGTACGAAAATATTGAATTTAACTTTTTCATAAATCTTAAGAAAGCGCAAATGTACAAAGACGATCTTTTTCTTTTGAAAAATGATAAAGATAAACTCTTTGCAGGCGTTGATGTTTTTTTGATTATTTTCGACCGAAAAAATGAGGAACTCATTGAAAATCTAAGGTTATTCCATATAACGAAGAATACCAAAGCCCGACTAAAGTATGATGAATTTTTAAAATATGAAGTGCCCGTCACTAAAAAACATCATGCGATGGTCTATCTTCAGCTTATGATGGCAGATAAAGAGCTTTATATGATGACCAATGATGAGTTGATGGAATTAGCCATGCGTTGTAAAACAAAAAATGAGAAAATTACCCTTGCACGTTTTTCAACTTATTTAAAAAACAAACAGGTGGTTGGTTATACCCCCCTCTCTGTTACTAAATCCACTTTTTATACTATGGATACTGATGCGTATCCACTAAAACAGATTGCAAGCATGGCTAAGGCAATATTCGATAAAGTAGAATATAAAGAAAATCATATCGTCGAAAAAGCTTTCGAATCGGATTTCATTTGTCAAACTTGGCTTTACGTTTCAGTGTTATTCATTACAGGGTGGCGTTCTTCAGATATTTTGAAAAACTGGAAATATCTGGATGGTATAGACATCGAGGATTTTGAGATGAAAGCAAAACTTGATAGGCTTCCGGTAGCAGAATTATTAAAGGCTGCGAATATCCTCATTAGCAAAATCGAACTTAACCCTACTTACCCTTCTAAGACGGGAATAAAAGCAAGTGGTTGTCTGACCGCTGCGATGACAGAAGGCATGAAAGAACATTTTGGTTTAATTATGCTCATACTCGCCCATCATGAAAAGAATGGTAATAAGGGTCAATTAGTTCATGTAAGACGAAATGATTACGCAAGGAATGAAACTCTCGTTTCTATTTTTGGACAGTACATGCGAGATGGGCTTAACGACAACAACTTACTAACTAGAAAAATGAACAAGTTCTACCTCCAAGGCATCGAGAAAATTTCTCGAAACCAAGGTGATAGTCCCTTAACATCCTATACAATTGCTGCACAAGCGCGTAATCATAAGATTAATAACCTACTTCAGTCTGAGACGACAAACATTTATTTACGGGATGGAGCTTTTACTGGGGAAACGATTGAACTCATATCTCATGAAATCTGTGAGCGTGGTGTATTGGGCTTTGTCCCATATCTTTTCCTGGAAAGCTGCTTTGATAATTTTAATGCGCTTACAACGCCGGATCAGACGAAGTTGATTCAATCAATACATTTATCTCCGCTGGAGATAAATGTATTGATTCATATGAAATTTCAGCTAGATGAAATTTCTGACAATTACTTCCAAAAGCTCGATTTCATCAACAGTTACAAAAGGCGTGAAACAAATGCTCACGTTCTTATTAAACTCCAAGATCTTAAGCAAAGCAACTTACTCACCACTGCAAACACACTGATGGCTTATCATGCAATTGGAAACGGCTATGGTTTTGCCAAAGAAGATGGCAATTATTGTTTATTACGTGCTATCAACATGGCTTGTGCAATGCCAACGCAAAAGGATTGTACCCATTGTCCATATTGTGTTATCACAAAAATCGGTGTACAAAGCGTTTTTAAGCGCTACTCAGAAGCCCTTAAACGTTATAATGACAAGCTTAATCCTAAAGACTTAATGGTCATTAACACTATTATTAAGCCCGCAATTAATGAATTGGCGACATTTATTTATGACCGCTTGGACAAAAAAGAACAACAGCAATTTATTTATCTTATCGCTTCTGAGAAGGAAAGAATTGAAGATAAAGTTAAAAGAAAGGAGTATTGATATGGATTTAAAGTGTGCTCTGAATCTAGGGTATTTGTATCCAATGTCCGAAAACAGCCTATCATTTCGTACTGTTAATAACCCTGTCTTAAACACAATTACGAAAAGAAACCTAATAAATAAATTCAAGCGCTTTCAAGAGGATGAAATTATTGAACCTGGTTGTATTTTTAATGGTGATTCATGGAGAATTAAAGACGCAAAAAACATCTTTGCTTTTCATTTCGCTCCAAAAACTATCGATAACAATGCATTAACACATCAATTAAAGATTCCTCCTGAAAAAATGGTCGAATACTTAAAATTTTACGTTTTATGGTTGATGACAAGTTATATATTAAGTAGCATTAATTCAATTAACACCAACCTCAAAAGATTATATTTTAGCGGATCTCCATCGTTAGAGATAAGTAAAGGAATTTATTTTATAGTTGACAATTTTAAATTTTTTTTAGGATTTGATGACAAGCAATGTGATCTAGTGGGTTCTCACATTAAAATCAAGCGAGTAGTTAGTGGTAAAAGAAAGTTAAAAAACTACTGTCAATACTTGATATGGCAAGATGCTGTTTCGATGGTGTGGAAAGATGGCTCCAAGAAAGATCGAATTCGGGTGTTCCCTCTTTATTTTCTGTTATCTGTATGTTTCCTTATCCCGATGCGTCCAACTGAAATCTGCATGACACCTTTTGACTGCATCTCTCAAAACGAAAAGGGACACTTTTTAATCGAACTGAGAAAATCAAAACTCAAAGGTAATATTTATAAACAAGTTGAATATAACTTAGATGATTATTATATTGTAAAGTTTGAAATCTCAGATGATATTGCGGGTAATATCATAGAATTCCAAAATTTGTCACAAGATATACCACGGGAGTTAATATTCTTACCTGTTAGAAAGAAAGAGGATGATTTTGATATCAACGTTTATAATGAACGTGATTTAAGATGTCTCAGAGATAATTTTTATAATCAGAATTTGAAAAATACAAACAATTATCAGTGGATCTTGAACCAAACAGACGAAGAAAAGATTGAACTCATCAACCCATATGATTTAAGACATATTGCTATCATTAATCTTCATTTTCAAGGTGTTCCTTTGAGTAGAATTATGGATTTATCTGGTCAAAAGAGCATTGAGATGAGTGCGTATTATGGCTCGAATTTCACCGATTTTGTGGATGCGATGAGTGTTTTTAGGTTTTCTGCACTAAAAAAAAGATATCAAAACGAAACAGCCGCAAAGGTATCATTGCTGGATTCAACGCATTTGATAGAAATTCATACCGGTAGCAACTGCATGTCCAATCTTCGAGCAAAGGATCAAAATAATATTGAGGATTGTATCACCCAGAATTGTTTATCCACTTGTTGGGGATGTACCTATTACAAGCTTGACAAAGCAGACTTAAAACAGGAAATTCGCAAAGAAAAGGAGAAATGCAAGATTATCGAAGATGAAATAAAGGCCCTAATGGACTGTGTACGAATTGAAAAAGGATTCAGTAACGAACTTGAAAAGCTTTACTTGGAGTTGCATCAACACCTTTTAAGGTATTCGTGGGGAAAAGAAAAATCACTACAAGAAGGAGAAAATGATGGGTAGAAAAAGCAAATACGATACCGAATCTCTACTGGATTTATGCATAGAATATCATAAACAATTCCCTCATCGCAAAATTAAATTTTCTAAGCTCTCGGAATGGGCCGAGGAGGAAAAAGAGTTTTTAGGCATCAAAAGTTATGATTTTTCAAGAAATCCACACGCAAAAAATTATATCGATGATATAAACGTTCTGGTCGGTTCTAACGGCAATGATTATGAAAAAATTGTTTTCGGGCAACTAGACCTTTTTTGGGAAAAGCCCAAAGCAAAACAATTTGAATTTCTGCAACAGATGACAGAAACATTAAAAGATATCAATGTTCTGAAATTCTCAATGGAAAATGAAAAGGAGAAAACTAATAAAAAATATGAATCCTTGAAGAAAGAAGTGGACCGCTTAGGTCTTGAAATTAAGAAAATTTCTAAACAGATTAACTACCTTAAGAATGTTGTCGATGAAGAAATGCAATTACGCATTGAAGTCGAAAACGGCAGTGTTAAGGACGATTCCATCACCAATTTAGAGAACAGTATTATTACTGCAAAAGGTACTCTTTTTAGTTTATCTTCCGTTTTAGCAGAGAGCATTCTTCTATTCAAAGAATCTAACCCCCAAATCGTGCAAATGCAAGGTAACACAATTGATTTTTTTTCCTTGAAAAAACAATGAAACACTTAAGAAAATCATTCGCAGAGTCATGTCCTGATTTGTTATCGGAATGGGATACTGCCCTAAACGGTGATCTGTCTCCCAATCTGGTTTCTAAGTCTAGTAGTTTAATTGTTTGGTGGAATTGTGCAAAAGGCCATTCATGGGCTGCAACTATCATTAGTAGAACACGCGGAGGAAAGTGTCCCTATTGTTCCGGACGATGGGCTATTAAAGGAGTAAACGACCTTAAAACAAAATACCCTAAATTAGTTAGCGCGTGGGATTACGAAAGGAATGTGAATGTTCTACCTGAAAATATCTTACCTTATTCCCATCTAAAGGTCCATTGGGTTTGTAATGAAAAGCATCATTGGGAGGCTCGGATTTACGATCGAGTTAGAGGACGTGGTTGCCCTTATTGCGCGCATATTCGTCCTGTAGTTGGCGTAAATGATCTTAAGACACTTTACCCAAATTTGATCGAAGAATGGGATTATTACAAGAATAACGAATTAAAACCGGAAGACCTTTTGCCACAGTCCAATATGGTTGTATGGTGGCGCTGCAATAAGGAGCATCAGTGGAAAGCTCCAATTAGCCGACGAACAAAAGGTACTGGATGTCCCTATTGTGAAGGTGTTAAAGTGCTTTCAGGGTTCAATGACTTAAAAACACTATACCCGGATTTGGCCGCAGAATGGGACTACAAAAAAAACGGTGAATTATTGCCAAATGATGTCCTTCCAGGTTCGCATAAAATCATATGGTGGTGCTGCAAGGAAGCGCATCGATGGGATGCTGCCATTTACCACAGAACAATCGATAAAAATGGATGCCCCTATTGTTCAGGGAGAAAGGCGATTAAAGGCGAAACAGATCTTATTACTACCAGGCCTGACTTAGTAAAGGAGTGGTTCTACGAAAAAAACGAGAAAGGCCCAGAAAATTTCAAAGCGTTTTCCCATGAAATAGTTTATTGGAAATGTTTAGCGGAAGGGCATGTTTGGCAGCAATCCATTGATAAGCGTACCGCAGGATCAGGTTGCCCCTACTGCACAGGAAAAAAAGTCGTACCTGGAAATAACGATTTTTTAACTGAGCATCCAAAAATTGCAGAAGAATGGCATCCAGAGAAGAATGGCGACGTAAGGTCCGATATGGTATCTAGTCATTCGGGCAAAAAAGTCTGGTGGCGCTGTAAATATGGGCATGAATGGAAAACGACAGTTAGACATCGGGTACGAGGCACAAAGTGTCCTCTCTGCAAAAATAAACAGAAAGGACACTAACGCATATGGCAAAGTTAATTATAGGAATGACTGATCTAACTACTACACACCCTAACCTTGCTGCAGAATGGGATCAAGCGAAAAATGGTGATCTCACACCACAAGAGGTCTCTCACGGATCCAGGAAAAGTGTCTGGTGGCTATGTGAAAAGGGACATAGCTGGAAAGCTGCCGTTTCCACCCGTTCTAGGGGCGATGGATGTCCTACATGCTCAGGAAAAAGAATTGAAATTGGCTATAATGATTTGGCAACGACACATCCTGCCCTTGCTACAGAATGGGACCAAGAGAAGAACGGTGATCTTACGCCACGAGAGGTCTCTCACGGATCTCACAAGAGGGTGTGGTGGTGTTGTGAAAACGGACATAGCTGGAAAGTTGCAGTTTTAACTCGTTCTAGCGGCTATGGATGTCCTGTATGCGCAGGAAAAAGCATCGAAATTGGCTATAATGATTTGACAACGACCCATCCTACCCTTGCTGCAGAATGGGATCAAGCGAAAAATGGAGATCTCACACCGCAAGAGGTCTCTCACGGATCGGGGAAAAGTGTCTGGTGGCAATGTGAAAACGGACATAGCTGGAAAGCTGCAGTTTCCTCCCGTTCTAGCGGCTGTGGATGTCCTATCTGCGCAGGAAAAAGCATCGAAATTGGCTATAATGACTTGGCAACGACCCATCCTATCCTTGCTGCAGAATGGGATCAAGCAAAAAATGGTGATCTTACGCCAGGAGAGGTCTCTCACGGATCCGGGAAAAGTGTCTGGTGGCAATGTGAAAACGGACATAGCTGGAAAGCTGCAGTTTCCACCCGTTCTAGCGGCTATGGATGTCCTACATGCGCAGGAAGAAGCATCGAAATTGGCTTTAACGATTTGGCGACGACCCATCCTGCCCTTGCTATAGAATGGGACCAAGAAAAAAACGATGATCTCACACCGCAAGAGGTCTCTCACGGATCTGAGAAAAGTGTCTGGTGGCAATGTGAAAAGGGACATAGCTGGAAAGCGACTATAAAAAATCGATCTAAAGGCAACGGATGTCCTATATGCTCAGGAAAAAGAATTGAAATTGGCTATAATGATCTGGCGACAACCCATCCTGCCCTTGCTGTAGAATGGGATCAAGCGAAAAATGGAGATCTCACACCACAAGAGGTCTCTCACGGATCCAAGAAAAGTATATGGTGGCAATGTGAAAAGGGACATAGCTGGAAAGCGACCGTTTCCACTCGTTCTAGCGGCCCGGGATGTCCTACATGCGCAGGAAAAAGAATCGAAATTGGCTATAATGATTTGGTAACGACACATCCTAACCTTTCAGCAGAATGGGATCAAGCAAAAAATGGAGATCTTACACCACAAGAGGTCTCTCAAGGATCCGGGAAAAGTGTATGGTGGCAATGTGAAAAGGGGCATAGCTGGAAAGCTGCTGTTTCCAGTCGTTCTAGAGGCTATGGATGTCCTTCATGCGCAGGAAAAAGAATCGAAATTGGCTATAATGATTTGGCAACGACACATCCTGACCTTGCTGCAGAATGGGATCAAGAGAAGAACGGTGATCTTACACCACAAGAGGTCTCTCACGGATCCGAGAAAAGTGTATGGTGGCAATGTGAAAAGGGGCATAGCTGGAAAGCTGCAGTTTCCTATCGTTCTAGAGGCTATGGATGTCCTACATGCTCAGGAAAAAGAATCGAAATTGGCTATAATGATTTGGCGACGACACATCCTGACCTAGCTGCAGAATGGGATCAAGAGAAGAACGGTGATCTTACACCACAAGAGGTCTCTTACGGATCAAACAAGATAGTATGGTGGTGTTCTGAAGATGGGTGCAGATGGAAAGCAAATATTAAAAATCGAGTTAATGGTAGTGGCTGTCCATTATGTTTGAAATTTCAAAAGTCAACAAAATAAGCATCCCAAAAGAAAATAATGACAATACAAATAATATCAAATGATTTATTGGTGATTATAATAGTAAAAAAAGCGAAACTGCTTCGAAAATCATGTAAACCTCGTGGTTGATGTAGAATAAATACATTAGCCACGAGCCTTTTATTTGAATACCAATAATTACGTTTAGTATAATTATTTTTGCAAAATTACAAGTTTACAAGATAATCTTTTTCTGTGCGAACTCGATAACAACAATGGAATTATCTGAAAAATATTATGTTCATCAAGACTTTTCAACATTACGCGGTAAATTTCTGTTGTACTTTTTATCCGCGCTTGTCTTGCCGTTTCTGATTTTACGTCCTATAGTTTTTACCAGTATGTTACACTTTTGATAAAATGACATAGAATTGTCCCTACGTCATTTTGTATTATTATTTAAGTACTATGCTTTCGTGGCTCACAAACACTCCTTTGACATTACAATGGACTATTCAATTATTTTTAACAGCTGTATTTTTAATCAGATATTTAGTCCCTTTAGGTGTTAACGTAATAAATTCTGCTGTGCTTCCTTGAGTAGTTGGAGCTTCATAGTACTTTAACAAACCTAATGCAGAATATTGAATTTTAATCTTCTGAAATAAGTTATCTTTAATTCTAAACCTTCTCCCCACAAAATCACGAAGTGCAGATTCTAACTGGCCTTTTGCCCTTATAGAATTAATTGTAGCAGTTAGGTAAGGTGCCCACAATAAAAACATCTTGTCCCATGTAATATCTTGTTCTATACTTCTATCTCGATATTGTTTTTGTACGTTGTTACCAATATTCTCAGTATAAGTCCCCTCGATTGTTGTAGATTCTCCTTCAAATGCCAGACTAGAGTCAAAAGTAGACTGTATTAAATTAATTTCATCTAAGAGTTTAGAATTCTTTTCATGCAATTGTTTATTCTCAATAGACAATTCATTTATTTGAGTAAGCAATAATGTATTTGCTTCTGAATCATTTGCCCTTACCCATCCAATCAAATCATAATCTTCTAAAAAGTCTACTAGAGTTGAATGAACAGCTAACATAATATCTTTTGAATCATTTACCATACGAACAATCTTTGATAAAACAAAGTCCTTAAAATTGGAATATCCATCAATATTTTTCTGCTCATAAATTCTATCTTCTCCTAATAAACAAGCTTTTTCCTTTAGAAAATTTTCATCCAGAACTACTGAAAAAACAGGTATTCCCTTATTAATAGCATATTCATATTCAAGACGAGTATAGCTTTTTTGAGATTTTTCTTCTACACTACCATATCTGCCACCCAAAATTAGCATATATACGTCTGAATTATCTATCCACTTATAAATAGTATCTAGTTGTGTTTCATTCCCAGCCTTAAAAAGTTCCATTCCTGCTGGGATATGACCAGAATCTAAAACTGCTTGAACAGCTGATTGACGTTCATCAATTAAATCAATGTATGTTGAAGAAATGAAAACTTGAAGTTTTTTCTTTACCAATGTTATTTCCTCCATCTCCAAAATATTATATACCAGAAAGCCATTTCGTTTTCCATATTATTTCGCACTTGTCAAAAGCGCACCCCCGACCGTTTCAAAAATTGTGTAAAAATATAATGTGGTCGATCTATAGCGGTTTTATGCAGCTCAAACTAGAAGATGCCCCTTTGAACGAGCTGGGCAAAATTTATAAAATATGGGACAAAAAATATCCCAAAATCTCGGATTCCTGGTGAAATAACTGGCCAAACCTGTCCGACCTATTTCCAAATATCCGCAGAAAGTACAAAATCTCATTTACATGGCCAATTCATTTGAGGCACTAAACCGACAGCCCAGAAAAGTGATGAAAAGCTAAACCGTTTTTCCAACGGAAGATAATCTTTTTAAAATGCTGTATCTAGCAACTGTATATATCACAAAACAGTGAACCGGTCGAAGAAAAGACTGGGGTCAGATTCACTCCCAGCTGGAAATATTCTCTGCTGAGTGGCTGGATCGGTTCCTATTTTTCACACTATTTGTATCAGGAAGATCGTGTTTTCTTAATTTAAATAGTAACATTCTATTCATTTTTATATTTGTCAAGTTCAAGGAGAATGCAATATATACTTTTCTGTTCAGTGTGATTTTTTGACAGAATATGCTCATAACATTTTTCAGCAATCTGATTTTCCGATTGATTTTCGAAATCTATTTTTTCAAGTAATTGCGAAAGAGATATTCCCAAAGCTCTTGTAATTTTTTCTATACTTTCAATGGTAGGATTTTTCTCTCCTCTTTCAATTTGACCAATATAGGTTGGATGACAACAGGATTTTTCAGCAAGTTGCTCCTGACTAAAACCAAGCTTTAGTCTATAGTTACGGATACGTTTACCAAGTTTGTTCGTTAAATCACTCATAGACTCACCCCTTTTGATACAGTCTATAAGTATTTTTTCTTATTTTCTATATACTATTGATATCAAATAGTTGTTCTGCTATACTATAGATATTGTATTTACTTTTTTCATACTCAAGGTATTATTTTTGGTAATTATTCATTGTTCGAATTATTTTAGATAGGCTTTGAAAATAAAGTGTAGATATAGTCTAAAATCATTAAGTTGAAAATTAAACGAATCTATTTGAGAAATAATATTCCTTTTTGATTGATGAATTATTGGATTAATCTAGAAGGCTTTTAATTTTTTTTTTACATCAACACAATAAAAATTTAAATAATTATTTCAAATATAAAGGGAAAAACGAGCCAAGAATAATTCATAAAGACTTATCCCATTTATCGGAAAGTCAAATAAATGAACTAATCCAGTGATACTATGAAAATGTGAAAGCTTTACTTGAAGAATTTGATATCCATATACCCCCATCTAAATTAATTAAATTATTTCCTCCGATTTCTCATCAGGATCATTCATGTCCAAATTGTGGTCACACGAATAACCCGTCAGGTAATTGTAGTAGTGACTATTGTGGATAGTTTATACTAAATATGACAGTTTTTATTCGGACATGTTATAATAAAAAATCAAAGAAAAGAGGAAATAATATGTCACAGTATACCGATGAATTTAAAAAGCAAATCGTTAATCTATATAATAATGAGAAGGCTCCTTCCGAGATTATAGAAGAATACAAAATCGCAAGATCAACCTTACACAAATGGGTAAAAGATTATAATGGCATCCAATCTTTTAAGACCAGGGATAATCGAAGTACTGAAGAAATTGAACTTCTGTCACTCAAAAAAGAACTGAATCAATTACGAATGGAAAATGATATTTTAAAGCAGGCAGCACTGATAATGGGACGTAGATAATTATCAATTAAGGCAAATCGTACACGTTGGTATATTCACATTTTATTAAAACATGATAGTTAAACACTTTAACTTTGCCAAAATCATGGTCATTTTCTAAGAAATTCATCTTTTATACAATAAAAAAAGAGCCGATAAACGGCTCTCTCATACGCTTATTACTTGAGCTAGAGGGCGGAATCGAACCGCCGACCTACTGATTACGAATATGCTACTTCCTATTTCTCCATCTTATTCATTCCTTACAATCCCCAATAAGAAGCCATTCTTCAAATTTTACGTTTAATATTTCAAGCTAAAAAGCCCTTAAAATACTGTTAATTTTTACAAACAGTACCCAACACGTGGGTCATAATTTTTCAAGTCTAAGAATCTGTTATACATGTTATATATGTCCCCAACCTACAGCAAACAAATAGATATTAACACTCTAATTATTATACTTCGGTTACTTAGTATAATAATTTGTGGACACAATATAAAACACGAAAGAAGATTTATCTTAAAAATTCTGATTTCGTGTCTTGAAAAGCGTGCACATTATAGTTAGATCTGTTTGGACATGAGGAAAAAAAACACGAATGGAGCAGCTGGATAATACCGTTGATCATCTCCGGAAACGATTTGGCAATCTTTCGATACGTCGAGCCATCACCATCAGCGATCAAATGAGCTGTCTGGATCCGAAAAAAGATCATGTGATCCATCCGATTGGCTATTTTTAAGCTGCTGGACCTATCCCCAACGGTTCAAGAGAAAGGAGAAATTTTATGCTAGAGATTACCAGGCACGCTGAAGAACGATATGTCCAGCGAATTATGGGATACGAGGTAAAACAAGATATTGGCGTATATATTGCACAAAACAATGAGTTAATACAAGAACGAATAAATAAAATGGTTGAGTATGGCGAAATTATATATAAGGGTAAAATTAAAAATGATAACTTTGTAAATGTGTTCATCCACGATACTTGGGTAATTTTGACAGACAAAAAAAATGAAAAAGTAATAACGATATATAAGGTGGAAGTAATAAAGGATGACGATGAATTTAACAAACTCTTTGTAAATAAAATGAAAGCTAAGATTAATGATATTACAGCAAAATTAAATCAGACCACAAAGAAAAATGACACAGAAAAGGCTGAATTGAGAGAAAAAATTGAGGATAACAAAAGGAAAACCAGAGAGTATGAAAAATTAATAGTTGAATTAAAGAATTCAAACGAAGCCTATTCCTGTGTTATAGAAAATTATGACACAGGGGTTCATATAATGTACTCAGAATTTAAACAGGCATTAGAAGATTTAGTTTCAGATAGAATATTTTAAAAGCAGAGAAGATAAGTGCCTAATTGCCTATGTGAGGAATGTGTCAAAGTATCTGGATTCTCAAATCAAAATCAATTTTTCCAGCCGATGATGCTCTGTTTATAATGCTTTATCTGGCAATGACCGATATCACGCCAAAAACATGTACTAACGCTGATATAACCTACTTTCATTTGAACCATCCCGTCAACAGTTATTTTTAGTAAAGCATATCACCGCACAACAAACGTGTCACTAGGGAATATTTTGTTAATGATACGTTTCTATTTAAAATAACAACTCATGTAAGACTCTGTTTTACTGTTTTAAATAGTCTCGATAGAGCACGCTCTAATGAAACGATTAAAACAAAAAAAGACACCCTGATTAAGACCACTCACCCTAGATTCAACAGAAGCACTGACCAGTATTGGCAATTTCAACCCCAAGGAGTGTTTCGTTTCTTTATTTGAAGGTCTGAAGGTTGATAAGATTCACTTCTTCTATGTTATCAACTAAAGATAATATAAAAACTATTCAACACTGAGTGTAAACTAACATGTTCCATAAATCTGAATTGTCTTTCTAATAGTAAAAAGTATACTATTGTGTCTATTTAATCATTAATATACACCTCTGCTTCCTTCCAACGGGCGTATGCTTGGCAATAGCCCGCAAAGGCCGCCATGTCCATTTCGGTCAGAAGCCCAATCTGCTCTAGAAGCTTGCCCATGCGCTTCCATTCCTTTTTTGCTTCTTCTTCAAGCCAAGAAGGACATCGCAGGGCTCTTTTATTAGGTTTTGGTTCTTTTTTATTAAGCGGCCTGCCGCCCGGATTGCCTTCCAGCTCCTTCAAGGCGGTAGGCTTTGGTTTCCTTCCTCTCTGTGCCATAAGTCCCACCTCCTCTCATTGGCTTTAAGGGCATCAAAAAAAGACCTCCGAAGAAGTCTTTACTTTGGTTCCTAATATTCGAAAATGTGAAATAACTTAACTACAAATTGGAATTTACTCTCCAATCTTCGGTGAGTTTTCTTTGTCTTGCCATAATAAAAATCCTCCCAGATTAAATTTTATTTTAACATTAATCTGGGAGGTTTTCTAGCTTGACACAAAATTATTTACAGTCTCCGGAAATCCCCCGCTCATGTTCAAATCCTCCTTTTATAATTAATATCTTTCATTTTTACAACGACAATGTGGACAAATCACATATCCATACTCATTATCGCCATCTTCCCAAGGTAATGTATAACTACCGCCCTGCAGCGAGTATCCGCAATTAATACACTCGCCTGCATTAGAATTAGATGAAGAACCAAATTTTTCTTTCATCCAACGCAGATTGAATTCTTCTAATGCATCTTCATAATCCTCATAATGTTTAGTAGAGCCATTTCCAATGACACAAAATACCTCTCTATCATATTTTGCACCAATTTTCAATAAACGGATTTCCCCTTCTTTTCTAATAATCTGAGTTTCTCCAAATTTCACAAAAATCCACCTCCTAGAAAATTTCTATTTATCAATTTTCAAATAAGCAATTATTAATACACAATATTTACAATCCCTTATAATTACATTATAAGGGATATGCGAATGAAATACTATAATTTCAACGCTACTCTTTAACAGCTTGTAAAAGAGTAGCTGTACTTATTCATCGATTTTTCTGCACAAGTCTTCGTCGTAGGCCACGTTCAATCTTCCTCCTCCGTCCCAATCGCATAATTACCTCATAATCTTTTTTATATTTCAAAAATAAGATGTATGCATATACCTACTGGAAAAATCATCTGCCAGAGATATTCGTCATCTTTATGGAAACGAAAAGATGCAGTGTCGTTGGTTTTGAACTCTGATTTCAAAATCTCAACAAAGCCAATTTTGCAGGTAAATTCCTTAATTATCCGTTATACTCAATAGTAGACTCTGAGGTATAATCTTCTACTTTGTGCCACTCATTTTTGAATATAAAATATAACTCGCCATCTCTTTCTTCTGTTATACAAGTATATCTTCCCCATCCAGTAAAGATTTGAACCCAATTACAACTATGGTTAATACACAACACCGTCATTTTATTACCTCCAAATTCAAATTTATTGTTCATTATACAACTTGAAAATACTCACCTTCAGAGTTAGAATGTAATACTACCAAAGGAGGTATTCTCATGAATAACAGACCAATGTTACACGTCTCTATTTATTATAAAGGTTATTGTTTAATAAAAAAGAACTTAAGAAAAAGTTATCCGTTTATTTCAAAAGATTAGTTGAGGATCCATGCAACCCTCTTGTGGATATAAGAATTGATACCTTAGACACCCACGAAGATAAGCAGGTTCTTCTTTAATTATCCTACTATGATGTATTGGCTGTCAATCTTGCAAAACCATTAAAAAACACAGATCATTTTTATACGCTCGTCATCACACTGACCGATTTAGTAATACAACGATTGTATGAAAAAATCCAACTACTGTGGCAGAGAATTGGTTGCTGATTTCGCTTACTCCATTAAAAGCAAACGATGACGTGTATAACATTCAATGTTCTTAAGGCTACCATTATTGCATAGGAGCTCCAGCCATTATGTTTCTGATTGGCGAAGTGGCGTCCATTAAAGAAAGGATATCCGCATAAGCCATATTGAGCAGCAAAAACATCCATAAAAGCGAGAGTTTTAATCGGGTATTGATTCTATTAGTTTTTATGTCTGTGTTCATAAACTTCTCCTTTTCAATTTCTTTAAATTCTTTCAAAATATTTTTTATACTCCATCAATTTTTCTTCAATTTTTTTCCATATAACAACATTATCCATTTCTAATTCAAAGACTTTTCCATGTGATTTGTGGGCATCAGTTTTCATATGATAAAAGTTTCCTTTGAAATCTTTGACATAAGTACCTGGATATTTGTCTTCATCTCCACAACGTCTTTTGAATTCTATTAATGAAACGCAACCCATTTCATTTTCCACTTCAAAAAAAGCTTTTATTATTTTATGATTGGCTTGATTCGGTCTCATCGCCCATTTGGGTATTCTAATTTTTGCTTTTGGTAATTCATTTTTTATTGTTTCAATATCTTTTAATGATTTCAAATTTGTCATTAATTTAGGATTTTTGACAGCTTTAGCAAAGCTGGTTGAGATATATTTCAGCATAAAATTTTCGATCACTTCATCAGAATTTTCATCGTCTAATCTCAATGCGATCTTAAATTTTTCAGCCACTTCAGGGACAACTGTTAAGTCATAAGCAATTTTCAAAATTCCACCTCCGTCAAATATATTCTCATTATATACTAATTCATTCACCTCCGTTAGTAAAAATCGTTTAGCCATATGTTTTTCTATAAAGAGAAATTCACAAAATTAATATTCCCCTTTCATCATAAACACTCCTGGTATTTCCGCCGTTTTCTATTGCTTTGTCCAGTGTCATAATCGTTGTATCTGCATCATCAATACGCTCGGTGGATTTTGGGTGTTTTTGTCTAGCCCCTGAAAATATATATTAGCAGATTATATAGAGAAATAAGGCTGTGCAGCCTTTTTTCTATGCTTACCAACGATGGTAAGTACGTTTCAGTACATGACACAGATGCTCCCATTTCTCTTCTTGCTGTGGCCTTCCAATTTGCTCTGGTGGCAACCTTAGCGTACAAAAATTAAAAAATTCATGGTTTCTAAATCATTAGCATATAATTTCCGTGCTTTATTCTAAGTACCCCATATACCCCGTCAATAAACACAACCTCCTCATAAAAAGGCTCTAAAGCAACCAGAACATAATAAAATATTCCCCTCAAAAATGGATTGATTTTTGGTCATTTAACCCACTAAATTGACAAATCGTCCTTGGATCAACCCTACTTATATACAATTCGACATCATTGATGTGATCGGTGATATAACAATTTCCTATGACGTGATTTTCAAAATAAAAATCATATACCCAATTTCCATAAGCCAGTGTTATTGAAAATAAAAGTATTATAAAATAATATGAATGATTGAGTTGCTTTATTCTCATAAGGACCATTGGTCAAAGATTCAATATAATATTTTTCAATGGTAAAATTTGATGTATTTGCATTGACAAGTTATAACAGATGGGTATATTATAAGATAAGAACATATGTACTAATGAGACTCAAGGTTTAAAAAAGGTGAAAAAATGGAACGGGTTATTTTACATTCGGATATTAATTGTTTCTATGCAAATGTGGAGTGCCTTTACCATCCTGAGTTGAGGGATCTCCCTGTGGCTGTTGGAGGAAATCCTGAAAAAAGGCATGGTATAATTCTGGCCAAGAACCAAAAGGCAAAGGAAGCTGGTGTTAAAACAGGAGAAGTTTTATGGCAGGCACGGGCTAAATGTCCGAACCTTGTTATTCTATTGCCTAATTATGAGCGTTATTTGCACTTTTCACGTTTGGCCAGAAAAATATACAACCATTACTCGGATCAGGTGGAATCTTTTGGGTTGGATGAATGTTGGGTCGATGTCACAAACAGTGCCAAGCTCCATGGTGGCGGGGAGGAAATTGCCCAAAAAATCAGTCGAGAGATTCAGGATCAACTGGGGATAACCGTATCCATCGGGGTTTCCTGGAATAAGATCTTTGCTAAGTTTGGATCGGACTATAAGAAACCAAACGCCATAACGGTTATCAATCAGGATAATTTTAAACAGATTGTCTGGGAACAGGAAGTTGGGGATTTACTTTACGTGGGCCGATCCACAAAGAAAAAGCTCTATAAATATGGTATTTATACCATTGGGCAGCTAGCCAATGCTTCCGCTGATTTTCTAGTGCTTCAATTTGGCAAAATGGGCGCAGTTTTATGGCGATTTGCAAATGGACTGGATGATAGCCCGGTGAAGTGTTTTGATGAGGATTATAACGGGAATGAACGGATCATTAAAAGTATTGGCAATAGTATTACCACCCCCAGGGATCTCAAGAACCTTGAGGATGTCAAACTGATTATGTATATGCTCACAGAGAGCGTAGCCATGCGACTAAGGGAAACCGGATGTTTTTGTCAAACGGTGGCCATTCATGTGAGAAATAAAGAATTGAATAGTTTTACCAGACAGGCCAAATTGAGCAGACCGTCGGATATAACAAACGAGATTGCCGAGGCTGCCATTCATTTATTCAAAAGAAATTACGATTTCTGCTCAGATATCCGCTCTCTGGGAGTTCGGGTAGCTGATTTAGTTCCGGATACAATACCCATCCAGTTAGATGTGTTTGGTACGTGAAGAAGAAAGAATGCGAATGGAGCAACTGGATAATACCATTGATCATCTCCGAAAACGATTTGGGAATCTTTCCATACGTCGAGCCATCACCATCGGCGATCAAATGAGTTGTCTGGACCCTAAAAAAGATCACGTGATCCATCCGGTTGGGTATTTTTAGATTGTGTGCAGAAGGGCTTCCCAAGACAAATTTTTTTAAATTCTTAATGTACCCTACTTTGTTGAAAACCATTTCTAATTTGAAAGGTGTTTTTATGAAATATATTTTTGAAAATTGGATTGCCATTATTGCTTTAACCATTTCAGTTTCAAGCCTTGCTCTTTCTTTACACGGCTACTGGAAAACAGTTATCAAACTCAAAATAGCTTCCACTGAAGATAATTATTGCTTTGGATTTATATCATATGAAAAGTACAGAATAGTGATGAGTTATTTAATTATAGCAAATAATTCAAATACTGATGTCTCAATTAGTGGCATCGAATTAACCTTAGATTCGAAAACATACAGAGCGGGTAGGTGTGATGTTCGAGACTTCCGTAACAGCAATGGAATCTCATTAATGGATAACGATTCATCAGATAAGTATTTTCTTTTTAATATAAAAACTGAAAATATACTTGACAATACTAGGATCACTTCGAATGGAACCATTGAAGGTTATGCAATTTTTCATGTTGACTCTATTATTGAAAAACAAACATCTTGTAAGATAACCCTCATTACACCAGGAAGATCCTTTTCAGAAAATATTATTATAAATCCACTTCCAAATCATTTAAGCCCGATCCACCCACTCAACCCGTAAGAACAAGAGCAATAATCGATAAAAATATCCCCAAGGATGCACAAACCATTGCAATTAATTGAAGTCTTCTTTATGAATATTCAGTTTAAGTACATTTACGACACGGCATAGGTTATCTGCCGCAAACTGAACGGAGAATGGCGAAATAAAGATGGTAGACCAGATAAGAAACAATTAATTAAAGATTATATAGCAGAACATTCTGAAAAAAGGTATCGGAAATCGCCAAGGCATTAGGTATCAGCTGGACAACTGTTTATAAATACTACGATGAAATTAAAAAAGAATTGGAAAGAAATGCTTAATATTTTAAAAAAAAATTAAAAAAATATGATAATAAATTAAATAATTATTAAAAGAAGGCTCCTGGGAGCCTTTTATGCTTGCATCTTGGAGTCTTTTGGATTAATATAAAGGCATATATAACGTCATAACGTTATATATAAATATAGAAAAGCGTCATACAAACGGATGCCCGATATATATATATTCTTTAAACCAAAAAAATTAAAAACTTTTCAGCTAAACAACTGCTATTGACGTAGCAGTTGTTTATTTTTTTGCTGAATAAATGATGTACATACGTAATGTTTTACAAATTTCGCAAATACACATTGTAATACAAGCTATAGCAAATAATAAAGAGATACTTATCATTAACAACTCCTCTCTAAATGTAGTTCCAAGGAAGTTGTACAAAAATATCTTACCACCTTTCCATTTTGCCAACTTCAATGAAGTAGTGTTTCAGGTGGACAAATCGCTTGTTAATAACGCTTTTCTATGTGCCTAGTATACAATATTTTCGTTGAGCATTCAATCAAAAACGAAATAAACCTAAAATAAAAGACTTAACTTTCCCAGCCTAATTGATTAAACAAAGCCTTGATAAAAGAGGCCTGGGAGTCAATCCATTGCTTTGTATAGTCTGGTTATGGGGTAATTGACAAAATATTAAATACAAGCCGACACACCCAGAAGTGCCAGCTGATCATTAATCTTTTGTTCAAGCTCTGCAATATCCGCGTCATCTTGTTTTAACAGCTGATTGACTTCGTCCAGATCAATTAACACTTCTTCTTCGAATGTGTCCACATACCTCGGAATATTCAAGTTAAAATCATTGGCCCGGATTTCTTCGATTGAAGCCAGGTGCGCATATTTATCGATATTTTGACGGGCTTTAACGGCTTCAATAATTTTACTGATATTAGTGTCACTCAAGTTATTCTGATTTTTAGCCTTTTCAAAATGGGTCATTAAGCCGTGTAGCTTCGTGTAAGTTTATCAATATCCATCAGAGAACCAAAACTGAGTCACTCCTTTTTTAATCCCACAATTCATTTTCTGGATATAATTCTAAAACCTTATAATAATTAGGTATGTCAATTGGTGCATCGCCATTTTTAAGCCGTGTCAAAACCTCGATTTTTTCATCAAGAAGTTTATCACTTTCTATATCAAAGAATTTATAAACAATAGGATCATAAAAACTTAATAAAAGATTTGAAATAGCTTCTTGTTTTTCAAAATTATCCAATTTATTCACCTACTTTCTTTAACAGATCATCTCTCATACTATCCATTAATTTAACCAGTTCTGGCTTTTCTTTTTCAAGTAATTTTATTAAATCAGGTCGAGTCAATTTTAATGCTACGTAGTTTGCCCACGTTTCAATTATACAGTCATCAACAGATTTATAATATCTTGATCCATGACCATAACTGACTAATCTTAAATCTCTGTAAGCTCCTCTTGATAATGCATCGTAAATATCCTCTAAGTTATCAACCCCGTTATACATATTTCTTATTTCATAATCGCGTTCATTTGTCATTAATGTGTCAATGGCATTTCTTTTTTTGGTGTAAGTTTATCAATATCCATCAGAGAACCAAAACCTTAAATTAAAGTTATCATGATTATAGGGGTGCAGGCATCTTTTAGCGGAAAATATACTCTAAGCTCCAGACTATTCCTATTAATACCAACAAACCTGCATTAATGGAGCTATAATTTCTATAAAACTGGTAAAACAAACGAACGTATTATTTGCTTTATTATTTTAATATATTGAGATACAGTTTCAAGCCATTTCATAAGTGAATTTATAAGGTAAATAATTCAAAGCAAATGTATTGAACATATATAACGTTTTATTTACTGATAAATCAGCTTGGGGACATGTTTACAGGCACAAGATAGTTGCAATTGTTAAAGATATATTAGCATCTTTGATTAGTTTTAATCCTTAGCGTATAATTTCCGCGTTTTGCTGCCGGTACCCCAGTCTTAGAAGGGGTTTTGTCGGAAATGTTGGCGACACCCCTAGTAGTTATTCTAATATTCTTTTTAAATCTTCATCTATTTGCTTATATACACTTACTCTAACAGAATTTTTTGAGTTGAATATTGAAAATAGAGTTGCGTTACTTTCAGTGAAAAAGCTACTGCAATTTCGATTAAAAAACTTCAAATTTTTCTTTAAATTTTTTGTGTATTCCAGAATGTCTTCAAGTGTCTGTTTTTTCTCTACATATTCTTGTAAATCTATTATTACAACACATTCTTCCATAAATTCCTTCGGAACCCATCTTATTCTTAAGCTACCCTCATTTCCAAGTCCACTTTGTTTTCTCGGTGCTTTTGTTACAAGGAGTTCGTACTGAAAAGGTCCTACTTGATACATTCCCATACTATTTTTTATTGTTGGGAATAATTTATCGACAAAGAACCTATATGATTTTTGAAACTCATCGTAATAAACTTGCAGCCATCCAATTATACATTCCATTGAATAATAGTCAGAAACCCAACCGCTTGATTTACCTAATTTGATATCTATATCAGGAAAAGCAACCTTTTTAGTATCAATATCTGAATTTTTATTAAGTTTTAAAATATACCAAATTACGAAAAAAGGTATATTTTTAAAACTTCCATCTCTTATTCCACTCAAAATATTTTCCAACTGATCAATAGTTTGTTTATTAAGAGATAAGTCATATTCAATGATGTTATCAGTATCGTATCTGATTTTAATTGGTGATATTGCTCTTAATGTACTTTCAACATAACAAAGTTGCATAAAAGGTGGCTCATCAAATAATAACAAATCAGATGAAAATATTTGTTTAATTTTTTTGGAAATTATTTCTACTGCTATTTCCCTTGCACAGTCTATTCCTGAATATATTTTTGTAATATCAAAATAGTAATGATTTTTATTATCTGTAAATGACTTTATTGGTATTATTATTTCTTTTTTACCTTGCATTGTACTAATAATTGGTTTATTTGATGAAAAAGCTACATCTACTTTATTGATATTCTCTTTTTCTGAACTTAATAATTCAAGATTAACTGTCAGATCAATTGGATCGATACTACCTCTTATTTTAGCTTCTAAATTTAGTTCTTGCTTATTTTGAACTGATAGATCAGAACACAAACATGGATAGAGCCATTGCTTAAAGGTATAAAAATGCGTATTAACAATGGTTTCAAACGTGCGCAGAACTTGAATGAAAAAATTTTCGCAAATATCCTTTGTTATGCATCCATAATACTTGTTTGAAAAATTATATCGCTTTTTCAAGCATTTAACATATAAGGGTAAGTTAGTGATTTCTAAAAAATCAAGAACACTATTTTGTTCCTGTACCCCTTGCATCAAACCTGTGAGCAAACAAATAACTTCTTTATAATCATCATCCTCATTATTTGCTTTAAGAAACAAAATTATTTCTGAAGTACCCAATTGAGACAGATAAACTGAGCAAAAATATTCTTTTATTGAAAACTGTTGAAAATCAATGATACCATCAAATTCAAATAGCAAACCACTCTGAAACATAATCCTATGTGCTTCCTGCACATGATTGTTACCTGCCATAACATCATTAATAACCTGATTTAAATCGATTTGTTTTTTGTTATCAAAGCTCAAATATGCAAACCGGGATAAAATCATTTTCAAAGTTTTAATTGGTATTAATTCAAAATTGTAGTTTCCTTTTTCGGCAAGATAATCTTTTAATAAATATGTAATAAAACCGTCAAATAGTTTTGCGGTATTAGTAGGTATCTTAGATCCATTACTATTTTTGTAATAAATAATCCACATACTAAAATATAGAGGCGTTTGAATTAGTTTTTTTAAACTTTTATCCATAGTTTGAATTATAAATGTTGTATCATATTCTAAAACACGAGTTGAAATTGCTATGATTTCTTTTTCTTTTAATGATTCTAAATAGAATTTTTCAAATAGTTCGCACTCATTGTAATATCGATCAGTACGACATGTTAATAGTATTTGCAATTGAGCATAATTCAAAGATTTATTAATCTCTTCAATTAATAAATCTTTTTCAACCAAACACTCATCTAAACCATCCATAAATATGCAATAACTCCCTTTAACAAATTCTAGCCTTACAAGCTCTTCTGTTAAATATGGAAGATAAGATGACAACTCTTTATACACACCTTCTTCAATTGAATTAAAATTCCGTTTCCAAAACTTTGCTGAGAGAAATATTGGCAACTTGGTTGTTGTACCTGTCAAATATTGATTTATGTGCTCTTCAAAAGCAAATTTCAAACAAGTTGTTTTACCAACACCAGCATGTGCAAGTAGCAAAATGTTGCTTTTCGTTTCAGATAAATATTTTATAGCAAATTCTTCATCTTTTGAATCATTGACTTTTTTGAAGATTTTTTGATTCCAGCACCATTCATCTTTTTTATTCGTTACGATTCGGGACAAACAATATTCTTGATATCTTAATCCTTTATTATCGCTTAATTGCGGTTCTTTTTTCATCTTTAGCTCTTTAAAAGCAATTGATTCATATATTTTAAACCAATGTCTTTCTAATTCTGAAACTTCACAACTACACAATGCAGAATCTGCATTAAAATTCTCTAACTTGTAAATTATAATCTTTTTACCATTGGTGCAAATATAATAAAGTGCTCGGGTCCACATAGCATAAAATTGAGCTTGTCCCTTAGACTCAGAAATATCTTCTGTCGGTTTTTTTAATTCAACTGCAACAAGTGAGTGATCCATCACCCAATCTCGCGCAATAAAATTCCGGTGTATTGAAAATTCACGATCCGAAAATAGCATAATATCTGCAAATTTTGTAGCCATTTTTTTTCGACCTTCGAATCCATATACAGGAAATTCTTCGGCTCTATTTTCGATAGGGTAACCCAAACATTCAAGTAAAGGTACTGCAATTTTTGTCCTAACATCTTGCTCTGATACAACACTACGAAAATCTATTGATATTAAAAACGTATTTAGATTCATTTTCTACTCCATTGAAATATTTTCTAAAATAGAATTTATATTATATTAAACCTGAATTCCCGGAAATGCAGGTTTTGGGTATTCTAATTTTTGCTTTTGGTAATTCGTTTTTTATTGTTTCAATATCTTTTAATGATTTCAAATTTGTCATTAATTTAGGATCTTTGACTGCTTTGCAAAGCTGGTTGAGATATATTTCAGCATAAAATTTTCGATCACTTCATCAGAATTTTCATCGTCTAATCTCAATGCTATCTTAAATTTTTCAGTCACTTCAGGGACGACTGTTAAGTCATAAGCAATTTTCAAAATTCCACCTCCGTCAAATATATTCTAATTATATACTAATTTATTCAACTCCGTTAGTAAAAACATTTATCGGTATATTTTTTTATAATGAGCTGTCTGGACCCTGAAAAAGATCGCGTAATCCATCCGGTTGGGTATTTTTAGATCGTGTTACGAAGGGCATTCCAAGACAACTTTTTTTATATTCTTAATGTACCCTACTTTGTTGAAAAGCAAGCGTCAAATAAGGAATTAAAAAAACCTGCAAAAAAGCAGGCTAATGATTTTGAACTTTACAAAGTTCCGGTAATGCTTCTGGACCAGGGTATCGGCGAATCCAGCACACCCATGTCAAACAAAAAGTGGATTCAAGCCGCTCGCTCTGCCCGGCAGGGTAAGACGAATGCGAGACGCCTGAAGTAAATTTAGCCTTGACGCAGCGATAGCGGAGACCAGGGCGCAGGACTAACGGCAGTGGAGGCCAACACGAACAAAGCCCCGGGCGTTTAGCCGGGGGCTTGGGTAGAGGGATAACATATGGCAGGCACGGTAAGAGCGGAGCGGCCACCGTGCCAAGACCTGACGAACGTAAAGCCATCCCCAAAAGTAAGCCCTGAGCAATTCTTTCATTTCTAAAATTGTTGGGGCTTACTTTGACGCTGCCGTTAAAACCATTTCTAATTTGAAAGATGCTTTTGTTGTTTTATCTGCAAAATTTTAAATAAGATCGTTCAACTTCTGCAAATGGCCCTTAGCAGAAGTTGAAATCATCAAATAATTCTTTATCCAGATCGTGCCTGTATCAATGGCAGAAAACTTCCTGACTTTGAATAGCTCAGTCTTCAACAGCAATTCCTTCCGATCAATATAGCTCTGCATTATTATTTAAATACTAGGCCTTCGTGGCACACAACCGTCCCTCTGATCTCCCCCCAATTTGAATTGCTCTAATATTTATCAAAAACAGATTTTTATTCTTTACTCCGTACAGACTTTCGTTTATACTATAATTATTACGTACGTAACGAGGAGAATTTTAAAATGAACTTCAATTATTCATTTCCAGCTATTAGAGGTTTTCAGGCAAAAAAAGAGTTTTTCACACTTATTTGCCCTCTTGATATACTAAGTAAAGTATTTAATTTTTATAACAATGAAATACCAGAAGAATTTCGAGCACAGAGAGTGCTTAATGAAAAGAGAATTCCAGAGATTGCAAGCTATATGCTTAACAACTTAGATAGTTATGTATTCTCTTCCATTACAGCTTCAGTTGATGGTAATTATTCTTTCAGCCCTGTTTCCCCAGATCAACCGGATATTGGTACATTAGATATTGCTATGACAAGTAATTTATTAATTAATGATGGTCAACATAGAAAAGCTGCAATTGATGAAGCAATAAAAGAAAATCCTGATTTGAAGAATGAGAGTATATCTGTTGTTTTATATGTTGATCAAGGTTTAGAACGAAGTCAGCAAATGTTTTCGGATCTTAATAGACACGCGGTAAAAGTATCAAAATCAAATTCAATCCTATACAATCATCGTGATGAAGAAATCATTTTTATGAAAGCTTATTTGGAAACGAATAAAAAATTATACAAGTACCTTGATAAAACTTATGATTCCATTGCCCAAAAATCAAATAAGCTTTTTACATTAAGTAATTTTTATAAAGCTCTCCAAACCTCTTATGGCAATAAAAACATTACTTCTGATGAAAATTTACAAAAATTCGTCATTTCATATTGGAATTATTTGACAATTAGTTTTAAAGAATGGACATTTGTTTTAGATGATGAAATAAGCCCCTATCATGCAAGGCAATCTTCAGTAGCGGTATACGGAATAATATTAGAAGCTCTGGGTAAGCTATGTTATTACTTATATTTAGAGAATATTAAAAATTGGGAATACTATGTAAAATCACTTAATAAAATCAACTGGCAAAAAACAAATCTCAATGATTGGTCAAACCGCTGTTTACTTGAAAATGGAAGTATGCATAAATCAAATGCATTTATAGATCGATCCTATTATAAAATTAAACAACTGATTGATCTACCACTCACATCTTCTGAAAAAATCAAAGAAGAGAAACTGCAAAAGGAAGTGTAAAACATGGCAAAAAACCTAATACAAGAATATGGCAAAGATATTGTACTCAACGAAATATACAATGAAATACAGGAACTCTACCTTAGTGATACACGGCCTTGGGTTATCGGTTATTCTGGTGGAAAAGACAGTACCTTAACAGCGATGGTGGTGTTTGAGGCTATAAGGCAATTACCAATTGAAAAACGCACAAAGAATATTCATATTGTATCATCGGATACAATGGTTGAAAATCCATTAATCATTCACTATCTTGAACAGAATATGGATTTAATGAATCAATTTTCCAAAAGCTCTCATTTGCCAATCGAATCCAAATTGGTTAAACCTTTAGTAACCGAAACCTTTTGGTCATTACTCCTCGGTAAAGGCTATCCTTCCCCAAGGCAAACTTTCAGATGGTGTACGCATCGCCTTAAGATCAAACCGATAGACGTTTATATTGATGAAGTTGCAGACACTCATGGAAGTGTAGTTGTTGTACTAGGTGTTAGAAATGCTGAAAGCAATTCCCGTAAAAATTCAATCACCAAGCACACCATTGATGGAAAAATATTGAAATCCCACGAAACCAATAAAAGGGCCTTTACCTATGCACCAATCGAACATTTATCGACTGATGATGTATGGGCATGTCTCCTTAATACAACTAGTCCTTGGGGGTTTGATAATAATTTGCTTTTGTCATTATACAGAGATGCCTCAGATGAATCTGAGTGTCCTGTTCAGCAGGATGTTAATGCACCCTCGTGTGGTCAAAGTAGATTTGGATGCTGGGTTTGTACAGTAGTATCAAAAGACAAATCACTAAGCGGTTTTATTCAAAATGATTATGATGAGCTTCGCCCATTGCTTAAATTCCGTAATTTCTTAGCAGAAATTAGAGAAGATCATGAATACCGAAATAATTATAGAATGAATGGCGCAATCTATTATGTTGGGACTGAAAAAGAACGTCGTGGACTAGGACCCTTTAGTTTAGAAGGACGTATTAAATTAACAAGATCGCTTCTCGAAACGGAGGTTGCATTTAATAAAATGCTTAAACAAGCGGAGGATCATAAATTTTCCATTGATCGGGAACAGTATTTTGAATTAGTTACTCGTGATGAACTTCAATATATTCGAAGTCAGTGGATTGAGAATGGTGATTGGGAGGATACACTTCCGAAAATATATGAAGAAATCATTGGCAAGCCCTTCTATAGTGGTTATATTAATCAACCATTCATAAGTCCTTCTGATTATAATACTCTTGAATCAATATGTGAAAATGAGAATGTTGATATTGATGTAATAAAAGCCCTTATTACCGTGGAAAATAAATATTTAGGGGTTAAAATGCGAAATGATATCTATAATAAAATAGATAAAATACTTAACCGTGATATTGTTCACGAAGAACTGCATGAAATTTATAGGAGAATCAACAATGAGACTGACACAAATAACAATTGAAAATTTTGGGATATACGAAGGTTTGAACACCTTCAAATTTCCTTACAACAATAAAAAGAAAGTTTCAGTAATTATAGGTAAAAATGGTGCAGGAAAAACAACTTTCCTTAATGCTGTAAAAGCTTGCTTTTTCGGTTCAATGATTCTGAAACATAGGACTAACACCAAGTCTTATGAAGAATTCATCCTTAATAAATTAAATGTTAACGCCCAAAAGGATGGTTCCTCTCATTTCTCAGTTGAAGCTACCTTTATTTCACATCTTCATAAATTTGACGGTGAATATATGATCAAACGCTCCTGGACACTTGAGACTGGTAAATTTGATGAATTAGTAAAAGTAAAACGGAATAATATTCTATTAACGGTTAAAGAACAAGAGGAATTTTTCAATGTTATGTACCATGCTTTTCCTCTTGATTTATTTGAATTATTTTATTTGGATGGGGAAAAAATAGACCAGTTAAGTGTGCTTAATTCTAACCTCATTGATCTGATTGAATCATCAATTAACATTGATCTTTTTAAGAATCTTAAAAGTGATCTTATTACTTATGCCATAAAGAAAGTCAACAGTAAACAATTAGAGCGTCTCGAACAAAACAAGACGAGTTCCCTGGAAATCTTAGAAAGCTATAACAAAGAGATTTCTCAACTGTCAGATAAAAAAGAACTTACCCAAAATAATTTAATTAACTACGCTTCTAATCTCAATCGATTTAAGGATTCTTTAAATCTCTCTTCAATTGATGTTGATGATGATAAATTTCATGCAATTACCACCCAAATTAATGAAGAAAAACGATCGGTCCAGGAACTTTTAACGAGCTATCTTCCCTATGCTTTATTAAAAGATCAATTAAAAACCATTGAAGCCAATATTGACCATGAGGAATCCAGTAAAACAAGCCAGATCATTCAAAATGCAATGTCAATCGATCTCGAAACCTACTTAATTAAAAAAATCGGAGATGATGATGCTCCAGTAATAAAAGAGACCTTAGGAAAAATAAAAAAGTATTATTCTGTTGGCAATCAGCAGTTTATACATCGTCTCAACAGTGAGGATTATTATAACCTAAAGAGTAAACTGAGTGAACTCTTCGATACAGATCAACAAATATTAATTGTAAAAATTGCACACGTTAAGAAACTTGAGAATGATGCAAATCATTTATCAAAAGAAATCGAGGCATATAATACTGCTAAAAAAGCCGGTCAGCTCGATGAACTATTGAAATTTCAAAATGAACTTTCAACAAATAAGATAGCGCTGGAGCAAATTATTGCTGCAATAAATGAGACTAGCGAGAAAATAATCAAACGGCAGGCATTGCTGGAAGAAACTGAAAAAGAAATATGGAAAGAACTTAAAAAATCAAATATAAACAATATCCTTGATCAGCTCAATACTGTCCTGGGAAAATATATTGCAACAATAAAAAATAAAAAAATTAGAGTGATTGAGGATCAAACAAAATATATGTTCGACCGTTTAATCCGTAAACAGGGTTTTATTAAAGACTTTACGATCAAAGATAATATGATTTATTTATTAGATGATAACAATAACCATCTGGATCACTCTCACCTATCAGCTGGTGAAAAACAACTATTTGTACTTTCACTAATTTACGCCATTATCCAATCATCAGAACGAACCGTTCCAATGGTTTTTGATACACTTCTTAGTCGATTGGATGAAGGTCACAGAAACAATGTATTTAAAGAATTTATTAGTTCTTGTCCTGATCAAGTCATCATCCTTGCAACGGATTCTGAGCTGGCAAATATTGATCGAGAGTTTTTGAATTCACTAACCAATATTGAATACACTATTGATTTAAGTAAAAAAGATCATCAAATGATAGAAACGAGATGAAGCTATGAAAACACGACTTAAAACCTCTAAACAAGGCGAGACCATTTTAAGAAATATAAAAAACAAATATGGGTTAACTCCTAATATATTATGCCGTTATGCCATTGGCCTTTCCCTCAAATCAGAGAGACCATTGGATTACAAACTTGATAGTAATGGCTTCGAGTTTCAAAGATCTACATTAACTGGGGATGAAGACTTATTGATAAAAGAACTCATAAAAAATGATATTGGAAACTATATAACTGATGATGAGTATATGAAAAAATATCTTAAAGCACATATTGAGCGTGGTTTACTTGAACTTGAATCAAGTGTTAAGTTATGTGGCGGTTTCGAAAATTTTATTGAAGAATTGATACGAACCGGAGGAACAATCTAATGATCTATCTTGATAATGCAGCAACTACCCCAATGGACTCCGAGGTTCTTGAAACAATGATTGAATATATGAAAACTGAATATGGCAATCCGTCCTCCAAATACTACCCTCAGGCACTCCGTGCCCAGGAGGCTCTTAAACATGCCCGGGAGCAAGTTGCTGAATTGTTAGACTGTGATCAAGAATATCTTCTATTCACAAGCGGTTCAACCGAGAGCAATAATTTTATTATTAAAGGTGTTGCTGAAAAATTCAGTAAAAAAGGAAAACACATCATTACCAGCAAAATCGAGCATAAATCTGTTCTAAACACATGTAAACACCTTGAAAAATCAGGATATGAAGTAACCTATGTGGGCAATGATGAACTTGGTCATGTGAACATCGAAGAGATAGAAGCAGCAATCAAAGAAGAAACCATTCTTGTCAGCATTATGTGGGGTAACAATGAAATTGGTACTCTGAATGATATTGAAAAAATATCCGAATTGTGTCGCAAAAAAGAAGTGCTCTTCCACACAGATGCCACCCAGGTGGTTGGTAAAATCAACGTAAATCTAAAAAAGATTCCGGTTGATTTTTTATCCATGTCCGCACATAAAATCTACGGACCAAAAGGAATCGGTATTGCCTATATTGGCCCTGATGATCTTGGCTTAAGAATGAAACTCCCTTCCCTACTTGATGGTGGGGATCAGGAATATAAAATGCGCGCCGGCACTCACGCCATGCATAATATTGTTGGATTTGGCAAGGCCTGCGAGGTTGCTGAAAGAGACATGGATCTATATGTGCTCCAAATTTTAAAACTTGAAAACAAATTTAAAAATGAGCTTTTAAAAGCAAGACCAGATATCACTTTTAATGGAGATCAGGACAATAAAATACCAGGTCTATTAAGCATTAATATCCCTGGCATAAATAATGAACTTTTTTGCAAGCAAGTTTCTAATGAGATCGCGATTAGTACGGGTAGTGCTTGCAGTATCAGTGAGGGCAGTTATGTGCTTTCCAATCTTAATAAACCCAGCAGCAACAATACCATTCGTTTTTACCTAACATTTGCAAGTGAAATTAATGACATCATTAAAACGTTGCTTCAAGCACTCAGCACTCTTAAATAACTGACTTTGTAACCTGCATTCCCGGATTATGTAACAAGAATGTTTGCTATTCCCTATAATATGCGATTCTTCTCTCGTAATACAATTTTAATATAACGAGGTTGGATTGCGTTAAGAATGTCTATAAACCGCTTGTTTAAGGGATTTTAAAAATTCCTCGTTATATATTTCCGGGAATCCAGGTTACAAATTTAAAAAAAAATACTGGATTATTCATTACTCTTTTTCTAATTCAGTAACCAGGTTTGAAATCATATCTCCAAAATCAAATAGCTTATTCTCTTTCTTTGGTTCAAATTTTAGAACAAAATCAATAATATTGTCAATTGATGTTATTGGTCCATTAAAAATATTTTCAACTAAATAATTTATTCCACCATGAGCGTATTCTTCAATAAGCTTGTATTTTTCATCACGATTCTCATTCAAAAGAATTTTAATATCACCAGTTGATATTATTGATATAATATCAAAAATATTCATGTCCTCTTGAAATATATGTTCTTTTATTGCATCTCCGCCTGTTTTACTAAATGACATCTTTCGATTATTTATAATACCCAAAACTGCTGACAAAACCAATACATCTTTCATATTCTCAAAATATCCAGGTTCTCTATCATTCCCAAGTTTTTGATAATACTGTTCATATTCAAGTGGCTTGTTTATTCCTGTTTTCATACTATTTCACCTCACTAAATACAGTAAATTCACTATCCGGTATATCTATTATCCCACCGCTCATTTCATACAGTTTTCCAATTCGGTTGTAAATATTTTTTTCTACTTCACCTTTCCATTGTCCGTTTGAAACAATCACTACAATTTGAGTTGCTAAAGACGGAATGCCCTTAGCAACATTACTTTTATGAAATTCATCAAGCATGCCAAATGGAGAGTCCATTACAATAGGGTAATCACCTCCTGCAAAATCTGAAATCAATTGCATATTAGGCTTCTCTTTTGCGTATGAAACTAACGCACCAATAAATGCTAGACTTGTTATTTGACGTTCGCCAGTGGATTGTAACTGCGGTTTCTGACTAACTTTGTTAACAATTTTTAATTCAAAATCTTTTGTGAGTAAGGGCTCTCGATCCTGTTTCCTTGCTAATACCCCAAACACATCTTTAAGCTTTTTATCCATATCCTCATGAGTTGTGCTTATAAAATGTTTCTGTATTTCATTATTAAGCTGAAGTAACACATCAGAGGTTTCAAAACATTTTGCATACATATCCGCCTCTTGATCTTGCCCATGCACCTTTTTAATTTTTCCAGTTAAAGTTCTAAGCTTTTCATTGTAAGAGCTAATTCGACCTTCCGCCAAACCAATTTTCTTAGTAGCTGATACTATTTCTTCTTCTGCTTTTTCACGCTGTGCTTCTCGAGCATCGATCATTTTATCATCACTGTTCTTTAAATCATTTCGAATAGATAATAGCTCTTTTTTTATTTCTTCTAACCTTTCATCCAGTTTCAACATTTTATCTTTATATTTATAAATTTCATTATAAAAGTCATCAACACTTTCGCGTGTTGAATTTGAATTAATAAATGCGGATATCTTTATGTAAGAACTATCTAATTCCTCTCTGCCTGCAGTCTGTAACAATGCAACTAGCTTTTTATATTCTTTAGTGTCTTTAATAATTGAATTTCCACAAATGCATACTTCACTATCAATAAGGTCCTTAACAAATGTTTCTTTAATATCAGATGGTAGTTCCTTCTTCTTTCGTTTATCTTCCAATAAATCATTAATCTGACCAAAGAATTTTGATATTAAAAAAATCTTGAAATTCTTTGAAATAAATGAAAGAATGTATTTTTGTTCAAGTCGTTTTTGTCCATTTTCACCATCAATAGAGGTTTGATCCCTTTCTAGTTTTTCTCTATCCTTGTTTAATAAACGTATCTTTTCCGCATTATGTTCCGCTAGATACTTATCGCAATCCAGTTTTATTTTTCTTGCAACATCTAATTTGAAATTCTCGTCTTTTTCAATTTCTTTTTCCGCATCAAGTTGAGAATTAGTGAGCTCGTACTGTTCATTCATTTCTTTTAGGCCTTTGTCTTTTGCACTCTTTTTCATTTCTGTATTAAAATCTTTTTTTATTGAATCTAAATTTTCATTAATATGTTCCAAATTTGTTAAACCTAATATATCAAGGATGGCTTTTCGAATCTCTTTCTTCCCATCAATTTTTGCCAGTCGATCAATGCGTTCCCCATCAAAGAAAAAAAATCCACTTAGTTCTTCAGGGATAAAATTTTCAAAGTATTGAGGATCATTTATTGGTTTATTTTGTGTCTTATCAATTATGTACACTTCTGGTTCTCCAGCCAACACAATTATTCCTTCTGAATTTTTTTTAAACCATTGTTTTCTTTGAAAAGTATACTCATTATTTTTGTCGGAAAAATCAATAGTTACTGATGCAACTTCTGTATCATCTGTTCGCATCTCAATACGGGTTCGTTTATTTAACATTTCTTCTATTGTAAGTGGTTCGAGAACATCTCCATAGAAGGCCCAATAAAAAGCACTAAGAACAGTTGTCTTACCCATTCCATTATCGCCCTTAATGACGGTAACGTTTTTATCACTGTCCTGTGCGAATTCGATTTCAACTTTGTCATAAATCCTAAAAAAATTCTTCATCTCCATTTTTCTAATTAACATGATTAGTAACCTCCTTAACAATGAGATCTTTTATTTGGCCTTTTCGTTCGTTCTTTTTCAATGTTACATTGCCTTCTAACCTTGTAATTCCCCTATATAACTCTCTAATATTTGCGTCATACTTTTTAAGAATAGCTTCTAGCTTTTGTTTATTATCATTATTGTCCATTTTTTCCTCCTATTATGAATATAATTCCCACTTATTAATAAATGCTTCATACGCTTCAGAACCATTTTCCGCTAAGGATGCAAATTCCTGTAGACGTTCAAATTGACGTTCAATAATCCTACACTCAGTCTTCTTTTCCTCATCACTCAATAATGCTATTTGTTTTTTATTTAGTGTAGGTATAACAATAAAGTCATAAATCTCAGCTATCTTTTTTCCAGGTGCTTTTCGCAAGATTCTACCCCTTCTTTGTATAAATTCTTTTGGATTACTTCCGCTCGAAAGGATGAATGCTCTTCGAAGCTGGGGTATGTCTATACCTTCATCTAAGCAACGAATCGCAGCCAACCCCTTAATTAAGCCCAGTTCAAAATGTTTTAAAATATTTGCGCGCTCTATCTTATTTTCATCAGCTGTAAATTTGCATGTATAAATACCAATTTCATCGTTTAGTATATCAGTAACTTGTTGGATAAACTTTTCATTTGTTTCAGCTTCAATCCGATCTCCACAATAGAAAATGTTATTTGATGTTCCCTGAATAATATTTTTAAATTCTTTCAGTTTCACTAATTTATTCTCCGCAGAAGCAATTAATCTAGCTCTTTGTGCTAACAATACCTTCAATGGAGTGTTATCTTTTAGGGTTTTATCATTATTGAATAAAAAAGCTTTAGATATTTTTTTCGATATTTCGTAATATTTGTCTCTTTCTGCATCAGTTAATTCTACAAAAACAGGATAATATCTATATCTTGTTAAGAATCCCTGTTCAATTGCTTCTTTCATTGTAAATTGGTAAACAATACAACCAAAGTAACTTATTAATTCATTCATATTAGTATCATCATATTTTGACATCAACGTTGCAGACAAACCCAATCTATATAATGCATTATACGGAAGGCTAGCCAATGCATTATCTGATGTCAAATGATGCATTTCATCAGCACAAAATATGTAATCACCAGTAACAGATTTTAGGATTTCTTGAAATGCTTTATCACTAAATGTTTTATTCGTTGTGATAAGGCAAAAATTTGTTCTTACTCCCGCATTAAATAACTGAATTAGATCAGTTGCTTTGCTTTTCCAACTTGCAGTAGATTCGTAACATGCAATTGGATGAATATTAAAAACACTCAGATTATCAACCCATTGTTCAAGCAATACCTTATAAGGTACCGTGATTACAAGGCCACATGCACCATCGTTCTTTTCATAAACCTCTAAAAGTTTAACAAAAGCAGCAATACTAGTAATAGTTTTGCCCGTTCCAGTTGCCATCTCAAAAATACCAATTTGCTTATTTTTCAACCATGCAGCAATAGCTTTTTTCTGATATTTTCGCAGACATATCGTTTCAGGTATGCTTGGTTTAGTTTTTTCATTTACGTCTTGTACATACTCTTTTGTTACACCTGGAATTGGTTTGCGTATATTTATCAAATCTTCTTTTATCGCTTCTGGAAAATCCAATGTTTTCCATTGCTGTCCTTGACTTTCCCAAATGGTTTCAAACTGTTCTAATCTTTGTGAAGTCCTTTTTGAACTATTATCCCAAGAGGTATCAACCTCTATTGTCTCAAAGTTACTAACAAATGCTGTAACCCCTTCATTCATTGAACCCCTAAATGAAATCATATTATTCTCGAAATCTGCGATAATAGAAAACTTATCGTGAAAAATTCCAATAGGTTTATTATCCCTTCTGACAACAATTTTAATTTCAAGACGATCTTCATATATAAGCCAAGCAAGAATATTGCTTCCTTCATATTCTAAAATGCTATCAATATCAAACGCTTCAATGATACGTTGAATGGCTACGTCCTCTTTAGCTTTTATGCCACTGCAAATTGCCTCATAATCTTCTTTGCTAAATTGCGGTGAAACGAGCATTTGCATTTTGCCACCATTTAAATAAAATTGTTTAAGACTTTTTCCGAAAGTAACAAATGAAGAACTCGAAAAAAATCCAGCAGCTCTTTTATAAATCACGGATTGAGGAAATACTTGATTATAAAAATCTTCAGGTATATTTGAAGAGTCTGTTTGATAGCAATCCTTAATGTCTAATTCTTTAAAACTCATTTTTCACCTCTCATCTAGTTTTGCCAGAATAAGCTCAAAATATCATCAGTACTCATGTCTACTTCATCGTCTTCTTTTGTCAACTCATTGAGCCAATTTTTTACCTTATCTATTATTGCACGCAATTTTTTATAATAGAAACGGTCTACTAATTGTTCATTGCGATAAGGGATAAAGAGCAATTCACCCACTTTTGAAATACCATAACCAAGACATAATTCAACAAATTCTTCGAACTGAGAATTCCACAACAACCAAGTTATTCTATCTTCTGTCTCTAATGCAATTTTAAATGTAACCTCTGAAATCATTTGAAATTCCCGATACATATATGAACGGTCTTTCTTAATAAAACATTCAGGTATCTCTTCTAAAGATTTAACTATATTTTCTGGAGAATATATAAAAGTATTTCTTTCTATTTCATTACACCAAGAAGACTTTTGTAAAAAATTAAGGACATACTCTCTTTTCAACAAATTTAATCCAGGTATTTTATTCCAAATATCACAAATAGAAATTAATCCTTTTGATCCTTTAAAAAAATCTTCTATTTCATCAGCAATAACGTATCTTTGTAAGAGAGAATTTAAACAAACATTTGAATTATTGACATGATGCGCAATTATGTCTTTTTTGAATGAGTATTTTTTATCAAATAATAATTTAAGTGCCCCTTGTAAAAAGTATCTGTTTGTAATATTTGTTGTGAGAAGCAATTCTTCTTGAAACACTTCGAAAATCTGATTATATGATACAGACTCTTCTTCAAAGTTATCAATGTACTCTGCAATTTTTACAAATACTTCCTTATTACTAATATCTACAAAGTCTCTAAGTATATAAGTACCACGTTCACATAGTACACTTAGGTCTGTAAGTCTTACACTAATAGCACGGTTTTGTACTGGTAAATCAATCAACCCAAATTCTTTTGTTACATATTCTCTAAAAGTATTAATCTCAGAATTATTATAAACTTTTATACCACTAGTAAAATATTCTCTCAACACAAATGTATATATTTGAGATAAGCTTAACCTAGTCCGATGGTAAGTATTTCCGCTTAAGTTATACTGGTATTCAATCATTTTATTGATCAACTCATATGATAAATCATCTTCCTCGATAGCTTTTTTCACCTGTCTATTCAGGGTGTCTTTTCTAATAGTATCTGGGAGCTCATCTAAAAACTGTTGTACTTTATTTCCTACAATTTCAGGATCAATGATGAATATGTCCAAATTTTTATTATAATAGTAATCTGAACTCGGTGCTTTTTTTAGTAAGTAAATAAGTTCCGAAGTATGATTAGAAATTTGCTTTTTAATTTCCTCAGGTGTAATTATTTCATCGCCATTTCTTATTGCATAAAGCAACATTATTATGTTATATCGTTTATTAAAAAGATTAAATTTTTTTTGCGCTTTCACTTCAATTTGTCTAACTCTTTCTCGAGTTAAACCAATAATCTGGCCACATTCTGCTAATGTTTTACCAGAAGAGCGGTTCTTAATAATTATATTGTTATTATTATATTGTATTTCAAACCATTCATTTATTATCATATTAATATCTAATGCAATCCATTTTAAAAACGCACATAATTGATCATGTATTTTCACTTCATTTACCAATTTAAACATGTTTCGAATATCAGTTACTGTATCGTTTGTATTTATTCGTTCTTCCAATTGTGAAATATTAATGTTTTTACTTACACAACTGCAATGATATGCCTTAATAAACGGTGAAATCTTATTTAGTCTGCGTTCATTTGGAATACACTCATATAATACTGTCAGATTTTCAATTAATTGATTATGCAACTTACTCCGACGATTAAATTCACTTAACATGTCCCTAATTTCTAAATATTGGTGAGGTTGAAGAAATATTTCTAAGCATATATCTTTTCCTAAGATGAAGATAGCTTCACGAATTCTATTAATATATTCAATTTCTTCTTCACTAAGTAGTTGAATTCTTTCAGTATCAAGTGTTTCCCCACTGATAATTCTTTCAATGATAGCTTTTAATTCCAAGCTAATTTTAAACTTATGTTCCTTCTTATTTTCACATTCTAATAATATCTTGTTTTCTAATGAAAAATTATTTTGCTTTAAAACCAAAGTTTTTATTTCCTTAAAACTTTTTGCTCCAAGATTTTTAATTTTTCGAATCTTAACCTCTGAACATCTTAATAAATCTTCAATGGTATATATACTTGAATGATTTAAACAATTTATTGAACGCATTGAGATTTGAAAATCCGATATTTTAAAATGTTTATATTCTTGAGGATCAACAGCTAATAATTCATAATACGGTGTTATCATATTATTGTTATTGAAATCATTTTTTTCGGCATGTTTTGTTTTACTCATACCTATAATTTCTTTCAGTAACTCACTGGGTTCAAAATAAACTTCATTAATAATGGTATCTGTTTGTATATCCTGTATATTTGTGTTTGTTTCACCAAGCAGAATATCATCAAATTCACTCGTAAATTGTTCTGCCCCCTCCCCTGCTTGATTGTCAAAACAAGGAAACTGTTCTAAACTCTTATCTTGCTTTACATTAATTATATCTGTTTTGTTTGAAGGTATATCTTGTTCTTCTAAGGATGCAGCGACAGTATTTGGTTCTAAATTATCTGAAAATTCATTTTCAATTATCTCAATATTTTTTAAAACACTTTCAACTTCTGTTTCCAAAAATCCTTTGTTAACATATAGCCACTGTTTAAATCTGTCTTCCTTTGATTGATTTATTGTTTTATCGGAGATGCCTTTATTATGTTCAACTATTGCATTTGGCAATATTATTTTGGCATCTTCAACTTCAAGACTGGTATATGTATTACCATAAGTCTCTTTGATATATTCGCTGTAATAGTCAATGTATAAAGTATATTGGTCGTTTGTAAATTTATTAAAATTAATGTAACTTCTATTTATCATCAATTTGTATTTAGTTTTATTTATAAACTCATAATCAGTTATTTCAAAAATTGTATCATAACTATCCAATATTTTTGTAAATACATCGCTAATTGTAATGAGTTTTCGAATAGCATTTTCAATGCTTTTCTCTGACATATTTTTATTTTCATATAACCATATTTTGAATTTTGTCTTATTTTTAAGTTCTGAATCAGAGATTTTTCCTTTCATCAACTTGTTAATTTTACCCATCTCGAACCTCATATTTCTCATGCTTATAATTTGATTTCTTTTTTTTACAATATATATATTCTTCTTTGATATTACGCCTAATTCTCTTTTTTAGCAATTGATTATTCGAAATATTCCAACTTTAGTTCATGATTTTCATAAAATGGTATTATTGGAAAATAGGAAGTTTTTTTATTATAGGACCGTGCAACTTGGTGTTGTTTACACATATCGTCCAAAAGTTCAATAGAGATGCAAGTTATCAATTAAGCTAGGAAGTCATTCAGTTGATTAATTAGCAGATCGATTTCCAGAGGTTCTTTCTGCCCGGTTAATTTGAACCGTCCGCCAAAATTTACATGTTTCCACGCAATAGGCGACACTCTTTTGATCCGTTCAATTATCTCAAGCTTGTTATATCTATTTGCTCTAGTAGCTTGCTAAGAAGATATGTGTTATAAAAAATACCCCTTTTGGGCTGGCCACCAACACACATTACATACTGCTGCTGCCTCTGTATGAAATTTTTGATGCTTAAATTTTAGCTTCATTCTTCCCCGCCACTTCAAGATGATATTGATTTCCAACAAAAGCAAATCCAATTCCTAATTCTAGGAGCATATTGGTGATGTTTTTGATCAGGGTCTTTTAATTTATCAATCAGCATAATATTATGAGACCAGGTCAATTGTGCAGACACTGTCTGCACAATTGTAAAATCCGGATTAATCTGAGAAAAGCGCTTCATATATGTTAGGTTTCTCACCGAAAAACCTTTAACATGAGGAAACTCCAGCTTAATATCCATAGCCAGATTTTCAAGAAATTTATTACCCCATGTGCTGTTTTCGATAATAATATTCCCAATGTTCCAGTAAAGCATGATAAGTTCTTTATTGGCCCCTAAAACCGCCTTGTACTGAGTCGATTTTATGCGTTTCTTCACATCAGCCAGTATATTGAAATATTCGCTATTATTCATGAGCATTTTTTCCACTACGCCTCCTAATCTTCATCTGGAATAAAATCAACGATATCCCCAATGTTACAGTCTAATACCTTGCAGATTTTTACCAGGACTTCCATACTCACAAACTGATTCTTGCCTAGCTTTGAGAGAGTGGACGTCCCTATTTTTGCTGACTTCATCAAATCTATTTTTTTCATATCTTTATCAATGAGAATTTTCCAAAGCTTATTATAACTCACTGCCATAAAAACACCTCGCTTTGCTGTTTTTTTCATTTTATTATGTTTTGTTCTAAATTACAACAAATATATAATTATCAGGAATATAATTTTGTATTTCAGGAGTTATCATTTGCTTTTGCAAAGTAAATTTTGAAATGATGATGGAATTCTTGTCGGTGAAGTTTCCCAGTAAAAAACTCCTTATATTTTGACACAAAGATTTGACACATCTCAATACCGCTATTTTACGTCAATGATTTATTGGTGTCAAAACTTAAATTTTGACACCGATTCAACCAGAATACCCATGCGATCTTTAAAAGAGATTTCACTCAGAGAATGAGCGGCCAATTGTTTACGATAGGCATCGGCCATGATAGTCATCCGCTTCAATAAATTCCTTTTAATTCTATATTTCAGACCGTCAGGTTACTTAAAACAAACAAAGCGACTGAAATTTGCGAAATTTTATAATTGTATTTAATTACATAAGTGATACTATAATAATATAAAATCACCCGGTTATCTTTAGATGGACGGCTGATTTTGGTTTTTGGTAAGAAAGCTTTGATCTGTTCCCATTGGAATACTCACTCACACAAGACTATTGGATCAGCAGCTACTCCATTTAAAGGAGAAAAAAGGAAGGTGATGTAATGACTGATCAAAAATATTATGAGACATATCAAGAAATTGAAGAAATAACTGATCCACGGCAAAAGGAAAAATACTGGAAAACTGGATTTGGGCTGAATAAAATTGATTATTTAGATCCTTCGGATTATTTGACCAAAACATTGTTACCGGAACACCTTGCCGGGAAGCTGACTTATCAGGAGGTTGAAAGTGCTTTAGTCAGTCACTACCAAACGCTACCGGATGATGAGCAAACTCTAAGAGAACGTGAATGTGACATTGTCTCGACCCGTATTGCAAGTTTGCTTGATAACTCTGGATTTGTTTTTAATCCGGCATCTCTTAAAGGCATCCATCGGTATCTTTTCAAAGATATTTTGCCTGGAAAATGGGTTGGTGAATTTAGAGAGAAGAATATCTATAAGAAGGAACCGGTCCTTAATGGAGAATCGGTTGCCTATGCCAATTATTTCATGATTGAAGAAACGCTGCGTTATGACTTTGAGACAGAACGCAAGAAAAATTATGTTGGCATGGATATTCAGGAAATGATAAAAGGTATTGCAGCCTTCACGTCATCCATCTGGCAGATTCATCCCTTCAGAGAAGGTAATACCAGAACTGTGGCAGTATTCATGATTCAGTACCTGAACATTCTTGGTTTCAATGTTAATAATGCTCCGTTTGAAGCAAATGCCAGTTATTTCAGAAATGCCCTGGTGCGAGCAAATTATACAAATCAGGCTAAGAACATCAGCTACACGGATGAGTATCTGGTCAAATTTCATGGAAATTTATTGAATGATACTGACCACTTGTTATTGGATCAGGACGAAAAATTGGAGAATGAATCAGAAGATCCACGGGAGATGGATCGGTGAAAAAGTGTTCAATTAAATATATTGATAATATACGCTGGCCTCAACATCACTTGCAAGGGCGATTAGTGTTTTTCATTTGCCAAAATTTCTTTTTCAATTAATCTTCAACATATTTTTGACTTCTTCATGCGAATACGTTTTTTTATCAGGATCGGACTCGTATTCTGCAATTACCTTCAAATCAAATTCATCCTCCATATTGGTCATCATTTCATCAATATCATCATATCCCTTATAGATTTCGGGATTGCGTTTCATTTTATCGACTTCGTTAATTGCACAGATCGTTTCGGCATTTGGTACATTAGGCGCACGTTTCTCCATGTCGTTCTTTACCAGGTCAGGCAAAACGGTAATTGCCGTTATTATACCCGTCTCTACATCTTCTTTATCCAGAGACCGGGAAGGCTCTGGTAAAGGCTCGTTATTTTTTTCCATACCGTAAATATGAAGCTCTAATGCTTCCCTGGCCATTTGTTGGGAATCTTCAATGTCTTTTCCACAGCTGATACATCCGGGTAGATCTGGGAAATAAACGCCATAACCATCGGCTGATGGCTCCAATACCGCTAAATAAGTTAGTTTACGCATTATTTATCAACTCCTTTATATTTTAAATAATATTTACTTACCTTCGGTTGGAAACGTGCAATTTTTCCATTAAAGCGTCTTGAAGCACTCTGGACACATTGATATTTGCCTTATCGGCTTCGGCATTAAGCCAGTTCGGTAAAGTTACGTTTCGTCTGACTGTCTTGTTGTCAAGCCGTCGGCGATATTCTGAAAAGTCCACATCAACTAACGAAACAATGCTATCGCACTCACAAGCAAAAGCACCGGCTGAAACATCAATTTGATTTATTTTTGACGGTGGTGGAATTTCTTGATTATTGTCTTGAATGCAAAGCACCTTTAAGCCAATAGCATCACGCGCCATATCAATCGCATCGGCCATGTCGGTACCCTCAGTGAGTATCTCTAAATCGGGGACTTCGATTAAAACAGCATTTTCGGTTTGCGTGAAAATAACGGGAAAGATCGTTTTCATATAGACATCGTCATTTTCCAGGCCTAGTTCTTTAGCAACTTCTTTATGTGAATAAAATGTCTTATCCGGATCGGCTTCGTATTCTGCAATCACTTTTAAATCATATTCATTCTCTAATTTCTCAAAAAAAGCTTCTTTGATTGATTCAGACAAATGAACGCCGTGAAGCTTTGCATAACTTTCCATCCAGGCCTTTTCTTGATCCGTAACGCTTATGATAATAACAACCTTTTTATCCTCATCTACCTTGTAAACTAACCGATGTTGCTGATTAATACGTCGAGAATAGAGATCCTTATACTTACCACTCAACTTTTCATAGGAGGGTGGGTTTTGATAGGGGTTCTCTTCTAGGACCCGAATTAGCTTCTCAGCATTCCTTTTGAGTATAGGTCTTTCTTTAATCTTACCCTTATCTTTCTGTGCTATTTTTGAGATAACTATCCTATACCCTTTTACCATTCAAAATCCTCACAACCCTCAATACTCAACGCAACACCCTCATCTAATTGTTCCTTCATACCCGGTATGCTGATCAGATATATTGTTTCTAACATGCTGTTATAATCTTCTTCACTTATAATAACAGCATTGCCTTTTTTGGTGTTTACATTAATCACATCATTATACTCAACGGCTGAATTTAAATACTCAAATAAATTCTTTCGTAAATTAGTAGCATTTATGTTTGTCATTTTTTGCCACCTCCATTTATGTACATTATAGCGTACATTTAATAAAAAGTCAATCACAATTAAGTGGACGTATCAGTTAGACACGGGTGCACCCAGTTATTGCGACCATTGTCGATATGTTGGCACTTGACACTCCCCATGGCTAAAGCGAGGGGATTCTTGGATAAGAAGGTCTTATAATAACTGATACAGGTAAAAATTTCGAACGATATAAAAAAAGAGCTCAGAGCCATTTTATGTGGCCATGAGCTCTTTTTTTCACTTATTTAGTTTAAACAAGTATCACGGGGCTCTGTAAATGCTTTTGTAATGGGTTTTATGGATGTTTTCATATTGTTTTATTAGTAGTAATTGATGAAATACGAACAATCAAAAAACACTAACCGCCCTGATAAGCAAGATTAGTGTTTTTTATCATAGAAACAACTGGTTTTTCGGGCTAACCGTTTATGGGTAGCACCTTTTATGGCTTTATTATACCGCATTTGCAATTTTATGTCAATATAACGCAAGGGTTATTGATTGACAGCAGGTCGTGTTCACGGACACTTATTTATCACGGTAATGAGATCCACATTGAACAATGATAATCTGTTCCCCGTCAATCCGATAAACAATACGATCACTGTCATTAATGCGCCTACTCCAGAACCCTTGAAAATCGTATTTCAATGGTTCTGGCTTCCCAATTCCATCATAACCATTTCTAATGATATCCTGCAAGAGCTGATTGATTCGTTTCAAGATCATTTTATCTTGTTTTTGCCAATACAAATAATCCTGCCACGCGTCGGACATGAACAACAAATTATTCACGTGCCATATTCTCCAGTTCGTCCATCGTCTTAACTATGAATTTTTCATTATTAAGCTGGTCGATAGACTTTCTCAACCGTGCTTGATTGATTTCACTGTAAAATGGATCGCTATCGGCAGAGATTTCAAAAGGGATTTTGTTTTGGCGTACGGCTGTTTTTGCAAAAACACAAAAGGCAGTCGTCATACTCATTCCAATTTCAGAGCAAAAAGCCTCAAATTGTTTTTTTAAATTCTCATCCATGCGGATATTAACATTTGTTTGTGCCATCAAAAACACGCCCTTTCCCTATTATTATATTAATAATACTATAAATTTACGCGCAATGTCAATATATTCACGCGCATAATTGTCTTAAAAATAAATAATAATTAAGTGCAGATTGTTTTAAACCATGTTTTTAAGTGGACCGATGTTTCAAACAATAGCTTCAATACTCCGGCTTCTCAATTTCCGAATAAACTGTCGATATAATTTCTTCCAGCAAATCTTCTGGTATACTTTCGACATATTGGTAGGGTCGTCCTTCCAGATCGATCGCTTTGATGTGTTCGCATAAAACAACTCCCGTAGTCGCTGTTCGCTCATCAAGTACAACGTGCAATGGAAATGAACGATTGGTATTGGTAATGGGACATACGATGGTTGTATTCACCTTTTCGTTAAAAAAATCATTGCTAATAACCACCGCAAAACGTAAACCAGCCTGTTCATGACCACTCTGTGGGTTAAAGTTCAATTTAATAATATCCCCTTGTTTTACCATATTTCGCTAATTTCTGGTTTTCCCCAATTGATTTCTGTTGGCGCATAGTCATCCTCAAAACCAGCAAAAAGTTCTTGAATTGTCTTATGTTTTGCATTCTTCTTACTTTTTTTTATAATTATAGTATCTCCCTCAACATACATCTTGACCACATCTCGATCCGATATATTTGCACTATTTAATATGTGTTTTGGGAGCCGAACACCTTGTGAATTACCCCATTTTACTATTGTTGTTTGCATCTCTTATTACTCCTTCGATTAGTATATACATAGTATATACTAATCGTGAAAAAAATCAACCCACTTCAATAAATATTCACTAAATTATAAACGACAACAGGTTGCAAGCACATCAATAAAGCACATGCATGAATATACATATAAGGGCATTTTTACGCAAACACAAAAACTGTGGTATGTACGTCGAGGGTGTTGACAATTCAGGTAAAAAGCTCCGTGTAACGTTTATATCACTATTTTTCAAACCTTTTATCTTGTTTTCTATTTTCCTTTAGCTTAATATCGTAGTAAACTCTAATTTTTTTTCTAGACTTTGCTCTCACCACAAAACATAGAAAAAGACGTTATTTTGTAAAAATGAAATGATAGCTCCCTTGCTTATTCGAGGCCAGGATTTGGCAAAAAGAGCTTTAGAAATTGCGGCTGCCGGAAGCCACAATCTGCTTATGTCGGGACCGCCCGGTTCTGGAAAAACGATGTTAGCCAAAGGTTTTCCTTCAATTTTACCCGATCTCACCCTGGATGAGGCCCTGGAAATCACTAAAATCCACAACATCTCCGGTCTACTTAAAGATAATGCCATTATGTGCGAACGTCCCTTTCGATCACCTCATCACACCATTTCTAAAACCGCATTAGTCGGGGGTGGGCGTATTCCCAAGCCCGGGGAGGTATCCCTTGCTCATTTAGGGGTTCTATTCTTAGATGAACTTCCGGAATTTCAGAAATCAGCTCTTGAAGTTTTACGCCAACCCATTGAAGATCAGGAAGTCTGTATTGCCAGAGTAAATGCTTCATTAACCTTTCCTGCCAGCTTCACGCTGATCACTTCCATGAATCCCTGTGCCTGCGGTTATCTCACAGACCCTTCCCATGAGTGTATTTGCACCCCCCAGCAAATTAAAAATTATCAGGGGAAAATTTCCGGTCCCCTGATGGATCGTCTGGATATTTTTGTAGAGGTCCCTCCCACCACCTATGATGAACTTCAATGCAAACCCAAGGGTGACTCTTCCCATATCATTAAAAAACGAGTCGATGCCGCCAGAGAAATTCAAAATAAGCGTTATGCCGGTTTGGACATCTACTACAATGCTCAGTTGACCCCAAAACTCATGGAAATATTTTGTTTATTGGGAAACCCTGAGCAAAAGTTAATGGAAAAGGTCTATGCAAAAATGAATCTCAGCGCCCGAGGCTATCACCGCATCTTAAAATTATCCCGTACCATTGCAGATTTAGATAATTCTGAAAACATCAATGTATCTCATTTATCAGAAGCCATCCAGTATCGTGGCATGCTAAAGTCACACTAATCATTTTTTTGCATTCAAAAAGGCTGTCCCGAAAGACAGCCTTTTTTTGCTTATTCTATTTTTTCCATAGTGTACTTTTAAACAGGTCCGGATTTTTTCTTAAAAGAATGAGTCCGCCAAAACCTATAACCACCAGAGCTAAACTGACCATTTGAGCAGTTCGCAGTCCTAAAAACATGAGACTGTCGGTTCTTAACCCTTCGATGAAAAATCGGCCAATGGAATATAACCCCAGATAAACGAAAAATAATTCACCGTTCACCTTTTTTAGCTTACTTTCATAGAAAAGGAGAAAACCGAAAATAAAAAAATCCCAGATCGATTCGTAAAGGAAAGTCGGATGGACCCTGATCATTCCCTGAACCGCGTCATTAACAGTAATTGCCCAGGGCAAATCCGTTTGAACACCATAAGCTTCCTGGTTGAAATAATTCCCCCATCGACCAATGGCTTGCCCTAAAGGCAATCCTGGAATCAACATATCCGCAAAACTCATAAAATTTACATTTTTAACCCGGCATAGAATAAATGCCACAATAACCCCGGCGATAATTCCGCCATGAATGGCAAGACCGCCATGCCATGTGGCTAATATTTCTGTTGGATTGGCTATATAGTACTCAAGGTTGAAAATGACATAGTAAAGTCGGGCCCCAATCACCACTGCTGGTGTCATGTAAAGAAAGAAGTCCAAGACAAAGTCTGGATCTATTCCATATTTTGGAGCGCGCTTTATACCGACAAACAAGCCAATGAGCAATGCACTGGCAATGAGAATGCCATACCACCTTATATCAAGACCCAATACAGAAAATGCAATGGGGTTTGGTGTTGGCATGATTAAAGGATAGTTGCCATTTGGCCGTTTTTAGCGCAAGCAGAATTTCCTTCTTCAACATCAATGTGCATTTCTAATTTAAAGTTTGGATCAACACGAACAACGACATTATCAAATGTTAAACCGCGTGGGCCGTCAAGTTTAACACAAACAACGTCCTGATCTTTTAAATTAAAAGCTTTGCCTTCTTCAGTACTCATATGAATGTGTCGGGCTGCAACAATGGCACCCTTCTTAATTTCAACTTCTCCTGCTGGTCCGACAAGTTTAACGCCTGGTGTATCCTTGGTGTCTCCTGAATTTCTTACTGGTGCAGGAATTCCTAAAATAAAGCCATCACCAATCGAAACTTCAACCTGTGTTTCTGGACGTACTGGTCCTAAAACACGGATACCTTTAATGGTTCCCTTAGGTCCAACAACATCAACCTTTTCTTCTGAAGCATATTGGCCAGGTTGAGATAAATCTTTCTTTACTGTTAGTTTGTAACCTTTTCCAAATAAAACCTCTAAATCTGCCTGTGATAAATGAATATGTTTGTTTGACAGCCCGATGGGCACTTTTCTTTCCATAATTTTCTCCTCTACTTAATTAAATTATTAACAATCTATATCTTAACCAATAAACCTTTAAATGTTAAGGTAATATTTTGTTCTCTTTGACTTTTTTGACTTTTTTTGTCTTTTTTTTTGTTTTTTTCTATCTTTTTTTGTCTTTTTTTATTTTTTGGCTTAATTCCAGCATCTCCTGAGCATGTTCCCAGGTTTTCTGGGTCACCTTTGCCCCGCTGAGCATTCGGGCAAGTTCCTCTTTTTTACCGCTTTCATCCAAAGGCAAAAATAATACATCCACCGAGGATTCTCCAGTATGTTTTTCAACCATAAAGTGTTGATCTGCCATGGCAGCAATCTGAGGTAAATGGGTAATGCAAATAATTTGTCTGCCCTTGGGAGGTGTTGCAGATAAGGCCTGAATCTTTTCTGCAACAACCTGGGCGGTTCTTCCGCTGATGCCCGTATCAATTTCATCAAAAACCATGGTTTCAATGGCATCCATACTCCCGAAAATGCTTTTAATACTCAGCATGATTCGGGATATTTCTCCACCGGAAGCAATCTTTCCCAGGGGTTTTGGCGATTGTCCGGGGTTGACAGAAATTAGAAATTCGACCACATCCTGTCCCTTGGCTGTTATTCGCTCAGGATCATAATCAACCGATATTTCCACCTGAGCTTTTTCCATGGCCAGCTCTCTTAATTCTTTTTCCAGGGATTTTTTAAGGATCTCTCCGGATTTTAATCGCAGCTGATGAAGATGCTTTCCTGCCATAAAATATTTTTTTTTCATATCATCATAATCCTGATAATAGGACTGAAGATTCTTATCTCGGTTAAGAAGCGTTTTCAAACGCCCGCTGATTTTGTCGGCATATGCCAAAATCTCATTAATATCATTGCCATACTTCCGCTTCATCCGACTAATGAGTGCCAGACGGCCTTCAATGCTGTCTAAATCCCCGAGATTAAATTCCATATCCTCAAGATATTTTCTAATTTCAAAAGAGAGCCCTTCCAATTCGCTGAATACACCATTTAAAAGCTCAAGTTTTGGCTTAAAGCTGCTATCAATTTTTGTAATTTCAGATATATTCTCCTGGAGGAGCCCCACGGCATCCATAATCGGGTTTTGTCCCGGACTTTCACCGCTTAAAAGCTCATAAGCTCCATTGATATTCGAAAAGAGACGTTCTCTGTTCTCAAGAATCCGCTTTTCATCCTCAAGGCGTTCATCCTCACCGATTTCTAATCCAGCCTTTTCAATTTCATTCAATTCAAACTGGAGGGTTTCTTTATCTCGTTCCAGTTCCCGTTCATTAATTTCCAAATCATCAATCCGGATTTTAAGCTTTTTAAGTGCGTCGGCAAAAGAAGCAGTCTCTTGCAAATATTTTCGACTGGATTCCCCTCCAAACGCATCTAAAAGCTTTTGATGATTATCCCGTTGAAAAAGGGACTGATGTTCATGCTGTCCATGGATGTCCATTAAGCTTTCTCCCAGGGTTTTAAGCTGGGAAACGGTAATAATCATCCCATTGGCCCGACATAAATTTCGACCGTGTTCATCCAGTTCCCGGGTCAAGACTAATTGACCGTCCTCAATGACAATACCAAATGCCTCGCATTTTTTCAAAAGATCCGGCTGTTCACCGATATCAAAGAGTCCCTGGACAATCATTTTATTTTCGCCCTGTCGAATATTACTTTTATTCCCACGGTTCCCCAGCACCATTGACAGAGCATCAATGACGATGGATTTTCCGGCCCCGGTTTCCCCGGTAATGACATTAAGTCCATTACTAAAATCAACGCTTAAATTTTCAATCAGTGCATAGTCTTTAACAACGAGATTTCTCAGCATGAGACCCTCCCTTATTTCATCAGCTTTTTAAATTTACCTGCGATTTCCGGAACCAGCTCACGATCACGGATCAGAACAAAAATAGTATCATCCCCTGCAATGGTTCCCACAATTTCACTCCATTCCAGGCCATCGATGGCTAAAGCAGCTGCCTGAGCCATGGCTGGCAGTGTTCTCAGCACAATATTATTTTCAACATAGTCTACGGTTAAAACCGATTCTCTGAAAACAGCTGTGACCCGTTCATTATAAATAGTGCTAATATCTTTAAGCGGTGCATAATGCTGGATGCCAACTTTGCTGGTTATTTTAATTAATTTCAATTCCTTAATATCCCGTGAAATTGTAGCTTGGGTCACAGCAAAACCGGTATCCTTTAATGCCTGGGCAAGATCCTCCTGGGTTTCAATGAGGTTATTTTCAATAATTTCAATAATTTTAACTTGTCTTGCAACTTTCATTTTTTCTCCTACTGGTTGTCCCGGATTTATTTAAATGATATCATTGGTAAGCTTTAATCTTAGTCGGTCAAAATAGCTCATTTCATTGAGTCGAATCAATCGCGTGCTGTACTTTGATTTTTCAACTCGAACCTCATCCTCCGGTTTAATGTCAGCAACGGTTTGTCCGTCCAGGATAACCATAATTTCTTTTTCCCGTTCTCCAAATTCCAGAGTCACCACTTCATCCCCAGGTAAAATATAAGTGCGGTCATGGAGGCGATGAGGACAAATAGGGTTTAGGATCAGGACATCGGTTCCCGGGGCTACCACAGGGCCTCCTGCAGCCAATGAATATCCCGTAGATCCTGTCGGGGTTGAAATAATGAGGCCGTCTGCCCGGATGGTATCAATATTAGTGCCACTGGCATAAGCCCGAATTTCCATCATCCGAAACCCATGACTTTTCACCAGAACATCATTGAGTGCCACATACTCATGGGAGATTCGATTTTTTTTCTTAATGGTACAGCTCAGCATCATTCGTTCCTCAATGTAATAATCACCCTGGGTGAAGCTCTTAAGTATTTCCTTATAATTACTGGCTTCCCCTTCGGTTAAAAAGCCCAACTTACCCAGGTTAATTCCGAAAAGTGGCACACCATAAAAGCAGCATTTCCTGGCAACCGTTAATAAGGTACCATCCCCGCCCAAAACAAGAATGCAGTCAGGTTTCTCGAAGAATGCGCCCTTTTCATAATAATGTACTGCGTCATGGATATATTGAATTTGATCTTCAAGTAAGGCAATTTTAATCCCTTGAGATAACAAATATTCAATACATTTCTTTCCCAACGCCTGACTATCCGGTTTATCCATATTCAGAAAAACGCCAACTTCTTTTGTTTGATTATTCACTGTCATTCACATCCTATTCGACTGTGGGTTCTTTTTTCTTTCGACAGCTTTCATGGGCCAATTTGACAATATTCTCAATTTTCTCAGTCCATGGAAAACTTTTATCAGACTCTGTGTTTTCGATAAAAACAAGAAATTCAATATTCCCTTTAGGTCCTTGAATTGGCGAGAAATCCAATCCTTTTACTGAAAAGCCATAATCCTCTATGGCTGTCAGCACATGAAGCAATACGTCAGCATGAATCTTTTTATCCCGAACAACGCCATTTTTTCCGACGCGTTCCCGACCGGCTTCAAATTGGGGTTTAATGAGCCAAATACCCTGGGCTCCCGGTTTCATAAAGGTTTGAATGGCATCAAAAAGTTTAATGATGGATATAAAAGAAACATCCATTACTGTACCATCCACCATTTCTGGAATATCATTTCCAGTGAGATGACGAAAGTTTGTGCGCTCCATAGAAACAACCCGGTCATCATTACGAAGTTTCCAATCCAATTGACCATATCCTACATCCACCGAATAAACCTTACAGGCGCCATTTTGCAATAAACAATCGGTAAAGCCTCCGGTAGAGGATCCAACATCGATGAATGTTTTTCCTGTGACTGGCATTGAAAAAACGGCCAAGCCTTTTTCCAGCTTTAAACCGCCCCGACTTACATAAGGCATATCCCCACCCTTAATGAGAATTTTCGCTTCCGTATCAACAAGATCCCCGGCTTTATCCTTTATTTGCTCATTCACTTGAATAAGTCCTGCCATAATCGCTTTTTTTGCACGCTCCCGGGTATCAAAATGTCCCTGCGCCACTAATAATTTATCTAAACGTTCTTTCAAATTTTCCTCTTTTCATGTATTCTTTAGTTTTTTAGTATTTTTCTTATTCCTCACCTTTAACGGCTATTTTAACACTGGCAACAACCACTGACAAACCATGGATAATGCTGGTGCCGTGCTTCATGGCAATATCTTTTCCCAATGCTTTTCCCCCCACTGTAATACAGGCAACTACGCTACTCAGAATCAATGTCATAAGTGCGACGTTCACAGGTGGGTAATGAGTAGCCAACTGAAGCACAATAGTGATACTGGTAACCCCACTGACAATACCACATATATCCCCCACAACATCATTACAGAAATTCGAAACCCGGGTGGCATTTTTCACCATTAATACCGATGTTTTTGCTCCTTTTATTTTTTTAGAAGACATCGCATTAAAAGGATGAACGTCCACTGCCGTTACTGCGATCCCAACGATATCAGCAAATATTCCAAGGCTGATAATGATCAATAAAATAATAAATGCAACAAAAATAGGGGTATTGGATAATATAACATCTGAAATATAACTAATGAGAAAAGTCATAAAAAATGTAGCAATGGTAATATTGATAACCCACTGGCGATGACGTTTCTCTTTCAATGCTTTTTTTGTCAACTTTACTTTCATGAACTCTCCTATATTGAGTGATTATTTATACATCATTATACAACAAAAGGAACTATGAAACATCATAATTCCTTAAATATTTATTATAGCAGGTGGCAGTATAATGAGTAAACTTTGCGACTTAGGTCCAGCAGGATTTCCCAATGCACGACTGGAACGTCGCCGTTCCAGCGGTTTCCCTTTATACGCATTTTGTATTGTTGCCAATTACAAGACTGAATTACCACTGAGTGCACACCATAATCCCCATTATACTTCTTTCGAACAGCCTAGGAGTTTTCCTCGGCAACACAAATCGATCCTTAGCCTCTTTTGCAGATTAGGTTTCGAATAGCAATATTTCTAAGCATTGGGCCCAATTACTTATGAAACTGACAATCCATCCACCTAAGCCACTCAAGGCAGGCTACACTGCTTCAGTATCTCCTCGCGGTAACACGTTCACAGGTTACTCCTGCAAATGCAGGTCTCCACGGAGGCAGGGTCAACGCCCGCATGCCGTTGCGGATCGCCCCATCCTCCTTAACCCCCTGAATCAACCCTCAACTGGGCGTCAAAAGCAGAAACAAGGGACTTCATCGATATGCCCTTCGACGGATTTTTAGGCCCGCCCTGAAGATCGACAGTGCCGACTAGGATACTGCACCACCTGAACTTTAATTATAACATAGCTTTTTTTTGAAAACAAGAAGACAAAAGTTATTTACGCCGCTCACAAATGTACTCTGTTAATTTCTGATGAAATTCTGTGTTTTCACCAACAGTTTTAAGCATTTCTAAAGCTTCTGTTTCCAGTTCACCCACCATAATTTTTGAGGCTTCCAACCCATACAGTGAAACAAACGTTGATTTGCAATTTTTTTCATCACTGCCAATGGGCTTTCCAAGTTCTTTTTCAGTACCTTCAATATCCAGAATATCATCAACAATTTGGAAAGCTAACCCCAGCCGATGACCAAATGTTGTTAATCTTCCCAAGGTTGCAGGTTCAGCATCAGCAATAATGCAGCCACAATGAATACTGGCTTCTAAAAGAGCCCCGGTTTTATGTAAATGAATATATTCCATTTCACTTAAGGAAATCACTCGATTTTCACTGAGCATATCCGCCACCTGTCCGCCAATCATGCCTGATATTCCAGAAGCGGCCATTATGATTTTCATGGCCGTAATATAACGGTTAAGCAGCTCACCTGAGAGCCCATGAGTTCCCTGGAGCATGGTTTCCATGGCATAATTCAGAAGTCCGTCTCCTGCAAGAATTGCAATAGCATCGCCAAAAACCATATGGTTTGTAGGTTTTCCACGTCTCAGATCATCATTATCCATCGCCGGCAAATCGTCATGAATCAGAGAATAAGTATGGATCATTTCCATAGCCAAAGCCAATGGCATGATGACATCTACATCGCCACCAAGAGATCGGCAGGTTTCAATCATGAGCATTGGTCTCAGACGTTTCCCCCCGGCAAAAAGACTGTATTTCATTGATTCCAGAATTTCATCCGGAGTATCCAGGTTTTGTTGAAATTTTTTTTCCAGATTTTCATTAATCAGAATTACTTTTTCTTTTAACACTGATTCAAATTCGAGCATCAGGCAGTTCTCCCTTCAAAATCTTTTTCTTCACCATCAATCATTACCAGAATTTTCCCTTCAAGAGAATCTAAATCCCCGGTACATTCTTTAATAAGTTTCATTCCTTCTTCAAAGAGTTTAACAGATGCTTCAATTTCCTGATTCTCACCTTCAAGAATCTCAGCAATGGTTTCCAACCGGTTTATTTTTGCTTTTAATTTTTTAACTGCCATTTTAATTCTCCTTTATGGTTTCAATAAGCACATCAGCCTCACCATCTTTAAAACGAAGTTTTAGATGTTGGCCGGGATTTAAAGCATTCACGGTTCCTACGGCTGTTCCATTTTCGTCTGTCACAAGAACGTAGCCCCGATTAAGGACATTTACGGGATTAATCGCCTCAAGTCGCGCTTCAAGATGCTTTAATTGTTGCCGATTCTCTTTTATCATACCCTTCATGGAACGAAGCAACTTTTCCTGGAGCACATCCAGATTTAATCGAATTTCTTCCACCCGTTCCCGGGGACGAAAGCGCATAAGTTCCTTTTTCAACTGAAACAGAGCCTCCCGATTTTTAGAAATCTGCCTGGTCATAGCATGGCTCAAACGATTTTTAACCTGTTCCAACCGATGTATGAAGCCAAGTGTTTCCTCGGCAACCAGCTCAGCTGCGCCTGATGGGGTAGGTGCTCGAAGATCAGCCACGAAATCAGCAATGGTAAAGTCAATTTCATGGCCCACCGCCGAAACAATAGGCAGCTCTGAATCAAAAATAACCTTTGCAAGATTTTTATCATTAAACGCCCAAAGATCCTCTATGGAACCGCCTCCCCGGCCAATAATAATCACATCCACTGATTTCAGATCATTAAATGTACGAATCCCTGCAATGATATTTTTGGCTGCTGCCTCACCTTGTACGAGACTGGGATAAAGGACGATATCCATGAGAGGATTCCGTCGTTTGATAATTGAGATCATATCCTCAACCGCCGCCCCGGTAGGAGAAGTTACAAGCCCAACCCGACTCACGGTTCCAGGTAGCTTCTTTTTCTTTTCTTTTGCAAAATAGCCTTTTCCTTCGAGTTCTTCCTTTAATGCAAGGTAGGCCTGGTAAAGGTCACCCTGGCCCTGAGGTTCCATAGAGCGAACTGTAATCTGGTATTGGCCACTGGGGGGGTAAACTCCGAGGCTTCCCCGAAGGGTCACCTTCATTCCCTCTTTCGGAACAAACTTAATCCCCTGTGCAGCATTTTTAAACATCACACAATCAATTTTGCTGGCTGGATCTTTCAAAGAAAAATACAGGTGTCCCGAAGCAGCCCGTTTTACATTTGAAAGTTCCCCCTGTATCATGAGATTTCTCAATATACTATTACTTTCCAGCAATGTTTTAAGAAACTGATTTACTTCTGAAACACTCAGAATCCTAGGATTTGCCATGAAAATCACCTCCCGGTTTTTTGAAATAATCCATTCCCAATAAGGCATTTCCAAGAGCATTATCCCTGGCATATACCCCAGGCGAGAAAAAAAGATCGATTCCAGAATTTTTCAGTTCTTTTAATAAAATCATTTTGATGATTTGATTGGACATCACCCCACCTGAAAAAAGAACCGATTGGAATCCTTGCTTTTCATGAAGCAGCTGAATGGATTTTGACAGGGTCTTCGCAATGGATTTTAACAAGCTATAGGCAACTTCACCTGGGTCTGTTCCATTGTTCAAGCATTCTATTGCCTGGTTCTCCTGTCCTGAAAAATGAAAGTCCACGCCATCCATAGTGGTTGAAATAATACAGTCTTTTCCAGCATCTTTTATAATGGCCTTGACCGCCAGAGCTTCAAGAGCCATGCCACCCGGAAAAGCACACCCCATTAATAGTGCGACACGATCAATCAGCTGGCCGGCATTGAGATCCAATGTTTGGGCCATGATTTCACAGCAAAAACCAGCTTCTTCTTTTCTCACTAAAAGGATTTCCGAAGTTCCACCTGAAAAATGGACGCCGCAAAAAGGATTCTCCAGTTTTGGGGAACCGCTTCCATAAATGGCTGCACGAATATGATTTTCCTGGTGACTGACTGCCAGCAGCGTTGAGCCTAAAACGCCTGCCAGGGATTGTGCCAGGGATTTTCCTGCATTAAAAACAGGCATATAGGAATCAGGTAAAGGCCTAGGCCGTTCTGAAAAACAGACCACTTCAATTTCCCGGCCTTTGGGAAGGTCTTTTAACAGGGTTGGCAGATTATTGATATGTTGAAAAAGAGCATCCGATTGGCGAAGTCCTTTTTCTCCTGACTTCACTTCCAATAGAATGCCCTGGTTGTAAATTATTTTTTCATTTTCGTCCACCAATGCAACCGAGGTCGTATAATTACTGGTGTCAATTCCCAGACTAAGGGCACACATTGATACTATCCTTAACAATTTTATTTAAAATACCATTAACGTAATTTTTTCCATCTTCATCCCCATATTTTTTTGTAAGCTCAATGGCCTCATTAATAACAACCTCATATGGAATGGCTTCATCCATAAACATCAGCTCACAAATAGCCAGTCGCAGAATTGATTTTTCAATTTTGGGAATGCGGTCAATCTTCCAGGTACTTTTAAGATAATCATTCAAAACATCATCAATCTCGGAAAGATTGGCTTCAGTCGTATCAATCAGTTTTTTCCCATAACCAAGGTCAAGCTCGCTATCTTCTAAAAAATAATCAATGCTCTCTTTAAAATCCCCAGGTTCAATATGAAAGTCTAATTGGAACACACCTTTCAGGGCGCTTTCCCTTTCTTTTTTTCGACTCATGTGGTCTCCTTTTTTCCGGTTTATTCCATGAAATTAATCAGACAAAAAACCTTTTTCAAATGATTTATCCGAAAACTTCAAAAAGAGGCTGTTACAAAACTCTGGTTAAGTGTCCGCATGCTGATGATTCATTGATAAACCTTGGGTTGGACACCCAAAAGATGTCCGAGCTCAAGAATGACAATGATACCAGCAAGAACGGGTACTTAACCAGATTCAAAAAACCATCCATCGGTTTCTCTAATTTTGCAACAGCCCCTGTCTTGTGATTCTTTTTAAACCGTCCCTAAATACCTGAACCTTCAATTCTTACATTAACTGAAGCGACTTGTAAACCTGTCATGGATTGAACCGATGCTTTGATTTTTGCCTGGACTTCCTTGGAAACCCTGACAATATCAACTCCCGGTTCGGTAATCAAATAAACACTAATCATCAGACCCTCATGGTTATGACTAATTTTAATGCCCTTTAATGGGGATGTAAGAGGCAGTTTATCCATGATTTCATCGGTGATCCTCAGCGAAATACGTTCGACACCGTTGACGCCAGTGGTTGCTAAGCTAACAATGGAACAGATCATTTCATGAGAGATTTCAGGTGACTGGTTGTTTTTCATTTTGTTTTCCTGTAATCCTTATACTTCCTGGCCGCAATCGCAGCCATCTTCTCCACAACAGGAAACTTCTTCTTCCAGATGAAATGGTGCTCCACAATCAGGACAGATCACTGCATCATTTTCAAAGGATTCAAATTCAGTAATGTAGATATTTCCGCATTCCGGGCAAACCACTTCATAGTATTCTTCATCATCAAATTCAAAGTCGTCATCATCATCATCATCCAAATATTCGTCTTCATCCAAAATGAACTCTTCTAAATCAGTCAGATCATCATCAACCATTTCAACGTATGCTTCAATCTCTTCCTGAGCTTCTGTCAGACCATCTAAAGCATCAACGATATCATCAAGGATATCAAGAACCTGGACTAAAATCTTGCCTTCATTTGAATTCTGATCTAATTCCAAACCATCCATAAGACCCTTTGTGTAGGCTACTTTTTCATTAATAAATTTCATTTTTATACCCTTTCCATGTACTCACCGGTACGTGTATCAATTCGGATGACATTTCCCTGTTCCACAAAAAGAGGGACAGTGATAATAGCACCTGTTTCAACAGTTGCAGGTTTATTGGCACCGGTTGCGGTATCACCTTTAAATCCTGGATCCGTCTGAACAATTTCCAATTCAACAAAAGTTGGTGGGACAACTGAAAACGCAACGCCTTTTATGGAACGAATGGTTGCAGTGTCATTTTCTTTTAAATATTTTAACGCTTCTTCAACCTGTTCAAAGTTTAGTGGTATTTGTTCGAAGGTTTCGCCATCCATAAAATAATATAAACCGCCATCTTCATAAAGATACTGCATTTCTCTGGTTTCAACCTGGACTTTTGGAAATTTTTCTGTGGTATTGAATGTTTTATCAACCACTGCCCCTGAAATAATATTTCTTATCTTGGTTCGGACAAAGGCTGCACCTTTTCCTGGCTTAACATGTTGAAATTCAATGATACTAAACACATTGCCATCCATTTCAAAGGTTACACCCTTCTTAAAATCACTAGCTGATACCATATTCTACCTCCGGGTGAGTTTGTTTTCAATCTATTCTTATAATATTTTCTTATTTTATCACAATTTTCTTTGCCCGTCATCTGTATTTATGAATAATGATGGATTATCACAACTTTTCTTTGAGTTCCCCGACAAGACAACGGACATGACCGGCAAGATCAAAAATTTTTTCAACAGAATCATACCCATTTTTTATCAGGAGTTCAAAAACCGTGTCCTCCTGGTCATCACCAATTTCCAAAGCCAGAATCCCAGATGTTAAAAGATAATCTTTGGCGTTCTCAATAATGCGCTCATAAAAACACAAACCTGAATCTCCTCCATAAAGTGCCAAATGAGGCTCATAGTCCAGGATTTCAGGTGCCAGTGTTTCCATGTCCGCCTTTTTGATATAAGGGGGATTCGACACAATAAGATCAAATTTTTCATCTCCGCTTAATGCCTCAAACAAATCGCCTTGAACTAAAGTAATTTTCCCATTAACTAATTGGTTTCCATTGGCTCTTGCAACCGCCAATGCATCCTTTGAAATATCTCCTAAGGTGACATCGCCCTGGGGATAAAAACTTTTTATTGCAATACCAATGGCGCCGCTGCCGGTACAAAGGTCAAAGACCTTTGCTTCATTTGGATAATCGGATTTAAGACGTTCAATCAGGTATTCAACCATTGATTCCGTGTCTGGTCGGGGAATTAAAACACTGGAATTGACCAGGAAGGTCATTCCCATAAATTCCTTCTGTCCCATAATATAGGCCACAGGTTCATGCTGAGTACGTCTTTCAAGAGCCTTAAAATAGGCCTCCTGTTTTGATGTCTCCACCATTTTTTCGGGGTGAGCATAAAAATAAATCCGATCACAATTAAAAATGTCACTTAAAAGTATTTCTGCCTCGAGTCTCGGATTTTCAATTTCTGCTTTTTTGAGTGTTACTCTGCCTAACTCTAAAAGTCCCTTTACATCCATAGGCTTACCTCAATTGTTCCTCATTATTAATTTTCCTGATATTCATTTCTTTTAGTGAATTTCTCTCTAAAAACGACAAGAAAAAAGCCGGTTACAAGAACCGACTTTGGATTATTCTGCTGAATCGCTTTTGACAAATCTTTTATTGAATCGATCAACACGACCACCAGTATCAACAAGTTTTTGTTTTCCTGTGAAAAATGGATGGCAAGCAGAACAAATTTCCACTTTAAGTTCTGGTTTAACAGAACCGGTTTCAAAAGTATTTCCACATGCACATTTTACGACAGATTTGTTGTAATTAGGATGAATGCCTTCTTTCATCGAATTCACCTCACTTCTTCTTTATTTTATAGCTCATTGTTATTTTATTAACCAATACAGTATACCAAAGATTTCTTAAAAGATCAAATATTTTGTGCATTATATTTATGAATAAATTTCTCCAAAAATTCTTTGTTGTCCCTGGTTCGTTCTAAAATAGAAATAATCTTATCCGTCAGGTCTGATACCGTAGTTCCTTTGTAGAGTTTGCGTATATCAAAGCTGACTTTTAATTCCTGCTCATTTAAAAGCTTTTCTTCCCGGCGGGTTCCGGAGCGGTTCAAGTTAATGGCCGGATAAATCCGACGCTCAGCCAGCTCACGCTCGAGATGCAGCTCCATATTTCCGGTGCCCTTAAATTCTTCAAAAATCATGTCATCCATTCGGCTGCCGGTATCAACCAGAGCCGTTGCTAAAATAGTCAGGCTTCCGCCCTCTTCAATCTTTCTTGCTGAACCAAAAAATTTCTTTGGAAAATAAAGTGCTTCCGGATCCAGTCCACCTGACAGAGTTCTTCCTGACGGCGCAACCACCAGGTTGTTCCCTCGGGTAAGACGAGTGAGGCTATCCACAAGAATCACCACATCCTTCCCCTGTTCTACCAGTCGTTTGCCACGTTCAAGGACAATTTCCGCCACTTTAATATGGTTTTCCGGCGGCTGATCAAAGGTAGAATAGACAATATCGGCGTCAATCGAGCGTTTCATATCGGTGACTTCTTCCGGACGCTCATCCACCAACAGGATAATCAGTTCGATATCCGGATGATTTTCGGTAATGCCTTTGGCAATTTCCTTAAGCAGAATCGTTTTCCCGGCTTTTGGAGGCGCCACAATCATACCACGCTGACCTTTGCCAACAGGAGAGAAAATATCCATCATTCGGGTTGAAATAACATCCCGGGTGGTTTCAAGTGTAATACGCTCTTCCGGAAAAATAGGTGTCAATCGTTCAAACTTTGGACGATTGGCTATTTTTTCAGGAATATCACCATTCACCGTTTCCACATAAAGAAGGGCATCGAACTTTTCGCTTTCGCTGGACAACTTAATCTTCCCAACTATTTTGTCCCCGGTACGAAGATTAAAGCGGCGAATCTGATTAGCTGCTACATAAATATCGTTATCCCCGGACAGATAATGGTTGGTTCTTAAAAAGCCAAAGCCATCAGGGCTTACATCCAGTATCCCTTCCTGGGAACTTTTGAATCGCTCAAGATCTTTTTTATCATCCACATAAAGCATACTGTTGATTTTTTGAATAATATCCGCTGTTTTTATGCCATTGACTTTCTCAAGAAAGAGCATCGCTGAATATTTTTCTCCTGTTTTTGGTGGACGAACCTTACCACTGAGCCGATCCCCGGTTTCCAATTTGAATTTTTGAATTTGCGACCCGGAGATATAAACAGACTCTTCGCTTGAAGTCATGTCCTTGTTTTTGACAAAACCGAATCCCCCAGGAAGAACGTCAAGAATTCCTTCAACAATTACCACATTTTCCATTGAATCCTTAATCTTGTAATAGGGTGATCGCCCATTTTCAGTTCCGGAGCCATTTGAATTGCTCTGATGGCGGGGTTGGGTTGTCGTTTTTTTTTCCATGGATTTTGTGCCGATAGACGTTACTGTCTGTTGCTTTTCCCCATTTTGTTTTTGTGCAATAGCTTCAATAAGCTCACTTTTTTTTAAACGACTGGTTTTTTCAATTCCCAGTGTTTCTGCTTGTTTACGTAATTCAACAACGGTTGAATCTTCTAATATTTTTTTGTCCAATGCTTGCCTCCGCAGATATTTTTTCTTGTTTAAATGAGTTGATAAGATGTCTTAAATGGAATTTGAGAATAATGCAGATTGTTAAAAATGATGAATAAATTCAGAAAATCATATGTCTTAATTTACCATAGATTGCAACTATTGTCAAAGCAATCCCAAGGGGCGATTATCAATCGCCCGCGAACGTTGAGGTTAAATATAAACGCTGGGTTTTCCATTACGTGACTGGCGGGTAATACCCGCCCCTTGCATCCTGACAGGAACTTAGTTACCTTCAATAATGGAAATCATAATGGCATTCTCAACACGGCGGCGCTCAATTTCACAGCTGACATGATGGGGTTCCATAATAGTGCCATTAAAGTTATAAGCATTGGCGTGACAACCGCCACCGCAAAAATATTTTACCCAACAGTCTTTGCATTTTTCCTTTTCAAGGAGATTTCCGGCATCAAAGATATTTTTAATGTTCTTATTGGTAATCCCTTTAAACACATCGCCCATTTTAAATTCTTCCTTACCGACAAATTGGTGACAGGGATAAATATCCCCCTCTGGCGTCACAGCCACATAATCTTTTCCGGCACCGCACCCTGAAATTCGTTTGTATATACAAGGACCATGATCCAAGTCCACATTAAAATGAAAAAAATTATAGTTAAGGCCATCTTCATGGCGTTTTAAATAGGCCAAAGCAAGATCGTCATACTCTTTTAAAATAATCGGTAAATCCTCTTCGGTCAGGGCATAATCGTGTTTTGGTTCAGCAACCACCGGTTCAACTGAAATACTGGTAAACCCTTCTTCTGCAAAAAACTGAACATCTTTTCCAAAATCAAGGTTATGTCGTGTATAGGTTCCCCGGATGTAATGATCCTTGTCCCCGCGCATTTCAGCCATGGCTTTAATATTGCCGATAATCACATCGTAGGAGCCCTGATCATTGATGGTTTTACGCATATGATCATTGACGGATTTTCGACCATCCAGGCTTAAGACAATATTATCCATGGTTTCATTTAAATATTCCCGGGTTCCTTCATCCAGTAATACCCCGTTGGTAGTCATGGTATATTTAAAGATTTTGTTTTTTTTTGCAGCGACTTCATTTCCATAGGCCACCAGCTCTTTAACGACATCCAGATTCATCAGAGGCTCGCCGCCAAAAAAATCCAGTTCCAGGTTTTGCCTATTTTTGGATTGTTCAATAATAAAATCAATGGCTTTTTTACCGATTTCCAATGGCATCAAGAGCTTTTCACCATCAAAATCGCCCTGGGCGGCAAAACAATATTCACACTTGAGATTGCAATCATGAGCAACATGCAGACATACCGCTTTAATAAGGTCTTCATTACCAAAATTTTCCCGAGTATACGCCACTTCAGTAAATAATAGTCTCTGTTCTTTAAGCTCATCTATTTCATCCAGACATTCAGTAATCTCATTCATTGAATGTTCTTTGGTATATTTTTTTATTATTTCTTCTTTAGACTTATTTTCAAAATCATCTAAAAGTTTATAGGTAAGATCATCGACCGTTAACACCGTGCTGGTGTCCACATCCAAAACAATATTCATTCCATTAAGTTGATATTTGTGGATCATTATTTCTCCTTTTTTTATAAATGATAAGCGATTGTGAAAATCAGAAACAAACCCTTAGTGCTTTGCTGTGGGTTTATATAACCAATTTTGTAACGTATAGGCGAACAGTCGTTAGACTGTTCGATGTGTAGTGGAAAAATTGTTTCATATAAACCGACAGTGAAGCTCACAATACTTTTGCAATTAGCTAATCATAAAAAGAGGCTATCTCATTTGAGACAGCCCCTCATGCTTTTTTTTTATTTATTGGTTGTTTGTTTGCATTTCTGATTTCCTACCGTACAGGAAGTCTTACAAGCTGACTGACAAGAAGTTTGACATTCCCCACATCCTCTGTTTTTTACATCAGTAAGGGTTCCTTCTTTAATGACTTTAATGTGCTTCAAATTGTTCACTCCCTTCTAAAACGAGATTATTTAT